>NZ_JADIJQ010000050.1 GCF_017355265.1 Tessaracoccus sp. SD287
GGCCCCCGGCGCTGCCGAATACCGGCCGCTGAACCCCGTCTGCGGGCCGCGATTTGCCGCGGCGTGCAAGACTCACCCGTTGGGAAGAGGGTGATGCCATGAGCATGGGGCCACACGGCGGCGGACGCATGATGCGGTCGATGTCGAAGGACGAGGAGATCCGGGGGCACGAACTCAAGAAGGGCACCACCCGCCGGGTGCTGGGCTACGCGGTGCCCTACCGCGGGCTGTTGGGCCTCTTCCTGGTCGCCATCGTCATCGGGGCAGTGCTGGGCGTGGCGCCGCCGTTGCTGATGCAGCGCATCATCGACGACGGCGTCCTGGCCGGCAACCTGCGGGTGGTGGTCATCCTGGCCAGCCTGGTGGCCGCCCTGGCGCTGGCCGAGGTGGCCGTCACCCTGCTGTCGACCTGGTGCTCCTCACGCATTGGCGAGGGGCTCATCCGTGACCTGCGCATCCAGGTCTTCGACCGGGTGACCTCGATGCCGCTGGCGTTCTTCAGCCGAACCCACACCGGTCAATTGGTGTCCCGGCTGCAGTCGGACGTGATCGGGGCCCAGCAGGCGTTCACCACGACCCTGTCGCGGGTCGTGTCGAACCTCATCTCGCTGGTGCTGGTGCTGGCCGCCATGATCGCGCTGAGCCCGACGATCACCCTGGCCGCCCTGGCCCTGGTGCCGCTGATCATGGTGCCCGGATGGGTCGTCGGCGGGCGCATCGCCAACCTGACCCGGCGCTCCATGCAGATCAACGGTGACATCTCGGCGATGATGACCGAACGGTTCACCGTCAGTGGGGCCCTGCTCGTCAAACTGTTCGGCACCCCCCAGCGTGAGCACGACATGTTCAAGGTGCCGGCCAATGCGCGCCTCGACGTCGGCGTCAAGATCTCGATGATTGGCCGGCTCTTCGGCGCCGCCATGACCCTGGTGGCAGCGCTGGCCACCGCCATCGTCTACGGGGTCGGTGGGTGGCAGGCGATCCGTGGTGACCTGACCGTCGGCACCCTGACCGCGCTGGCCGGCCTGCTGATGCGCCTGTACGGCCCGATGATGCAGCTGACCACCGTGCGGGTGGACATCATGAGCGCCCTGGTCAGCTTCGAGCGGGTCTTCGAGGTGCTCGACATCACCCCGCTGATCACCGACAAACAGGACGCCACGCCGGTCACCCCGATCGGCCGGGTGGAGTTCGACAGGGTCAGCTTCACCTATCCCGACCCCAGGACGTACTCGCTGCCGTCACTGGAACCCGCCTCGGCGACCGCCGAACGTGACAACGACCAGGTGCTGTTCGACGTCAGCTTCGTCGCCGAGCCGGGCCAGACGGTCGCCCTGGTCGGACCCTCGGGTGCCGGCAAGACCACCATCACCCATCTGCTGCGTCGCCTCTACGACGTCACCGACGGGGCCGTGCGGGTCGGCGGCGACGACGTCCGCGACATCACCCAGGACTCGCTGCGGCAGATGGTCGGCTACGTCACCCAGGACGCCCACATGTTCCACGACACCATCCGGAACAATCTCCGCTACGCCGCCCCCGACGCCACCGAACAGCAGCTGCGCGACGCGCTGCGGGCCGCCCACGTGCTCGACCTGGTCGACCGGCTGCCCGATGGGCTGGACACCATGGTGGGCGAGCGCGGTTACCGCCTGTCGGGGGGCGAGCGGCAGCGTTTCGCCATCGCCCGGCTGCTGCTCACCTCCCCGGGGGTGGTCGTGCTGGACGAGGCCACGGCCCACCTGGACTCCGAGTCGGAGGTGGCCGTGCAGAAGGCGCTGGACTCGGCCATGGTCGGCCGCACCTCGGTGGTCATCGCGCACCGGCTGTCCACGGTCCGCCACGCTGACCAGATCCTGGTCATCGAGGCCGGTCGCGTCGTCGAGCGGGGCACCCATGACGACCTGCTGGCCGCCCACGGACCCTACGCCCAGCTGTACGCCAGTCAGTTCAACTGAGCCGGCCGCACCAGCCACTCGGTGACGGTGACCTCCACGCCCACGGCCAGGGCACTCACCGGGTCGTGGTCGTGCATCGCGTTGGGGCCCATGCCGACCAGTGCGGACATGGCCCGCTCGTCCAGGTCAAGACCGAAACGTACGGGCACCGACGCACCGCGGACGAACCCCGCCGCCAGCCCCCGTTCGAGGCGTTCGGTCTTGTCGGCCTGGATGTCCATCAACCCGAACCGGTCCCTGGCCTCGGCCAGGTGCCCCGGGCCCGGGGTCACGGTGACCAGCCGTCCACCGGGTGCCAGCACCCGGGCGAACTCGTCCGCATTGCGGGGGGCGAAGACCGACATCACGACGTCGGTGCATCCGTCGAGCAGCGGCAGCGGCGCCCACGCGTCGGCCACGATCGCCCGGACCCGGGGGTGGACCCGGGCCAGCCGCCGGGCCGCAGCGGGGGAGACGTCCACCGCCAACCCCTCGGCACCCGGCAGCGCCTCCAGCACCGCCGCCAGGTAGTGGCCGGTGCCCGCCCCCACCTCGAGGATGCGCCCCGGCCGCCCGGCAGCCACCATCGCGACCAGGGCGTCGACGATGGGCTGGTAGTGGCCACCGGCCAGGAAGGCCTCCCGGTGGGACAGCATGTCGGGGGTGTCAGCATTGCGCCCAGCGGCGCGTCCCAGCAGGTTCAGGTAACCCTGGCGGGACACGTCGAAACGGTGCCCTGACCCGCAGCCGGCGACCCGGTCGTCGACGACGAGGTGCTGGCCGCAGTGCGGGCAGGCGAGCCAGTCGAACCCGGTCACGGGGCGGCGGCCCCACGTTCGGCCAGTTCCCGGCGTGCCGCCTCGGCCCGCTCCCGACGCAGGCGCCGCTCCCGCAGGTCCGCCCGCACCAGCAGCACCGCACCAATGACGGCCACCGCCGTGAACAGGAACCACTGCACCGCATACGACAGGTGCGGTCCCTCATCGGTGTCGGGCAGCCCCACCGGCGTCAGGTCGGTGGTCGGCGGGTCACTGCTGATCTGCTGGATGTAGCCGTCGGCCAACGGGACACCGATCACCTCGGCGATCGCCGGTGCGTTGATCAGGCGCACCGAACCCTGCACCGGCACGATCGCGTTCGCCTTGCCGCGCTCATTGCGTCGGACGAACCCCTCCACCGTCACCACACCGGTGGGTGGGGCCATGGCCTCGACCACGGTGCCCTCATCCCGGGTGGTGAAGCCGCGGTCGACCAGCACCACCGCGCCGTTGGTGGCCCGCATCGGCACCACCCATTCGCTGCCGGCCTGCCCGCCGACGTTGCGGTAGCGCACCTCGAGCTGGTGCTCGGGAAGATAGGTGCCGGTAATCCTCACCCGCTGCCACTGGTCATCCTCGTCGATGGTATCGGTGAAGACCTGGCTGAAGTCCGCCACCGGCCGGGACTGGTTGGCCGCCGCCGAGGCATTGCGCTCCCGGCGCTGGTCGAGCCGGTGCAGCTGCCACTCTCCGAGCCGGACGAAGGTGACGCCCAGCGCCGACACGAACAGCACCAGCACGACCCACCTGAGCATGAGCTTCTTCACCGTGCGAGCCTATCGGCTGGACGAAGTCCCACCCGCGTCAGAGTCCTCCACGACCTCACCCTTGATGATCTCGCCGCCGGGCGGAAGCGCCAGCAGCGGATCGGGTTCATCGCTGATGGGGGCCGGTCGACGGTGGTCGACGGCATTGGCGAACATCACGGCGAAGAAGGGCAGCACCGCCGCAGCGGCCAATGGCAGCATCTTCCACACCCCGGGGACGAAGAAGATGGCGACGAACGAGACGGTGCGCACAGCCATGGCGAGCGCATAGTTGCGACGCCTCCGGTTCAGGTCTTCGGTGCGGCTCTCGGCCACCTGTGTCACCACGACCACGCGTCGTGATGACCGGCGGAAACCCGGGTCACCAGTGGGCTGTGTCACCTTTGCAGGATTCCACACAATTCCAAACCCGGACACTGTGCGGTCCTCGCAGGCACCCCGCGCCCGGTTTCGGTAGGTTCACGGTGTGAGTGATACCACTGAGAACTCCCAGCAGCCCGGCCGCGTGGCCCTGGTCACCGGCGCCAACAAGGGCATCGGTGCCAGCATCGCCGCCCACCTGCGCGACCACGGCTACCGGGTCGCCGGCACCTACCGCAGCGGAGAGGTTCCCCAGGGCGTCCTCGGGGTGCGGTGCGACATCACCGACCCCGACCAGGTGGATGCCGCCTTCAGCGCCGTTGAACAACAACTCGGTGCCGTCGAGGTGTTGGTGGCCAATGCGGGCATCACCCGCGACGGGCTGCTGATGCGGATGGCTGAGGAGGACTTCACCAGCGTCATCGACACCAACCTGACCGGGACCTTCCGGGTGGTGAAGCGGGCCACCCGCGCCATGATGAAGCAGCGCTACGGACGCATCGTGCTGATCTCGTCGGTGGTGGCCCTGCTCGGCTCACCGGGCCAGGTGAACTACGCCGCGTCCAAGGCCGGACTGGTCGGCATCGCCCGCTCCGTCAGCCGCGAACTCGGCAGCCGCAACATCACCTGCAATGTCGTCGCCCCCGGGTTCATCGAGACCGACATGACCGCGGTGCTGCCCGAGGACACCATCAAGGGCTACCAGGCGCGCATCCCCGTGGGACGGCTCGGGCAGGCCGACGACGTCGCCCAGGCAGTGGCCTTCCTGGCCGAGGCGCCCTACATCACCGGCGCCGTCATCCCCGTCGACGGCGGGCTCGGCATGGGGCACTGAGTTGTTGGCGGGGGATGACCCCCTGCACCCCCACGGGCGGTTTGCGGGGGATGACCCCCTGCACCCACACGCGGGAGATGACCCCCTGCACCCCCACCTGACCACTGAACGAGAAAAGGGACACGACATGGGAATCCTCGAGGGCAAGAACATCCTGGTGGCGGGCGTCACCCACCACACGTCCATCGCCTACGCCGTCGCGCGGATCGCGCAGCAGGAGGGTGCCACCGTCCTGGTCAGCAACTTCGGGCGGGCGCTCAGCCTCACCAACCGGGTGGTGCAGAAGCTCGACCCGGTTCCGCCGGTGCTCGAACTCGACGTCACCAATGACGACCACCTGGCCGCCCTGCCCGACGTCGTGCGCCAGCACGTCGACCACCTCGACGGCGTGGTCCACTCGGTCGCCTTCGCCAACCCCGAGACCGCACTCGGCGGCAACTTCCTGAGCACCGGCTGGGACGACGTCGCCACCTCGCTGCGCGTCTCGGCGTACTCGCTGGCCAGCCTCACCATGGCCTGCAAGCCACTGTTTGCCGACACGGCCAGCGTGGTGGGGCTCACCTTCGACGCCACCGTCAGCTGGCCCGCCTACGACTGGATGGGCGTCTCCAAGGCGGCCCTCGAGTCGACCAGCCGCTACCTGGCCCGCTACCTCGGCAAGGAGGGCATCCGCTCCAACATTGTCGCTGCCGGTCCGTTGGCGACCATCGCCAAGAAGGCGATCCCCGGCTCGTCCAGCTTCGACGACGTCTGGGCCCAGCGGGCCCCGCTCGGGTGGGAACCCACCGACACCACCCCGACCGCCAAGGCCGTGGTGGCGCTGCTGTCCGACTGGTTCCCGGCCACCACCGGTGAGGTCATCCACGTCGACGGCGGCCTGCACTCCACGGGCGCCTGAGCGCCCGGCCCCGGCCAAGTGCGTGGCGACCTCACGGCGACCGATGGCGCACCCTACGATGGCGGTGTGAGCGAGGAGGACATCCTGCGATCGGTGACCATCTATGACGTGGCCACCGCTGCCGGGGTGAGCCCGAGCACCGTCAGCAGGACCTTCGCCAGACCGGGCCGGGTCAGTGCGCGCACCGCGGCTCGCATCCGCGAGGTGGCCGCCGAACTGGGCTACCGCACCGACACCATCGAGGCGCCGCCGCGACTGCCGTCGAAGAAGAAGGCCATCGGACTGTCCGTCTCGGACGTGACCAACCCGTTCTACTTCGCCATCATCCGCGGCGCCGAGGCGGCGGCGGCCCAGCACGGCTACTCGGTCCTGCTCATCGACGCGCAGGAGAGCGAGCAGATCGAGCGCCAGAACATGGGACGGGCGATGCCGCTGATCGACGCCATGCTGGTGGCCAGCTCACGGATCAGCGACACCCACCTGCGCCAGTTGGGAAAGCACCTGCCGGTGGTGGTGCTCAATCGCGACGTCCAGGGCATGGCCAGCATCGTCACCGACAACGAACGCGGCATGAGACGTGCCGTCGAGCACCTGGCCGAGCTGGGCCACTCCCACATCTGGTACGTGGCCGGCCCCGAGGCCAGTTGGGCAGACGGGGTCCGGTGGCGCTCCCTGCGTGAGGCCGCCCTCGAACTGGTGCTCAACGCCCACCGGGTCGGACCGTTCCAGCCGAACATGCGCGAAGCCCCCCGGATCGCCGACGAACTGCTGGCCAGGGGTGCCACGGCGGTGGTCTGCTACAACGACTTGATGGCCTTCGGGCTGCTGCAGGCACTCCGCGAGCGTGGCGTCCAGGTGCCCGAACAGATCAGCGTGGTGGGTTTCGACAACGCCTTCGGGGGCGAACTGGTCACCCCCCAGTTGACCACCGTGGCAGCACCGCTGAGTCGGCTCGGTGGTCTGGGCATCACCAACCTGGTCGGACTGATCAACGGCGCCACCTGGCGCTCCAGGGCGCCGGTGGTGATGCCGGTCATTCTCAAGGTGCGCGGCTCCACGGGACCGCCAGCCGGTGCCGGTGGCCGTCCCGTCGTGGCCGGCTAGTTCGGCCCCCGTGGGGCGGACGGACTACCCGGCCTGGACGGACCCGATCGCCTGCTCGAGCGCCGTCAGTGTCACCAGCACCGCCTCCACCGCCTGGGCGCCCTTGTCCTCGCTGGAGTCCGGCAGGCCCGCCCGGTCCAGCGCCTGCGCCTCGTCGTCGCAGGTCAGCACCCCGAAGCCGACCGGTGTGCCGGTGGTAATGGACACCTCCGTCAGCCCCTGGGTCGCCGCCTGGCAGACGTAGTCGAAGTGCGGGGTGCCGCCACGGATGACCACGCCCAGTGCCACCAGGGCGTCATAGTGTTCGGCCAGTCGGGCACAGGCAACCGGCAGTTCGAACGAACCGGGCACCCGCACCAGGGTGACGTCGGTGACGCCGGCACGGGCGAGCGCACGCTGGGCGCCATCGACCAGTCCGTCCATGATGGCGGTGTGCCACAGCGAGGCGACGATCGCGATGCGGCGACCGGCACCATCGGGGGACAGGACGGGAATTCCGGGGTTGACCATGTCAGGCCTCCATTTGGTCGAGCAGGATGCGGTGGTGCATGCGGTCGCGCTTGGTGCGCAGGTAGAACTCGTTGTCAGGATTCGGGTCGATCTCGACCGACTCCACCCGATCGACGTAGAGGCCCGCCGTGCGCAGCGCCTCCACCTTCAACGGGTTGTTGGTCAACAGCGTGATCCGGTCAATGCCGAGGTCGGCCAGCATGGCCACGGCAGCGCCGTACTCGCGGGCATCGACGGGCAGCCCCAACTCGAGCTGCGCGTCCACGGTGTCGACGCCCTCGTCCTGCAGGGCGTAGGCCCGCAGCTTGGAGGCCAGGCCCACCCCGCGACCCTCGTGGCCGCGCAGGTAGATCACCGCCCCGCCCCGCTCCGCGACCTGGTGCATGGAGCGCTGCAGCTGGGGCCCGCAGTCGCAGCGCAGCGAACCGAAGACGTCACCGGTCAGGCATTCGGAGTGCATCCTGACCAGCGGCAGCGCCAGCCGGGTACCGGCCAGCCCGCCGGGACTGACCAGGACCACATGTTCTGCACCGGTCAGCAGGTCGCGGTAGGCGTGGGCGGTGAAGGTGCCGTGTTCGGTGGGCATCCGGGTGGTGGCGCAGTGTTCGATGCGTCCGGTGGCCGGGACGATGCTCAGTTCGACACCGGCGGCGTTCACGACTGCCCCTGGGCGTGCGCGCCGGGGGCCAGCATGCGCTCGACGTACTTCGCCAGCACGTCAACCTCGAGATTGACCTGTTGTCCGACGACGGCGGTGCCGAGGATGGTGCCGGCCAGGGTGGTGGGGATCAGTGAGACGGTGAACCAGGGTTCCGCGGCGTCGGCGGGGCTGGTGGAGGCCACGGTGAGCGAGACCCCGTCCACCGAGATGGACCCCTTCTCGACGACGTAGCGCGCCAGGGCGGGCGAGAACCCGACCCGGACGACCTGCCAGGCCTCGCCGGGGATGATCTCGACGATGCGGCCGGTGCCATCGACGTGGCCCTGGACGATGTGGCCGCTGAACCGGCCCGTGGCGGGCATGGCCCGTTCCAGGTTCACGGGTGAACCCACCTGCAGCCCACCCAGGCTGGAACGATCCAGGGTCTCGGCCATCACGTCGACGCTGAACCCGTGGTCGGCCAGCTCGACCACCGTCAGGCAGACGCCGTTGACGCAGATCGAATCACCCGGGCCGGCGTCGCTGGTCACCAGCGGCCCCGTCAGGCTCAGCACGGCGGAGCGGGGGCGGCGTTCAATGGCTCGCACCGCACCCACCTCCTCGACGATTCCGGTGAACATCAGTGGACCTCCTGCGGGTCGGCAACGGGGATGGGGACAAGGGTGAGGCGGACGTCGTCGGCGAGTCGGACCACCTCGTGGAGACGGAAGCGGTGCGCGTCGGCGAGGGTGCCGACACCCAGGTCGGCGACGGCGGCGGGCCCGGCGCCCAGCAGCGTCGGGGCCAGGTAGGCGACCACCTGGTCGACCAGACCGGCCCGCACGAAGGCAGCAGCCACTCGCGGCCCACCCTCGAGCCAGACGTCGTGGATGCCGCGCTCGGTGCAGGCGGCCAGCACCGCCGCCGGGTCGTGGCTGCGCACCTGCAGCGTCTCGGCGGAACCGTCGAACAGGTGGGCGTCGGGCGGCAGGTCGCGCAGACCCACCACGATGCGCAGCGGTTGCCGGGCGGGCGGCGGATCGGTGCGCACGGTCAGCCGCGGGTTGTCGGCCAGGGCGGTGCCGGTGCCCACCACCACGGCGCCGCATCCGGCCCGCAGTCGGTGCACGTCGGCGCGTGCCGCCGGGCCGGTGATCCATTGGCTGGTGCCGTCGGCGGCGGCGCTGCGCCCGTCCAGGGTGGCGGCATACTTCCAGGTCACCCGCGGGCGCCCGTGGCGGGCAGCGAACGACCATCCCGGGTTCAGCGCCTCGGCCTCGTCGGCCAGCAGCCCGCCGACCACCTCGATGCCGGCTGCCCGGAGGGTGTGGGCACCGCCGGCGGCGACGGGGTTTGGGTCGGGCTGGGCGAAGACCACCCGGCTCACCCCGGCCCCACGCAGGGCCATGGCGCAGGCAGCGGTGCGTCCGGTGTGGTTGCAGGGTTCCAGCGAGACGTAGGCGGTGGCGCCGCGGGCATCACCAGCGGCGCGCAGGGCCTCGACCTCGGCGTGGGCGGTGCCGGCGCCGTGGTGCCAGCCCTCGCCCAGCAGCCGCCCGTCGGCGACGATGACCGCACCGACCCGCGGGTTCGGGTCCGGGGTCGGGGAGCGCAGGGCCAGGTCGAGGGCACGGCGCAGCCACCGTTCGTCGTCATGGTGACCGGTGCTCATGGTGTCCCTCCCTCGTCCTGCGGCGCGTACGCGACGGACTCCGGGATGACGGGACGGCAGAATGCCATGCCAACGGGACGCACCCAGGGTGCGACCCGTTCGTGCTGCCTCCCCTCCGGACTTTCACCGTCGGTCCTGGAGTTCCACCAGGTCAACCACCCCAACTGCACGGGTGGCTCGCGGACTGTTACCGCCGGTTCGGAATTGCACCGACCCCGGAGCACGTACCCTCAGGCTACCAGCGTGCCCGGCACGCTCAGCGCACCCGGTAGAGCACCTCGCCGGCATTGGGCACCACGAAGGTGTCGGGGTCGGCCTGCATGGCCTCGACGTCAATGCTGGCGGGATCGAGGTAGCCCAGGTTGATCGACTCGCACACCTCCCGCGGGATCTGGGTGGCGAGGGTGACCTTGACCCGCAGCTTCTCCTCGCCGCTCGCCGCGTCGTAGGTGCCCTTCCCGCGCAGGTGCGTGGAGTGCGCCAGCACCCCCCAGTGGACGTCCTTGAAGTCGTCCCACTGCTTCACGAAGTAGTCACGGCAGTGGTAGCCGATCTCGTAGATCTCGTGGTGGGTCTCGGAGACCTCGGTGACGTGGGGGGCGTAGATGATCACCTCACCGCCGTCGGCGACCGCCGGCTCGAGCTTGTAGAAGCCCTTGGCCGCGGTCCAGATGTCCTCGTAGCGTTCGGGCATGATCGACAGCACCCGGGTGAATGGTTCTGTCACGTACTCGACGTGGGTCTGGGCCGCGATCCCGGCGGCCAGCGCCCAGGCGTCCTCGGCGGTGCCCCACGCCGCGGCCTCGATCAGTCCGGTGCCCGACTCGACCACCAGGCACAGCGCCAGCCGTTGGGTGGGGATCAGCGCGGCGCCCTCGTTGATCATGGCCCGCACGGGGGTGATGCCGGTGGTGCCGATGATGTCGTAGCTGGTGATCAGAGCGCCCACCCAGTGGGTCATGTCAATGAACTCCTGGGAGGCCACCCCGGGGATGAAGTACTTGTTGCCGCCGGAGATGCCGACCACCTCGTGGGGGAACACGGGCCCGACCACGATGGCCACGTCGGACTCCACCACGTGCCGGTTGATCAGGATGTCGGCGCCCACGTCGAGGCGGCCCTCCGACAACTCAGCGATGCGCGCCCCGGGAATGTGGCCCACGTTCACCAGCATGTCGGGGTCGGCCCATTCATGGTTGACGATGGTCATGGCGGGGTACAGCTGCTGTGGGTCGCCGCCGACCATTCGGGCGATCTCGTGGGGCTCCATGTAGCTGTGGGTGCCCAGGGCGATGACGGCGGTCAGCCTGCCGACGCGTCCGGCCAGTTCCTCGTGCAGGATGCCCAGCAGCAGCGGCAGCGGACAGCTGCGGGTGCCGTCCGGAATGACCAGGGCGACGTCCTTGCCGTCCAGGTCGACCGCGGCCAGGTTCTGCTGCACGAAGGCCCGCAGCTGCTCGTCACTGACGTGCTGGTGCGCTCCACCCACCAGGTCGGAGGTCACGGCGGGGGCGTCGATGTGGTTCACGGCAACTCCTTGGGGATCAGTCCCACCATTCCACGCCGTCGGTCACAGCCACGCAACCGGATGCCGACTGTTGCCTCCGCCGACGGCCCCGGCACCACGCTGGCAACCCATGGCAACACGTTGCCGTCCTCGTCGGCCGCCAACGACAGTGGACCCATGACGCCGAAGTCTCTCCAGCTGCATCCCGACCGCCTCTTCCCCGTCGACGCCACCACCCGCGACGTGGCGCGCCGGCTGCACGAGTCGGTCAAGGACCTGCCCATCATCTCGCCCCACTCGCACGTGCCGCCGCAGTGGATTGCCGATGACGTCAACTTCCGTGACCCCACCTCACTGCTGATCACCCCCGACCACTACGTGACCCGGATGATGCACGCCAACGGGGTGGCCCTCGACGACCTGGGTGTCGGCCGGGGCGACCTGTCCGAGGACGACGCCCGGCGCGCCTTCCGTCACCTGTGCGAGCACTGGGCTGACTACAACGGCACCCCGGTGCGGTACTGGCTCGAGAACGAACTGGTCGACATCTTCGGCGTCGACGTGCGGCCTGGCACCGAGACCGCCGACCACATCTACGATGCCATCGCCGAGTGGGTGGCCGACCCCGCCAACAGCGCCCGCCAGCTGATGGAGCGTTTCGACATCAGCGTGCTGGCCACCACCGACGACCCCTGCGACAGCCTGGAGCACCACGCCGCGCTGGCCGACGACCCGACCTTCACGCGCCGCGTGGTGCCCACCTTCCGGCCCGACAAGTACCTGGAGGCCGCCCAGCCCGGCTGGAACGCGCTGGTCGACCGACTCGGCGAGGTCAGCCACCACCAGGTCCACGACCTGCCCGGATTCCTGGCTGCGCTCCAGGACCGGCGCGCCTACTTCAAGGCGCACGGTGCGGTGTCCACCGACCACTCCCACACCGACCTGGGCACCCAGCGCCTGGACGAGGCGGAGGCCAACCGCCTCTACCTAGCCGCCCGCACCGGCACGGTCAGTGCTGCCGAGGGCGCCGCCCTGCGTCGCCACCTGATCTGGCACCAGGTGCGGATGGCCTGTGAGGACGGCCTGACGATGACCCTGCACCCGGCGGTGTCCCGCAACCACCACCAGCCCACCTTCGCGAAGTTCGGCGCCGACGTCGGCGCCGACATCCCGATCAGCGTCGAGGTGACCCGGGCGCTGAAGCCGGCGCTGGACTCCTTCGGGACCCATCCCGACCTGAACCTGGTGCTGTTCACCCTGGACGAGACCGTCTTCAGCCGCGAGATCGCACCCCTGGCCGGCTTCTACCCGACGGTCTACGCCGGGGTGCCGTGGTGGTTCCTGGACGCGCCGGACGCGATCAAGCGCTACCGCCGGGCGGTCACCGAGACCGCCGGCTTCACCAGGACCTCGGGCTTCATCGACGACACCCGAGCCTTCTGCTCCATCCCCGCCCGCCACGACATGTCGCGGCGCCTCGACGCCGTCCACCTCGCCGACCTGGTCGTCGAGCACCGGTTGGACGAGGACGAGGCACTCGAGACCATCAATGCCCTGGTGGTCGACAACCCCCG
>NZ_JADIJQ010000051.1 GCF_017355265.1 Tessaracoccus sp. SD287
GGAGGCAGCACCCTCGCTACCCATCCAACCCGAACGACCAGACGACGTCGACCCCGACAACTGGGCCATCCTCATGCGTATCCACGCCCGAGCACACGCCTACAACTGAACCCTGTGACTCGCCGCCGCGCGTGACAGTTGCGCCTCGCGATCAGCCTCGTCCCGGAATCCCTGCTGCTGGTCGCCGTCGAGGGTGTCGAGGACCAGCGCGTCCAGCACGGAACGGATCTCGGGACGTCCCGCCCACCCGACGACGGCGGCGCCGGACAGGTCGTCCCGCACGGCGCGCCCCCGGGGCCGCTGGAAGGCCAGCAGGGCGAGTCCGACCTGGCGTGGGGGGATGGCCGAGCGGGTGACGTGCCACACGCCAGCATCGACGACGCCGGCGTGGACGTAGGCCGGCACGTCCGGGAATGGGACGTCCACGAACTCCACCGAAGCTTCCTCCACGGGGAACTCGGCCAGGGTGAGCGCCTCATGGTCGAAGGAGTCGCGGTCGATGGCGACGCGTGTGGGCTCGACATGGCCGTCGACGTCTGCTTGGCGCCGCAGGACGACCAACTGGTCGGGAGCGTAGTAGGTGCCGGGGCCCAGCCGTCGTTCGAATCCCCGCCATCCGGCCCCGGCCAGACTGCGGACACCCGCCAGGGTGCCCGTCGAGACGACGGTGAGATCGTGCTCCCCGGCGGTCACCGAGTCGATCCGGGGTGCTCCGCCACGAAGGTGTCGCATGGTGTGCGGGATTCCCATGCTGGTGAGCTCTTCGGCCAGGGTCGACTCCAGGACGTCCATCTCGACCGCACCGGCCGGGGAGAGCAGGACCCGCAGCGGCTCGAGTCCCGCCGATCGCCAGCATTCGCCGGCGTCCACCGACTCGATGCGCCGACCGAGGTGCCCGCGCGAGATGGTGCGCAGCGCGCCACGCTCGGCCAGCACGTCCAGGGCGCGTTGGATGGTTCCGGCGCTGATGCCCAGTTCGTCGCGCCAGGTCGTGTTCTTCGCGAGGGTGGCGCCCGCACCCTTGGCCAGGGCGTCCAGGGCCAATGCGCGCATGGCTGGTTGCAGTCCCTGCTGCGCACCCTGATGCATCCTGTCCACCCCTGCCCCCTCGGCTGCAGCGTAGCGCCCGTGACCCCCAGGACTCTTGACACCCTGAGGTGCGACTGGAATAGTCACGACAATACTCCACTTTTGGATTACTAGGAGCGAGATGCAGATCGACCCTTCGGCACTTGAGTCCTTGCGAGCGGTCGTGGGCGCCGAGGCCGTCGACACCTCGGCTGCGTCGCGTGAACAGAGCAGCCGCGACACCTGGCCCCTGTCGACCAAGCGCGCCATGATCGGGCAGCACCCCTACCAGGCCGATGTCGTGGTCCGATTGACCGACTTCGCCGACGCGCCCGCCGTCCTGGCCGTGGCCACCGAGCACGGCATTCCCGTGACGGTCCGCGCCCTCGGATCCTCGGTCACCGGCCAACCCCTGCCGGTCAACGGTGGCATCGTGCTCGACGTCTCCGGGGTGCCGGCCGACCACCAGGTCAATGAGCAGAACATGACCGTGACAGCGACCGCGTCCTTCAATGGCGGTGCCCTCGAGGATCTGCTCAACACCCGGGGACTGACCCTGGGCCACTCACCGCAGTCCCTGCATCGTTCGACCGTTGGCGGGTGGCTGGCGACACTGGCGACCGGCCAGTTCTCGTCCATGTACGGGGGCATTGAGGACCTGGTCTGCGGGTACTCGGTGATCCTGGCCACCGGTGAGACCGTCGACCTGAAGGCCTCACCGCGTGCCGCCATGGGACCAGACCTGCGGCAGCTCTTCATTGGGTCCGAGGGCACTCTGGGCCTGATCAGCTCGGTCACGCTGAAGGTCTTTCCCTCCGACCTGCCGACAGCCCTGCAGACGTGGGCCCTGCCCACCGTCGAGGCCGGCCTGCAGGTGATGCGCGAGCAGGCACTACTCGGTCTGCGCCCCTACCTGCTGCGTCTCTACGACACCGACGAGGCGCGCCATGCCATGCAGGACCCCAGCTTCGACAGCCCCGTCCTGTTCCTGGGATCTCGCGGCGCCGCCGAAATGGTCGATGCCGAACTGGCGACCCTGGCCCGTCTGGTCACTGCCCGGGGTGGCCACCAGCTGGGCGCCGAGGGCGTCGAGGCCTGGATGGGTCGACGCTTCGACTTCTCCACCGTCGAGAACCTGGTCGCGGAGACCGGGGGCTTCGCCGAGACCATCGAGGTGGCGCACAACTGGGACGGCATCGGCGGTCTGTACGACGACCTGAAGACGGCCCTGGCCCCGCTCGCCGATGAGGTGCTGGCGCACTTCTCCCACGTGTACACCCAGGGGACCTCGATGTACGTCATCCTGTTGGGTCACGTGGACAGCGACCCGGCCGCCGTCGACCGCATCCAGCGCATCTGGGACGTCGCCATGGCCGTCTGCCTTGACCACGGCGCCGAGCTGTCCCATCACCACGGCGGTGGTCTGGCCCGCTCGCCCTACTCGCGCCGCTCCCTCGGCTCGGCGCACCTGGTGCTGCGGAAGCTGAAAGCAGCTCTCGACCCCTCCGGAATCCTCAACCCCGGCAAGCTCGGTCTCTGACTGATCATCCGCCCCGTCCGACCACCTGCTCGTCCGACCACCCAGGAGCCAATGATGTCCTCCACCCGAATCCTCGTCATCGACGCCGGCACCACCGGAATCCGCGCCCTGATCTACGACGCCGCTGCCCAGGTCGTCGCCACCGCCTACACCGAGTTCCCCCAGTACCACCCGGGCCCCGACCGGGTGGAGCACGACGCGACTGAGATCTGGGACGCCACCCAGCGCATGATCAGCCAGGCACTCGACCAGGCCGCGCTCACCCCAGCCGAGATCACTGCGATCGGCATCACCAACCAGCGCGCGACCACCGTCGTATGGGACCGCCAGACGGGTGAGCCGGTGACCCGGGCCATCGTGTGGCAGGACACCCGCACCGCCGACCGCGCCGCCGAACTGGGACCCGAGTGGGGAGAAAAGGTCTACAGCCGCACCGGTTGGTCGCTGGCCCCGGTCTACTCCTCCCTCAGCCTCGAATGGATGCTGAACAATGTCGAGGGCCTGCGCGACCTGGCCGACGCCGGACGCCTGGCCTTCGGGACGATCGACTCGTGGCTGGTGCACAAGCTGACCGGCGGCAGCACCCACGTGATCAGCGCGTCGAATGCCTCGGTCACCGGTTCCTATGACCTGACCACCGACCAGTGGTACCAGGAGTGGCTGGACGCCTTGGGCATTCCGGTCGACATGTACCCCAGCGTGGTCGACGACTCCGGGCGGCTGGGCACGACCAGCCATGAGGTCTTCGGTGCCGAGGTGGTGATTGCCTCGGCCATCGCCGACCAGCATTCGGCCCTCTTCGCGCAGGGATGCATCCGGCCCGGCATGGTCAAGTGCACCCACGGCACCGGCACCTTCTTGGACATGACCATCGGCACCACCCCGGTGATCGACACGGCCAGCGGCCTCACCTCGCAGATCGCGTGGCGGATCGGCGGCGAGACCGTCTACGCACTGGAGGGCTACGCCGGTTCCACGGGTGCCGCCGTCCAGTGGCTGCGTGACGGGCTGAAGATCCTGGGCCAGTCGGCCGAGTCCGAGGAACTCGCCCAGAGCGTGGATGACAACGGCGGGGTGTACTTCGTCCCCGCCCTGACCGGTCTGTCGGCCCCCTACTGGGATGCCTACGCCCGCGGCACCATCTTCGGCATTGGCCCCGGCACCACCCGGGGGCACCTCGCACGGGCCACCCTGGAGGGCATCGTCTTCTCGGTGCGGGACTTCATCGACGTGATGAGCAAGGTGTCGGGGCACGCCATCTCGACGATCGCCGTCGATGGTGGTGGCGCCCGCAATAACCTGCTGCTGCAGTTCCAGGCAGACCAGTTGAACGCCGAGGTCACCCGTCCGAAGAACACCGAGGCGACCAGCCTGGGCGCAGCGCTGCTGGCGGGCTTGGCGACCGGGGTGTGGGACACCCCGGAGCAGGCAGTCGCCACCGTCGAGATCGACCGCAGCTTCACCCCGGCCGTGGACGAGACCGAACGGGCCAGCGCCTACGCCACCTGGCGGCGCGCCGTGGATCGTTCCCGTGGCTGGCTCAAGAGCGACAGCCGGGAGTGAGCCATGCGACGCTCGCGCCCAGCTGACCTGGCCGAGACCCTGTTTGACCTGATCGTGATTGGTGGCGGCATCACCGGTGTCGCCACCGCACGCGAGGCTGCCCTGCGCGGACTCTCTGTGCTGCTGGTGGAGAAGGACGACTTCGCGGCCGGCACGTCCAGCCGATCGTCGAAACTGATCCATGGTGGGCTGCGCTACCTGCAGACCTACCAGTTCGCCCTGGTGGCCGAGTCGCTGCGGGAACGCGAACGGATGCTGACACTGGCCCCCCACCTGACCGAGGTGCGTCCGTTCCTGTACCTGCTCTACGACGGCTACCCCGAGGGCAGGACGCTGCTGAACGCGGGCCTGACGTTCTACGACGCGGCCTCCGGGGAGTGGATGAAGCGACGCCACCGGATGCTGTCGGCGCGCAAGGTCCTCGATCTGGAACCACACTTGCGTCGCGACGGCCTGCTGGGCGCCGGGCAGTACTACGACGTGTTGACCGATGATGCCCGACTGACCGTCGACCACGCCAAGGGTGCCGCCGAGGCAGGTGCCCAGCTGTTGAACCATGCCGCCGTGTCCGGCCTGCTGGTCGAGGGTGGACGCACCCGCGGGGTCCGGATCACCGACCAGCTGGACGGCAACGTGGTCGAGGTCCATGCTCGCGTGGTGGCCAGCGCCACCGGTCCGTGGACCGACCAGACGCTGGCGCTCGAACGCGGTGACCATGCCAACAGCCTGCGCCCCACCAAGGGCGTCCACATCGTGCTGCGCAAGAGCGACTTCCCGCTCAACACCGCCGTGTTCCTGCGTTCCCCCGACGACAACCGAGTGGTCTGGCCCACCCCATCACTCGAGGACGACCTGGTCTACATCGGCACCACCGACACCGACTTCGCGGGTGACCTGGATGTGGTGACCCCCGACGAGGACGACATCACCTATCTGCTCAACGTGGCCAACCACACCATTCCAGACGCTCGGGTGACCGAGGACCACATCGTGGGCTCGTGGGCGGGACTGCGTCCGCTGGTGGCCGCCGCCCCGGGCACCACGACGGGAAACACCAGCCGCGAGCACGTGATCAGCGAGGGGCCGACCGGGCTGTTGGCGATTTCTGGCGGCAAGCTGACCAGCAGCAGGGTGATGGCCCAGCACCTGGTCGAGGTCGCGGTGACGAAGCTCCGCACACCGGTCGGCCCGTCGGTTGCCTCCTCGACGCCGATCTCGGGCGGCAGTCCGGGCACCACCCTGGGGTTGTTCGCCGCGGCCACAGCACTCGGCGTGCCCGACGACATTGCCGGCAGCTGGGTGCGGCGCTACGGCAGCAATGCCGGTCACGTCCTGCGCCAGTGGCAGGACGACACCGCGGCTCGGGAGGTGGTTGGTCCGCGCGGGCTGACCGTGGCCGAGGTGCGCTACTGCGTCGCCGAGGAGATGGTGCTGACACTGTGCGACCTGCTGGTGAGGCGCACGTCGCTGTTCTTCTGGGACGCTGCCGGCAGCCTGGCCGCCGCTGACCAGATCGCCGCCGCGTTGGCCGCAGAACTGGGCTGGGACGAGCAGCGTCGCGGAGCCGAGGTCGCGGCCTACCGAAAGCTGGTCCACGCCCACCTGCCCGGACACCGCTGATCCTCAGGTCGGGCCGGCCGCTGCTGAGCCCACTGCTCGCAACGGTGCGCCTGGAAGCTGCACAGCAGGTCGTAGCGGGGTCGAGGTCTCGACGACCAGCACGAACGACGGCATCGCCCCACGCAGCATGCAGCCGGTCACTTCACCGCCGTTGCGGCGCGCCGTCTGCCGGGCGATGACGCAACCGTCCTGGCCGGCCGTGATGGCCTGGGCGCCCGCGACGGCAGCCAGGTCGGCGATGCGGTGGGCCCGGTGGAAGGCGGTGACCCAGCCGATGGACCAGGCGGCCAGCAGCAGGAACCCGACGAGTCCGGCCATGATGAGCATGCTCAGCACGCTGCCCGAGCCCCGCTCAGAGCCCCGCTCCAAGCCACGGACAGTCGGCCCGGTCACGCGCCCGGCTCCACTGGTTGTTGGGCCTGGGCCCGCAGCACCACTGGCCCGATCGGCCCCCACGAGCGCTTCACGGTCACCGTGGCGTGGACCCATCCGTTCGTGGTGACCACCTCGACCGAGCTGTTGCTGGGCGCCAAGGACTTCACCCGTTGCAGCTGTCGCGCGTCACCCCGGGCCGCCTGACGGGCTGCCTGACCGGCGATGGACTCGGCACGATCCTGCAGCATCAGCAGGCCGATCACCGAGGATGCCCCGAGCAGGGTCAACGCCGCCACCAGCAGCCCCACCGCCAGTTCCAGGGTGACCATGCCACGCGGGCGGACCCGACGACTCCGACGGAGTTGCATGCTGTCTCCTTCCCAGAAGGTGGGTGGCCGGTCGGTTCCCCCCAACCGCCGGCCACCCGCGGAAGCCGGGAGCGACCCGGCGCTGCTCACTTGATCTGGCTGCCAACCCAGCTCATGATCTTCAGGACGACCTTCAGTGCCACCTTGAAGAACTCGACGTCGGTGATCACACGCAGCAACACCAGGGCGAGCGAGACGGCGGCCAGGATGCCCACGGCGTATTCCGCGGTGGACATGCCACGCTGCGTCAGGCGCTGGGTGCCGTGGTGGATGCGGGCGATGGCCGAGGTCCGCTGCCGCGGGCCGGCTGGTTCGGTGTCGAGGAGGTCGATGCCGTGGGCGGCGCCGACCGGGGTGGAGATCTCGGACATGTGTTTCCCTTTCGGTTGCTGACCCACCCTCGTGGGTACGTCGCGACCATGAGTCGCCGTCCTGGTCGGGCGGTGCACGGACAACACCCTGTGGACAACTCGGCCTCAGGGCAGGTACGTGCTGACCAGTCCGGCGATGATCGGCACCACCCCGACCAGCACGAAGGCCGGGAGGAAGCACGTCATCAACGGCAGCACCGACCTGATGCCCACCGTCTTGGCCTGCTTCTCGATCTCGCTGCGGTGCTGGGACCGAGCCTGGTCGGCGTGCGTCTGCAGCACCGCCACCACCGCCGCGCCCGAGATGGCGTTCCTGGCGAGGTCGCGGGCCGCCGGTCCCCACACCGGCGCCAGGACCGGGTCGGCGGCGATGCCGGCCCAGGCCTGCTGCTCGGAGCGGCCGACCCGAATGTGGCTGGCGACGGTCTCGAGCACCGCCCGGCTCTCCGCGGGACTGACCGTGGCGACCTCGGCCACCGCCACCCGCGTCGGTGACCCGGCGGACAGGGCACTGGCCAGCAGGCCCAGCGTCTCCGGCAGTTGCTCGTCGAGTCGCAGGCGGCGTCGGGTGATGCCGCGATTGTCGGTCCGGGCCAGCCAGAGCCAGCTGGCGGCGGCCGCGACAGGCGCGCCGGCCAGCATCCACGCCGACGGCACCAGCGCCAGCAGACCCAGCCCCACGGCGGCGCTGACCACCACCCGGGCGGAGCCCCCGCTGCCGGGGTCCGCGGGGGCCGAGGCTGAGGCGGCTCGTCGGACCAGCAGGGCACGCCCCGTCGGCGGTGGTCGCCACAGCAGCACCAGCAGACCCGCGGCGAGCGCCGCCACGACGGCCGGGTTCACCGGGTCCTGCGTTCCACGTGGTCGGCGATCCACTCGGTCCACAACACCCCGACACAGGCCAGCACCACGGCCAGCGCCAGCATCCAGCGACCGACGGGGTTGCTCACCAGGAACTCGTCGGGTGAGCCGCCCACCATGAATCCCATGGCCAGACCCACCGCCGGCAATCCGGCCAGCAGCTTCCCGGTGGCCCGAGCAGGTGCCAGTTCCCCCGAAACCGAACGTCGCAGCGCGGAGCGTTCGGCCAGGTGCACCGCCACCCGATCGGCGGCCTCGGCCATCGGGGCGCCTGAACGTTCGGCCAACTGCCAGGCCGCCGCCAGCGAGCCCAGGCCACCGGCGCCCGGCTGGCGCGAGCCCTGCCGCAGGGCCTCGGCGATGTCGCCGCCGACCCGGTGGACCGACGCCGCATGGCCGAAGACCGGGTAGTCCTCGGCGGCCGCCTGCAACGCCGCCACCGGCAGCTGCCCGATGCGCAGTTGGCCCGCCACCACCTGGCAGCCGCGGGCCACCTCCTGCGCCGTGGCCCACGCCTTCCGGTGGCCGCGGGCCCGGACCACCACCGCCCCGGTCGTGGCGCCGAGCGCGGTCACGACCACCAACCACGGCAGCCAGTCGGGGCCGAGCAGCACCCAGAACACGGCCGCCAGGCCCAGCCCCCCGAGCAACACCCCGGGCCGGGCACCGCCCCATCGCCGCGGCTTCCGGCTGCCGTCCGCACCCCAGTCGGCCCCCACTTCCGCCATCGGGCTACGCGCTGGTGGGGGCACCAGCAGCCAGACCAGCACCGCGACGGTGACGACCAGCAGCGCGGCCATCACGCCGTGTCCCAGGCACGACCCGACAGCAGCCGCTGCAGGCCGTCCCACCCCGGTCCCCGCCGCGGAACGACCGCGGCCGGCGCCCAGGTCAGCGCCGGTTCGATCACCAGCTTGCCCACCGAGCCGGCCACCACCCCGACCTGGGTCAACCGGCGCGCGCCGTCCGGCCAGCGGGCGACATGGACGACGAGGTCGAGTGCCGCCAGCACCTGGGCGTGGCACGCCTCCCGTCCCAGTCCCCCGAGCGCCGCCAGCGCCTCCACCCGTGCGGGAACGTCGGCGACCGAGTTGGCGTGGAGCGTCCCGCAGCCACCCTCGTGACCGGTGTTCATGGCCATCAACAGGTCACAGATCTCGCCGCCCCGCACCTCGCCGACCACCAGCCGGTCGGGACGCATCCGCAGCGCCTGGCGCACCAGCGTGGTCAGCGTCACCGCCCCCACTCCCTCGGCGTTGGCGCTACGACCCTCCAGGCGCACCACGTGTGGATGGTCGGGTGCCAGTTCTCGGGAGTCCTCGACCACCACCACCCGCTGGTCGGGGTCCACCGACCCGAGCAGGGACGCCAACAGCGTCGTCTTGCCCGAGCCGGTGCCTCCGCTGACCAGGAACGCGGCCCTGCGCGCGACCAACGCCTGCAGGACGTCGAGGCCGGTCTGGTCGATGCCACCGCCGGTCCGCCAGTCTTCCAGCGAGAGACTGCGTCGGGCGGGCACCCGCAACGAGATGCACGTCCCAGGTGAGGCCAACGACGACAGCACGGCATGCACGCGGGTGCCGTCGGCCATCCGGGCATCAACCCAGGGCGCGGCATCGTCGAGTCGCCGGCCGGCGACTGCCGCGAGTCGGGTCGCCAGTCGGCGCACCTCATCATCGGAGGCGAAACGCACCCCGGTCATCTCCAGCCCGGCGCCCCGGTCGATGAAGACCTGCTCAGGGCCGTTGACGAGCACGTCGGTGACCCCCGGAAGCTGCAGCAGGGGGTCCAGCACCCCGGCGCCGATGGAGGTGCGCCGCAGCGCCTCCAGCGCCCACAGCACCACCGAATCGGAGACGACCATGCCCAGTCCACGCATCGCCGCGGCGACGTCCTCGGGGGTGTGCACCCGCCCCAGACCGGCCAGCCGCAGCCGGACCTCCTCCAACTCCTCGGCGGTCACGCCGACACCGCCGACCAGATCCGCTCGCACTCCCGAGCGAACCTGGAGCGGGTTGCCAGTGCCGGTGGGACACCGTGGGCCAGGTCGTGCGGCAACCGACCATGGTGGCTGATCGTCGCCAGCACCTCGAATCCCAGCGCCGCCGAAACCTCCGGGCACCTCAGGGTGCGTCCCGGGCCGGTCCGCACGACCAGTTCCAGGTCGCTCCAGCCGCGCTGGTCCACCACTGCCCGGGCGGCCAGCACGCTGCGCACGTCGGCCCCGACCAGCAGCAGACTGCGCGCCTGTGGCCAGTGCTCGCCCGAGGGTTGCTCGCCGCGTCCGGCGTCGACGACGACACGGGCATGGCTGCGCAGCATCGATCGCAGGACGGAGGTGGCGGCCTCCGTGCCGGGAAGCCTGCCGGATCGTCCGGCGGACACGAACCGCACCCCCGCCTGGGCAGGCAACCGGTCGGCCAGGTCACCCACGTGCCCCGATGCCGCCGCCAGTTCGTCCCACCGCCAGCCGGGCACCCCCTCGGCGCCCAGCATCACGTCCAGTCCACCACCGCAGGCGGCAAGCTCGACCAGGGCCGTGGGCTGGGTCCGGGCACCAACCTGCGCGAGGGCCGTCGCCAGCGTCGAGGTGCCCAGCCCACCGACCGACCCCACCACCCGCAGCAGCAGACCGCCGCCCTCGTGGGCGCCCTGGTCAAGGATGGTGCTGATGAATCCGGCCTGCTCGGGCAGCACCAGTACCGCCGCCTCCAGGGGCACCGACCAGCCCATCACCTCGGCGGCCGTCCGGCCGACCACGTGCACCCCACGACGCGCGGGCAGCCCGAGCCCGGCCAGCCATGCCGCCTGGTCGGCCCCCACGAAGACCGTGGGGGCACCCTTCCAGGCCTGCCTGACCGCGTCGGACTCCCGCACGCGCCGCATCGGTGACTGCACGGCAGCGGCGGCGCCGAGCACCTGTTCCGCCAGCCCCTCGTCCCGGCAGATGATCAACGACTCCCGCGTCCGCTCGTTCACACCACGGTTATGGGGACGCCGAGCCAGAACCGCTCAGTTGTCCACAGACCTTGTCAGCGCTCCGGGGTTGTCCACAGCGGCCCGCGATCAGCTGGCGTCTGGCATGCCCAGGATGTATGCGACCTGGCCAATGTGTTCCAGGGCATCGGCGTAGACACTGACCAGCCGCACGCCTCGGGTCACCGGGGGGTCCCACCGGTCGTCGACGATGTCGTCGAGGTCGGTCTCCTCGAGTCCGGCCAGGTAGGTCACCGAGGCGGACGTGACCGCGGCCAGGTAGTCGCGCAGCAAGGCGGGATCCTCGACCACGACCGCCAGCGCCTGCTCCACCGTGTGCCCATAGCCATGCTCGTCGGCAGCCACCGGCAGACTGAAACGCTCGCGCCAGCCCTGCGCGTTCCACACCTCGGGCCCGCCCAGGTCGGCCACCTGCTGGTCGATCTCGCGTCCGCTGTGCCACAGCAGCCAGGCCGGCGAGTTGGGGTGCCCACCGGGATGGACGTTGAGCCGGTCGACGGTCAGGGTCTCCCACAGGTGCCCGGCCGCCGCCAACGGACGGGCGGCCAGGTCAGCCAGAAGTTCGCGTGAGTTCATGGGTCCCAGTCTTGCCCCTCGGCCCAAGCTAGGATCGTCTGCATGTCTGCGCCAGCCCCGTCGGGAGGATTCCACCTGCCCCCCGCGGCGATCGACTGGCTGGTCGGTGAGGCTCCCCAACGCGTGCTCACCCTGTCGGGGGCGTCACTGCCGCGCACCTTCCTGCGCGCCGGGCATGACGTGTTCGCGATCGACAAGCAGACCCGGCTGGTGCGCGGCATGGCGCAGGTGCCGGGCATCACCGCGGTCGCCGCCCAGGCCGAGTCGCTGCCCTTCGACCCCTGCAGTTTCGACGTGGTCGCCACCCATCAGGTCTTCCACCGCTATGCCCCGGGGCTGGTGCTCTCCGAGATGGCCCGGGTGCTGCGTCCCGGTGGACACGCCGCCGTGTCCTACCTGGTCAGGGACGATTCGGTGCCGTGGGTGCGGCGCCTGGTGCATCTGGTCCAGGAGTTGGACCCATCGGCAATGGCCGGTTCGTTCGGCGCGGACTCGGTGCGCGAACTGCTCGACAGCAAGTACTTCCCGTTCTCGACGCACCGCAGCTTCCGCCACTGGGTTCCCGCCTCGCGCCAGTCCCTGACCACGATGGCGGCAAACCTTCCGGCTGCAGGGGGCCTGGCCGAGCGCGAACGCAGCGAGTTCCTGGCCGCGGTTGCCGCGCTCTACGACGAGTCGGCCCCCGGTGCCGGCGACCTGCGACTGCCCTACACGCTGCTGTGCTGGCGGGCCGAAGTCGACCACCAGGAGCTCACTGCCCCCATCGAGGTCGATGACGACGGGCTGGTCATACCGATCTGAGGGGCCGGCGAGCATGGGGTGTACCGTGTCCTGAGGTGTGTCGGGAAGCCTGGT
>NZ_JADIJQ010000052.1 GCF_017355265.1 Tessaracoccus sp. SD287
CGGGACCCTGGAAGCTGCGGATTTCCCTGGCCTCCTCGAGCGAGGACTCCTCCTCCTCCGCAGCCGACGCGACCAGGGGCCCCGGCGAGGCATGCTCGGCGGCAGTCACGAAGTCCGGGGCCGGCGCGTCGGTCCACTCCCCCTCGGAGTCCTCGAGGTGGTGCTCGTCCTGGGTGGGGGCGTCCTGGGCTGACTCGTCCTCGACGGGCTCGGCCGGGGCATCGGCGGCCGGCACCTCGGCCTCCTCGGTCACGTCCGCCTCCTCGGTCCCGTCCGCTTCCTCGGGCACGTCCGTCTCCTCGGGCCCGTCCGTCTCGGCGGTCACCGGGGCCTCGTCGGCCGCGCGGGTCGGCGCCGGGTCCGGGGCAGCACTGGCAGGCCCTCCGATCGGGATGACCGGGGCCAGTGCGGCGATGGCCGGCTCGTCACTGACCTGGTCGGCACCTTCGGCGCCCTCACGCGCCGCGGGGAAGACCAACTGGGTGGTGGCGGTGGCGTCCAGCACGATCGCCGACGCCGTCACCGCACCCACCATCAGCGGGAGTTGCAGCACGGTCTCCTGGTCGACGTCCTCCATGTCGACGCGCACCTGGCGGCTGGTGACCGGGGCCTCACGCCAGGACACGACCCCCTCGCCATGGTTGATGACGTCACCGGTGGTCAGGTCCACCAGGCGCAGGGAGCCACGCACCAACGAGTGCATGCCGTCGGCCGACCAGAAGAAGGCAGCGAAATTGGGCATCTTGTTGGCACCGTGGGAGGCCAGCAGCGAGAGCAGGTGCTCAATCGAGCGTGACTCGACGACTCGGTCCCAAATGTTGTTGAGCAGCATCGAGGCCTTCACCGGCGCCGGCTGCAGGATCACCAGCGAGCTGGGCCCGGCCAGGACGACCCAACGACCGGGAGTGTAGGTGGCGCGCCAGGCGGCGTATTGCTGCATGTCGTACATCCTCTCGGGGTGGCACCCCGGAAGGGCACCTCCACCATTTTCACCGCACCGGGGTGCATTTGGGCAAGTGGCGAGGGAATAACTTGCCGCGGGCCCTAAAGTTTGGCTGTGCCCGCAACCCCCTTGAATGATGTCGTCGACCAACTGGTCATCGACGAATCCGGCGTGTCCGTGAATGACCGCACCGTCCTGGTGGTCGGCTCGGTCGCCGCAGCCGCATATGCGCTGGAAGCCGGGGCCAGGGTGCTGGCGTTCTGCGACTCGGCCGTCGAGCAGTCGGCACTGCCCCGGGGAGTGGAACGAGTCACCCCCGCCGACGACCTCGGCCCGGTCGACCTGGCCTGGGTGCGCCTGCCCCGCGACCTGGACGAGTTGGACCAGTGGTGTGCCTGGATCGCCGCCTCGGGTGCGGCCTTCGTGGGCGGTGCCCGCAGCAAGCACCTGAACCCGTCGATGAACACGGTCATCGCCCGCCACTTCGGCGACGTGCGGGCAAGTCTGGGACGCAACAAGTCCCGCGTGCTGCACGGCAACGACCCGCGACCGCAGGCAGCGTCGCGTCCGGGCGGGGCCTGGCCGCGGTGGGGCCAGGTCGACCTGCCGGCACCCTCGGGCGGAACGTCGGCGACCAGGGTGGCCCACCACGGTGGCACCTTCGCCTCGGGCCGGATCGACCCCGGCACCCGTCTGCTGCTGCAGCACCTGCACCAGGTGGTGTCCGTGGGCGCCGAGCGGGTGCTCGACTGGGGTTCGGGTGCCGGGATCATCACCACCGCCCTGGCCGGGCTGCTGCCGCAGGCGCGCCTCGACGCGGTCGACCTGTCCTGGGCAGGGGCCGAAGCCACTCGGCTGACCCTGACCGCGAACGACATCACCGCCGAGGTCCACTGGGCCGACGGCAATGCGCTGCTCGCGGCCAGTGACGACTACGACCTGGTGGTCAGCAACCCCCCGTTCCACGCGGGGGTGGCCAAGGACTCCTCGGCCACGGAGTCTCTCATCGAGATCGCCACCCAGCGACTGCTGCCGGGCGGGGAACTGTGGCTCGTCCACAACTCGCACCTGCCCTGGCTACGACTGATGCGTCGCCACGGATTCGCCGAGGTCGTCGCCCAGAACTCCGGCTACACCGTGTCCCGGCTGCACCGCTGACGATCGACCGTCTGGGCTCAGACCCTAGGCTGGGGCCATGAGCCCTGACCCGCAGCAGCCCCACGACCAGCCCGACAACCTGTCGGCGGCCCTCGACGGCCTGCCGGACGTGGTCACCTCACGCACGATCCTGGTGGGTCCCGGGCTACCCCCGGCCGAACTGGCCGGTGCTCGGGCCCACGACTGGGGCTGGGCGGCGCAGGCCCGGCCCGGCGACCTCGCCCTGGCCGACCATGGCGTCGTGACCGGGTGGCTGGCCACCCACCCGCCGCGGCTGGTCGTCTGTGACGTGGACGCCACCTTTGCCGTCGAGGAGTCCATCGACCTGTTGGCCGACGTGGCCGGCGCCGGTGAACAGGTCGCCGAGATCACGGCACGCGCCATGAACGGCGAGATCGAGTTCGCCGAGGCGCTGGCCCTGCGAGTGCAGAGCCTGCGCGGTCTACCGGTGGCGGCCCTGGACGAAGTCCGCGCACAGATCCACTACTCCCCCGGCGCCCACCACCTGGTCCGGGCACTGCATGACGTCGGCGCGAAGGTTGCCCTCGTCTCCGGCGGATTCATCGAGATCGTCGGACCCCTCGCCGAGGCGGCGGGTGTCGACTTCGCGGCGGCCAACAGACTGGAGGTCGACGGTGGCAGGCTCACCGGACGCACCGTCGGTGCTGTCGTCGACCGGGCCGCCAAGGCTCGCCACCTGCGCAGCTTTGCCGAGCAGATTGGTGCCACCACCGACCAGACGGTCGCCATCGGCGACGGTGCCAATGACCTCGACATGATGGCCGCAGCCGGTCTGGGCATCGCCTATTGCGCCAAGCCGGCCGCAGCCTCCCAGGCCGACGCCACCATCAGCTTCCCGCGCCTTGACGCCGCCCTGGGCTACCTGGTTATGGGCGCCGGAGCCTAGTCGGTCGCCGGCGACGTCCATGCTGACCCCTCCCCCTTCGCGGGGAATTCTGAGAGGGTAGCCTCTGGAAAGAAAGCCACGTCGGCAACGAAGCGGACTGGCGTGACCCCTTCAAGGAGGAAAGCGATGTCAGAACGGATCGCCAACGACACATTCCGTCAGAAGATCATGTCGGCCAGCGACGCTGCTGCCCTGATCAAGAATGGGATGAACCTGGGTTTCAGCGGGTTCACCGGTTCGGGTTACCCCAAGGCACTGCCGGTCGCGCTGGCCGAGCAGATCAAGGAGGCGCACGCCCGCGGCGAGGAATTCACCGTCGGCGTCTGGACTGGCGCCTCCACCGCGCCGGAACTCGACGGTGAGCTGGCCGACGCCAAGGGTGTGTCGTACCGGATGCCGTACCAGTCCGATCCGTCCATGCGTCACGCCATCAACTCCGGGGAGTCCTACTACCAGGACATCCATCTGTCGCACGTCGCCCCGAACGTGACCGCCGGCTTCTTCGGGAAGCTTGACGTGGCCGTCATCGAGGTCAGCTCCATCACCGCCGAGGGTGAGCTGGTCCCCTCGTCCTCACTCGGCCTGAACCGCACCTACCTCGACTACGCCGACAAGGTCATCCTCGAGGTCAACGAGTGGCAGTCGGTCGACCTCTACGGCATGCACGACGTGTACTACCCGGTCGGCAATGCCCCCGGTTCCCGCGTGCCGATTCCCTTGACCCGAGCATCCGACCGCATCGGCGGCAAGACGCTGCACGTCGACCCCGAGAAGGTCATCGCCGTCATCGTCACCGACGCCGGCGACCGCAACTCGCCCTTCAAGCCTGCCGACGAGGACTCCAAGGCCATTGCCAACCACTTCCTCGACTTCCTCGGCAACGAGGTCAAGCAGGGGCGTCTGGGCAAGAACCTGCTGCCATTGCAGTCGGGGGTGGGCAACATCGCCAACGCGGTGCTGGCCGGCCTGCTCGAGGGCCCCTTCGACCAGTTGGAGTCCTACACCGAGGTCATCCAGGACGGCATGGTCGACCTGCTCGACTCGGGCAAGCTGACCGTGGCTTCGGCCACGGCGTTCTCGCTGTCACCCGATGCCGCCAAGAAGGTCAACGACCAGGCCAGGAAGTACCGCGACCTGATCATCCTTCGCCCGCAGGACGTCTCCAACCACCCCGAGGTCATCCGTCGACTCGGCGCGATCGCCTGCAACGGCATGATCGAGGCCGACATCTACGGCAACATCAACTCGACCCACGTGATGGGCTCGCGCATCCAGAACGGCATCGGCGGTTCGGGTGACTTCACCCGCAACTCCTCCATCGCCGCGTTCGTGACCCCGTCCACCGCCAAGGGCGGCGCCATCTCGTGCATCGTCCCGTTCGTGAACCACGTCGACCACACCGAACACGACACCGACGTGATCATCACCGAGCAGGGCCTGGCCGACCTGCGCGGGCTGGCACCGCGCCAACGCGCCAAGGTGATCATCGAGAACTGTGCCCACCCCGACTACAAGGAACCGCTCAAGGAGTACGTGAAGCACGCCGAAAAGGTTGCCAACGGTCAGCACACCCCGCACGACCTGGCCACCGCGCTGAGCTGGCATGCCCGTTTCCTGAACGAGGGCAGCATGCGCTGACCCGACCCGGGCTGACGACGACGGCTCCGCACCCCTCGGGGTGCGGAGCCGCTGTCGTGGTGGTGCTGGGTGTGCGGTCTGGGTGCTGCGGCGTCAGCCGAGCAGCAGGGATCGCAGCTCGGTGACGGTCTCGACGACGCCGTGGCTGGGATTCTCGGCCCGCAGGCTTTCACTGGAACTGGCGCCCCAGCCGACGGCGATCTGGTCGATGCCGGCAGCGGCCGCGGCCCGGACGTCCCAGATGGCGTCACCGACATAGACGCAGGGTTCGTCGTGGGCATCGAGCTTGCGCCGGGCGTGGTGGATCGGGTCAGGATGGGGCTTGTGCAGCACCGTCTCCTCGAGGGTGGTGGTGAGTTCCACCAGTCCGGTCAGGCCACCGGCGCGGACGCT
This sequence comes from Tessaracoccus sp. SD287, assembly GCF_017355265.1. Lineage (GTDB taxonomy): Bacteria > Actinomycetota > Actinomycetes > Propionibacteriales > Propionibacteriaceae > Aestuariimicrobium. The sequence goes on from NZ_JADIJQ010000052.1 coordinate 5,040, forward strand.
GCGCACCGCGTCCTCGCGCTCCTTCGAGGTGACCACACCGACCTTGACGCCGGCCGCCGAGAGGTCCCTCAGCAAGTCGGCCACGCCTTCGTAGCTGCTCTGCAGGGTCTCCAGGTTGGCCTTGTTGAACTCCTGGTAGGCATTGAGCAGCGCCTCGGCTCGGGGACCGTCGCCGAAGATGTCGAGCAGCGAGCGGCCCATCCACGACTTCGCCACCTCGGGGTCGATCTGCTCCCCCGCCACCCGGTCATGGGCGTGCTGGAATGCCGAGACGATCAACTCCAGGGTGTTCACCAGGGTGCCGTCCAGGTCGAAGACCACAGCCGTCCATCGAGGGGCCTGCTCCGGGGTCGGGTGTGGCTCGGCGGTGGATGCGGTGGGGGTGCTCGGCTGGTTCACACGGGTCAGGCTAGCCGGGACCGCGCCGGGCACTCGGCGGCGTCCAGCGAGCGTCACCCTCCGCGCTGGCCAGCACCCGGGTACTGTGGACGAGAACCTCGGCCCGGACGAAAGGTGGCGGATGAGCGAGCAGGGCAGCCAGCCATGGGCACAGCCAATGCCGCAGTCGGAACCCACCGGCCCGGACGGCAAGAAGGTCATCGCGACCCTGCCGCCGATCGACGTCTTGGAGCCCCCGCTGGAGCTCAGCGAGACCACCGGCCAACCGCGCCGCAATCCCGTCATGCTGGTCGGTGCGGGTCTGCTGTACGCGGCCTCGCTGGCGGTCGTGGTCGCCTTCGGCAAGTTCTGGTGGGATGCCATCAACATCACCCACTTCCACGCGTCGGCGCGGCTGCTGGGCTGGACCACGCCGCGTCCCGGTTCATGGCAGTCGGTCGTCTGGGTGTGCGTCATCGCCCTGCTCGCTGCCGCCACCACCGCTGCCCCGGCCTTGGCAGCCTTCCAGGCCTGGAACGGTCACCGGTGGAGCCGGATCCTCGGCCTGGCGGCTGCCGGGATGTCCCTGCTGACGTTCCTGCTGAACAGCTGGGCCCTGGTGGCCATCCCCCTGGCCGTCGCCGGCGCAGCGGTGCTGTGGCTCCGACCGGTGACCGCCTACTTCGACCGGTGGGCGGCCTTCCGGGCCGAGGCGCCGCGCCACCCGCAGGTCTACCAGAACGTGGCCTACGGACGCCTGCCGCGATACGTCTCCGAACGCTGAGCCTCAGCACTAGGGTCTGACCATGGCTTCGCTGCGCACCACCCTGTCCCATGCCTTCAAGAAGGCGCTCGGCGACGCTCTGGACCGTCATCTCCGGGGCGGCGGGCGCCGCAAACCCTCCCAGCGGCAGGGCGATCGACCACTGCGTCCGCGGGCCAGGACCGTGCCACCCGTGGTGGGTGATGCCTACCCCGGCGACTTCAGCGGACGCCTCGAGATGGTCTACTCGCCGGTGCCCGGCACCGAGCCCGACCCCGGCGAAGTCGTGTGGACGTGGGTGCCCTTCGAGGAGGACCACCACCGCGGCAAGGATCGTCCGGTCCTGTTGATCGCCCGCGACGGCGACTGGTTGCTGGGTCTGCCGCTGACCTCCAAGGATCACGATCGCGATGCCGCCCAGGAGGCGGGGGCGGGACGCTACTGGGTCGACGTGGGCACCGGTCCGTGGGACACCCGGGGACGCCCGAGCGAGGCCCGGGTCGACCGGATCATTCGCGTCAACCCCAATAGTGTCAGGCGCATCGGTGGGCAGGTCAGCGAGCAGGTCTTTGCCGAGGTGGCCCGCGAGGTCAGGGCCCGGCGTCGCAGCTGAGCCGACCCTGCCGCACCAACCCGGAAAGGTCCGCTAGACTCAGCTGTCGCACGGGTCTTGCACCCCTGCACGCGGGCGTAGCTCAATGGTAGAGCGCCAGCTTCCCAAGCTGGACACGCGGGTTCGATTCCCGTCGCCCGCTCCAATCGAACAGTGACTAGGTTCATGTCTCATTTCTATGAACTCACTGGCGAATTCGGCTCTACAAGATCAAGGCGCCGGCTCCGCCGGCGCATCCACTGCGGTCCGCTCCTCGCTTCGCTGCGGTGCGGTCCTCGCGGACAGTGAACTTGGGCGGCGAGGCTAGCACTCATGGACGCACAGAGGCTCCACTCTCGGTTCCGTTATGCCGAGGGGAGTGCTTGCCACTCCGGGAACCGGTCGAGGTCGGAGTCGACTGCCCCTGCTAGTGCCGATGCAACAGCCGTCAGAAGCGCAGCTCTGGCAGGATTCTCCGCGCCCACCCGCGCGATGTTCCCTGCGAAGCTCCAGTTGCCAGTCGTCACGCCACGCGAAAGAAGGAGTTTCAGTTCGCCCCCCGAAGAATCTCGGTGCTTTGCAGAGTGCGCGAATAGATAGAAGTTGCACTCTGCCTGGAGAGGCAGCTCCAGGGGGGACGTCGCAATGCGCAGAGCCTTGACTGCATAATCCTCCGCCTTCCCCTCGTGGGACTGGATGAACAGGTGGCGCGCGTAGTTGCCGAGGTTGTTGGCGTGGGTGGGGTTGGCGGCCAGGGCGCGCTGGTACATCTGCTCGGCCTGGTCGTGGTCACCCCGCACATCGGTGAGGAAGATCGCGTAGCTGCCGAGGTTGTTGGCGTGGGTGGGGTTGGCGGCCAGGGCGCGCTGGTACATCTGCTCGGCCTGGTCGTGGTCACCCCGCACATCGGTGAGGAAGATCGCGTAGTTGCCGAGGTTGTCGGCGTGGGTGGGGTTGGCGGCCAGGGCGCGCTGGTACATCTGCTCGGCCTGGTCGTGGTCACCCCGCACATAGG
>NZ_JADIJQ010000053.1 GCF_017355265.1 Tessaracoccus sp. SD287
TCTCGTGGGTGGGATCGGTGACGTCGTCGACGATCCTCCCGTCGGCCAGGAACAGGGCGCGGTCGGCGTAGGAGGCGGAGTAGGGGTCGTGGGTGACCATGACCACGGTGCGGCCCAATTCGTCGACCGAGCGGCGCAGGAAGGTGAGGATTTCGGCGGCGCTGGTGGAGTCAAGGTTGCCGGTGGGTTCGTCGGCGAAGACCACCTCGGGTCGGCCGACCAGCGCCCGGGCGCACGCGACACGCTGCTGCTGGCCGCCGGACAGTTCTGAGGGCTTGTGGCTGAGGCGGTCGGCCAGGTCGACGGCCCGGATGACCTCCTGGTACCAGGCTGGGTCGGGCTTCCTGCCGGCGATCGCCAGCGGCAGCAGGATGTTCTCCTCGGCGGTGAGGGTGGCCACCAGGTTGAACTGCTGGAAGATGAAGCCGATGCGCTCCCGACGCAGCCGGGTCAGGTCGCGGTCCTTGAGGGTGGCGACGTCGGTGTCGCCGATGAGTGCCCGTCCGGAGGTGGGGCGGTCGAGGCCGGCCATGCAGTGCATGAGGGTCGACTTGCCCGAACCGGAGGGGCCCATCACGGCGGTGAGTTGGCCCGAGAGGATCTCGACGGAGACGTCATCCAGGGCAACCACCCGGGCGTCACCTGATCCGTAGGTCTTGGTGATCTTCTCGACGGAAGCAGCGGCACGGGACATGGACAAGGCCTTTCACGACATGATCTGGACGGTATGTCCTGATCATGTCTCCAGCATGCGCCTGGCGTCTGTCGGGTGGGCCCCCGGAGCCACCCCGGGGTCACCCTGAGATGGTGATACTTCCCACGGATGGGCTGCGGGTCAGTCCATGCCCAGGTCCATGGCCGCACGATCCAGTGCGTCATCGGCCTCGTCGGGGCCCATGCCGATGCTCGGGATGGCGCCGGCCCGGCCCTGGTCGAGTTCACCGACCAGCTGCGCGTGGGCGCCGCCGAGCTGACCCTGCCGGGCATAGATCTCGAGCTTCTCGCGGGTGTCGGCGATGTCCAGGTTGCGCATGGTGAGCTGGCCGATGCGGTCGGTCGGGCCGAAGGCGGCATCCTCGACGCGCTCCATCGAGAGCCGGTCGGGGTGGTAGCTCAGGTTCGGGCCCTGGGTGTTGAGAATGGTGTAGTCCTCGCCACGGCGCAGGCGCAGGGCGACGGTGCCGGTGACCGCGCTGGCGACCCAGCGGCTGATGGACTCGCGCAGCATCAACGACTGCGGGTCAAGCCAGCGACCTTCGTAGAGCAGGCGACCCAGCCGCAGGCCCTGGGAATGGTAGTTCGCCAGGGTGTCCTCGTTGTGGATGGCGTTCAGCAGTCGCTCGTAGGCGATGAACAGCAACGCCATCCCGGGGGCCTCGTAGATGCCGCGGCTCTTGGCCTCGATGATGCGGTTCTCGATCTGGTCGGTCATGCCCAGGCCGTGGCGTCCACCAATGTCGTTGGCCTTCATGACCAGGTCGACCGGTGACAGCTCCTGTCCGTTGATGGCGGTGGGGCGTCCCTGGGTGAAGGTGATGGTGACGTCCTCGGTCGCGATGGCGACGTTCGGGTCCCAGAACTTCACCCCCATGATCGGTTCGACGGTCTCGAGCGAGACGTCCAGGTGCTCCAGGGTCTTGGCCTCGTGGGTGGCACCCCAGATGTTCGCGTCGGTCGAGTAGGCCTTCTCCTGTGAGTCGCGGTAGGGCAGGTCGCGCTCGACGAGCCACTGGCTCATCTCGTGGCGGCCGCCGAGTTCGGCCACGAAGGCCTCGTCCAGCCACGGCTTGTAGATCCGCAGGCCGGGGTTGGCGAGCAGCCCGTAACGGTAGAAGCGCTCAATGTCGTTGCCCTTGTAGGTCGACCCGTCGCCCCAGACGTTCACGTCGTCCTCGGCCATGGCGCGCACCAGCATGGTGCCGGTCACCGCACGTCCCAGCGGGGTCGTGTTGAAGTACGGACGACCCCCCGAGCGAATGTGGAAGGCGCCGCAGGCCAGTGCCGACAGGCCCTCCTCGACCAGCGATTCGCGACAGTCGACCAGGCGCGACAGTTCGGCGCCGTACTGCATGGCCCGACCCGGCACGGTGTCGATGTCGGGCTCGTCGTACTGGCCGAGCTGGCCGGTGTAGGTGCAGGGGATGGCACCCTGCTCACGCATCCAGGCGACCGCGACAGAGGTGTCGAGGCCACCCGAGAAGGCGATGCCGACGCGTTCACCGGTGGGAATGGAAGTCAGGACTTTGGACACACCCACAGCGTAGCGCATAAATATTCCGAGTGTCGAATAACTATTCCGCGTGATGAGAAGTCTCTCACCTGCTGCTCACGCTTCGTCCACATGCCCGGCCTAGGTTTTTTCTCGTCAGGAGCACTGCATCGGAACCTGGCTCACACCACCTGGAGGAACCCGCATGACGTTGACGCGCAATCCCGAACTGTCCCCACTGGCCGTCGCCCAGATCCGGGCCACCGAGCTGCCCGCTCGCGGCGGAGCCGTCGCGGTCGAGCACGAGACCGTCGAGTTGGCTCCACGCCGCCTGCGTCGCGCCAAGAAGGCGTACACGGTGCGCGCGTTCGCTCGGCAGACTCGCGAGAACGGCGCCGAGGGTTATCACCTGGAGCGTGGTTCGAGCATCCAGCCGCAACCGGGCGACCTGGTGCTGGCCCGGGTCGCCGAGGTCGGCCAGCACAAGCGTCTGGAGTCCTACAACTCGCGTCGTCGCCACCTGTTCGTCGGTGACGAGATCGTCGTCGCCTACGGTCACCGCTACGCCCCCGACCAGTTCCTGGCCGAGGTGCCCGACAGCCTGGACTTCACCAATCTGGTCGCCGCCGGCGGGCTCGCCGGACGGGTGATCGACCGCCACGCCGACATCGATCCCGCCACCGTCATCGAGCCGATCGGACTGCTGGCCGATGAGCAGGGCGTCATCAACCTGCGTCGCACCAGCCCGGCCCGGGTCCGTCCCTGGCAGCAGGCCCGCGACGAGTTCGCCGCGCTGGCCGCAAAGCCCCACGTGGTGGTCGTCTTCGGCTCGTCCATGAACTCCGGCAAGTCCACCGTGGTGGGCAGCCTGGTCAACGGGCTGGGTCGAGCAGGCTTCGAGGTCTCGGCTGGCAAGGCCACCGGCACCGGCGCGGGGAACGACTCGGGCCTGTTCCACGACGCCGGCGCAAACCTCGTGCTCGACTTCACCGACTTCGGGTTGCCGTCCACCTTCAAGCTGACGCTGGCCGAGTTGAAGGACACCGTCTTCTCCGTCTTCGCCGAACTCGCCGGCAACGGCGACGACGTCATTGTCGTCGAGATCGCCGACGGCATCTACCAGGGCGAGACGGCCCACCTGATCACCGACCCGGACTTCAAGGCCATGGTCGACTCCGTGCTGTTCGCCTGCGGCGAGGCGCTGTCGGCAGCCGCCGGTTCGGAACTGTTGACCCGCGCCCAGTTGCCGCTGAAGGCGATCTCGGGACGGCTGACCAGCGCCCCCCTGATCACCCGCGAGGCGCAGGCCGTCACCGCGGCGCCGGTGATCGGCACCTTTGACCTGTGCATCGGGGAGGTTGCGCGGAGCGTGATCGGGCTGTGAATCCAGCCACCACCCCCGGCGACGGCGCCCTGCCCCCGGTGCTGTCCGGGCGGCGGCGCCTGCTGCTGGGCCTGTTGGTGGGTGTGGGACTGGCCCAGGCCGCCTTGACCATCCTCACGGCCCTGGTCACGCCGCGACTGCTGAGCGGCACCACCGCCGACGTGCCCGTGGCGCTGGTCGTGGGTCTGCTGGTGGTCGCCCTCGGTATCGGTCTGGGGCGGGTGGGGGAGCGGATCCTGGCCGAGGACCTCGGCCAGGAGTACGTCGGTGAGGTCCGCCGACTGCTGGTGGCCTCCGCCCTGGCCCCGGCGCGCAGCGCCAACCTGGGCATCACCATCGCTCGCACCACCAATGACCTGTCGGCGCTGAAGAACTGGGTCTCGCTGGGCATCGCGCCGATGGCGGTGGGCGTGCCCATGATCATGGGCATCTGTCTGGCGCTGCTGGTGATGATGCCGATCATGGCCGTGCTGGTCATCGTGGTGCTGGCCGTGTTCGCGGCGATGGTGCTGATGCTGGCCGGCCCGGCGCTGCAGCGGGCGCGGCAGTTGCGCAAGGTGCGCGGCCGGATGGCCGCGCACATCGCCGACACCGTCAGTGCAGGGGCCTCGATTCGGGTGGCCGGGGGTCTGTCCCGTGAACTCAAGCAGATCGACAAGTTGAGCAGCAAGGTGTCACAGGCGGCCCGTGAGCGAGCAGTCGTCTCGGGCGTGATCCGCGGCTCGTCGGCGTCGATCACCGCCGTGTTGGGCGTGCTGGTGGTGCTGGTCGGCGTCTGGAGCGGGTCGTCACCGTCCGCAGTGACCGCCGCAATCCTGGTCGCCGGGATGCTGGCCACCCCCGTCAATGACCTGGGCCGGGTCACCGAGTACCGGCAGAACGCGCAGGCTGCCGCCATGGTGCTGCAACCGGTCATCGCCACGGCTCGGCGGCACCGTGCCGACGAGCGCCGTCGCTCCCGTGAGCGTCGCCGCCTCGCCCACCGTCAGGACCACCCCGGCCTGGGTCGCGGCGCCGTCCACGTGGCGGGCCTGTCGGACCGGCACGGCACCATCCCGGGTCTCGTCGCCGCTCCCGGCGCCCGCGTCCTGGTGGTCGGCGACGTTGCGGGTCGACTCGACCTGGTCATGGGACATCTCAGCGGCGACCTCCAGGATGCCCTGGCCTGGGTCGAGGTGGCCGGACGCCAGCTCAATGACCTGCCCGCGGGTGATCGCCGGGGTCTGGTCGGGGTCGCCTCGCGGGGCACCCCCGTGGAACGGGGCACCGTGGCACGGGTGGTGCGCTACCGCGTGCCCCACTCCACCACCTCGCCGGGGGCACACCTGGCCCGGGTCGGGCTGGATGGTGTGGTGGCGAAGCTTCCCGACGGCGAGCGGACGATGCTGCGCCGCGGTGGGGAACCACTCACCCCCGACCAACGGGCCCGGCTGAAGCTTGCCCGCGCCATCGCCGACGACCCCCCGCTGCTGGTCCTGGACAAGTTGGACGACCAACTCGACCCGCGGGGCCGGGTGATGCTGCGCCAGGTGCTGGACCAGTACCCCGGCTGCGTTGTGCTGCGCTCCAGTGACCCCACCTCACTGATGGACACCTACGACGTGTGGAACATCGACGATCTGGCCGACACGGTCGTGATCGCCCGCCCCGTGAGCGCGGCCCGCCGCATGCCCCGGGCCAGCACCGTCACCCCAGGCAGGGACACCCCCGTGCTGGGACACCCGCCGCGGCGTTCGGCAACAGACAGCGCCACCACTGACGAACAGACAGACGAGGTCGCCCTCGACGGCGCACTGGAGGAGCAAGGATGAGCAACCACCATCGCGCAAGCCGGTTCGACGGCCGGGGACGGATCATGACGTGGGTGCTGGGCGTCAGCGCCCTGGGCATGGCATTGCTGATCGTGGCAGTCTCGTTCGTCCTGCGCGCCAACGTGAACGAGTCGATACAGGCAGCCCTGCGGCAGGAGGCAGGCGAGATCAACAGGTTCGCCGCCGAGGGCATCGATCCGCAGACCAGTGAACCCTTCACCGACGCCGGGCGCTTCCTGGAGGTCTTCATCTCCCGCCAGGAGGGCGGCCAGGGCGAACTGATGGTGGGCATCGGGCCATCCGGACGGCTCATCACGTCCATGGGGCCGCAGGCGCAGACGTGGGACCAGCTGCCCGAGGCCATCCGAACACGCATCATGCAGTCGGGCTCCATGGGGCGCGACAGCTTTCCCGAGACCGGCACCCTCAGCTGGAGCAACTACCAGGTCAACGTGGGTGCCACCGTGGGGCACATCGTCGTGGTCCGGTTCCACGCGCCCGCCGAACGTGAGCTGAGCCAGGAGTTGTTGGTGCTGGTGGGCCTGGCCGCGTCCGCCCTGGTGGTGACGGGACTGGTGGCCTGGGGGATCGCCGGGCGGATGACCGGGCCACTGCGTGAGTTCGAGCAGGAGGCGCGACGGGTCCGCGCCAGTCAGGGCTCCGTCCGGGTGAACGAGCATGGCAGCGATGAGTACCTGCGACTGGCGCGGGCCGCCAACCAGATGCTTGAGGGTGCCGAGCGGGGCCTGGCCGCCCAGCAGGAGTTCTCGGAGAACATGGTCCACATCATCCGGACACCGCTGACGATTCTGCGGGCCGACCTGGAGGACGCGATCGAGCGCGGCGACCAGGAACTCGGTCGCAGCCTCGACGAGGCGCGGCGTCTGGAGCGGGCCATCTCCTGTCTGGTGCTGCTCAACCGGGCCGGCCGGGCCGACTTCGTGGTGCCACGGCCGGTGGCTGCCGACGGGATGGTCCGTGACGTGGTGGCACGGTGGACCGACGCGCTGGGTGCGGGCAGCCAGCCGAGGGTGGTGCTGCACGACGCGGCGACAGCGACCCTCGAGGTGGACCTGGCGCGGGTCGAGCGGGCACTGGACGAGGTCCTGGCCAACGCCGTCGAGGCCTGCCGGGACACCGGAACGGTCGAAGTGTCCAGCGCCGTCTCGGGTGGCGACCTGGTGATCGAGGTCATCGACTCGGGCATCGGAATCCCCGAGGGTGAGCACGACATGGTGCTGGAACCCTTCGCCAGGGCCAGCAACGCCCGACCCGATCCGGTGGACCCGGCGGCGGGCACGGGCCTGGGTCTCAGTGCCGCCCGTACCGTGCTGGCGGCCCACGGCGGTCAGATCTGCCTGGCGCCGCGGCACCGCGGCGGTACCCGCGTGCTGGTCCGGCTGCCGCTGGCCGATGGCTGAGGGCCGGGCGTGCTGGTCAGAGGGCGGTGCTGGTCAGAAGGTGAGCACCAGCTTGCCGCTGACCTCACCGGAGGCGAGTCGCCGGTGTGCCGCGGCGGCGTCCTCGAACCCGAACCGCTCGATCGGTGCGGGGGTGATGGTGCCCGACTCGATGAGCGGCCAGACGACCTCGGCGACCCGGGCGACGATCTCGGACTTCTGTTCGCTGCTGCGGAAGCGCAGGCTGGTGGCGGTGACGGTGGCCCGCTTGCCGAGCAACGTGGCGATGTTCAATTCGCCGGTGGTGCCGCCCTGCATGCCGATGATGACCAGCCGACCGTCGACGGCCAGGGCGTCGACGTTGGCGTTGAGGTACTTGGCGCCCATGATGTCCAGGATCACGTCGGCGCCGTGGCCATCGGTGGCCTGGCGCAGGTTGGCCAACCAGTCATCGTGGTAGTCCAGCGCGATGTCGGCGCCCAGGGTGCGGCAGTAGTCACGCTTGGCCTCGGTGCCGGCGGTGACCGCGACCCGGCAGTCCAGCGACTTGGCGTACTGGATCGCGAAGCTGCCGATGCCACCCGCTCCGCCATGCACCAGGAAGGTGTCGCCCCGACGCAGGGACACGTGGTCCATGTTCGAGACGACGGTGGCCGCGACCTCCAGCAGGGTGGCGGCGGTGACCAGGTCGGTGTCCTTCGGCGGAGCGATGAGCTGACCCGCCGGCGCCACGAAGTACTCCGCGTACCCGCCGCCCGAGAGCAGCGCGACGACCTCGTCGCCGGGATGCCAGCCCTGGCTGCCCTCGCCGAGTTCCTCGACGATGCCGGCTGCTTCCAGGCCGATGATGTCGGTGACCCCCTTCGGCGGGGGGTACAGGCCCTGGCGTTGCAGCAGGTCGGCGCGGTTGACGCCGGCAGCGACGGTGCGGACCAGCACCTCACCGGGGCCGGGGGTGGGGCGTTCCACCTC
>NZ_JADIJQ010000054.1 GCF_017355265.1 Tessaracoccus sp. SD287
CTGGTCGGCCACGGGGGGCAGTACCTGGGTCGCTTCGGGCTCCGGCTGCTGGTCGCGGCGGTAGAGCCAGTCCAGGTCGGGTTTGCGTTCGTCACTCACGCGTCAAGAGTAGACAGGTGGGGTGGGGCATCGGGTCCGACCTCGGTGCTGCTCGGCGTGGCTGTCCGGCACGACCGTGGTCGCACACCCATACTTGACCAAGCCTTTCCGCCAGCGGTGCCCGAGAGCACCGTCCGGCTTCCCCCATCGGAAGGACCCTGCTTCGTGGATCGACAGCCCAAGGCAATCGCAGCACAGCACGTGGTCTTCCGCCGCGGTCTGGGTCTGGTGCTGGCGACGCTGGTGCTGCCCGGTTCGGCGCAGTTGCAGTCGGGCAACAAGACCGTGGGACGGGTCGCCCTGCGCACCTGGATGGTGATCGTCGGCCTGGTGCTGCTGACCGGCATCCTGGCGCTCGTCTCCCGGGGGGCGGTCGTCACGGTCCTGGCCAGCGGCGTGTTCTACCGCCTGCTGCAGCCGGTCCTGATCGCGCTGGGTCTTGGGTGGGCGCTGCTCATTGCCGACGCCTGGCGGCTGGCCCAACCACTGAACATGGACCGAAGCCGCCGGCTCGGTTTTGGTCTGGTCAGCCTGCTGCTGGCCTTCACCGTCGCCGCGTCCGGCTTCGGTCTGGGGTCCGCCGCGCACGCCCAGGGCGACCTGATCAGCAAGGTGGTCGGTGGTGGCGGCGACTCCCGACCGAACGCGGGACGCTACAACGTGCTGATGCTGGGCGCCGACGCCGGCGCCGGACGGGTGGGCCTGCGTCCGGACACGATCATGGTGGCCTCGGTGCATGAACAGACCGGGCGCACCGTCATCTTCAGCCTTCCCCGCAATCTGGAGGGTGCCCGGTTCCCCGACGGCTCCCCCCTGAAGCAGTTGTACCCCGACGGCTACGAGTGCGAGGACCACTCGTGCATGCTGAACGCCATCTACGGGCTGGGCCACGAGCACGCCGACCTGTACCCGGGCGTGGACGACCCCGGGCTGCAGGCCATGCGGGAGGTGGTCAGCGAACTCCTCGGCCTGCCCATCAACTACACCGTCATGGTCGACCTGATGGGCTTCACCTCGGTCATCGACGCGGTGGGCGGGATCCGGCTCGACATTGGCAAGCGGGTGCCGATTGGTGGAGGCACCTCGCCGATCACGGGATGGATCGAGGCGGGCAGGAACCAGCATCTGGACGGGTACCGAGCCTTGTGGTTCGCCCGCTCGCGCCAGGGCTCAACCGACTACGAGCGGATGCTGCGCCAGAAGTGCGTGGTCAACGCCATGATGCAGCAGTTGGACCCGCTGACGGTGGTGACCAAGTTCAACCAGATCGCCGGGGCAGGCAGTGAGGTTGCCTACACCGACGTGCCAGCCCGGGAGGTCAACAAGCTCGCCACGCTGGCCACCAAGACCCGCAGGCTGCCGATCAAGTCGGTCTCGTTCACCCCGCCCCTGCTCTTCCCGGGCAACCCGAAGCTGGACGTCGTCCGGGACACGGTGGCCACGTCGATCAGGCAGTCCGAGGCGTTGGACGGCACCGCGCCGGCCGGGAAGCGGTCAACTGCCCCCGCCACGACCGCGCCCGCCGACCACGCGACCCAGCCGAGTGCGCCGCTGTCGACCTCTCCGCGGACGACCCCGGCGCGCGTCAGCGGGGGCGGGTCCCCGACGGCGCCCGACACCAATGACGGCACCCCGGCACCCACCAATGAGGACCTTGGCGCGGTCTGTTCCTAGCCGGGCGGCGCCGGGGCTCGGGAGCGGCTCCGAGGGTTCGGCCGGCGCGGAGTCCGCCTGCTCGGCTGCGCAGCAGTCTCAGGCCGTTCGCCTCGGCAGGGTCAACGCGCCCAGCGCCAAGGCCACCACGATGACACCGGCGACGATGCCAATGTCGGCCCACATCGTGGCGGTCGGCTCGGCGTGCGCACCCACCTGCTGCAATGCCTCAACCGCGTAGGTCAGCGGGAAGAAGTCGCTGAGCGTCTGCAGCCAGCCGGCCATCTGGTCGCGCGGCAGGATCACCCCGCTGGCCAACAATTGTGGGAAGACCGTCAGCGGCATGAATTGCACCGCCTGGAACTCGGTGCGGGCGAAGGCGCTGGTGAACAGCCCCAGGCCCACCCCCAGCAGCCCATTCATGATCGCGATCAGCACCACCCAGATCGGGTCACCGGCGGTTTGCAGGTCGAACAGCCAGTAGGCGGCCGCGGTGCTGACCGCCCCCTGGACCGCCGCCGCCAGCCCAAAGGCCAGGCCGTAGCCGGCCAGCAGGTCGCCACGATGGATGGGCGTGGTCAACAGCCGCTCCAGGGTGCCGGTGGTGCGTTCGCGCAGCATCGAGATGCCGGTGATCAGGAACATGATGATGTGCGGGAACAGCCCCAGCATGACCAGGCCGATGCGGTTGAAGACCGGCGCCCCGTCGAACAAGGAGTAGAGCAGGAACAGCAACACGCTCGGCACCACGATGATCATCGCGATGGAGCGCTTGTCATGGGCCAACTGCCGCAGGCATCGCGCCGCGGTGGCGAGGACCAGGCGCGGATTCATCCGGCCACCTGCTCGCGCTCGATGAGCCGCAAGAAGGCCACCTCCAGGTCGTGGGTGCCGGTGTCGGCGCGGATCGCGTCCGGGGTGTCGTCGGCGACCAGATGACCCTCGCGCAGCAGCATCAGGCGTTGGCAGCGTGAGGCCTCGTCCATCACGTGGCTGGAGACCAGCACCGCGCAGCCCTGGCGGGCAAGGCTGTTGAACATGTCCCACAGTTCGACGCGCAGCACCGGGTCGAGACCGACCGTCGGCTCGTCGAGCACCAGCACCTCCGGCGAGCTCAGCAGCGCACACGCCAGCGACGCCCGGCTGCGCTGGCCCCCGGACAGGGTCTCGACCAGCTGGTCGACGGATTCGGCCAGGCCCACTGTCACGATGGCGGCGTCCGCTGCCCGTGCCCCCACCCCACTCAGGGCAGCGAAGTAGCGGGCATTCTGCTGGACGGTCAGGTCGGGGTACACGCTGGGCGACTGGGTGACGTAGCCGACCCGGCGCCGCAACGAGCGTGCCCCGGCGGGTTCCCCGAGGACGGTGACCGAGCCGCCGTGGGTGACCTGCACCCCGACGATGGCCCGCATCAGCGTCGACTTGCCGCCGCCGGAGGGCCCCAGCAGACCCGTGACCATGCCGGTGTCGACGTGGCAGCTCAGCCCATGCAGGACCTCACGCCGGCCGCGTCTGACCACCAGGTCCTGCACCAGCACCGCATGGTCGGACATGGGTCTTCCTCTCGCCGCTGGGCACGACGCTACCGCTCCACTGACCGGCAGGGAATGCTCATCCTCGGGCGGCCCGCTCGCCCCGCGCCTGCGGAATGCGCCACCCGAAGTGCAGGGACAGCATCCGGAACACGAAGACCACGCCGGCGGCCAGGACGACCGCCGCCGGCGTCGGCAGCCGCGTCAGCGACAGGCCCGCCACGATGGCGGCGCCCAGGAATGCCGGCACCGCGTACAGGTCCGCGGAGTTGAACAACTGGGGGTCACGGTTGGCCACGACATCGCGCAACAGCCCGCCGCCGACGCCCGTGGTCACGCCCAGAATCCCGGCCGCCACCGGATTCATCCCGGCGCCCAGCGCGGCCACCGTGCCGGTGGTGCAGAACAGTGCCAGTCCGCCCGCGTCAAAGGTCAACAACTTCCGTGAGTGGCGCTCGACGTGCCCGGCCAGGAAGAAGACCAGGATCGCGGCGGCGACCGGAGCCGCCAGATGGATGGGCGCCGCGAAGGCCGCTGGCGGCCGGTCAATGATCAGGTCGCGGATGACGCCACCGCCCAGCCCGGTCAGCCCGCCGAGCAGCAGCGAACCCACGACGTCGTAGTCCCGCTGGGCCGCGAGCAGGCAGCCCGAGATGGCGAAGAAGAAGGTGCCCAGCAGGTCGAGTGCGAGCGCCCAGGTCACGAGCGTGCCCTCGGTTCGGGTGCGGTGGTTCCCATCGGCTCAGGCTGCCCCACACCGGGTGGCATTACCCGGGGGCGCGCCGCGGTGCTGGCATCATGGGAGCCATGCAGCACACCACCACCCGCCCCCGGATCAACGTGTCGGACCCGATCAGCGTGATCATGCCGGTGCGCAACGAAGAGGCGCACCTGGCCACCTCCGTCCAGGGTGTGCTGGACCAGAACTACCCCGGCGACCTCGAGATCCTGCTGGCCGTCGGCCCCAGCAGCGACCGCACCGCCGAGATCGCGCGGGGGCTGGCGCAGGACAACCCGCACATCCGGGTCATCGACAACCCGTCAGGCACCACCCCTGATGCCCTGAACCTGGCCATCGCCGCCAGCCGCTTCCCGGTCGTCGTCCGCGTCGATGCCCACGGCGAACTCGGCGAGGACTACCTGAGGACCGCCGTCGAGTTGCTGCACTCGACCGATGCCGCGAACGTGGGTGGACGCATGGAGGCCCGCGGACGCACGAGTTTCGAGCGGGCGGTCGCTCTGGCCTACAACTCGCGTCTGGGACTGGGCGGTGGCGGATTCCACCTGGCCGAGACCCCGCAGGGGCCGGCCGAGACAGTCTTCCTGGGCTGCTTCCGCCGGGACGCCCTGATCACCGCCGGGGGCTACGATCCCGCCATGATCCGGGCCCAGGACTGGGAACTGAACCTGAGACTGCGCCAGTCCGGCGAAAAAGTCATCTACTCACCCAGGCTGCGGGTCACCTACCGTCCCCGCAGTTCGGTGAAGGCACTGGCCCGGCAGTTCTACCTGACCGGCAAGTGGCGCCGCGAGGTCATCCGCCGCCACCGTGACACTGCCTCACTGCGCTACCTGGCCCCACCGGCCACGGTCGCGGGCATCGCCGTCGGCACGGCGCTGGCGGCCAACCGACGCCTGCCGGCGTGGCTGCGCACCGTCGGGCTGATGGCCCCGCTCGGCTATGCCGCCGTTGTCGGCCTCGGCAGCCAGTTCGGGCTCGAGGGCGCCGACGAGGTGCCGGTCGATGGGCGCACCCGGGCCTGGTTGCCCCTGGTCCTGGCCATCATCCACATCAGTTGGGGGGTCGGCTTCCTGCGCGGCCTGGATCGCGACGAACGCATCCGCAGCGACGCGGCTCCCCGCCCCGCCGCCTGAACGCCCACCCCGACCGGCTCAGCTGGGGTCGGCACGCTCGGTAGCGGCGATCCGCGCCAGTCGACGGTCGTCGGCCGGGCCCTCGACCACCACCGAGGAACCCCCGCCGCGCAGCGGCTCCAGCAAGCCGGCGCGCACCACGGCCAGCGGGTCGGCGCCGCCGTCGGCGCGCACCAGCAACCGGCCGGTGCGTCCCTCGACGGAGGCCACCAGTTCGCCGTGGCCCAGGGTGGTGGCCCGGTCATGCCAGGCCGGGTCGTCGGGGTCGGGCAACTGCGCCGGGGTGTGGACGTCGGGCTGGCCCAGCACCTCGTGGTAGTCGACCAGACCGGCGTCCAGCGACTCGAAGCCGGCGCCGAGCGGATCCAACGAACAGGCGATGGTGTCCACCCCCGGCACCGGCCTGGGTGTGTGCGGGCCGACCACGGCCACGTCCACTGCCTGCAACTGCAGCGGTTCCACCGCCCGCACCTGACCGCCCGCCTGCCAGACGGCGGCCGTCCAGACCAGGGACGCCCAGTGGCCGGGGCGCTCCAGCAGCAGCGGCGCGCCGACCACCGGCGACTCGGCCCAGCCCAGGTCGTCCAGCAGGTTGACGGTCTTGTCGACCCAGTTCGAGAACGTGGCCGCGCTCAACTCGACGCGTTCGTCGCCGGGTCCGTACCAGACCAGCAGGGGCCGCCCCGGATCGTGTCGGAGTCGGTGCTCCAGCCAGTGGCCCACGGAGGCCGGGGAGGTGGACGAGGACGACGGGGCGCGCAACTGCATCCCCACAGCGTAGGCGGGCGCTAGTGTCATGGCCATGCGCTACGTGCTGATCATGGCTGGTGGGTCCGGGAAACGGCTGTGGCCGTTGTCACGGCAGGGGGAGCCCAAGCAGTTGTTGACCCTGATCGAGGGCAAGAGTCTGCTGCGCATCGCCTACGAACGGGTGCAGGGCTTCGTCCCGGACAGCAACATCATCATCTGCACCGGGGCGTCCTATGCCGACACCGTGGCCGCCCAACTGCCCGAGATCCCGGCCGAGAACATGCTGGGGGAGCCCGAGGGACGCGACTCCCTCAATGCCGTGGCCTGGTCGGCTGCGGTCATCGCCACCCGCGACCCCGGTGCCGTGATGGCCGTGTTGACCGCCGACCACATCATGGACGAGGTCGACGTCTTCCAGCAGCGGCTGGACGAGGGCTTCACGCTGGCCGAGCAGCACGCTGACGCCTTCGTCACCTTCGGGGTGGTGCCGACCAGTCCCCAGACCGGCTTCGGTTACCTGCATCGCGGGGCCCGGGTCGAGGGCTTCGAGCACGCCTACCAGGTGCAGGAGTTCAAGGAGAAGCCGGACGCCGAGACCGCCGCGGCCTACCTGGCCACGGGGGAGTACTGGTGGAACTCGGGGATGTTCGTCTGGCGCGCCGAGACCCTGCTGGGCACCGTCGCCGCGTTGCAGCCGCAGACCTATTCCCTGGTCCGCGAACTCGCTGCCCACCCTGAACGGCTCGCCTCGATCTTCCCGCGGCTGCCCAAGATTTCGGTCGACTATGCCGTCATGGAACCGGTCAGTGCCGGCACCGTCGAGGGACGCGTGATCGCCATCGAGTTGCCGATCCGGTGGCACGACGTCGGCTCCTTCCTGGCCCTGGCCGGGCAACTCGACCACGACGCCGACGGCAATGCCGCCACTGGCACCACCGTCAGTCTCGACGCGGCCAACAACCTGCTGATCAACCGCGGTGGGGCAGAGCACGTCCTGGCCGTCGCCGACATCGAGAACATGGCGGTGATCACCACCCCGCACGCCACCCTGGTGATTCCGCTGGACCAGTCCGAGCGGGTCAAGGACCTGGTCGCGCGGGTCGTGGAGGCTCACGGCGAACGCCATGGCTGACCCGGGGACGCCGTAGGGTTGCCCCCGACTTCCAAAGGAGAACACGCATGGACATGCTGCACAAGAACCGCGAGTTGGCGGCGTGGGCCGCCCTCGGCGCCGTGGCCCTGGTGCTGCTGAGCGCCTTCGTCGACATCGCCTACCTCAACGACACCTGGCCGACCGAGTCGGGCCCGGCACTGTCGCTGGTGGCCCGATCGGTCGACTCGAAGTTCGTCCCCCTGGTCGGGTTCCTGGTCGCCGCCCTGGCGACCTGGTTCGTCGCCTACTGGCGCGAGCCGTCCCGCAAGGCCCCGCTGATCGCCCTGGTCGGCCTGTGCCTGACCGGCGCGGCCGCCCTGCTGTACGTGGTGTTCACCCTGATCGGGTGGGGCGGGGACGACTCCAACGGCCTGCGCATCTTCAGTTCCCTGTTGTCCCTGCTCGCCAACCTGACCGCACTGGCACTGATCGCTGGTTTCTTCTACCTCACCTGGAAGCACGTCTCGCCGGCCCCGGCAGCCGCCCACCCGGGGCAGCAGCACTACGCCCAGCAGCAGCTGGGGCAGCAGCCCTACGGCCAGCCCGGTGCGGCCCACCCCGCCCCGCCCACCCAGCAGCCGAACTGGCAGGCGAACGAGGCCTCCGGTGGGGCCTGGCACCGCGCCGGTGACGCCGCGGCAGGCGCCGGGGCCAAC
>NZ_JADIJQ010000055.1 GCF_017355265.1 Tessaracoccus sp. SD287
ACCTGGTTGCCGGAGATGATGTCGCCGATCCTTTCCAGCGGGGCTTGGATGATCACGCTCAGGCGCAACGGTTCGTGCAGGTAGTTGTCGCCGACGGCGACGGATTGCCAGGGCAGTCCGCGGCGCAGGTCGCCGCTGTGGCCGGCGAGGACGCCGATGCCGCCGATGGCGTTGTGGATGGTTTTGGTGCCGGCGGAGAGCAGGTCGGGGTTGAGGGTGGAGAAGTAGTACTGGTGGTTGATCCACTGCGCCACGATCATCGGGGCGGTCAGGATGGTTTCCAGCCCCGTCCCGCCGGGGTCCATCTCGGCGCGGTAGGAATGCAGGAACACCCGGCGATGCAGGTTCACACTGGCGGTCATTTCCCGGGGTCCGATGATCATGGCGGCGTTGCCGGCCAGTCCCAGCTCTGGGTAGACCTCTGCCCAGTCGTGTGCGCGGGCTCTCAGCCGCGCCAGGGACTGGTGCGGGTGTGCGCCGGGGAGGCCAGTGGCTCGCTCGCGGACGAGGAGATCGGCGGCGTCACGTGCGCGCGTGCTGAACTTGGCCAGTTCGGCGGCGTGGGTGCTCGGGACCAGGTGCGGGTCCAGCACGGTGATGGTGTCGGCGACGGTGTTGTGCAGTGCGGCGACGAAGATGGTGTCCTGCGGGATTGTGATCCCGCGGGGGGCGAGCGCTGCCCGGACGGTGGGGTCGTTGAAGATCGCTGCGGCTGCTCGGGCGTTGACTGCGCCTGGGTTTCCGCCGCAGGCGCCGCAGTCCAACGCTGATTGGTAGAGGTTGTTGGTGCTGGTGGATCCGTGTCCGGTGAGGACGATGAGCGGCGCGAACTGGTGCAGTCCCATCATCGTGACCGCAGCTTCGGCCAGCGTCGCACGCTCTTCGAGGCTGAAGGCATCCGAAACGGTGACCTCGCTGGAGGAGGGCGGCGCGATGAGGGTCCGCCACGTGCGGGTGAGGGTGTGGTGCAGGCCGGGGGTGAGGGTGCGGGTGAAGGTGGCGGCGCCGTAGAACCAGCCTGCGGTTTCGGCCAGCGCGAACGGGGTCGCTGTTGCGTTCTCGGTGGTGTGCAGGGCGTGTGCGGCGGCGTCGATGAATCGGAGCCCCTGGCCGCGTCGGTGGGCGCGTTGGGGGCTCGTGGGTGATTCGGTGACGGCGTGGCGGGGACGCAACAGGGCGGGAAGCGAGTCCACCGCCCCGCGGCCCTGGTGGGACGTGAACCGGACGGGGACGCCGAAGAACCCGGCGAAGCCGAGCGTCTCCACCCCCGGTTGCGTTTCCAAGTGACGGCGTACCCCTTCGGAGCGCGGGTCGATACACATCACCACCTGCACCGCCGGCCGGTCCGGTGCGGTGCTGCTCTGGGTGATCGACTGAAGCAATGCGGCCCGATAGTGGCCGTCGTAGGCGGCTTGCCAGGTGAACGGATGATCGGTAGGGGCATGCAGGATCAGGATCCGGGCCACCATCGCCACCTCGGCACGGGTGGGCGCGGTCGCCAGGGTGGCGGAGATCTGTTCGGCGCGCTCCCACAATTCCCTCCCCGGGGCTGGGGTCTCCTCGCCTGCCGGTGTGGGGTGGGCCGCGGAGGGTGGCAGGGGCAGGTCGAGGGCATGGCGGAGGGCGAGGCGGACGGCGAGATATTCGGTCAAGTCGATGTCGCTGTTGTGCTCGGACCGCCATTTCAGGTAGCTGGTCCACCCCGGAAGCGCAGCCAGCTCTGCTGTGAGGGTCTCCACGGTGGTCGTGTCTCCGACCCCGAGATGAGTGAGGGTTGCCGTCAGCGCGGGCAGAGCCCGGTCGGGGAGGGAGCGGATCCGCCGTCGTGCCAGCCTGGTCAGGTGCGGGTCGTGGACGGCCAGGGCGTGCCAGGCGCGGTAGAACCCGTGCTGCCGTCCGGGTATCGGCCACTGCGGGTCGGGGTCCACGAATGCGGCCACCCACTTTGTGATGTGCTGCTCGAGCGGATCCGCCGGCGGCGATGTCCTCGGAGTCGGCGGGCGGGTGTCGGGACGGAGCAATTCCGCGACCAGGATCTCTTCTGCCGACCAGGCCATCCCGCCGAGCTCGATGACAGGTAGCCCGGCGAGTTCCCCGATCCGCTCCCGCAGAGCGGTGATCAGGTCGGCGCGCGTGATGCGGCCTGACGCGAACTGGGCGTGGTACCGCGGGAGAGTCTGGGTGAGCGCGACTCCGGGTTCGGCGATGTTCTCGAATCGGGTGCTCTCGTGTGCAGCGAGCGGGTTGAGCGCGATGAACGATCCGATCGGCCAGCTGGCCATGACGTCGTGGGCGGCTTGGGCGACATGGGCCTGGACCAGCAGACTCATCACACGGCCTCCTTCTGACGGGCACGGGCAGGGCCGATCCGGGTGGGCGCGGAGACCGTCGATTCGGCGAGGGTCCGCGCATACAGGGCGCTGTGCATCCGGCTGGCCGTGCGCGGGGAGTTAACGAGCAGCTCCAGACCAAGCAATAGGGCGGCGGGGATCAGCAGCCACCAAGGCGATGCCGGCTGGATTGACGCAGCGGGAGTGATCAGGTGTTCGAAAATGCCGAGGAAGGCGACGTACGAGAATCCCAGGACAGTGAGTCCGATCGCCGCGGCCGTGAGAGTGGCCGCTGTCATCGAGCGGCGCAGCCCGGCTGCGACGGCAACGGCGGCGGTAAAGGCGACGAATCCGAGCAGGGCCAGGCTCGCGGGGGTTGCCTGGGGGGCGAGCATTCCCTTCGCTGCCACGAGCACCGCCACAGGCAGGGCGGTGGCGAGCAGGACCGCTGCGACCGTTCGGGAGCGGGGGGATGGTTCCGGGGCGGGCCAGGTCCGCTGCTCGGCGTGGTTGGCCACTCCGGTGCCGGCGGAAAGGAACAGGGCGGACTTGTAAAGCGCGTGGGCGATCAGGTGGAAGATGGCCGCAGCGAACGCGCCCAGCCCGACAGCCATCATCATGAAGCCCATTTGACCGGCGGTGGAGAACACCAGCCGGCCCTTCACGTCAGGTTTGACCAGCCGAACCGCCGTGGCGTACACCAGCGTCGCCGCGCCGGCTGCGAAGATGACCAGCATCGCCGCAGCCACGGGCGCGATCAGCGGGGAGAACCGGATGACCAGGATGGCGCCGGCGTTCACGACCCCGGCGTGCAGCAGCGCAGAGACGGGGGTCGGGGCCGACAGTGTCGCGGGAAGCCACCGGTGGAAGGGGATCTGGGCGGACCGGCCAAGTGCCGCGACCACCAACAGCAGAGCCACCGCGACGACGATGCCCTCCGGCAGTGTCGCTGACACCGATCCCACCTCTGCGAGGCGAATATCTCTCCCGGCGGCCAGCGTCAGGACCAACACCGCCACCACCAGGGGGGCGTCCGCGATCAGGAAGCTCAGCCCAGTCCGCCGGACCCCTTGACGGGCCTGTGGCAGCGACCCATAGGTGTGCAACAGGAAGACCAGGGAAACGCCCGCCGCGATCCAGCCGATGGTGAAGGTGACCACCGTCCCCGCACACACCATCACCACGGTGCTGCCCGTCAACGCGTTCGCCCACACTGCGAACCATCGTTGCCGTAGGTCGCCGCGCAGGTAGCGGAGCGCGAACATCTGGATCACCGCGCTCAACCACAAGACCAGCGTCAGCATCAGCACCGCCACCGCGTCGCCGGCCCAGAGGCCCCCGGACGGCGGCTGCTGCCCAGCTAGTACCGCCAGCAGCCGGGCGGCGATAGCAGCGAGGGCGCCTGTTCCCGTCGCCCATGCAGCGGCCCGCGCCACGGTCCCGGCCGATGCCGGGAGCAAGGAGGCGACCACGACACCGACCCACGGTGCCGCTATCGCGATCGTGAAGACCACACTCCCCATCAACCACACCCGCTTTCACCTGTCACTGGAAACACGAAAAACATGGCACGTATTGTGATTCGGTAAATGCGTATGCGGAAACGAGTGGGGTGGAACGGTAAGATGGGGTGATGGCGCAGTGGACCTTTCTCACCAATCACGCCCATGTTCTGCTGTGCGTGGCAGCCAACCCGCAGATTCTGTTGCGGGACGTCGCGAGCCTGGTGGGGGTGACCGAGCGTGCGGCGCAACGCATCGTCAGTGAGCTTGAGCAGGAGGGGTACCTGACCCGGGAGAGGGTCGGGCGGCGCAACACCTACCGGCTCAACCCGGACCGTCCGTTGCGGCACCCCCTGGATCGGGGCCATCACATCGGCGAACTCCTGGCCGTCTTCTCGGCGTCGGATGCATCAGAACACGCGCCCAGCGCAGCCTGATCTCAGCCGCGCGTTCGCAAGGGCTCGCCGGTAGGCGCTACGCAGGAGGAGGGGAGCGATGGCCGAGTGGACGTTCTTGACGCATCACGCGCACGTATTGCTCGCGATTGCGGGTAACCCAGACGCGACCGTCCGTGATATCGCTGCGGTGGTCGGAATCTCTACACGCTCGGCGCTCACGATCCTCAACGATCTCGAGAACGCTGGGTATCTGGAGCGGGAGAAGCGCGGACGACGCAACCACTACGTCCTGTATCAGGACCGTCCGCTGCGGCATCCCGCGAACGCCGCGCATACCGTGGACGACCTGATCCGCGCACTGCTGGACATCCACTAGACCCGCTCGTTGTCGCTCGGCTGAACGGGCACCCGGACGCGGTCAGTGCACGAGTGCCTTGAGGGCGATCAGAGCGAGTCCCATTCCTGCCGTTGCGGCGGCGGTTGCCACCTTCACCACCGTGGAGGCATTGCGTTGCCGGGCCGCCCACCATCCCAATATGGCGAGGCTGACGACACCTCCCCACAGAGAAATGTCCACGGCGACATTCATCGAGAGTCCGAGGAACACGGCTACGGTCAGACAGGCGACCGGGACGATGAGTGCCCACAGGAGTCCTGCGGAGCGCTGCAGTCCTTCGCGGACCGCTTCCCGCCAGCTCATCGCACGGTTTCCGACGATCTCGGCGTAGACGTGTGCACCCCAGAACACGAGGACGGTCCCGATGGTGCGGGCGATGAGGACCGGCAGTGTCGGGTTGTAGAGAGAGTACGCGGAAATGAGACCCGCGGTCAGCACGGTCCCGTAAACGGCCTCCGCGTTCATTGCCCGAGACACCCACGGGTAGCGTCGGAGCCCCGCATCGAGGTCGAATCCTGAATCCTTCACCCACCCACCCTATTTCGCCGCGTAGCTGACGAGCAACCGGGATTCAGCGTAGTCGCGTCAGACGGCCGTCACGGCGGCCGGAACTCGTCCATGTGCAGAGCGTGGCTCCGGACCTGTTTCGCGAGCAGACTTGACATGAAGCATACTTCTCCTGTTTGATGGCTCGAGAAGGGGAGTAATCCTCGCTCCGCATCGTCAATACGTTCCCTCCGCGGGATCCGGTGCGCAGGGGCCCGCCAGGCCGATGAGACCTTCACGAATCTTTCGTGGAGGTCTTTGTCATGACTGTCCCTTTGTGGGCCTGGTTCGCCGTTCTGGGTGTGATCCTGGTCATGCTCGCCGTTGATCTGGTCGCGCACCGTAAGGCGCATGTGATCGGGGTGCGGGAAGCCGCGGTTTGGTCGATCGTCTGGGTGACGCTCGGTGTCGCGTTCGGTGTGCTGGTCTGGTCGCTGTGGGGGGCGGAGTACGGGCAGCAGTACTTCGCCGGCTACCTGATCGAGAAATCCCTCGCGGTGGACAACGTGTTCGTCTGGGCGATCATCTTCGCCGTGTTCGCCGTGCCCCGCGAGTACCAGCACCGGGTACTGTTCCTCGGTGTCCTGGGTGCGCTGATCTTCCGCGGCATCTTCATCGCCGCCGGTGCCGCGCTGATCGAGAACTTCTCCTGGATCCTTTACGTGTTCGCCGCGTTCCTGATCTACACCGGATGGCGGATGTTCCGCTCCCGCAACGACCACATTCACCCGGAGAAGTCCAAGATTCTGAAGGTGTTCCGCCGGTTCGTGCCGATGACCGACGCGTACCACGGGCAGAAGTTCCTTATCCGCAAGGCCGGGATCGTCGTGGCCACCCCGCTGCTAGCAGTGCTGGTGCTGGTGGAGATCACCGACATCATCTTCGCCGTCGACTCCATCCCCGCGATCTTCGCCGTCACGTCCGAACCGTTCCTGGTCTTCACTGCCAACGCGTTCGCGATCCTGGGGCTGAGGGCCATGTACTTCCTCCTCGCCGACCTCATCCACCGGTTCATCTACCTCAAGGTCGGACTCGCGTTCGTCCTGATCTGGGTCGGGATCAAGATGTTGCTTCTGGACGTGCTCTACATCCCCACCACCATCAGTCTCGCCGTGGTCGCCACCATCATCACCGTCTCAATTATCGCGAGCCTCCGCGCTACCCGCGGTCAAGGCCGCCGGGAGGTGCAGACCGAAGCTGCCGGAGCGTTCCGGCTCGCCAGCGACGAGGAGCTCGCTGCGGCCGAGCCGGTCTTCCGCCGCCGCGGCCGAGTGCCCGCAGGCCGGAAGGTGGGTTCCGATGACTGACCGTGCCGCCTCGGCGGCCCTGGCCCCCGATCCCCAGCTGGTGAGGAGGGGCCGCCGAGGTTCGACAGTGGCGGTGCTCGTTCTGCCGCTGCTTGCAGTGACCGGGATTCTCTCAGTCGCGTGGACTGTCGGTGTCGGCGACCGCTGCGGCGGACCTCTGCCGGGGTGCGGGAGCCTGCGCAACGCAGGAGACAATCCGGTCACGGTGCGTGAGGTCACCGATCAAACCGTGACGCACGTTATCGTCCCGGCGGGGCAGCGGGTCTTGCTCGGCGGCTCGAGCAACGAGCTGCACGTGGAAGCCGGCCAGTGCCTCCTCGTCGAGGGAGGCCCGTTCTGGGACGCCCGGACCGTGATCGACCGGACCGCTGAGACCACCGGGATGTCGCATCCGATAGATGACTGGGGCGCGCGCGTGCAGCTGCACCACGATGCCTGCCCGGAATGGAGCTGACCGTGATCACGAAAGAGCACGATCTATGCTTGCTGCGCTACCGTCAGCTCACCACCCCGATCGATCGCGTCGTCCTCGAAGCGCCCGTTTGGCCCAATGATCTTCGCTCGTTCGTCGGGGAAGGTGATCTGTGTGTGCACGTCGCCTTACCGCGGGAACGTGCCCGATGGAGAGTGCTGTTCACCGCGGTTCGAGTCCTCGCAGACCGCACCGCCCATCTGGTAGCACATGTCCAGCCAGAGCGGGCAGGCTTCAGTCTCGACCCGGCCGTCCTGCTGCATTCTCGCACTCGACGGCACCGCGAGATCCGCACTATGGTCCTCGCAGATGCCAGGGCTGCGGGCGTTGAGTTGACCCCAGAGCAGGTGCGCGTCGAGAGCTACTCCGCCACGCGATCTTCCCTCCGCCTCCCCCCATCAGCTGGCCAAGCCCGGGCGTGGGGAGTGATGTCCGTGGCCTGGCTCCCGCTCGCCTGGCCTTACACATGACCGGCCAACGCGCGCAGCACGAAGACACGTCCGGGGGCGGGGAAGAGGCGCACGCGCGTTTCACCGCACCCATCCGCGTGTCATGCCCCGCAAGCGCGGCTCACCTGTCGTGATTGTCCACTGACGCCCGACATCACTCACCCATCCCAAAGGAAACGCTCATGAGCATGTTCGACCGCCTCACCGCCCTGGCCCACCGGGCCCTCAACAAGACACCCCCGCCCGCACACACCCCCGACAGTGAACCGCGCGACTGGAAGAGCACACTTCGTAGTGCGGT
>NZ_JADIJQ010000056.1 GCF_017355265.1 Tessaracoccus sp. SD287
TCTCCCTGTCTCGTGGGCTCGGAGATGTGAATAGGAGACAGGTTCGTGGGCAGTCCAGCCGTCGTCCTTGGACAGCAGGAACTGGCGCACGGCCACGGCCGCACCGGCCAGCAGGGCGCTGACGGCGACAACCTTGGCGATCGCCTTGCCGGGCCTGCGCCTGGGGGGCTCTGCCACGACCACCTCACCCTTGAAAGCCTTGACCGCGGCGCTGCCACGCTTCTGGGCCTCGGCGATGGCGGGGTGCTTCTCGGCCTCGTGCAGCAAGTCGGTCAACTTCGGCAACAGGTCGTCCTGGACCTTGTGGCGGGCGCTCTCGATGCCGGGGGAGACCACGGCGTAGGCGTCGCTCAGCCGAGGTTCGACCCGTCCGCGGGCGCTCTCGGCGGCCTCGAAGGTCTTGCCCAGCGCGTTCTTCGCGACGGGTCCGGCCTTCTCCTGGGCAGTAGCGACGTAGGCGGTCAACGCGGACAGTGCCTGGTTCAGCGCAGCGGCAGCGTGGTCGACCGCTGCGGCTCCCTTGTCAGCGGCCGACTGCGTCTCAGCGGCGGCATTGCGCAAGTGCTTGTTCTTGCGGGACACGGTTTCCTCCGTTTGGTTGGTTGGCTCGTAGTCGAGCAGGCTCGTGATCGAGCGTGTTTCCACCGTACCCGTCCACGTGTCGGCTGGCGGGCTACCGCACTAGACTGGCCGGGCACACAGTCCCCATATGAGAGGTTCCTCCGTTGACTGACAAGGTCATTCTGCACACCAACCTTGGCGACATCGCCATCGACCTGTTCCCTCAGCATGCCCCCGAGACCGTGGCGAACTTCGTCGGTCTGGCCGGCGGCACCAAGGAGTACGTGGACGCGCAGACCGGTGAGACCACCACCGGCAAGTTCTACGACGGCCTGGTCTTCCACCGCGTGATCGACGGCTTCATGATCCAGGGCGGATGCCCCCAGGGCACCGGCACCGGTGGCCCCGGCTACCAGTTCGCCGATGAGTTCTACCCCGAGAAGAAGTTCGACAAGCCCTACATCCTGGCCATGGCGAACGCCGGGCCGGGCACCAACGGCTCGCAGTTCTTCATCACCGTCGGCCCGACCCCGCACCTGAACAACCGCCACACCATCTTCGGTGAGGTCACCGACACCGCCTCCCAGGCGGTCGTCGACAAGATCGCCTCGGTGCCCACCGCACGCCAGGACCGTCCGGTCGACCCTGTCGTCATCGAGAGCGTCGAACTGGTCTGAGCACGCCCCCTGACCACCTTCACGGTGACGCAGTCAGCGACCACGGTCGCAGGCTGCGTCACCGTGTGCGTTCGGGGCGATTCACAGCGAGAACGCAGCCTCCAGGTCGTGGCGGCTGAACGTACGGAAGGCGATGTGGGTCTCGGTCTCCAGGACGCCCGGCACCTTGTTCAACTGGTCGGCGACCACCGCCGCCACGTCGTCGATGTGCTTGACCCGCACCAGCGCGATCAGGTCGATCTGCCCGGTCACCGAGTACACCTCGGTGACGCCGGGAATCGCGGCAATCGCCTCGGCCACCTCGGGGATGGACGAGACGTCGGCGTGGACGAAGACGATGGCGTTGATCATGGCGTCAGTCTAGGCATCAGGGGCCTCAGGCCACGTCCAGGGTGGGAGCAAGACTGACGTTCGCCAGTCGGGCGACGTCGGCCGCCGGCAGCCCGATGCGCATGGGCCAGGCCCAGTCGCCATCGATCTCGATGAGGCGCACCCCATCGGACTCGAGCCAGGCTGCGATTCGTTCGGCCTCCTCGATGGAGGCGGCCGGCATGCCGTCGGCGGGCACCGGCACCGAACTGGCCAGCTGGACGGTCTGCTCGGCGACGGCGCGGGGATTGGTGCCGGGCGGGCTGAAGGCGGCACCGGCCAGCCGCCCATGGCGGATCACGTGGATCTGCCACCCGCGGCCGTCATGTCGGGCGGCCACGATTTGTGCACAGCGCGACAGCGAGGCCATTCGGTGCCAGCGCCGCGTCGTGTTCAGGTAGGTCTGCAGCCGTCCGGTGAGTTCACCGGCCTCTTCGAACCGGTGCTGCCGGGCCAGCCGGCTGAGCCGCTCGCCCATGGTGGCGACCACGGGGCGCACGTCCTCGCGCAGGGCCGCCCGCAGCCGGGCCACCACCGCGGAGTACTCGACGGCACCCTCACCCAACTCGCAGGGGGCCGGGCAGCGTCCCAGTTCGGCCTGAGCGCAGGACGCCGACGGGGTCCTGGCCGACAGTTTGCGGGTGCACTGGCGAATCGGGAAGCCATCGTGCAAGGCCAGGACGCCCTGCTCGGCCTGCTGACGGCCACTGAAGGGGCCCCAGTAGTCGGCGCCGTCGTCGAGGATCTTGCCGGTGATCGACAACCGGGGGAAGGCCTCCCTGGTCAACTTGACCCAGGCCACCTTGTCCTGGCGGCGTGACTTGCGGTTGTAGCGCGGCGCGTGGGCCGCGATCATCCGCAGTTCACGCACCTCGGCCTCCAGTGGTGTCGCGCAGACCAGGGTCTCGACGCCGGTGGCGACGCGGACCATCTCCTCCATCCGGGCCCGTTTCTCGGTGGCGGTGAAGTAGGTGCGCACCCGCCTCCTGAGATTGACCGACTTGCCGACGTAGAGCACCTCGCGTCGCTGCCGGGACGGGTCGTCCGGGTCGGGCAGGTCGGCATGGAACCAGTAGATGCCCGGCTTCTCGGGCACCCGGTCGGCCCAGACCCGCTTGGCCCGACGCTGCGGCGAGACCCGATGGGTCAGGTCGTTGAGGTCCTCCAGGGTCGCCACCCCCAGGTTGCCGACCCGTTCCAGCAGCCCGTGCAGGACGTCGACCGTGGCCCGGGCATCGCTCAATGCCCGGTGGTCGGGGGTGGTGCCGGCCCGGAAGTGGTGGGCCAGGGTGGCCAGTTTCACATTGGGCACCTCGTCGCGCAGCAGCACCTGCCGGGCCAGGGCCACGGTGTCGACGACCGGGAAGCCCGGCCACTCGCGATCGTTGGCGGCGCAGGCCCGCTTCAGGAACCCCACGTCGAAACCTGCGTTGTGGGCCACCAGCACGCTGCCGGCGGCGAACTCCAGGAAGCTGGGCAGCACTGCCGCCAGCCGCGGTGCGGTGGCCACCATCTGGTTGGTGATGCCGGTCAGCACCGCGATCAGGGCCGGGATCGGGACAGCCGGGTTGACCAACGTCTGGAACTCGCCCAGCACCTCACCCCCGCGCACCTTCACCGCCCCGATCTCGGTGATCGTGTCGTCGGCAGCCCCGCCGGTGGTCTCGAGGTCGACGACCACGAAGGTCACCTCCGGCAGGGGGGTGCCGAGGTCCTCAAAGGATGGCTGCACGGCCCGGTAGGCCGCCGAGCGCTGCGAGGTGGATGCGGAACTGAACATGGCCCACACGCTAGACCGGGGTACTGACACCGATGTCATTCACGCCCCGATGTCATTCACACCCCGTGACAGTTTTGTCGGAGCCCCTCGGCACGCTGGGGGACATGGACACGTTGAGGATCGACTGCACCACCTGTGCCGTGGCCGGCCGCGGCTGCCACGACTGCCCCGTCAGCCTGCTGCTGGGCCCACCCGACCTGCCGATCGCGGCTCCGCCGGACGAGGCCGACCTGGACATCGCCGAGCAGCGGGCACTGGCGATGTTCGAAGCCGCCGGGATGCTGGCCCCCGACGAGCATCCGGCCGTGGTGATCCGCCCACATGCCGGTCTGGCTTGGCATTCGGCTTAGATTGTCTTAGGATTTTCTCAGTCATGGGTCCCGGTCTCTCGGAGCCCAACCACCAAACGAAGGACACCCTGTGACGCGAGTGCGAACCCTGCTGAATGCTGGTGTGGGCACACTGGTGGCGTGTGCACTGGCTGCCGGGCTCGCGATGAGTTCCCCGATGCTGGCCGCCGCCGACCCGGACGCCGTCAGGGACACCCAGGCGAAGGTCCAGGCGCTCGAGGAGCAGAGTTCGGCGATCGACCTGCAGCACGCCAAGCTGAGCGAGCAGCTCGACCAGGCCAATGCCAAGGCGAAGACGCTCACCAGCGACATTGCCGCCCAGCGCGTCAAGGTCGACGGCATGCGGACGTCCATGGGCACGCTCGCGCTGACCCAGTACCAGAACTCCGGCCTGAACCTCACCGTGAAGCTGCTCGCCAGCCCCGACGACGACTCGATGCTGAGCCAGTTGTCGACCGTGCAGAGCCTGACGGTTCGCACCAATGGCAAGCTGCAGCAGTTGCAGGCTGAGCAGGCCACGTTGACCCAGCAGGAGAGCACCCTGCAGGACACCCTGGCCGGCATCCAGGCCGCCAAGGACGAGCAGGCCAAGCTCTCCAAGGACTACCACCAGAAGGTGGACGAGGCCCAGAAGCTGCTGGACGCGCTGACCGCCGAGGAGCAGGCCCGTCTGGCCGAGCTGCGCAGCCAGGAGGCCGCCCGTCAGCTGGCCCTGGCCGAGCAGGCCGCGCAGACCGCCACCACCACCTCGTCGCAGACGCCCGCAACGCAGACGCCCGCAACGCAGACGCCGGCGACCAAGACCCCTGAGAAGAAGCCCGCGCAGACCAAGACCCCTGAGAAGGCTCCGGCCACCAGTGGTGGCGCCGCAGCCGCCGTGGCCTTCGCCAAGGCACAGGTGGGCAAGCGGTACGTGATGGGCTCCACCGGTCCCAACAGCTACGACTGCTCCGGCCTCACCTCGGCCGCCTGGCGCCAGGGCGGCGTCTCCCTGCCGCGGACCTCGCAGGGCCAGGCCAGCGCCGGCGTCCGCGTCTCGGTCTCCCAGATCCAGCCCGGGGACATCGTCGTGTTCTACGGGGGCGCCAGCCACGTCGGCATCTACGTCGGCGGCGGCATGCTCGTTGACGCCGCCAACCCGCGGTCCGGCGTGCGGATGATCTCCCTGAAGAACTCGTGGATGCCGATCCACTCGGTTCGCCGCGTCGGCTGACCCCACCCGGGTGCTCAGCATAGGCGTTGACATCGGCGGCACGAAGGTTGCTGCCGGGGTGGTCGACACGAATGGTCGGGTGCTGCGCAAGCTCACCCGGGCGACGCCGTCCACCGAGGCGCAGCTGGTCGAGGACACCATCGTCGAGGTGGTCGGCGAGTTGTCGGCCACCCACCCAGTGGGTGCCGTCGGGGTGGGTGCCGCCGGCTGGATCGACTCCGACCAGTCCATCGTCCGGTTCTCGCCCCACCTGGCCTGGCGCAACGAGCCCCTGCGTGACCGGTTGCAGTCCCGCCTGACCCCCACTGTCCTGGTCGACAACGACGCCAACGCCGCCGCCTGGGCAGAGTTCCGCTTCGGCGCCGGACGGCACGCCAAGGTCATGGTGATGGTCACCCTGGGCACCGGCATCGGCGGCGCCCTGGTGGTCAATGGCAGCCTTTTCCGCGGACGATTCGGCATGGCCGGCGAGTTCGGCCACATGACGGTGGTGCCGGGCGGCCACCCCTGCCCCTGCGGGAACCAGGGCTGCTGGGAGCAGTACGCGTCGGGCAACAGCCTGGTCCGGGAAGCGCGGTCCATCATCGCCGCCGGCGGACGCGGTCAAGGGCTCCTGGCCCACACCCCGAGCCGTGACCCCGCCAACCTCACCGGCCCGACCGTCACCGCGGCCGCCATGGCGGGGGACGCCCTGGCCGTCGAGTTGATCACCGAGGTGGGCACCTGGCTGGGACGCGGCTTCGCGAACCTGGCGGCGGCCATCGACCCGGACCTGTTCGTGATCGGCGGGGGCGTCAGCCACGCCGGCGACCTGTTGCTGCTGCCTGCCCGAGAGGTGTTCGAGTCCCAGCTCAGCGGACGCGGGTTCCGCCCCAACGCCCGGGTGGCACTGGCTGAACTGCGCAACGATGCCGGTCTGGTGGGGGCGGCCGACCTGGCCCGACACTCCATGGTGGAACCCCCCGGCACCTCCCGCGGATTCTGGCCCGGCCGACGCCCGCGGCGCCGGCGCCGGACCCTGCGCCAGCTGATGGACGTGGCCGCGACCCGCTAGAGGCGGGCACCATCGTCGTCGCCGTCGCGGGCAGGTGCCCGCAGCGCCTGCACCAGCAGCACCGTCAGACCGCCCACCGTGGCCGCCAGCGCGAGTTGGGCCCAGGGCGCGCCCAGGGTGACCCCGAAGATCATCGCCAGCATGCCGGCCAGCCCACCGCCCATCAGCAGGAAGCCCACCAGCGAGGTCGACGACCACGGCCGCAGGTCGTCGCCGACCTGACGATAGGACAGGTCGTCGGGCCCGTGCAGGTCGAACGCGTCCTCATCGTCGTCGTCGACGCGGCCCGCGCTGAACGGAAGCACCCGCTGGACCACGGCCGGTTCGGCGGCGGCAGGTTCGGCCGGCGCCGAAGCTCCCGTCCAGGACGCCTCATCGGCGAACTCGGCACGCATGAGCTCCTGGAAGCGGCGATCCACTTCTGCCGGGTCATGGGGCGTCATTGCTCCAGCGTAGGCGCAGCGGCCACGTCTGGCAGGTCCGCGGGCAACATGCCATATCGTGAGGGCCATGCTGGCCTACAACCTGTTCAAGTACGGACTGTTCACCCCTGTCTGCAGGCTGGTGTTTCGCCCCTGGGTCCGTGGTGGCGAGAACATTCCCGACCAGGGCGCCGTGATCACGGCCGCAAACCACCTCAGTTACGGCGAGACATTCCTGTTGCCGGCCATGATCCGGCGCCGGATGACCTTCCCCGTGAAGGCCGAGATGTTCCAGATGAAGAGCATTGGCGGGCGCATCGTGGGGTGGTTCCTGGCGGCCGTCGGCCAGGTGCCGCTGGATCGTTCCGGGGGACGCGCCAGCGCCGCCGGGCTCAGCCCCGTCATGCAGGAACTGCAGGAGGGCGGCATCGTCGGCATCTTCCCCGAGGGCACCCGCTCACCCGACGGGTACCTGTACAAGGGCAAGACCGGTCTGGCGAAGCTGGCGCTGGAGGCGGGGGTGCCGATCGTGCCCGTCGGATTCGTCGGCACCCAGTTCCGCAGGGGTCCACTCGGCATCCCCATCATGAAGCACCCCGGCATCATCATTGGTGAACCGATGGACTTCTCCCACCTGGCCGACCGCGCCGGGGAGATGAAGGTGCTGCGCTACGTCACAGACGAGGTAATGGCTGCGGTGCAGCAGCTGACGGGCCAGGACTACGTCGACGTGTACGCCACCCGGGCGAAGTTCGGTGACCTCAAGGACGTCGACCGTTCGGCCTACATCAAGCCGCGTCCCGGCACCGGTGAGCTGCCCCCG
>NZ_JADIJQ010000057.1 GCF_017355265.1 Tessaracoccus sp. SD287
TCAGTTGGTGGTACCGCCCACCTGCGTCCCTGGGCCAGAACATCCCCGCGACCATCGATCCCGACGTGGCCCGCCTCATCAGTTCTCACGACGTGATCTGGCGCCGCCAGACCAGCGCCAAGGTCGTCCATCTGACCATGGACGAGGGATACGAGTTCGAGACAAACTCCGCCGAAATCCTTGACATCGCCGCGGCGAAGGACGTCAGGATCACCTTCTTCATCACCGGCAGCTTCCTGCGCAACAACCCCGACATCGTCCGGCGAATGCTGCGCGAGGGTCACCAGGTCGCCAACCACAGCGAAAAGCACCTGCGCCCCTCCGCGGCACTGGCCACCTCCACCCAGACGTTCGTCAACGAGATCAGGAGCCTGGAACGCAGTTACCAGTCGATGATGGGCCAGCCGATCACCAGACTGTTCCGCCCGCCCGAGGGGGGTTACAGCGAACGCAGCCTGCAGGTTGCCGACGACCTCGGCTACACCACCGTCTTCTGGAGCTTTGCCTATGCCGACTGGGACACCGACGAGCAACCCGATCCCACGGCTGCGAAGAACAAGATCCTCGGCCAGCTCCACCCGGGCTCGGTGATCCTGCTGCACGCGGTGTCCGACACCAACGTGGCGATCCTGGCTGAGGTGATCGACGGGATCAGGTCGCGCGGCTACACCATCGCCCTGCTCCAGGCCTGAGGAGCCGCGATTCGGCGCGCTTGGGATGGTTAGCTAAGCTAACCACATGTCAACCCGGGCGAAACGCGAACAGGTATCGATGTTCGCGTCCTTCGGCATCTTCAACTACCGCCTGTTCTGGCTCGGTGCCCTCGTCAGCAATGTCGGCGGCTGGATGTTCTCCACGGCGCACCAGTGGATGGTGCTCACCGAACTGACCGACCACTCGGCCACCGCGTTGGGCTACGTGACTGCCCTGACCTTTGCCCCGATGGCGTTGCTGGCACCGCTGGCCGGCGCCCTGACCGACCGCTTCGACCGTCGACGAATGCTGCTCACCACCCAGAGCCTGCTGGCCCTCAACGCCTTCGTGGTGTGGGGCCTGTACGCCTCGGGGATCATGACCCTGACGCTGGCCTTTGTCTTCGCGGCCATTGGCGGCACCATCCAGGCGTTCGACATGCCAGCCCGGCAGACGTTCGTCTCCGAGATGGTGCCCCAGCACCTGATCCCGAATGCGATTGGGCTGAACTCGGCCCAGTTCAATGCCGCCCGGCTCGTCGGCCCCGGCGTCGCCGGTCTGGCGATCGCCGGCTTCGGGGTGGGGCCCGCGCTGCTGGTCAATGGCATTTCGTTCGCCGCCGTGCTCGGTGGCCTGGCGCTGATGCGGCCCGGGGAACTGCTCACCTCGCCCAAGTCGCGTGAACGCGGCGCCATCGTCCAGGGCATCCGTTACGTCGCGGGACGTCCCGACATCCTGGTCGTGATGGTCGTGGTGATGGCCCTGTCGATGTTCGGCATGCAGTTCCCGTTGACCAATGCCCTGATGGCCACCACCGAGTTCGGCAAGGGTGCCGGCGAGTTCGGCATCCTTGGCTCTGCGATGGCGGTGGGCACCTTCGCGGCCGCCCTGCTTGCCGCCAAGCGGGTGCGGCCACGGTTCCGGACGATGCTGGTGGCCCTGGCCGGTTTCGCGATCTCGATGCTGGTCGCCAGCATGGCCCCCAACTACACCACCTACATGATCATGCTGGTGCCGATGGGCCTGTGCGCGATCACCGTGCTCACCAACTGCAACGCCATGGTGCAGATGAACGCCGACCCCGCCTTCCGCGGACGGGCCCTGTCGGTGTACCTCGCCGTCAACATGGGCGGCTCACCCATCGGTGCCCTGGTCATCGGCTGGATCTGTGAGGTCTGGGGGGCCCGCGCCGGTCTGGGCGTCGGGGCGCTCGCCACGGGCCTGGTCTGTCTGGCGGTGGCCGGCTGGATGATGCGCCGTGACGGCATCGAGGTGCGGCTGGAACGTTCCTGGCCACTGGCGCTGGACGTCCGCAACCGCGCCGTGGAGCAGCGCATGCTCGCCCTGGAAGGCACCAGTTCCGAGCCCGGCGCCGGTACCCACGCCTGACCACCTGCTTCGGGGCCCGCGTAGACTCACCGCATGTTCCTGCCTGCCGCGCTCGAAGCCCTTTTCGCCAAGAACTCCTCGACGCCCAAGGTGCTCGAGATCGACCTGGGGAGGGGAGTGGTCACCGCTCCGCCGGACAACCCGTTGGCCGCCCTGCGCATCCTCAACGCCGCCTCGATGCATGCCCTGCGCGACGGGCTGCGTGCCGCAGCCACCGACGATCGGGTCGCGGGCCTGGTTGTCCGGGTCACCGAGGGTTCCGGCCTGTCGCTGGCCGACCTGCAGGAACTGGGCGACCTGGTCGCCGCCTTCGGTCGGACCAAGCCCACCGTCGCCTGGTCTGAGTCCTTTGGTGAACTGGGCAGCGCGCTGCCCCTGTACGCCTTTGCCACCCGGTCCCGGCAGGTCTGGCTGCAGCCGTCGGGGCAGGTCGGCCTGGCCGGGGTGCACGTCGGCATCACCCTGCTGCGCGGACTGCTCGACAAGGGCGGCATCGAGCCCGAGTTCGCCCAGCGCAAGGAGTACAAGTCAGCCGGTGAGCAGTTCGCCGCCCACGAGATCAGCGACGCCAATCGCGAGATGATGCAGCGCATCGCCGACTCGGTGCTCGAGCAGTCCGTCGAGGTCATTGCCCAGGCTCGCGGACTGGAGCCCGAGCGGGTCCGTGACCTGGTCGACCAGGCGGCCCTGACCCCGGACGAGGCGCTGGCCGCCGGGCTGATCGACCGGATCGGCTACCGCGACGAGGTCTACGCCGCCGTCCTGTCCGAATGGGGGGCCAAGACCGAGTCCCTGCAGTTCGTGCACCGCTACGACGCGGCCGCCGCCCCCCGACGCAAGGCCGCCCAGGCCCTGCACCGCAAGAATCCCGAGATCGGCGTGGTCACCCTGCGCGGCGCCATCGTCACCGGACGCGGTCGTCCCGGCGGCGGCCCTGGTGGTCAGCAGGTGGGCGCCGACGTGGTCACCGAGCACCTGCGCGCGGCCGCAGCCGACGACCGCGTCAAGGCTGTGGTGCTGCGGATCGACTCACCCGGTGGTTCCGCCGTCGCCTCGGACTCCATCTGGCGGGCCGTCCAGCAGGTGCGCGACTCGGGTCGTCCGGTCGTCGCCCAGATGGGTGCGGTGGCTGCCTCCGGCGGCTACTACGCCGCGATGGCTGCCGACAGGATCGTCGCCCTGCCCTCGACGCTCACCGGCTCCATTGGCGTGGTGGCCGGGAAGTTCGTGATGGAACAGACCTACCAGAAGCTGGGCCTCAAGCACGAGGGCCTCAGCGCCGGGCGCCACGCCGGCATGCTCGCCACGGATCGTCGGCTCACCGACGAGGAGTGGCAGATCCTCAATGCCTGGCTGGACCAGATCTACGAGGACTTCGTGGCCAAGGCCGCCCAGGGTCGCGACATGGAGGTGGCAGAACTTGAGCCGCTGGCCCGCGGACGGGTCTGGACAGGGAGCGACGCCCAGCAGCGCGGTCTGGTCGACGAGCTCGGTGGCCTGGAGGTGGCCGTCGAGCAGGCCTGCGCACTGGCCGGGCTGCAGCGCGACCAGGTCACCCTGAAGCAGGTGCCCGCCCTGGGCGTGCTGGCCCGATTCCAGCCCGCCAACAGCTCGGAGTCCATGGGCGGCTCCGGACTGGGACTGCCCCAGGGCGGCCCCGAGGCTCTGCTGCAGCGGGGGCTTGCGCTGCTGGGCGGGGGGTCCCTGCCGCCGGTCGGGGCGCTGACCATGCCGTGGAACTTCACCGTGCAGTGACGAGGCCGTGCACTTAGGTGCACCTTTGCCGCAACGGGCTGACGGCGGCGCCACACTGTCGTAGGCTGGGAACCACGAGGGCGCTCGCGGTGCCCGTCCCATGAACTGCACGGATGTGCAGGGCGGAGGTGGTGGCCATGTCGAACACGCCAGCTACCGAGCTGTCGATGCTGCGGGCCGCCGAGCTCTACTACTACGAGAACCAGACCCACGCCCAGATCGCCGAACAACTCGACACCTCACGGTGGACGGTCGGACGGATGCTCGAACGGGCCCGTGAGGTGGGCATCGTCCGGATCAGCATTGAGCACCCGCTGGCCCGCCACCACCACCTCGAGGTGCAGCTGCAGCAACGCTTCGGGGTTCGTGACGCGATCGTGGTGCCCAGCCAGGCCGACTCGGAGGCCACCGCCGATGCCGTCAGCCATGCCGCGGCCGAGCACCTGGCCGCTCTTCGTCCGCGACCGACAACGGTGGGCCTGTCCTGGGGGCGCACCACCTCACGCGTCGCCGCCCAACTGGCCAGCGGCTGGAACCGGGGGGTCACCGTGGTGCAGACCAACGGTGGACTGTCGCTGGCCGGGGTCGACCACGTCGGGTCGGCGCTGCGGACCATGGCCGAACGCGGCCCCGGACAGGTCCGTCTGATGCCGGCTCCGACCATCGTCTCGTCCGCCGCCCTAGGCAGGGCCCTGCGGGCCGAGCCCGCTGTCGCCACCACCATCGCGGCCGCCACCCACGCCCGCACCATCGTCTTCTCGCCCGGCTCGGCAACGTCCACCTCGGTGCTCGTCGACTCCGGCTACCTGGGTGCCGACGAGGTCGCCGACCTGACCCGCAGGGGAGTGGTGGGCGACCTGCTCAGCCACTTCATCGACGCCGACGGTCGCGTGGTCGACGCCGACCTGGACGCTCGCACCATCTCGATGGACCTGGCCGCGCTGCGTGACTGCCCCAACAGCGTGGCCGTGGTCACCGGCACCGAGAAGGTCGCGATCACCGCCGCCATGCTCGTGGCCGGCTACTGCCGCACCCTCATCACCGACACCGACGTGGCCACCGCAGTACTGGCCACCGCCCTGACCTACCCGCTGACCGACAACGGGCACACCGTCAATCTGGTCGGCACCCACCTCGACGAGGACATCGTCACCTCGATCCAGCAGACCGGACGCCACCCCAACCTTGACCTGGTCGTCAACGAGGGCGTCACCGCCTACCAGTTGGCAGACGCCGCCGAAGCCTTCGAGGGGGCCGACCTGGTCATGAGCGGCGTCAACAGCTTCGGTGTCGAGTGGGTCGCCAAGCAGCTCAAGACGCTGGTCAAGCCGGGCGCCAAGATCCTGTCGATTACCAAGGGCATGCATGCTGCCGAGGACGGCACCCTCAGCATCCTGCCCGACGTGCTCAAGGCCGAGTTCGGCGAGGAACTCGCCAGCCAGGTGCAGTGGGCCGCCATCACCGGCCCCTCGATCGCCGGCGAGTTGGCGGTCGGCCACGACACCTCGGTGGTCTTCACCGCCGAGGACCAGGACTACGTCGACTGGCTCGCCGGATTGTTCCGCACCAGCTACTACCACATCTGGACCTCACTGGACTTCATCGGCTGCGAGGTCGGTGCGGCCACCAAGAACATCTACGCGTTCGGTGGGGGCTTTGCCGCCGGCATCCTCGAAAAGGCCGGCAAGTCGGGCGACCGCTACAAGATGTACAACTACTCGGCGGCGCTGTTCGCCCAGGGTGCGGTCGAACTGCGGCAGTTCATCGAACTGCTGGGTGGCGACCCCCGCACCGCCGAGGGCCTCAGTGGCGTGGGCGACATGTTCGTCACCTCGATGGGCGGACGCAACGTGATGGCCGGTGGCTACGTCGGCCAGGGCGTCCCGTTCTCGGAGGTCCGCGACGTCCACATGAAGGGCGTCACCCTCGAGGGTGTGGCCGCCATCCGCGTCGTCGGAGCTGCCCTGCGCAAGCTCACCGATCGCGGTGTCATCGCAGCCGAGGACTTCCCCTTCTGCCGCTACCTCTACGAGGTCATCGCCGAGGACGCCCCCCTCGACCTGCCGTGGTCGAAGTTCTTCGGCGGCGAGAAGTGAGCCACTGAGCGAAGAGAACTTGGGGGGCATGCCAGCCGACCCAATCGATCGGGTGGCCTCACAGGTGGGCGTGTTGTCTCTTGACGATGCGCATCAGGATGGCCCAGTTGTCGGGGTCGACGTCGTCTGGTCGTTCGGGGAGGACCGGTTCGGCTGCGGGTTCAGTCTCGGCGTCGGGGTCGGGTTCGGGTGGTGGGCTGAATTGGACTGACCAGGACTCGAGGCGTTCGCCGCGCACCACGTCACGGATCGGGGCAGGTCGTTCGGGCATGACGGGTGGGACGTCGCGGTGGACGGGCTGGATGGGGTGGCCGTGGGCGGTGGTGAAGGTGAGCCCGTCGGGTCGGGTGGGGTCTCCGCTGATCTGGTAGTCGCCGAGGTGGTGGCTGCGGTGGTGGAACGGACACAGGGAGAGCAGGTTGGGTGGGTCGGTGTCCCCGCCCTGGTTCCAGTGGATCAAGTGGTGGTTCTCGAGGAAGC
The DNA here is from genome assembly GCF_017355265.1 of Tessaracoccus sp. SD287. Lineage (GTDB taxonomy): Bacteria > Actinomycetota > Actinomycetes > Propionibacteriales > Propionibacteriaceae > Aestuariimicrobium. Next base: position 6,414 of record NZ_JADIJQ010000057.1, read on the forward strand.
CGGTGGCGGGGCAGCCGGGGTAGCGGCAGCCCTGGTCGCGGTCCTCGATGAGTCGTCGGGTCCTGTTGGGGACGATGCGCATGCTGCGTCCGACCGCGACCGGGACCCCGTCGGTGTGCCACACGGGCCGGATGACCCCGTCGCAGGTGTAGGCATCGCGCAACGTGGAGGGGAGGGCGCCGGTGCGGCCGAGCCAGCCGACCCCGTCGGTGTCGAGGTGGATCAGCACCCGGTACCCATCCCTGCGCGATGCCGGCACGGCGGCCAGGGATTGGGTGGCGACGTGGAGCAGGCCGTCGGCGAGGGTGGCGTGGGTGTTGC
>NZ_JADIJQ010000058.1 GCF_017355265.1 Tessaracoccus sp. SD287
CCGCGGACCGACGCGCCGCCGTGATCACCCCGCCTCTACACCCTCAAATGTGATGAGCCCCCTTTCACCATCGTCGTCCTCCTCGTCAGCGTGTTCATGGTGCCCCTCGTCCTCCCCTTCTGACCGACACCACGCGCCCGCCGAGGAGTGCACCCCGTCACGGTTTCACCCGCCAAAAAAGTGACGCCGCCCACCGACGGGTTCAGCGACTTCACTTCTCAACCTCGCGCAAGGATGACGGCGTTCCGAGCTGGCGGCGCGCGAGACCGGATCGAAGTGCGTATGCACTCGGGAAGCCCGCAACGCCGGATTCAGAGCGCTGGCGACGACCTCGTTGCACTCCAGCACGCTTCTTTGCGTGACGCACCGAATTGCCTCTGACGGACGCATTGTGATTATCGAAACGGGTGTCTACAATCAGAGGATTGCAATCGCGTCGGCGGCGCACAGGTCACAAAGCAAAAATGAGCTGGAGGCCGACAGCAGTGCAGTCGCTCGCTCACTGCGGTAGCGCAGCGTGCGCTGGACGGGCGATCATGCGTAACCGCACCCTGCCAAGGAGCACGCCAGTATGAATATTTCTGAGACCGACCGCTCCCGCGCCGAGGCGCCCGCAGCGTCCTGGGCCATCACTGGGGGGGAGGTGTTGCGCGCTGTCGCTAGCGGGCCAGAAGGCCTGACGGAAGGCGAGTCCGAATCCCGTCTCGCGCGCGACGGTCGCAACGAATTGCCGACTCCGCCCGAGCCGTCCGTCTTCAAGCGTCTGCTGGCCCACTACGCTGACGTTTTGATCTACATCCTCATCGTGGCGGCCGTGCTGAAGGCGATTAGGGGTGACTGGGTCGACTTCACCGTGATCGCTGTTGTGATCGTGGCTACTGGGCTGATCGGCTTCATCCAGGAAGGTCGTGCGGCGTCGGCGCTCGCGGGATTGCGCAAGATGCAGTCGTTGAGCGCGCAGGTACGGCGCGACGGGACCTGGGGAGTGGTCGACTCCGCGACCATCGTCGTCGGTGACGTCGTCCGCGTTCGTAGCGGCGACCGGGTGCCGGCGGACGTCCGGCTGTTAACCTCCGGGCGGCTGCAGATCGACGAGTCTGCGTTGACAGGCGAGTCGGTGGCCGCCGACAAGAGCGATGAGATCGTGGCTGCGGATGCGGGCATCGGGGACCGAACGTCGATGCTCTTCTCAGGGACGATCGTCACGGCGGGCAACGGCGAGGGCGTGGTGGTGGCTACGGGGCGGGACACTGAGATCGGCCGTATCTCGGTGCTCGTGTCCGAGCAGGACCAGATGGACACCCCGCTCGCCCGACAGCTCGCCCACCTGGGTAAGCAGCTGTCGATCCTCATCGGCGTGCTCGCCGTTGTCATGTTGCTCATCGGCTGGTTCGTGCACGGCCTGGATGTTGATGAGCTCATCTCGGCGGCCATCGGGTTCGCCGTGGCTGCGGTGCCAGAGGGACTGCCCGCCCTGGTGACGATCACGCTAGCGCTCGGCGTGCAGCAGATGGCTAAACGCCACGCAATCACACGCAAGATGGAGGCGGTTGAGACCCTCGGCTCCACGACGACCATCTGCTCTGACAAGACTGGGACGCTCACTCAGAACGAGATGACCGCCCGGACGGTCGTCACGGCAGTAAGCACATACACAGTCGAGGGCACCGGCTATGACCCCGTGGGTCGGGTCGTCAACTCCGACGGCCAGACCGCCGACCTCGCCGTCCACCCCGACCTCTCCGATCTCGTGCTGGCCGCCGGTCTCACCAACGACGCCCATGTCGAACAGACGGAAGACCGCTGGCGGGTTGTCGGCGTGCCGACCGAGGGAGCCCTCGACGTCCTGGCGGCGAAAGCCGGCGCAGCCACCGGCGCCGTGACCCGCGTCGGCGCGGTGCCGTTCGAGTCAACCCACAAGTTCGCAGCCACCCTCGACGAGCTCCCGACCGGCTCAACCCCCGACGGCGTGACCCGATTCGTCCACGTGGTCGGCGCCCCGGACCGCCTTCTCGACCGAGCCGACACCGAGCGCTCTGCCGACGGCGGCACCGCACCGCTCAACCGGGCGGCGTGGGAGGAGCGGATCGACGCACTCTCGGCCAAAGGACTGCGCGTGCTGGCCGCAGCCACACGCCCGGCCGACGGTGTCGACAATATCGTGCTGGGCGACCTCGATGGCGGCCTGACTTTCCTCGGCATCATCGGCATCGTCGACCCACCACGCCCCGAGGCAACTGCGGCGATCGCCGAGGCCCACGCTGCAGGTATCCGCGTGAAGATGATCACCGGCGACCACCGCGGGACTGCGACGGCGATCGCCCGTGAGCTGGGCATCGCCCCAGCGGAGGGCGAAGTTCTCGCCCTGACCGGCGCCGACCTCCAAGCGATGGACGACGACGAACTCCGCCGGGTCGTACGTGACGTGGACGTTTACGCTCGTACCTCCCCGGAGCACAAGCTGCGGATCGTGCGCGCCCTGCAGTCTCACGGCGAGGTCGTCGCCATGACCGGCGACGGCGTCAACGACGCCCCTTCGATCACGCTCGCGGACGTTGGCGTGGCCATGGGCATCAAGGGAACCGAAGCGACCAAGGAAGCGGCGGACATCGTTCTCGCCGACGACAACTTCGCGACTATCGAACGCGCTGTCGAGGAAGGCCGGCGGATCTATGACAACATCCGCAAGTCCGTAGTCTTCCTGTTGCCAACCAACGGCGCGCAGGCCCTTGTGATCATCGCTGCGGTCCTGGCGGGGATTGCTCTGCCGCTTTCCCCGGTGCAAATCCTTTGGATCAACTTGGTCACCGCGCTCACGTTGTCGTTGACCTTGGCGAGAGAGCCCGCAGAGCCAGGCATCATGCGGCGCATGCCGCGCTCAGCGACGGAGCAGGTCCTGTCGTCGCGGGCGATCGCCGTCGTCCTCACCGCCTCGGTCGTCATCGGCGTCGCGACCTTCGTCGTTTACCTTCTCGAGCGCGACCGCACCGGCGATTACGCCGTGGCGCAGACGTCCGCAGTCCTGATGCTCGCCCTCGGCCAGCTCGCTTTCCTTTTGAACTGCCGTCTGCTCAACGGTTCCGCGTTCACTGTTCGGGTACTTACCGGGAACCGCAACCTGTGGATCTCGGCCGGCCTGCTGATGGCTCTGCAGATCATGTTCACCTACGCGCCGTTCATGAACGACTGGTTCGACTCAACCCCCATCGGTTTCCACAGTTGGGCACTGACAGCTGGCCTGGCCGTCGGCGTTTTCGTGGTGATGGAAGGTGCCAAGGCCGTCATCCGACGGATTGGAAACCGCACGCCGCGAGAGCAGGGAGCACTGCCCGCAGGAAACGCGACGCATCGGGCTTGACGCTAAGCCTGTATCCACCGGTCGACGTGAGATTCTGACGGCTCGTCAAACCGAGAACGCTCATCTGATCAGGTGCAATAGGACTTGTCTAGAGCTCACTAAGGCTGCTCAGCAGCTCTGGACGTCATAGCCTGAACCCATGCGCGCAACTTTGATTGATGAGCGGGATGTCACGGAGGAGATCCATGACGCGGTGTTCCGCGTGTGGGGCCATCTGAATGGCGATGGCGCGGTCGCAGTGTATGAGATGGAGGGCGCCAGCCTGGTTGAGACTATCGACTGGGCGCGCGCGAACTTTCGTGAGGCCTGGTCCCTTTCAGCCGACATCCGCGGGTCGGACCGAGTCACAGCGGTGTGGCTTGTGGGCTCTGACCCGTCCGACCGCGCGGACCGTTCTGTCTAGATCGTTCTCCAGATTAGGTAGTTGTCACAACACACCGACAGCCGATCAGGTGGGTCCGAATGAGACCGTCACCCTGGTCTCCACTCAGGTTGTCACAGACAGCGTGACCACCTCTTCTTGGCAAGGCTGCGCAAGCCGCCGTGACGGCTCGCGCGCCTCGAGCACCTCGCCATCTCGTTTGCGATCCCGCTCATCGCACGACGATGGTGGTTGTCGCGAGCCGGGCGAGAACCTGTTCACTGGTGGAGCCGAGGAGGAACCGTGCCATCGCCCCGCGGCGGTGCGATCCGACTATGGTGAGGCGCGCGTGCGCCGCGACACGGTTGATGAGGAGGGCCGGTTCGCCCCGTTCAACGACCAGTTCCAGTCCCAAGTCCGGGTACTTCGAGGGAAGCCCACCAACAGAGCCGGCTAGCGTTTCCGCGGCCATGCGGTGCATGATGCCCAGGTAGTCGTCGGGGTAGGACCTGAGACCGAGAGGTACCGTGACTGGCGACCAAGCGCTGACGGCGGTGAGCACCTCTGCGGACCGGTCCGCCTCGGCGGCGGCGAACGCGATGGCGGCCTCGGACACATCTGCTCCGTCGATGCCGACGACGACCCCGGTTCTGCCAGTCAGGTCCAGGTCGGGTACGTCGGCGACCGGACAGTGTGCACCGGCGGTGATGCGGATCCCGTGCGGGCCGCGCGCTGGCCCGGTCTCTGGGCCGCGGTAGTCGCTTCCGATGACCAGCAGAGCAGCTCCCTTGGAGGCGTCGATGAGCTGTTCCACCGGTTTGCCCCGCCCGATCCGCGTCTCGACGGGCACGCCGTGCGCTCGGACGCGCTCAGCCTCCCGATCGAGAAGGCTTCGTGTGAGCTGGAGGGCCTCCTCGATGACTGGTCCCTCCCCGCGGACACCTTTCGCGCGGCCGATGATCGATACCAGCTCGAGCCGGTCACCACGCGCTGCAGCTCTCTCCACGGCCCAGTCCACGGCCCGACGAGACGCAGACGCATCCGTCACACCGACAACCAACTTCTCATTCATGTTGCACTCCTTCTCATCGAACGGGTTCTCAGCCCTGCGTCAACGGCAGATCGGCCCGACGCCGCATCCTCCGTCACGTCGGGCTCCGGGCTGGACAAAGAGGCTGCTGCGCGGTCGAAATGAAGAATCGGGGCGCCGCCGAGGCTGCGGAGCACTGTGTGCAGCGGGCCTCTGTGGAGCTGACCCGAGACACGAGTGGACGGATCCTTCGCGCGAATCTCGCCGACCAGCCGGCAAAGCTGCTCCCTGGCCTGGGAGGCGTGGCAATTCCGTTCGGCGATGGTCTCCCATGCTCGGTCTTCGACGACGCGAATGATACGGACGCCACCGCTTGTGCGAGCAGCGCCAGCCCAGGCGTCCCGAACGGTCTCCGGCGGTTCGCTCTCTCCGGTCAACAGCACGACGGCCCCGGCATCCATGGGACGAGTCGGACAGCCATCTTCAGAACGCGATCGGAGGGGTTGTCCGTGTGCAGTGCTCATGGGTCTCTGCCTCCTTCTTCTACTATCCGGGGGCCAGCCCGGCGCACGTAGGGCCGGAGGTCCTGTTGGCGGGGCCTCCAGCTGTTCCGGTCGAGCACGGCCGGCGGGATCGAGGTTGGGCTGCGAGGTGGTCAAGGATTGCAGGTCTCGCACCATTGCGGGTCGGCGAGGGTTGAGGTGCGTGGTCGGGTGTGGGTGGTGTCGCAGGTGCTGCAGGCGTGGATGTCGGCGGCGGGCAGATGCGTGGGTTGACCGCACGTGCCGCAGGGGAGTCCGGGGATGGTCTTTACTCGCCCGTATCCGGGGCTGCGGCAGCCGGGGCAAGGGGTGGAGAGGCGCCTGGCCATGCGGGAGCAGAGATCTCGGAGGATGTCGGCGCGGGCGGGTGAGCGATGCGCACGATAGTCCGGCAGCACCGACACGGGCACGTTCTGGTCGAGGAGCCGGTTGACGGTGATCTCAAGTTCGGCCGGGCTGTGGGTGTCTTTGTGGGCGTGGGATCCGTGGTCGTGGTGGGCTTGCACGATGACGCCTTGGTGGTGAAAGCCGAGGCTGGTGGCGTAGGAGAGGGCTTGCGCGCTGGTGAGGATGTGCCGGCCCGGGGGCAGGGGGAAGCTGGCGGTGCGGGATTCGACAACCTCGATCCCGCGGTCCTCGTCGAGGAAGAGGACGAGTTCGTTGTGTCGGGTACTCCACCCGTATTCGGTGGTGAAGCTGCCTTCGCTGGCCAAGCCTGCTGTGAGGCCTGCGGTGCGGATTCCGAGGCGCGCTTTGGCGCGCGCGGTTTCTCGTGGGGGGAGGGTGCGAGGAATGTCGCCGGCGAAGGTTCCGAACTGGTCAGTGTCGATTCCGGCCACGCCGAGAACTGTGGCGCCGAGGATTGTGTGGAACGGGCCACGGGCGAGATGTTCTTTGCCGTGCATGGTGGCGAACGCGATGACGGCACCGCGGTAGGGGTGCGGGGTGGGTGTCATTGGAAGTAGTCAGGTCGGCTGACGTAGGTGTCGGTGGCGAACATGACGCCGCTGCAGCTGGTGAACAATTCCCGTGCTGCGGTGATGAGCTCTTCGGCGCGGTCGGTGGGGAGGACGGTGATCAGCATGGTGAGGGTGTCGTAGTCGTTGAACAGCAGCGCACCGGAGTGTTGGCCGTGGTGGCCGATGCCGGAGACGCCGGAGACGGCGGTGTAACCGGTGGCGCCGGCAGCGGTGATCAGGGCGCGGACCGAGGGGGCGTCGCGGCCGGGGACGACGAACTCCACCTTCGTCATTTGGGTCAGTCCGTGCATGAGCGGTTCTCCTTGCTGTGTGT
>NZ_JADIJQ010000059.1 GCF_017355265.1 Tessaracoccus sp. SD287
CAGAGGCGTCCCGCTTGGCCTCCACGGCTCGCCGCAACAACTCATAGCGCAGGTCCTCGGCCTGCTGGCGGGTCAGGAAGCTGAGTCTGCTGCTGCCATCACCGCCCACGTCGATGGACAAGCGGCACAGTCCCAGCAGACGGGCCGCCAAAGGCTGGTGGATCTCGACCGACTGGATCCGGCGATACAGCATGCGCTTGGTCTCGTGGACGATCAGCCGTGACTCGATGGTGAGCCCGTCGGGGTCGAGGCGGTAGCGGGTCAGGTACCAGCTCAGGGCAGACATGACCACCGATCCGACCAGGATGAGCCCACCGATCCCGCCGTAGATGATCAGGCTGGTGAGGTCTCGGAAGGCGCGCAGGTTGCCCTGCTCGAGGACGTCGCGCCCCACGAAGAAGGCGACCGCGACCACCGCGATCCACGACGAGACGAGCGGGCTCAACGGGTGGGTGCGCTGCCCGGCGACGACCTCGTCGGCTGGCACGGACGCGCTGGGGGGCGGCGGCGGCACGGGCGCGGTGGCAGGCGGCGGTTCGGGTGCCCAGCCGGGATGTTCGCTCACAGGCCGGCCGCCTGGCTCTCGCCGAGCCGGGACAGCTCCTCACGCAACCGAGCCGCCTCGTCGGCGGTGACCCCCGGGATGACGGCGTTGCTCATGGACGAGGCCGTGATCATCCGGACGTTGGCCAACCCGTAGCGACGCAGCAGCGGCCCGGCGTTGATCTCCACGACCTGCATGCGGCCGTAGGGCACGACCAGCAGCTCCTTGAACAGGATTCCGTGGGTGGTGTACAGGTCGGTCTCGCGTTGGGCGTAGGCCCAACTGCGGGCGACGCGGCGTACTGCCCACACCCGCCAGCCGAGCAGCGCCACCCAGAAGACAGCGACGGCGACCAGGGCCCACCAGGGGGCCCAGATGGCCACCGGGACCACCGAGGCGACGACCAGCCCGCCCCATCCCAGGAACACCGAGATGGTCTCGACCTTGACAAGATCGGGGGAGACCGGAATCCAGTGTTCGGTGGGCGGGGCGAACAGGACGTCGGTCGTCGTCGCGCGGGACAGCTCGGTGGTCATGCCTAGAACCTAGCCTGCGGCCATGTCATGACCGTGCTGCCCGGGGGCTGTCGGACGTCGCGCAGGTGCGGCACGGGGCTAGCGGCCGCGTCGCCGCTTGCGACTCCTGGAGGAGGTGTCGTCGGGGCCCAGGACGGTGATCTCGCCCAGGACGGAGGTTCCGGTCAGGGTCAGCGTGACCGTGGCATCCTCCTCGCGCACACCCTTGACCTTCGTCTCGGCGAGTATGGCGTTCATCTGGTTCACCACCCGGACCCCAACCGGGACGAAGATGGTGAGCTCGCCCAGGAACACGTTGGCATTCACGACCGGGGTGTTGGTCTCGAGCACCGCCTCATTCAGGTCGAGCACCACCTCACCAAGAACCAGGTTGACGGCGGTGCGTGGAGCCATCCGCCACGCGCTGGTGCGCTTCTGCTCGCCCAGCACGATACTGATCGCGTCCTGCCGCGAGGTCAGGCCATTGGCATCGACCAGCGGTGCGTCATGGCGCACCGCGGGGGTGGCGTACTGGGGGGCAGGGGTGCCGGGCACCAGGTCGGCGGTGATGGGAGCCAGCTCGTCGAAGGTCTTCGCCTGCCAGACCAGGCTGAGGCGCTCGTCCAGTTCGTCCTTGGTCAACCGGCCGTCGACGAAGGCGGTGTTGAGAACCTCCTCGACGAGTCGACGGTCCGCGTCGGAGGCGCGCAGGCCGCCGCGGACGTTGACTGGTGTGCGGGTCTCGTCGGGCATGCCGACAGCCTAGGCATTCCGCTGCCCGATCCGTAGCCCGGCGGGCTCGGATCAGGGATGGATCGGGGTGCAGTTCCTAACTTTCGACAACTGGCAGCGGGTGGTCCGGCGCGGCAAAGTGGGACTTGGCCACACGAGGTGACTCCAGGGGTCAGGGACGGGTCACATGCCATACCCCTCAGGCATGTCCCCAAAAGACGTGAACCACTCGCCACTGTGCCGACCTGGAATGCAGGCGACATCCGGCGGGTCCACTGAACCTGACTCGCAGCCCCCCTCGCTGCCCCGCGGATCATCCTCGTGTGGCCCCCCCTCACCAGTCTGGCCGGCCCTCCGGCCCGTGCTCAGTCCTGGGCAGCGTCGTGAGGGTCGACCAGACCCAGCTGGATCGCCCGGATCAGGATCTGCGTGCGCGACTTCCGCTTCAACTTCTCCCCGATCTGGGACAGGTACTGCTTGACAGACCCTTCGGCCAGGTACATCCGCCGCGCGATCTCGCGGTTGGACAGTCCTTCGGCCAGCCAGCCGAGCAACTCCAACTCCCGTGGGGCGAGTCTCGGTCGCTCCGGGGCCGCCGGCCGGTCGCGCAGGACCGCTGCCACGAGCGTCTGGCGTACCTCCGGTGCCAGCGGCATCTCCCCGATCTTGGCGGCAGCCAGCGCGGCCAGCAGGGTCTCGCGGTCGGTGTGCTTCATCAGGTAGCCGGAGGCCCCGGCCTGCAGCATCTTCGCGACGTGTTCCTGGTCGGAAAAGGTGGTCAATGCCACCACGCACGCACCGGGGTCATCAGCCACGATCTGCTCGGTGGCGGCCACACCACCCATGCCCGGCATGTTGAGGTCCATCAGGATGACGTCCGGATGCCACTGCTTGGCCAACTCGACGCCCTCGGCGCCCGTATGCGCGCAGCCCAGAAGTTCGTGTCCCGGCTCCCTGGCGAACAAGGCGATGAACGTCTCACGCACCATGGCGTCGTCGTCGACCACCAGGACGGTGGTGACGGTCGGGCTCTCATTCGTCGTCTGTGTGGACACGATCCCCACCGTAACCACCTTTGGGGCTAGGTGGAACAGGTACGCACCAACACGGGGGTCAGTGTGGACAGGGGACCTCACCACTGTGATGATCTGATTATCAGTTTCTTACGAAAGGCTCACTCATGAAGACCCGGCTCCTCGCTGTCTCCCTACTCGTCCTGTCCCTGGTGGCGGTCCCGACCGCTGCCAACGCTGCCACCAGTGACACGCCGACCCGTCTTGCGGTCAGTTCCGGCACCCAGATTGGTACCGGGTCCGGCACTGCCACCCCGTCGAACATCTGGTGCGCCTGGCTGCGGATCTGCCTCTCCTGACCCTGTTCTCGACAGTGGCCCGGTCATGGAACGATGGGGGCATGACCGGGACATCGCGAACTGACGGCTGGGGTGGGTGGGCAGCACTGAAAGTGCTGACCACCTGCCTTTTGGTTGCCGACATCGCGCACTCGGTGGCCACCGTCGGGACGCTGGGGCAGGCCTCCACGGCCATGCACGTGGTCGCCGGCATCGCCGGCATCCTGCTGTGCTGGTCATCGCGCTGGTTGTGTTCCTGCCCAGACTGGGGAATGTGGGCGTAGCAGTCATGACGGGTTCGCTGGGCGCCTATTCGATCGCGGTCTCGGTGCGGCACAGCGGTGACCAGTGGTTCAATGACGCCGGGTTGCGCGTCAGTTTGGTGATTCTTGCCACATTGGCGGGCCTCGCCGCCCGCGCATTCTCGACCCAACTTCGCATCGGTGCCCGGCGCATCGAACAGTTGGAGCAGGAGCGGGTGCAGATCCGCGTCGCCGAAAGGCAACGGCTGGCCCGGGAACTCCACGACATCGTGGCCCACCAGTTGGCCATCATCAGCCTGCAGAGCATCAGCCACCAGGGCTCGGACGACCCCCAGGAACTGGGGCACGCCATGGACCGGGTCGGGCGCGCTGCCCGGACCGCGGTCACCGAACTGCACACCCTGGTCAACGTCCTGGATGTCGACCAGGGCAACGGCTTCGACCCGCAGGACAACACCGCTGACGCCGCCGCCGTGCTGCGCGAACTGCGCGAGACACTGGTCACCGAGGGATTCAGGGTGCGGGCTTCCATCCCGGCCGAACTGGCCGACGCTCCACGCTCGGCCCAGGTGACGCTTTCGCGCGTCGCCCGGGAGGCGACCACCAACATCCTGCGCCACGCCGACCCGACCGGTGTTGTCCACCTCGACGTGAAGGTGACCGCGGAGAGCATCACCATGTCGCTGCGCAACAGGATGCGGGTCGGGGGAGCGTCCGGACCGCTGCGCGAACACAGTCTTGGCCGCGGACTGCGGGGCCTGACCGAACGAGTCGACCTGGCCGCCGGTGTGCTGGAAGTGGGCCCGCGCCACGGTGAGTGGGTTGTCCACGTCAGCCTGCCGACGAAGGGCTGAGCAGACCGGGGTTCTGTGGAGACCGGGTCCTGTGGAGCGGGCGACGGGAATCGAACCGCGTGTCCAGCTTGGGAAGATGTATTTTCCCAGCATGGCGCCCCCTCCCACGCCCCCCACGGATGACCTTGAGTCGCTGACCGGGGCCCCGTCGGCCCACCGCATTGGGCACGACCTGTCCTGTCTTGTACGATTTTCCCTGCCCTGTCGCGCATGTGCCGAAAGGACGTACGGAACCCCCGTGTCGACGCCGCCTAACAGGTCGCCGCGAAGGGGTACGCGACCCCGTTTCAGACGCGTGTCTGCGCTTGACGAGGTGTTGAGCGGAACGGCCCGCATGCACGTACGCCGCCCAAAGAGACCGGAACCTGACCTGTAGGAGGCATGGGCGGTGGAGGCGAGGCGACGGACAGATCTCTACCCCTTCTGTGTTCACGTTGCGGGGCGCCGAGCGTGGAGTCATGGGATGCTTGGAACATTGAGTGGACGGCAGACGGTCCTGTTTAAGAAGAGGAGAGGGGTTCTTGACGTGTCCAAACGAGGCGTCGAGCCTTCCGATCCTGGCAAGTCGCCGTGGTGGCTGGCTTTCGCTCTCGGAGGGGCCGTCGTTGGTGCGTCCGCGCCGATGGTCGCAGGAGCCGGGGGAACTGTGGCGATGGTGGGTGCCTTCGTCGGCGGCCTTTCTGGAGTGGCCCTGTCCGCAGCTCCGCCTTTGAAGGAATGGTTTTCCGCAAGGGCCGCTGATAGTCGTGTCGCGGCACTGGCAGGCGTCGGGGACACGATCAAAGGGCGAGCGCTGGAGTCATTGCGGGTCAATCTGTCTGATCGCGATGCCAGCGAGTTCGCCCCGCGTGATCTGCTGCCCGTCGTTCGTGATCTACTGGCCAACCAGAAACCGGTACTCATCGAGGGACCCTCGATGTCAGGCAAAACGCGACTTGTGGTTCAAGTCATCGTCGAAGGTTGGGAATCAGCGCCGTTGTGGTTCCCCACCGACGACGAAGGCATCAGAAGGTTGGTGGAGTCGGGGCAGGACCCGAGCGCCGGGACGGTGGTGTTCCTGGACGATGTGGACCGGTTTCTATCGAATAGCTCCCTGACGTTGACACTGCTGGAAAAGTGGCTGGCGGCAAAGTGCTTAGTCGTGGCAACAATAACGGCGACTAAGCACGCCCAGTGGCGCGACGAAGCGGCCAAGAAGCTGCCCGGCTGGGATGTCCTCAACAAGTTCACACCCGTTCACTTGGCGCCAAAGCCCAGCAAAGGCGAGTTGGCTGCCATGCGATCCACTGCGTATGTCGACCTGGTCCCGCAGGCCCGTGATCTCGGCCTTCCTGCGATTCTGGGTGGGGCGCCACTAGCAAGGCAGAAGTTCAGAGCGGGCGCCGAGGACCGGTCTTGGGGATGGGCTCTTGTCCGGGCAGCCGCAGACTGGCGCCGGGTTGGGCTAGGTCCGGCGACCACCGAACAACTTCAAGCCCTGGCGGATGCATACCCTGACTCTCCAGTAATGGCTCGGGATTGGCCGGTGGCGTGGGATTGGGCGTCTAAGCCGTTCAACCACACGGTCGCCTTACTGAGAGCCGTGGATCCCGAGCGATGGGAAGTCCTTGACGTTATCGCCGACGACGCCACTTGGCCCCTGCATCCAGCTGTCGTAAGCGCCATGGCTGGTGCCGCCCTCACGCCCGCCCAGTCGTTGGCGCTTGCCATGCGTCTATATGCGGGGGCGCACTACACTTCAAGTTCAATGGTCGAGTTCCTCCTCGCCGATGCCCTTACTGCCAACGACCCCAATGTCAAAGGTCGGGCGGCACTCCTCCTTGGCGCAATTCTGGTCGACGAGGACGGAGACGCCGATAAGGCCGAAGCCCTCCTTGGCGAGGCGCTGGATCAGAATCCCACCGATCCGGGGGTGCTTGCCGTGCTTGCCCTGTGCCGCGAGAAGTTGAAGGACTACGGCCAGGCCGAGCAGTTGTACCAGCGCGCCCTGGCCGCCAACCCCACCGACGCGGACATCCTCGGCAGCTACGCGATCTTCCTCACCGATGTGCGGGGTGACCACGACCAGGCCGAGCAGATGTACCAG
>NZ_JADIJQ010000006.1 GCF_017355265.1 Tessaracoccus sp. SD287
CGAGGGGAGGGGAGCGCGCAAGGCGGAGCTCCGCACGCAGTGGGGGCGCGGGCATCGGGCTGCCAGGGGCAGGACGCGGCCGCTGGCCGGGGCTCGGATGGCGACCGGTCGAGGGGTCGCCGTCCGGGGTGGGGAACTCGGCTCTGATCATGAAACCTCCGTGGGGTTGGGGCAGTGCCGTCAGGCGTCCGCCCATGGCCGCGACCCGTTCGCGCATGCCCTGCAGCCCGTGGCCGGCGCCGTCACTGGTCGCCGCTGCGCCCAGACCGTTGTCGGTGACCGTCAACACGACCTGGTGGGGGGAATGGATGAGGCTGACCATGCAGCGGGCCTCGGGGCCGGCGTGCTTGAGGAAGTTGGTGACGCCTTCCTGCGCAATCCGATAGATGGTCAGTTCCATCGCCGGCGACAGCGGACGAGGCTGACCGGACAGGTGCAGCGCGACCCGGTCCCCAGCCCGTTCGACCATGCTGGGCAGGTCATCGACGCCCGGGGTGGGGTTGTAGTCGACGTGCTGGTCGGGGCCGCCGCGCAGCACGCCGACCAGTCGGCGCATCTCGGTGAGCGCGTCGCGTCCGGTCTCGGCGATGGTGGTGAGCACCTCGGCCGCGGCCTCCGGTTTCTTGGCGGCCATCGCCCGGCCGCCCTCGGCCTGGACGATCATCACCGACACCGAGTGGGCCACGATGTCGTGCAACTCCCGGGCGATCTGGTTGCGGGTGTTCACCTCGGCGATGCGGGCGGCATGCTCGCGGCCACGCAGCAGGGACTGGTAGTGCTCCTGCTCGGCGCGCAGCCGCTGCTCCTTGACCATGGCGGCGTCACGCACCCGCCGTCCGAAGGCGTAGGGGGTGACCACCAGACCGGCGCAGACCAGCACAAAGAGCACCAGGGACATCACCTCGCCGGTGACCGACTCGTACTGGGCGGCCATCCGGTTCAACAGGCCCGGGAACCAGGACAGCGGTCCCAGCACCGCGGCGGCGCACCCGATCAGCAGCACCAGCCGCGGGCGTCCCTCGACCCACCGGGCGTAGGAGTAGACCGCGATCGGGATGGCGACCAGGAAGCCCGTGGGCCAGGTCACCGTCAGCATCTGGACGATGCCCGCGATGGTGACGATGGTCAGCATCAGCCGGGGGTTGCGGCGTCGCCACAACAGGCTGACCATCATGGTCTGGCCGGTGACGTAGGCCATCAGGCCCTCGCCCCCGTAGGCCAGCATGGCCAGGTGGGGCACGCCCAGCAGCACGCTGGCAGCAGCAACCAGCACCGCGTTCAGCTTGAACGCGGAGTCCTCGGACGATGCGGGTCGTGGCCCTGCGGGAAAACTCATCGCAGCAAGCCTAGGTCGCGGCACTGACCCGGGCCGTCAGACTGAGGGATGCTTTGACCCGGCGGGCCCTGTGTCCACCGTACGAACGATGTTCACAACAGCCCCATCGGGACTAGCCTGAGAACCAATGAGCGTCCAGCCTGTCCCCGCCGATGACAGTGGCCGCGTCATGGGCATCCCCCTCGTGCCTGCCCACGGTGCCGCCGCGTGGGGCTACCGTGCGCTCGCAGGCCAGATCGAGACCAGTCCGATCCACCGCGCCTGGCTCTACCAGATGCTCGACTTCGTCAACGCCCGCCTTGACCTGTCCGACCACAGGATGCTGGTGCTGTTGAAGCTGCTGCACACCTCGAGCGACGTGTTGCCGCCCGTGACCCGCGAACAGGTGCGCAGCGCCGTCCTCGGTTTCCGGTACGGCATCGAGGAGCCCGGCCGCGACGGCATGTGCACCTGGACCGAGAACCACCAGTTGCTCTTCGCGACCTGTGAGTACCTGGCGGGGCAGTTCTATCCCGACGAGACTTTTTCCAACGACGGACGCACGGGCGCCATGAAGCGCGCCCACGCCCACCAGCAGTTGCTGGAGTGGCTCGAGGACCGCTACCACCACGGCTTCAGCGAATGGCTGTCCAACACCTACTACGAGTTGATGGCCTGCGCCCTGGTGGCCCTGGTCGACCACGCCGAAAACGACGACCTGGCCACCCGGGCCGCGATGGTGCTCGACCTGCTGCTGCTCGACATGGCGCTGCACCGCTTCCAGGGACACTTCGCGGCCAGCGGCGGACGAGTGCACCGCCCGCAGAAGATGGACCCCACCCGGGCCGAGGTCGAGGTGATTCTGGCCTCGGCGTTCGCCTCGCCGCCCCGGTTCGACCACGACCAGCTGTCGGCCATCTTCGTGGCCCGGGAGAAGTACCGGGTGCCGGACGTCATCGTCGAGATCGCCCAGGCCGAGGGTGCCCGCCAGATCCGCACCAGTCAGGGGCGTGACGTCGACGAGGCCATTGACGACGTGAACCGCCGCCTGGGCAACGCCCCGGAGGAGGAGCGCTTCACCCGGTTGGTGCGCACCGCCTGGGGGCAGCAGGCCTACGTCACCCCCGAGACGATCACCCTGACCATGAAGGCGCTGACCCGCTACCGGCTCGAGGAGAACCGTTTCCTCAGTCCGCTGGTGGCCTTCTCCAAGGTCAAGTCACCGGCGGCCCAGCGGACACTGCTGCGGGCGCTGAACCCGATCATTTCGGGCACCGCCCTGCACCGGGCCAATGTCTTCACCTACCGCACCCCGAACTACCTGATCTCCAGTGCGCAGAACTACCGGCCGGGGGAATTCGGCGACCAGCAGCACCTGTGGCACGCTGCCTTCCCGCGCGACATCTCCATCTTCTCGACCCATCCGGGGTCGACGCACCTGACCGGTGAGGGTCGTCCGCCATCACCGACGACCTGGGTGGGCAATGGCGTGAACCCCGCCGTCGGGCAGTTCAACAACGTCCTGCTGGCGCTGCACGACCTGCGCACCCGGCGCGGCTACCTGGAGGCCCGGCGCCACGAGTACAGCCACCTGCACTTCCCGTTCGTGAAGTTCGACGAGACGACGTTGGGCGCGCGGCTGGTGGCCGGGCGGATCGGTACCAGCCTGGTCGGCATCGTCTCGCTGCAACGCATCGAACTGGTCAGTCAGACCGAGCTGGTGCAGCGGGGGCTGGTCACCGGGTGGGCGGTGGTGGCCTCGGACCTGAGCGAGTTCAGCAGCCTGCAGTCCTTCGTGGCCATGTTGAAGACGTCGACGCTGCACCACCTGCGTGGGGCGATGGTCTTCAACGTCGACCATTCGAACTCGACCACCACCACCCAGCGTCCCCACGAGTACCGGCTGGAGTTCAAGGGCCGTTTCCTGGTGGACGGGGTCGCCCAGAACCCGCACTACTGGCGCCACGACAACGACTGGGTGGCAGCCGCCCGCGGCGCCGACCGCATCCTGGTGCACGGCCGTGACCGCACCCTGCGGCTGGAGTGGAGCAGCTGCACCCGCGAGGAACGCTGAGGGTCACTCGATGGGGTCGGTGGCCTCCGCCCACAGCGCGGCCTCGGCCTCGGCGCGTCGCACCTCACGACGGGCGGCGATGGCCACGGCCACTCCGAGGGTTGCCAGCACGACCAGGATGACCTTCTTCATGCAGTCACCCTATGTGCTGGCCCGATCAGAAGCCGAGCAGTTCGCGTCGGCGGGGCAGCCAGGCCAGGGCGTCGCGGATGCCGTCGGCCTCGGTGAGTTCGGCGGTCCAGCCCAGCACGTCGGCGGCCTTGGTGCTGACCGTGTAGGCGCCGGCCACGTCCCCGGGGCGCGACGGCCCGTCGGTGGAGCGCAACGGTTCACCGGTGGCGGCCTCGAAGGCCTGCACCAACTCCTTGACGGTGGCGCCCTTGCCGGTGCCCAGGTTGACCACCTGGTAGGGCTCATTGGCGGTGGCCTGGTCGAAGTGTTCCAGGGCGGCGACGTGGGCCCGGGCCAGGTCCCAGACGTGGATGTAGTCGCGGATGCCCGACCCGTCCCGGGTGGGCCAGTCGACGCCGGTGACGGTGAACGTGTCGTGGTTCTGCCACGCCTCGATCATCTTGCCGAGCACGTGGCTGGGCTTCTCGGTCTGCAGCCCCGTGCGGAACTGCGGGTCAGCGCCGATCGGATTGAAGTAGCGCAGGCTCATCACCCGCACGTCGGTCGCGGCTGCGGTGTCCCGCAGCACGTACTCGACCATGAACTTGGTCGTCGCGTAGGGGCTGCCCGGGTCCAGCGGAGACTCCTCGGTGACCTGGAAGACCTCATTGGTGGCATAGATCGAGGCTGAACTGCTGAACAGCATCCGGTCGACCCCGTGGGCGGCCATCGCCTGCAGCAGGGTGATGGTCTTGGCCACGTTGTTCTCGTAGTAGCCCAGCGGGTCGGCCACCGACTCGGGCACGACGATCTTCGCCGCGCAGTGCACCACCGCGTCAATCCGGTGCTCGGTGAAGACGCGGTCCAGCAGGGCCCGGTCGCCCACGTCACCCTCGTGGACCGGACGACCCAGCACGTACTCGTGGCGTCCGGTGGAGAAGTCGTCGAGCAGGACGACCTGGTGACCGGCGTCCAGGCACGCCGAGGCGACGGTGCTGCCGATGAATCCGGCGCCGCCGGTGATCAGGACCAACATGGGCTTCTCCTAGGGATGGCTGCACCGCCCATGCTAGGGGGCCGTGACGCTGGCGGGGCGGTGAGGACCCAGCAGAATGCCCCAGGATGAGCCTTTCAGGGCTGGAAGTCACCTGGTTAGCCGGTCCTGGGGCAGTCTGCTGGGATGCCGTCGCCCGGAACTAGGGTGGGACCGTGAGCATCCTCGAACTCCTGATCATGGTGGTGGCCGGGTTGGCCATCGGGTTCAGCATGGGGACGGTGGGCGGCGGCGGGGCGATCCTGGCCGTGCCGGTGCTCGTCTACGCGGTGCACCAGACCCCCTTGCAAGCCACCACCGGGTCGCTGGTCGTCGTCGGCGTCACCGGAGTTCTAGGGGCGTGGCTGGCGTGGCGGCAGCGGCGCCTGGACGTCGGCCAGGGTCTGGTCTTCGGGGCTGCGGCCGTGGCCGGGTCGGCGGTGGGCGCGCTGGCGGCCCACCGGGTGGACGCGGCGGTGCTGATGGCCTGCTTCGCGGTGCTGATGCTGGTGACGGGGTTCACCATGGTGCGCAAACTCGTCACGCCGCCCACCGGCGCGGTGCACGAGTCGCGTCCGGTGTGGGCCGAGGGACGCTTCGACTGGGCGCAGGTGGCCAAGGTGGCGGCCGTCGCCTCGGTGGTCGGCTTCCTGACCGGATTCCTGGGGGTGGGCGGTGGCTTCATGATCGTCCCGGCCCTGACCCTGGTGCTGGGGGTGCCGATGCGGAAGGCGGCGGGCACCTCGTTGATGGTGATAGCTATTTCGTGCGCGGCGGCCCTGGTGACCAGGTGGGTTTCGGAACCGTCGGGTGTGCAACCCCCGTGGGTGCTGGTCGCCCCCCTGGTCACCTTCGCCGTGGTCGGGCTGCTGCTGGGCGCGGCCGTGGCGGCCAGGGCGAACAATCGGCAACTGTCGATCGGTTTCGCGGTGCTTGTGTGCGGGGTGGCGCTGTACACCTCCGCGCAGGCGCTACCGGCCCTGTTCTGACCCGAACCGGGCCAGCCCCGGGTCGTCGTCGGTGAGCCGGCCGACCAGGGCGATGACCGCGCAGATGCCGGCGGCCATCATCAGCGGCTTGCCGAGCATGTGGTCGCCCAGGGAGCCGATCAGGGCATGGTCGTTCATGCCCGTGATGCGAGTCTGTGCCGACCACGCCAGGGTCACCGCCGAGAGCAGGACCGCGGTGACGAAGAACAGCACCCGACTGGCCCGCGGCAGCGCCTGGGAGTCACCGTGGGTGAGGGTCCCGTCGGTCAGGATGCGCCAGAACAGGCTGAGCAGGATCACCATGGTGCCCGAGACCCCGGCGAAGACCAGACTCGGTTCCGAGAGCGGTTCCCGGAAGCGGAACAGGGTGGCCAGGGCGCTGACCAGCAGCACCTGCTTCCACACCACCTCGCGATGCCCCTCACGGATCCACAACAGGGCCACCATCACGAAGGTCAGCGCCACCAGCGCCACCGCCAGGGCGTCGATCGTCCAGATGATCCGCAACGCCCCGCCGGTCAGGGTGCGCACCGCCGACATCAGCATCAGCACGCAGTAGCAGGCCAGCACGACCGGCGTGATCCGGTCATTGCGCCTGGCCCTGACCACGGCCAGCCACAGTGCCCCGCCCACCGAGATGACCCGCATCACGGCATTGGCGATGGTGCCCTGGGTCGCCTCGACGACCCGGTCGAGGCTGCCGATCTTGAAGATGTCCAGGTACATGTCGACGTGGATCGCCAGCAGGCTCAGCGCCAACTGGGGGACGACCAGGAACGCCAACGGGTAGGCCAGCGGTGTCCAGGCGTTGTCCAGCGCCTCCGGGGGGACCGGGTGCAGACCCTTGTCGCGGCGGAACCGCAGCAACCCCAGCGACAGCAGCAGCGCCGCGGTGAGCACCGCGATCGAGGTGACCCAGACCTCCGGGCTCCAGGACGGGTCGCCGGCCCGGGACAGCGCCACCCCCCGGATGATCACGGCAGCACCGAGCATCAGGGACAGAGCGATGGTGGCGGGGCGTTCCAGCATCCGGGTGACCCGGTCGGCGGTCCACTCCGAGAGCGAGACCGCCACCTGGGCCGCCGAGTAGCCGGTGACGATCAGCGCCGGGGTGGCCAGGGTGGTGAACGTGACCAGCAGGGTGAGCAGCATGGTGGCGCGGAAGTCGTAGCTGAAGTGGATCCCCGAGCCCATCGGGACGAAGACCGCCAACGCCGAGAGCACCAGCAGCACCGGGAACTCGAACCAGGCGAAGCGCCGCCCGATCCTGGCCACGGTGAACACCACGATGGCCACGATGGCCGCGACACCGCCGGCGGCCGACCAGGAGGGCGGGAACAACGCGATCGAGAGCACGCTGAGGAACGGTGACAGCAGCAGGGGCAGCACCAGAAAGCGCGCCCCGATGTGGATGTGCAGGTTGGCGGTCAGGCCCAGGGCGATGGTCAACACGCACAGCCACAACAGCACCATCACCGACCAACTGCCGACCAGCTGCTGTCCACCGACCGGCACAGGGTCGTCGGCGCCCCGAATCCATCCCGAGCCCAGGATCATGCCCGAGCACACCAGGATGCCGAACACGGCGACCACGATGACCGACACCAAGCCCCGCGGCCAGTGCCTGGTGTCGGGGAAGCCGTCCCTGATCGGGTCGACGATGACCTTGCCGCCGATCTGGGCGATGACGGTGCGCAGCCCCGGCTTCGGTGGAACCCAGGCCGCGGCCGGGCCGGGAACTGTCGGTAGGGGCGGCCCGGCGGGCGGGGTCGGCGCCGTCCGGGGCGCCACCCGCCGTGGCTGTGGTGGGCCCGGTGCCGCGGTGGCACGCGGACGACGCACGGTCGCATCGGGGTCGAAGGTGGTCACGGTCGGCCCCATCGGAAGAACTCGCTGAGATTGGTGATCACGCACAGGTTGTCGCGACCACGCACCAACCAGGACGAGTACGCCTGGCGTGGCGCCATCGGGAGCACGGAGCGCACGTCGCCGGAGGGATCCAGCACGGTGATGCCGTCGGCGGTGAGCACCGCCAGCAGCGACCCGTCGCTGGACAGGGTCTGGGCATGCAGGGCCCGGGTGAAGAGCGGTGCCCCGGTGGCGGCCGAGAAGGCCAGCAGGTCGGTCTCCTGGGGGCAGAAGACGGAGTCGCCGATGGCCGTCAGCTGGGTGCACTCATCGGTCCAGGTGGACCAGTGGGCGCGTCCGTCCAGGTCGACCAGGCTGACCAGCCCCCCGGTGTCGGCCACCACCAACCCGGACGGGGTGCGCACCACCGAGGTGACCTGGTCGAGCATCGTGAACGACAGGTACAGCGCGGGACCGTCATAGAGGTGCACGTCAGGCCCGGCGACCAGCACCGTCATCGGACGCCCGTCGACCTCGATGATGCTCAGCGGCACCTCACCTGCGGGTGCGGCCACCCGCCAGCGCTGCGCGCCGGTGCGCAGGTCGTGGGCCGTCAGGAAGCCGTCCAGGGTCAGCATGACCAAGGTGTCGTCGTCCAGTTGCACCGGGGGCAGCCCCGCGATGTCGCCGGTGGGCACCTGCCAGCGCATCAGGCCGTCGACGTCGTAGGCCACCAGTTGGCGGTCGCTGGTGGCGGCCACGACCAGATCACCAGCACCAAGTAGGGCCAGGGTGGTGGGCCCGGGACGGCGCACCCAGCCCAGTTGCAGGCCGAGGTCGGCGCCGTCGGCGGTGTGGGGCTTCAGGAAGCCCAGCTGGTTGCTGACCTGGTGGATGTAGGCGAAGCCGGTGCCCAGCGGCACCGGGGCCGAGCCCAGCGACGGCGTCAGGTCGAGGGTACCGTTCTTGATGGCCGACTGCATCGGGGTCAGCGCGCTGAAGTCCACCGAGGCACTGGCGGTGGTCAGGGCCTTCTCGGCCCAGGTCAACGGTTCGGTGGTCAGGCTCGCCCCGTCCCAGGCGACGATGCCACGGCCGGGGCAGCGGGTGATCGCGGACTGGCTGGGTTCCTCGTCGATGGTGTCCTGGTAGGTGACGGTGATGCAGTCCTCACCCAGGGGCGACGCGGCGATCGAGGCGGAGCGGACGAGCTTCAGCGTGCGGGCGGACCCCATCAGGTGCAGCGTCGACTCCTGCTGCCAGGTGGTGCCCGGTGTCGGGTCCGGGGGCAGCTCGATGACGGCCGGGATGGCCGAGAACTCAAACGTGGTGGTGCCGCCGCTGAAGACCCGCAGACCCTGCTCGCCCAGGTGGTAGAAGGTCTGGGTCGTGGAGTCCTCGGCCATCTCGGTCTCGGTCACCCAGTGCCACGTCTGCAGGTCCTCGAACTCGAGGCCACCGATCGCCCCCCAGCCCGCCTCGGAGCGCTCGACCCATCCCTGGCTACCGGGCAGGTGGGAGGTCTCGACCACCGAGCTGCCCCCCTCGTCGCGCAGGACGGTGCGGTGCCCCGAGGGTGCCACGTACTGGGCGGCGGGCACGTCCGGGTAGAGCGGCGCCGGTCGGGCCACCGCAGCCAGGGCCCACGAGGCGACGGTGGCCATGACCACCGCGGCCACCGCCAGCCAGGTGGCGGGCTGTCGGACGGCGGGAGTGGCGACAATGCCCGGCTGTTCGTGGGGGACGAGGTTCTGCTGGCCGGGTTGCGAGGTGGGGAGGCGCGAGGTGACGCTGTCAGAGGTGACGGTGAGAGGGTGGACGGGGCTCTGGGGCGGGGCAGGTGTCGGCCAGGGGCGCTGCGATGGCTGCTCCGACATGGCCTCAGGGTAGCCCCGGGACGGCCATCTGGAACAGTGTTGCGGTCGGCCGTCTTCGCCGCGGGCGAACACCGCATTTCGTGGACCCCCCTAGCGGACGACCCCGGCGTGACCAACGATGGAGCCCATGACTCTTCGTCCTGAAACCCTTGCCGTGCACGCCGGTCAGGAGACCGCCGACCCGACCACCAATGCCCGGGCGGTGCCGATCTACCAGACCACCTCGTACGTCTTCGACAGCACCGAACATGCGGCAGACCTGTTTGCCCTGCGCACCCCCGGCAACATCTACACCCGCATCATGAACCCCACCCAGAGTGTCTTCGAAGAGCGGGTGAACGCGCTGGAGGGTGGTGTCGGCGCCCTGGCCACCGCGTCCGGTGCTGCCGCGGTGACCTATGCCGTGCTGAACCTGGCCGGGGCCGGCGACAACATCGTCGCCCTGTCGACCCTGTACGGCGGCACCTTCGCCCTGTTCGCCCACACCCTGCCGCAGTTCGGCATCGAGACCCGGTTCGTCGACCCCAACAAGCCCGAGGACCTGGCCCGGCACGTCGACGAGAACACCCGGCTGGTCTTCGGTGAGACGGTCGGCAACCCGCAGCTGAACGTCATGGACGTCGATGCCTGGGCCGAGGCGGCGCACGCCCAGGGCCTGCCCCTGGTCATCGACAACACCGTGCCCACCCCGTACCTGACCCGCATCTTCGACCACGGCGCCGACGTCGCGATCCACGCGGCGACGAAGTACCTGGGCGGCCACGGCACCTCGATGGGCGGCATCATCGTCGATTCCGGGAAGTTCGACTGGACGGCCCACGCCGACCGGTTCAAGAACCTCACCGGCCCCGACGGCGCCTACCACGGCGTGGTGTGGACCGACGCGGCCGGCCCCGCCGCCTACATCCTGCGGGCCCGCACCGTGCTGCTGCGCAACACCGGAGCCGCCATCACCCCGATGAACTCGTGGCTGTTCCTGCAGGGCATCGAGACGCTGCACCTGCGCATGGAGCGCCATTCGCAGAACGCGCTGGCGGTGGCGAAGTACCTGGAGCAGCACCCCGCCGTGGCGTGGGTGAACTACCCCGGTCTGGAGTCCAGCCCCTACCACCAGGTGGCCCAGCGCATCCTGAAGGGCGGCTTCGGTGGCCTGGTCGCGTTCGGGCTCAAGGCCGGACGCGAGGGCGGCTCGACCGTGGTGGAGGGCCTGGAGTTGTTCAGCCACCTGGCCAATATCGGCGACACCAAGTCGCTGGTGATCCACAACGCCTCGACCACCCACTCCCAGCTCACCGAGGAGGAACTGCAGGCGGCCGGGGTGCCGCCGGAGATGATCCGCCTGTCGGTGGGCATCGAGCACGTGGACGACCTGATCGCCGACCTGGAGCAGGCGCTGGCCAAGCTGTCCTGACCCTGGTTTCAACGAGTGGGGCTGGGCGTGGCGCCGGGCACTTGACCGGCAGGGTCACAGAGCGACGCGACCGCCCCACTCATGGAACTCCACAGCAGCGGCTTGGTGAACAGCGGCGAGCACCACCCGGGGGTCACCGCGCGCAGGTTCGTCCCGTCGTCGATGCCATTGTTGCGGCAGTTGCCGACGGTCGCGTACAACTCGCGGACGCCTTGGGCGGTGGCGAGGCGGACGACGATGGCCGACGTGTCGTGGTACTCCGCCAGGCAGCTGTCCGGAAGGTTGGGCCCGCCGCCGACCGGGGATTGTTGGATGGCGCTGAGCATCGCGCGGGCAGCGTCGCCGGTGAGGCGCTGCGAGGCGATCAGCCGTGGGCCGGGGACGGTGTCCGCGGCTGACTCCGGAGACTTCTGGTACTGGCACAGACTCAGGGAGTCGATCTGGCCGACGGCGGTCACGTCGAACTTTTCGGTGGGTCGGGTCCACGCCCACAGGTCAATGGGGGAGCGCGGTGCGCAGCCGACGTGATCCCTGGTGAAGGTCGTGGCCGTGGCCAGGATCTTGTCAGCCAGCGCCTCGTCGGCCGCCAGACCGCTGGGGACCGCCACCGTGACCAGGACATTGCCCATGTCGCGGGTTCGGTGCCAGGCCTGGAGGTCGACAGGGTCACCGTAGGGGCTGCTCAGGGAGAGGTGCATGACGTCCTGCTCACGGGGCAGCGGGCCCGGACAACCGATCGCCATCCGCGCCAGTGACCCTGTGAAGCTTGAGTAGTAGGGCACGCTCGGGAAGCGATTCTTCGCGCCACCACACCAATCGCCACCGGGTGCGGTCGCGTAGTCCCATTCGGCGGGCACCTGGACGGCCACGTCCCGGCTGGAGACCCATTGGAATCCGTCCATGGGTGCCGGCAGGCCACTCAGCGCGGCGGGCGGGGAAGTGGGCGATGGCTGCTGCGCTGGCGAGGTCCGGGGCACAGGTGTGGGCGTCGGGCTCGGGGCGAGTGGGAAGCATGCCTCGCCCACCCTTGAGCTCATCTGCAGCACCCCCACGGGTTCAGTTCTGGTTGCCGGTCCGCACCAGTCGGCCATGGTTGTCCGCACGGCGGTGCCGTCGTCAATGCCGCCATGGCAGTCGTCGACGTAGACGTACAGCTCGCGAGGTCCGGAACTGGTCTGCAACATCAACACCAGCCCGTCATTCTGTGCTGCGGTCGCGGCGCATCGGGCGACCTTCGCCGGGTCGGTCGCGGGAGCGGACCGGATGGCCTGGAGCAGTCCCTGAACCTCGGCGGCAGGAATGACCGCGGAGGCCACCAATCTCGGCCCGGGCTGCTGGTCCTCGGCCGCCGTGGTGGGACGTTCGTACTGGCATACGGAGATCGACGTCACCTCCGACAGCACCTCGATGTCGGAGGCCGGCGCGGGACGGACCCACGGCAGCCGGTCTATGGGCGAGCGGGGCGTGCATCCGGCCTGGTCAGCGGTGAACGTGATGGCACTGGCCAGGATCTTCTCGGCGAGGGCCTCATCCTCGGCCGAACCGCTGGGCACGGCGACGGCCACCTGGATACCGCTCACCTCCTTGACCCGGTACCACTCAGGGAAGGGGTCGGACGTGTTGCCACGAACGAGCCGAAGATGCATGACGTCACGCTCACGGGTCAGCGTCCCGGGACAGGCGATCGCCACCATCGGCACGACGCCGGTGAAGGTGGAGTAGTAGGGCTCCTCCTGCGGTTTCCCTTCCAGGCTGCAGAGGTTCGTGAATTGAGGGGCATTGGCAAACCCCCAGGTACCGGGCACCTGAACCGCGACGTCGCGCGACGACACCCACTGGAAACCGGGTTCGGGTGCCGGCAGCGAGCCCAGCTGTGGTCCGGTCGCCGTCGCCGGGGGTGGCGTGCTGACCAAAGACGTCGGACCGTCTGCCACCTCGTTCAGGCTGAACTGGCGGATCGCCAGCGCGCCGATCATGGCCACCACGATGACTGCCGCGGCCACCGCCAGCCAGTGCAGTCGGGGCCCTGTCCGGGTCGGAACCGAGATGCCTTCCGAATTGACGTCGCCGGCGTGTGTCGCGAAGGCATCCCGGAATGCCTGCTCTGTCCGCCCGTCGTCCGGAGCGCGGTCGTCCGGAGCTGGGGAATCCGGGGGCGTCAGGTTCTGCGGGTTCTGGTCGTCGGTCATGATTTCAGGTCCTCCCGGGTGAGTCGGGGCTGCATGGCCACCAGGGCACGGTGCAGGTGGGAGCGCACGGTGGCCTCGGGCATGTCGAGGACGATGGCGATCTCCTGGTGGGGCAGGTCAGCCCAGTAGCGCAGCACCACCACGGCCCGTTGGCTCGGCGGCAGTTCGCCACACAGCTGCCAGGCGAGCACGGCGTCGGTGGTTCGTCCGGGTTCGTCGGTTGCTTCGGGACGTTCGGAGGTCGGCGGCAGGGGAGCCTCGTGGCGGCCGTGTCGACGCCAGCGGTCGACCGTGGCATTGGTGATGGAACGGCGGGCATAGGCCAACGGGTCGCCGGCGCGGATCAGGTGCTGCCAGCGCTTGTGGATTGCCAGCAGCACGTCCTGGACGATGTCGCGGGCCTCTTCGCGGTCGTGGCAGACCAAGTAGGCATACGAGACCAGGTGTCCCTGGTGCTCGGCAACCCACCGCTCGAAATCGGTCTCCACATCCCTATCCACGTCGATGGCGACCGTTTCGTTGCATTATCACGGCGAAATCTTGGTCACGGCGAAATCTTCGACGTGGTGACCAGCTCGACGCCCCACCAGGCACTGGCCACGCTCGCCACGGCGCAGCAGCTGATGAGCAGTGGCCGCAGCAGCCACCGTCCTCGCCCCCGGGCCCAGGCCCACGACACCGCCAGCGCCACCGGCAGGACCAGCCCGAAGGCCGGCAGCAGGTAGCGCTCCCGGGAATGGAAGTAGGTCTGGGTGGCGGCCATCATCAGCCAGGTCACCGCGGCATGCACGGCCACCGGCCACCACCCCGGGCGTCGCCAGGCGATCAGCAGCAGCGCCACCAGCAGCATCGTCCAGACCGGCAGCGTCCAGGCCACCGCCGTGGTGGTCTCATACCCGGTCGGCTGCTCGGTGGTCAGGGCTGCGCGCCACAGCCGCCAGGTCGTCGTCACGGGCCCCATCCGCAGGTTCCAGCGCTCCTGGATGTCGCCGTACCCGGCGAGGCTGCCGGTGCGCCAGGCCACGTGGGCGAAGGCCAGGGCCAACCCGGACGTGGACAGCAGTCCGGCCCCGATGATGGTGACCCGTGCGGTGCCCACCCGGTGGCGGGTGGCCGGCAGCAGGCTGAGCGCCAGCAACACCAGCAGGTAACCACCGACGGCGGCCAGGGTGGCGGCACCGGTGGGGCGGGTGAACCCGGCCAGCGCACACAACAGCCCGGCCAGCCAGTAGCGGCGCTGCACCAGGGCGTAGCACGACCAGGCCGTCAACGCCGTGAACAGTCCCTCGGAATAGGGCATCACCTGCAGGAAGCTGCGCGGCAGCAGTCCCCAGCCCAGGGCCAGGGCGACACCGACGGCGCGGTTGGCCAACCGGACGCCCAGGGCGAACAGTCCCCAGGCCGCAGCCAGGCTGCCGAGCAGGGAGACGGCCAGCAGGGCATGGGCCACGTCGAGACCCGGCGCCAGCGCGAGCAGGCGTCCGGCCAGCGGGTAGAGCGGGAAGAACGCCAGGTTGGAGTTGATCTCGTGGCCGGCCGCGTCATAGGCGGGGTAGTGGTAGCCCTCAACGGCGATCTCCAGGTAGCGCGGACCGTCCCACTGGAACATGTCGGCCAGATAACCCCGCTCGGTGGTGGCGACCAGCAGAGCCAGGAAGAGCAGTTTCTGCAGGAAGAACAGCGCTAGCACCCACCACACCTGTCGCAGGCCCACGCGGGGTCGGGCGGGCACGGGCATCAGCAGTCCTGGTGGTCGCAGGGGCGGGGTGCTGCCAATCTAGACGACCCACCCGGACCGCCCATGACCGCCGGGCCGAGCCAAGGATGCTGGACGGATTCGGCCCCATCCCGTCGTCGGGGCGAACTGAATGATCAGATGAGGACATGACGATCACCGACAGCGACCTGGCGGGACGGGTCCGTGCCGCCCTGGTCACCGAGAGCCCGCTGCAGGAGGTGCCCATGTTCGGCGGCCTGGCCTTCATGGTGAACGAGCGGCTGATGGTCTCGGTCGGCGCTGACGCGACGCTGCTGGTTCGCATCGACCCGGCCCGCAGCGAGCAGTTGCTGCGTGAGCGTGGCGAGGCTCGACTGGCCGAGATGGGTGGACGGACGATGGGTCCGGCGTGGTTGCGGATCGACGCCGAGGCGATCGCCGGCGATGAGTTCCTGAACTTCTGGATCGCCGAAGCCCGCGCCTTCAACGCCAAGGCGTGAGCCATCGGGACGGCGGCCAAGTCTCGTGGGCTTGTGTCACCGGCGTTTGCTGCATCGAGCGCGGACGGTGGGGCTTCCCATCGCCCCACCGAGGCCAGCGGTCTCAGTTGTCGTCGCCGATGCCTGCCTCTTCGAAGGTGGCCATCTCGACAAGTATTTTCGCCGACGCCTGCACCATCGGCAGGGCGAGTGCGGCACCGGTTCCTTCACCCAGACGCAGCCCAAGGTCGACCAGTGACTCGAGCCCCAGATGCTGGACAGCGGTGCGGATACCGGGCTCGACGCCGGCGTGGCCGGAGATCAGGTAGCCGCGCACATCCTCGTTGAGGCCCACGGCCACACAAGCGGCCGAGCAGGCGATGACGCCGTCCAGGATGACCGGTACCTTGCGAGCAGCACCAGCCAGGATGAAGCCCGCCAGGGCGGCATGCTCGAGGCCGCCGACGGCGGCCAGGACCCCCAGGGGGTCGGAGGCGTCGGGCTGGTGCAGTTGTAGGGCGCGTTCGATGATCTCGGTCTTGTGGGCCAGCATGTCGTCGTTCGCTCCAGCACCCCGACCGGTGACGGCGGCGACCTCGGCGCGGGAGAAGACCGCGATGAGGGCACTGGAGGGAGTGGTGTTGCCAATGCCCATCTCGCCGGTCATCAGGCAGGCGGCGCCGGCGTCGAGTGCCTGCTGCGCGGTCGCGATGCCGACCTCGAGGGCGGCGACAGCCTCCTCGCGGGTCATGGCGGGCTCGACCGAGAGGTCAGCGGTGCCCTTGCGAACGTTCATCCGGCGGATGAGGGGCTGGTCAGGGTAATCGCCCGCGACGCCGACGTCGGTGAGCAGCGTGGTGGCACCGGCGTGGCGGGACAACACGTTGATGGCAGCACCGCCAGCCGCCATGTTCATCAGCATGCCGACGGTGATGTCCTGGGGCCAAGGGCTGACTCCTTGCGCGCAGACGCCATGGTCGCCGGCGAACACCCCGACGACGGCCGGTTCGGGCACCGGCGGCGGACAGGTGCCGGCGATGCCGGCCAGCTTGATGCCGACCCGTTCGAGGACGCCCAGGGAACCGGGCACTTTGGTCAACTGGTCCTGTCGCTGCGTGGCTGCTGTCATGGCGGCGGCGTCGACGGGAGTGATGGCATCGAGGGTCTGCTGGAGCAGAGACACGAACATGGGTGTGGCCTTTCGATGGTTGGATGGCGTCATGATCTTGGTGTTGGGGGGGACGGTGGAGGGCCGGCGGCTGGCCGCTGGCCTGGCGGCTGACGGGTATGCCGTGCTGCTCTCACTCGGCGGGCGCACCGCGAACCCACGCCTGCCCGAGGGCGTGGAGGTGCGATGCGGCGGATTTGGCGGCGCCGAGGGTCTGGCGACCTTCTTGCGTGAGCATGACTGTCGCGTCGTCGCCGATGCCACCCACCCGTTCGCCGAGGCGATCACGGCCAACGCGGCCCAGGCCTGCGTCGCCGCTGACGCCGCGTTGGTGCGCCTGGAGCGGCCGAGTTGGGCCGACCACCCCAACGCTGCCGGGTGGAGCTGGGTCGACGGACATGCCGCTGCGGCGGCACGCGCTCGCAGTCTGGGCCAGCGGGTCCTGCTCACGGTGGGTCGCCAGCACACGTTGGACTACGTCGACGAACTGGGTGGCAGCTTCGTCCTCGCTCGCGTCGCGGAAGCCCCGCAGGGCACCCTGCCTGACGCCTGGCGTCTCGTCGAGGCCCGGGGGCCGTTCATCCTGTCCGACGAGGTGGCGCTGATGCGCGAACACCGCATCGACGTGCTGGTGACCAAGGACGCCGGCGGGGTGGCCACCGAGGCCAAACTGGACGCCGCGCGCCGGTGTGGGGCGCACGTCGTGATGCTGCGACGCCCCTCGTCCCAGCCGGAAGGCACCACTGTCATGTCCGTGGACGAGGCGTTGGTGGCGGTGAAGGGACTCGCTCATGAAGCGGGCATGGTCAGGTGCCCGCCTGCCACCTGACCAACGACCACGATGGCGGGGGGTCGGATGCCCTTGTCGCGGGCCATCGTCGCCACGTCGCCCAAGGTGCTGAAGTGGGCCTCCTGGTCGGGAAGTGAGCCTTCGACGAGGATGGCGGCCGGAGTGTCCGGCGCCAGCCCGGAGTCGATCAGGCATGCCGTGATCTCCGGCAGGTATTTCACCGCCATCAACAGCACGAGCGTCGTATTGGAGGTGGCCAACGAGGGCCAGTCGACACTGCTGCGCTCATCCCCGGGCGGCACGTGGCCCGAGACGACGGTGAACCCCTGCACCAGTGAGCGGTGGGTGACGGGTACCCCGGCCAGGGCCGGCACCGACACCGACGAGGTGACACCCGGGATCACCCGCACCGGGACACCCGCCTCGGCGCAGGCGATCCACTCCTCACCGCCGCGTCCGAAGACGTACGGGTCACCGCCCTTCAACCGGACGACCTTCCGGCCGGCCTCGGCCTGGTCGATGAGGATGCGATTGATGCGTTCTTGTGGGGTGAAGGCGCCACGCGGGATCTTCCCGACGTTGATCAGTTCGACGTGTTCGGGCAGGTCGTCCAGCAACGAGATGGGTCCGAGGCGGTCGTGGACGATGACGTCGGCCTGCTGAAGGGCTCGCAGTCCGGCGACCGTGATCAGGTCAGGGTCGCCCGGGCCGCCCCCGACGAGGATGACTTCGCCAGCGGCTATAGGCTTCATGATTCTTCCTTGAGGGTGATGAGGGCAGCGACCAGCGCCTGGTGCTGGTCGGGGGTTCGGACGGCCAGGCGCAGCCATGTGGGACCGAGGCCGGGGAAGGTTTCGCCACGGCGCACGGCGAATCCGCGATCTGCCAGGGCTTGCCGCAGGGATGTCGTGGAGAGCGGATGGGTGTCAACCAGCACGAAGGGGGCACGGCCCGGCACGGGTGCCAGCCCGATCGACTCCAACCGGGCCACCAGGTCGGCGCGGAGGAGGACTGTGGCCTCGGCCAGGGCAGTCGCCTCTCGGACGGCGCCCGGTCGCAGGCACGCCACCATTGCCATCGCCGCCGGCGTCGACACCGACCACGGGGGCTGCTGCTCGGCCAGGGCGCGCACCAGTGCGGGTTCGCCGACCACGTAGCCGGCCCGCAAGCCCGCCAGCGCCCACGTCTTCGTCAGCGAACGCAGCACCAGTTGGTGGGGCATGAGCGGTCCGATCAGGGTGCCGGGTTCACCGGGGACGGCGTCGAGGAAGGCCTCGTCGACCACCAGCACACCGGCATCCAGAGCCAGCAGGTCATCGCGGTGGTGCAGTACTCCGGTCGGGTTGGTGGGATTCCCGATGATGACCAGATCGGCTGGGGGCACGTCGACCGGACGCAGGGTGAAGTCGTCAGCTGCGCGCAGGACGTGCCGATCGGGGTGGCGTCCCGCCGTCCGCAGAGCCGCCTCTGGTTCGGTGAACTGGGGATGGATGACCAGGCTCGTCCCGGACACCGCGCGGGCGATCAAGGTGAACGCCTCCGCGGCACCGGCCACGGGCAGCACCATCTCAACGGGCACCCGGTGATGGTTGGCGATGGCCTGACGGGCGGCGGACGGGTCGGGATAGCTGGCCCAGTCGACGTCCTGGGTCAGCTCCTCAACCAGCCACGCGGGCGTGGCGGACCGGCGCACGTTGACGGCGAAGTCCACCAGCCCCGGGGCCACGTCGCGGTCGCCGTGGTGCCACAGGTCGGGTTCGCCGAGGGGCGGGCGAGCGGCAGCGTGGGCATGCACCGCCTCGGCGAAGCGTTGGGCGAGGTGCGGGTGCCCGGCCCAATGAATGTGCAGGTAGGACGCGTGGACGGTGCTGGTGGCGATGCCATCGGGGCGCCCGTCCAGCGACCACGCGGCGCCTTCCTCGGGGAAGGTGACCCGGGTGCGGTGGAATTCGTGGCCGGTGATGGTCTCGTCAGGTCGGCCGAGCAGGGTCGGCCGAGAAGTGGTGGCTCGCCGGTAGCCCATCGCCAGGCTCGGGGACATGACCGCGTCCGCCTGGAGCGCACCGACCATGTCGACGCCGTCGATCGAGTCACAGAGGTAGAGCAGACCGGCGCATTCGGCCACCGTCGGCAGGCCTGCATCAACGAGTTCGCGGATGTGCGAGCGCAGCGAGGCATTGCCCGACAGGTCGGCGGCGTGCACCTCCGGGAAGCCGCCGCCCAGCCACAGACCGTCAACCTCGGGCAGGTCCGTGTCGGTGGTCGGGTCGAAGACCACCGGCTCACATCCCGCCGCGCGGAGGAGTTCGTCGGTCTCGGGGTAACGGAAGGTGAAGGCGCGCCCCCCGGCGACCGCCACCCGCGGCCGGGCGTCACTGGGCGGAGTCACCACCCGCGTGGGGTCCCAAGGGGAGGCGTCCAGTGCAGGCGCGGTGGTGGCGAGAGCCAGGACGGCGTCCAGGTCGACATGGGCCGCGATGGCCGCCCCCATGGCGGCGATACCGGCGTCGTCGCGCTCCGCTGCGGGCACCAGTCCGAGGTGACGCGAGGGTGCGGTGATGCCGAGGTCACGTGGCAGCGCACCCAGGACGAGAATGTCGAGTTCGGCGACGGCGTCCCTGGCCTCTTGCTCGTGGCGAGGGCTGCCCACCTGGTTCAGGACCACCCCGCCGATCCGGGTGTCCGGATCGAAGGTGGCCATGCCTTTCACCAGCGCACCCACGCTTCGGGAGGTGTGGCGGATGTCGACGACCAGCAGCACGGGGGCGTTGATGAGGGTGGCCACATGGGCGGTGGAAGCCTCCCCGCGTGTCCCCAGACGTCCGTCGAACAGACCCATCA
Organism: Tessaracoccus sp. SD287; assembly: GCF_017355265.1. Taxonomy (GTDB): domain Bacteria; phylum Actinomycetota; class Actinomycetes; order Propionibacteriales; family Propionibacteriaceae; genus Aestuariimicrobium. The sequence goes on from NZ_JADIJQ010000006.1 coordinate 19,843, forward strand.
CACCTTCGATGACGGCGATGTCGGCTCCGGCGGCCCCGTGGGCAAGCAGCGGGCCGACCAGGTCGGCCCCGCACAGCACGGGATCGAGGTTGCGGCCGGGACGACCGCAGGCGAGCGTGTGGTACCCCGGGTCGATGTAGTCGGGGCCCACCTTGAACGGCGCCACGACCTGCCCGCGGGCGGACAGGGCAGCCATCAGTCCGGTGGCGAGGGTGGTCTTTCCGTGCCCGGAGGCGGGCGCGGCGATGACGAGTCGGGGCAGCTTCACCATTCGATCCCGACCTGTCCTTTCTGGCCCTGGTCGAAGGGGTGTTTCTGCTTGCGCATCTCGGTGACGAGGTCTGCGAGGTCGAGCACCTCTTGTGGGCAGCGGCGTCCGGTGATGACGACGTGCTGCGTGCCGGGCCGGCCCTGGAGTGTGGTGATGACGTCGTCGACGTCCACCCATCCCCACGCCATCGGGTAGGTGAACTCGTCCAGCAGCCAGAAGCGGTGGCGTTCCTCGGCGATACCGGCGCGTACGTGCTCCCAGCCGGCGCGGGCCACCTCGGATGCCTCGTCGGTGTCGGTGGACCGTGCCCAGGACCAGCCGGTGCCCATCCGTTCCCACACCAGGCCGCCCGGCTCGTCGCTGCCGGGCGGGGTGAGGCGGGCCAACCCGGCGAAGGCGTCCTGCTCACCGGTCTGCCACGAGCCGGACTTCACGAACTGGTAGACGCCGATTGACCAGCCCTGGGCCCAGGCCCGCAGGGCCATGCCACAGGCGGCGGTGGTCTTGCCCTTGCCGTCCCCGGTGTGAACCGCCACGATGGGTCGCAGCCGGCGTTCCCGGGTGGTCAGGCCGTCGTCCGGGACGACCATTGGTCTGCCGTGCGTCATGATTCCCCCTTGGTGCCGACCCACTGGATGACGGTGCGGGCAGGGGTCCAACCGGTCAGGGACGCGAGCGGTTGGGCCAGTTCGACGTGCATCCTGCTGAGTTGTCCGCCCCAGCGGCGGTGAGCGGAGACGCACAGCAGTTCTGACTCGATGGTGATGCCGTGGACGACCATCCGCCCGCCGGGGCGCAGCGCGGTCATCGCCTGCTCCAACACCTCCATCGCCAGTCCGCCACCGATGAAGACGGCATCGGGGGTCGGCAGGTCAGTCAGCGACTCGGCCGCAGCCCCGTCGATGACGCGGACGGCGTCCTGGGTGAGCCGGGCGGCATTGGAACGGGCCCGCGCTGCCCGGTCGAGGTGGCGTTCAATGCCGATGGCGGTGGCGCCGTCTGCGGCGCGACACCACTCGATGGCGATCGACGCGGCGCCGGTGCCGATGTCCCACAACAGTTCGCCCGGACGCGGACGCAGGTGGGCCAGTGCCGTTGCTCGCACATGTCGCTTGGTGATCAGGCCGTCATGCTCGTACACGTCGTCGGGCAGGCCGGGGCTGCGCCCCAGGACGCTGCAATCGCGGTCGGTGATCATTGGTGGACTTTCAGGATGGCTGCCACATCGGTGGCGGTGCGGGGGAGCGGGTGGTGGGGTCTGATGCCGCAGGCTTCAAGCACGTCCACCTGCCAGGGGCGTCGTAGCCGGGCGGCGGCCAGCAGCCCTGTGTCGGTGAGCAGGGCAGTGGTGCCCTGGTGAACCTGGTGGTCGGCCACGATGGCCACCTCGTCGGCCCAGGCGAAGACCAGGTCCACGTCATGGGTGGCCAGGACGACGGTGCTGCTCAGGCCGGCCAGCGTCTGGAGGAGGTCGTGGACGCCGATGGGGTCGAGCCCGGCGGTGGGCTCGTCGAGCAGCAGCACGCGGGGATGCATGGCGACCGCGCCGGCGATGGCGACGCGCTTGCGCTCGCCGTAGCTGAGGTGATGGGTGGGACGATCGGCCAGGTGGGTGATGCCGAGCAGGCCGAGGGTCTCCTGGACGCGCGCTCGGGCTTCGGCCTGGTCCAGACCCAGGTTCAAGGGGCCGAAGGAGATGTCCTGGGTCACGTCGGCTGAGAAGAGCTGGTCATCGGGGTCCTGCAGGACGAGTTGGACCATGCGCCGGTGCTGGCGCAACGACGCCCGGTCCTGGCCCAGCGGAACGCCGTCGAGGAGGACCCGACCCGTGTCCGGGCGTAGGGCGCCCGACAGGCAGCGCAGCAGCGTGGTCTTGCCGGAACCGTTCGCGCCGAGCAGCGCCAGTCGACGGCCCCGAGTGATGATCAGGGAGGCGTCGTCGAGGACTGGCGGTCGGTCGGGGAACGAGGCGCTCAGGTGGTCTGCGGCCAACAGGTTCATGCCAGCGCCCCGCAGACTGCCCAGATCACGGCCAGACCCCCAACACTCACACTGACGAAGACCCAGTTGCGCGGACGATGGATGGCCAGGGTGTGCAGCGACTCCTCGTAGCCACGACCCTCGAGACCCGCCTGCATGCGGGTGGCGCGCTGCCAGGTCCCGATCAGGATGCTGCCGAGGGTGGCGGCGACAGTGGCCCAGCGGCGACGAAGGCTGGCCGTCTCGCCCAGGCGGGCGCGTTGCGCCTCGCGGATGGCGAGCGTGGTGGACAACAGCAGGAAGACCAGGCGATAGATCAAGGAGGCGATGTCGAGAAGGGCGTCGGGGATGTGCAGGCGCCGCGTCCAGGTGAGCACGTCAACCATCGGCGTGGTGGTGGCGAGCAGCAGGATCGCGAGGGTGCCCGACAGCCCGTGGCCCCACAACTCACCGGCGACCCGCAGGCCGGCGGTGGTGAGGTGCAAGTGACCGATGCCGACGCTCCAACCTGCGGGGGCGGCACCCCACTGCACGGCGATGGGGATGGTGCCGATCAGCAGGAAGCCGACTGGCGCCGCCGCCACCCAGGCCAGCAGGCGGGGGCGGATCTGTGCAGGGCCCAGCATCAGGAACACTGCCACGACACCCACCAGCAGGCTGCCGGGCCAGGCCGGGGTGAGCAGAGCCGTGAAGACCAGTCCGAGGCTCAGCAGAACCTTTTCGCTGACCCGATGACGTCGCCACGGGCTGTGCCAGGCGGCGTCATCGATGGCGGCGTGGTGGGTGCTCATTGGCGCTCAGGGTTTGCGACATCGGACTCGCCCACTGCTGAGTGGGGCAGACCGGACACGATCTGGTCCTGGGTGTGCGCTCGACGTCGGGCAGAAAAGGTGCCGAGGACGAAACCGAGCAGGCCCGCGCCCATGGCAGCCTGCATCGCGAACAGGCCGGACTCGACCTCGCCGCTGCCGGGCACCAGCAGTGACTCGAACCAGGGCTCGACGCCTTGTTCTTCGAGCATCCTGGTCACCGCGGCGTCAGTACCGCCGAAGGCCTCGTGACCGTCTGGGGGTTCCGGTGCCAGGACGAGACTGATGGAGAAGACCGCGACCAGCAGTGCCACCAGTAGCCCACCGATCACCCACTCACGCCTCGACATGGACGGGCTCCCGGCTACGCAGCACGCCGAGGCGCACCAACTCGGTGGGGGCAACCCGGCGCAGGAATCCGAACACCAGTATTCCCACGATGCCCTCGGCGATGGCGAGCGGCACCTGGGTGAACGCGAAGACCCCGAGGAACTTCGCCGCAGCGGCGCTGACGCCGCCCTGGGCATCGGGGTGGGCGATGGCCAGTTGCAGCGAGGTGACGGCATAGGTGACCAGGTTGGCGACGGCCATCGCGCAGAAGACCCCGAGCCACCACGGCGCCCGGACCGACTTCAGCAGCGCGTAGGCCAGGTATCCCACCCACGGGCCCGCGATGGCCATCGAGAAGACGTTGGCACCCAGCGTGGTCAGTCCGCCATGGGCCAGCAGCAGGGCCTGGAAGAGCAGCACGACGGTGCCCAGGAAAGCCATCACCGGTGGCTTGAAGAGGATCGTCCCGGCGCCGGTGCCGGTGGGGTGCGACGACGACCCCGTCACGGACGGAAGTTTGATGGCCGACAGCAGCAGGGTGAATGCTCCGGCAGCTGCCAACAGCAGCTTGTTCTCAGGGGATCCCTTGGAGCGCGCGACGACCTCACGTGAACCATGGATGACGAATGGGGCAGAAACCGCGAACCAGATGGCGCACTGGACAGGGGGCAGGAACCCCTCAGCAATATGCATGCTGGGACCCTTCTCGGGATGACGCGTCCCGGGCTGAAGAGGGTCCAGTTTCTGACTTTCGCTCGTCATGAGCGACCACAGTGGCGCGACCGTCCCGGATGTGAACCCCGGGTTCCTGGTGGCCCTCCAAATTGACTTGTTGCCACAGTCTTGCATTGCGTTTTGTCCACGATGAGGCAGGGTGCGGGAATGGGGGGTGCCGCCTGGCGCCGGTCAGCCGTCGCTTACGGTGGTGCGATGAATGATCACTACTTGAGGACTGGGCCCTCCATCTACGAGGAGTCGTTTCGCATCATCCGACATGAGGCGGACCTGGCCAGGTTCCCCGAGGATGTCGAGCGCGTGGTGGTCCGAATGGTGCATGCCGCGGGGGATCCGGGGGTCGCCGATGAGGTGGCATTCAGCGAGGGTGTGGTGCGTGCCGCGAACGTCGCCCTGCGTGCCGGGGCGCCGATTCTGTGCGACTCGTCGATGGTGGCCACGGGGATCATCACCTCGCGCCTGCCGGCCAACAATGAGGTGGTCTGTCACATCAAGGACCCCACGCTTGCGGCAGTGGCCGCCGAACGGAGCATCACCAAGACAATGGCTGCCGTCGACCTGTGGGTGCCCCGGCTGGAGGGCGCGGTGGTCGCCATCGGCAACGCTCCCACCGCATTGTTCCGGCTGCTCGAAGTGATCCGTCAGACGGGTGCGCGCCCTGCCGCGGTGGTCGGCATCCCGGTCGGGTTCGTGGGGGCAGCGGAGTCGAAGCAGGCGTTGGTGGACAGCGACCTCGACCTGGAGCACCTCGTGGTTCTCGGCCGACGTGGTGGCAGTGCGATGACGGTGGCCGCGGTGAACGCGATCGCCAGCATCGACGAGCGGATGAACACCTCCCGTCAGGAGGGCTGATGGGGGGCCGGCGGGGACAGTTGGCCAGTTCTGGGCTGCGTCCGGGCTGGACGACCGGTGCCTGCGCCACCGCCGCCGCCACCGCGGCGTGGGAAGCACTTCTCACCGGCAGCTTCCCTGACCCGGTCGAGGTGGACCTGCCCCAGGGACGCCGTCCCGCGTTCGCCCTGACCGTCGAATCCCGATCAGCCGACGAGGCAATGGCCGGGGTCACCAAGGACTCCGGAGATGACCCGGACGTGACCCACGGGGCCCTGGTCCGGGCGCGGGTGCGGCGTGGGGAGACTGGTACCGGCGTGACCTTCGTCGGCGGCCACGGCGTCGGCCGGGTGACGCTGCCCGGGCTTCCGCTCGAGGTGGGTGAGCCGGCGATCAACCCGGGCCCGCGGGCCATGATCTGCAACAACCTGGCCGCGATCTCGGCCCGGCTGGAGGTACCAGCGGATGTCGTGGTGGAGATCAGCGTTGACGACGGGGAGGAACTCGCCAGCCACACGTGGAACCCTCGCATCGGGATCCGCGGTGGAATCTCGATCCTCGGCACCACCGGGGTGGTCGTCCCCTACTCGTGCAGCGCCTGGATCGACAGCATCCGGCGCGGCGTCGACGTCGCCCGTGCGGCCGGTCTGGACCACCTCGCGGGCTGTACCGGCTCGACCTCGGAACGGGTGGCCGGGGAACTGTTCGACCTGCCCGAACTGGCTCTGCTCGACATGGGTGACTTCGTCGGTGCGGTGCTCAAGTACGTAGGACGACACCCCGTGGCACGGCTGTCGATCGTGGGTGGATTCGCCAAGCTCAGCAAACTGGCCAACGGCCACCTGGACCTGCACTCCCACCGCACCCGCATCGACACCAGCCAGTTGGCCCGCTTGGCCGCCCAGCACGGAGCCGACGACCACGTGATCGCAGCGATCACCACATCCACCACAGCCATGGGGGCCTGGCAGCTTGCGGACGCCGCCGGCCTACCCCTGGGCGACCTCGTGGCTGGTGCAGCCCACCGGGAGGCGATGGCCGTGCTCAAGGGTGCCCCCGTGGTAGTCGACATCCTCTGCCTCGACCGCTCCGGCAACGTCATCGGCCAGGCGTTCGGCTGAGCCCACCACTGGCACCAACCACGGAACGGCTCAGGCCTGCTCCTCGAGAAGATGGTGGATGCGGTCTCGCAGGGCCATGGATCCTCGCGGGTCGCGGTTGCTGATGACGGCGACGGTGGCACCGCCGACGCGGGAGGTGGCCGGTGTCCACGCCGAGCCGCCCCAGGCGTCGTCGGCCCGGACACAGAACGTGTGGCGCACCTCGGCGCCCTCGGCCACGCGGCGGTTGACCGCGGGGTTGTCGGTGGCGGCCATCACGTACCAGGTGCCGTCCAGGTCTGCGTCAACGAACTCACGCCGCTCCCAGTCGATGGCGCCGGTCAAGGCCAGGTCGGCGAGCGCAGGCGTCACCTGGGGTGCCACCAGTCGTACCTTGGCTCCCGCGTCGAGCAACCTCGGCACCCGCCGCTCGGCGACCGCGCCGCCACCAACGACCAGGACGGGACGGGCCTCCAGCAACAGGCCGCTCACATAGACGGGCGATCCGTCGCCGCGACGTGTGGGCCGCATCTCGAGGTAGCGGGCAGCCACCACTCCGGCGAGCTCATCGCAGTCACCGATCACGTCGGCGATCCGCACCTCGGCGTCGGGATGGGCGAGGGCCCACGCCGCGGTCTGTTCGCGGGTCCAGGTCCGCAGCCGGCCGGGGAACATCCAGTGGCCCATGACCAACAACTGCCGGGCGCCCCTGGCGTAGGCCTGGTCGAGTGCCTCGGGCAGCCGCGGGCCGGTGACCTGGATGAAGCACGGCACGACCTCTGCCCAGCCACCCACCTCGTAGTGCACTCGCGCCAACCGCACGTGGTCGGCGTTGGCCTCGGCGACCGCGGCACCCCGGCCACAGAAGACCAAGGTGGTGTCCTCGCGACTCCAATCGCCCAGCGCTTCGTCCAGGCGCTTGTTGACGGCCTGCTGCAGGGCGGGGTCGGGGCCAAGATGCCGGGCGTAGTCGACGTTGACGTGCGGGAACTCCGCGCGCGCCTCATCGATGAAACCGGGTATGTCGACGAGCACATGGTTTCCGGTACCCAGCATCAACGGCACCACCACCACCTGGGCCCGGCCGTGGGCCGCCCCGGTGTCGGTGGGTCCGTCGAGGCGGGCCATGGTGGTCCGTAACGCCTCGGTCACCGACGGCTCAGACAATTCGACGAACCCGACGCTGACGTCGGTGTCGGGCAGCATGCGCTGCACCCGCACGGCCAGGTCGCGAGCCACCTGCTCACCGGCGGCGTCGGGCTGGTGACTGTCGGGCTGGTGACTGTCGGGCTGGTGACTGTCGGGCTGGTGACTGTCGGGCTGGTGACTGTCGGGCTGACCGGTGCCGGGCATCCACTGGTAGTCGCGCGGGGTGACGATGCGCTGCTCGCCGCCGCCCGAGGTGACATACCGGGTGGTGGTCGAGCCGATGACCACCAACGAGTTCATGTCCACCCACTCCGGTTGGAACTCGGCCATGGTGCTCATCGTCGCCTTCTGTCGCTGGCGACAGGCGTTCTGCACCACGGCCACCGGGGTGCCCGGGTTCCGTTTGGCGCCGATGATCTCCAGCGCCCGCGGCAGGTGCCGGGTTCGGGTGCGGCTGCGGGGGTTGTACAGCACCGTCACCAGGTCTCCATCGGCGGCGGCCTGCAGGCGTTGCTCGATGGTCTCCCAACTGGTGTGCAGGTCCGACAACGAGATCGTGACGTGGTCGTGGCCCAGCGGGGCGCCGAGGATGGCTGAGACCGCGAGGCTGGCGGTGACGCCGGGGACGATGTCCACGTCGATTCCCTCGGTGCCCTGCTCGAGAACGGGGGAGGCCATCGCGTAGACCGCCGGGTCACCCCCGCAGACCAGGGCCACGTTCTCGCCGCGGCGGGCCGCGTCGATGGCGGCGGCCGTGCGGGCCTCCTCGGTGCCCATCTTCGAGGCCATGATGCGCGTCCCGGGTCGGGCGAGGTCGCGGATCTGCTTCACGTACGGACCGTAACCGACGATGAAGGTGGCCTGGCGCAGTCGATCCACGGCGCGGGGTGTCAGCAGGTCGCGCGCGCCGGGACCGAGGCCCACGACGCTGAGGCGGCCGCGGGCCGGCAGACGTCCGATGGCGCAGGTGGCGTCCTTGGTGCGTTGCTTGGGAACGATCAGTTCCGCCCCCCGGGCCAGCACCGACGCCTCGCTGACCGAGGGCGTGCCGACATGGCCCTGGACCAGCGCGCTCGGGGTGGGCACGGCCTGCTCGGCGAGTTCATCGGCGGGAAAGTCAACCAGCGGCACCCCGAGTTCGTGGACCAACTGCAGCAGTCCCAGTTCCCCGGCCTTGAGGTCGACGGTGGTGATCGCGCTGATCGATTCGAGGGCCAGGTCGTGTTCGGCCAGGGTCTGGTGCAGCAGCGAGCGCAGCGCCTCGACGGGAGTTCCGCGGTTGCAGCCCATGCCCACGACCAGGCTGCGCGGGTGCAGCACCACCGTGGGCAGGTCGGACGCGGGCACTGCGGCGCGATCGGTGACCAGGATGCGCGCCGATGGCTCCTCGACGTCCGGGGTGACATTCATGGGCAGCGGGGGCAGCGGCCACGGACAATCCTTGTCGACCCGGACGGGGCCGCCGTCGATGAGGATGCGAGTGACCCGGGCGACATCCCCAGCGTGCGCCCACCCCAGGGTGTCGAGCGCCGGCAGGTTCAGGGCATCGGTGGCGGTGGTGATCACCGCTGTGGCGCCCAAAGCGTCGCCGACCCGGTGGGCCAGGGCATTGGCGCCGCCGCCATGGCCGCCGACCAGTGGCACGGCGAACCGGCCCGCCTCGTCCACCACGACGACGCCCGGGTCGGACTTCTTGTCCGCCAGCAGGGGTGCGACCAGCCGGGTGGTCGCACCCAACGCCAGGTGACTGACGATGAGGTCACATTCGGCCCATGCACGAGCGACCAACGTCGCGGCGGGGCCGTCGTAGCGGCGGCTGGTCACCCCCAGTGCTCGGTCGATTTGGTCGGCGTGGCGACGTGCGGCGGGGGAGTTGACCAATTGGCCGATGATCTGGTGATGACCCGGCTGCCTGGCTGGTGTGCCGGCGACCAGACCCGGATCGTCGGGGTGACCGTCGAGGATCAGCACCACATTTGGCTCGGCGACGTCGGTCAGCGAACACGCTTGCTCGCCAGTGAGGATCCGAACGCACTCGTCGGACTCACCGAGTCGTTCGGCCAGCACGAAGGTCCGCTCGACGCCCTCGAGGGCCTGGGCAAGCTGGACGATGCCGGCGTCCGGCTCGGTCAGCACGGCCACCTTGGGGTGGGTGCGGGCGGCGGCGACGGCCTTGTGCAACGGCTTGCCGTGGGCTGAGACGACCACGGCGTCGTCCCACGGCAACGCGACGGCGGCGAACGCTGCGCTGACGGAGTTCACGGCCGGCCGGACGCTCACCCGGTGTCCGTCCTGACGGATGCGGCGCAGGATCCCGTGGAAACCGGGGTCTCCGCTCGCAATGACCAAAACGTCCTGGTCGGCGACCTGCCGGATTCGCTCGAGGGCCGGGGCCAGGGCACCGAGCACCACTTGGCGCTCTGGCTCGACGTCGAGCGCCTCGAGATGACGGCGCCCGCCCACCACCAGCGCGCAGCTGCGGGCCAGTTCCCGGGTGGTCTGGCTGAGCTCGCCGAGGTAGCCGTGTACGTGGATCACTGGGAGTCCTTCTGGGTGGGTGCGGCGCTGACGGGGCCCGCGCCGTGGTCGCGCAGGTGGCGCTGCGCCGTGGGGTCGGCCTTGCGGTACTCGTGTCGGAAACCGGGGTGGTACAGGTGGCTGCGGGTGCCCGGGTTCGTCTCAGCCAGTGCCGGGCCCACCAGGACGACGCTGTGCTTCCACAGTTTGTGCTCGCGCATCGTCGCCGACAGCGCCGACAGCGGGCAGCGCAACATCAGTTCGTCGGGCCAGCTGACCCGGAAGCCGACGATGCACGGGGTGTGCGGCGGGTAGCCGCCGGACAGCAATTCGTCCTGCAATTGCTTGTGACGGGCCGCCGACAGGTAGAGCGCCATGGTGGCGCCGTGGGCGGCGAACGAGCGCACCGTCTCCTTCGGGGGCATTGGGGTCCGGCCGCCCTCGAGTCGGGTGAGGATGAGCGACTGTGAAATCTCGGGGAGGGTGATTTCGGCGTTCATGCGGGCGGCGGCGGCGGAGAAGGCACTGACCCCGGGGATGGTCTCGATCTCGAGCCCAAGATCGCGACACATGGTCATCTGCTCGGCGATGGCACCGTAGATGGAGGGGTCGCCGGTGTGCACGCGGGCCACCTGCAGCCGGTCGGCGGCAGCGCGCCGGTAGTGCACGACGGTCTCCTCGAGCGCTTCGGAAGCGGAGTCGACGAGGGTCGCACTCGGCTTGGCCGTGGCCACGATGTCGGGATGGACCAGGCTGGATGCCCAGATGACGATGTCGGCCTCGGCGATGGCGCGGGCGCCACGCAGCGTGATCAGGTCGGCGGCGCCAGGCCCGGCACCCACGAAGGTGACCTTGCCCGCACGGGGTGTGGACGAGTCGCTGGTGGTCACAGTCTGCCCCCGGTGCTGGTGCGGCTGGCGGGGGCCAGGACTGTGCTCAGGTAGGGGGCCTGCTGGCCGTCGACCACGTCGCCCAGTTGCAGGATGTGCTCATCTTCCAGACCCAGTTGGACGCCGAGGACGGCGTCGCGCCCACGCGATCGGAGCAGTGCGACGACCTCGGGGAGGCGACGGCCGCTCTTGTAGACCACGACGGTGTCGATGAGGTCGGTGATGGTGGCGAGGGTGTCGAGTCCGGCCGTGGCGGGTACCAGGGCGAGGGTCTCGGTGCCCTCCACCAGCGGGGTGCCGCTCCGTGCGGCCAGGGCCTGCATGGCGGTGATACCGGGCACGAGGTCGACCCGCACCGAGGGCAGTCGTTCGCGCACGTGTGCGGCGAGGTAGGAGAACGTGGAGTAGACGCTGGGGTCGCCGATGGTCGCCAGGGCGACAGTGCGGGCGCCTGAAGCGAAGGCGGCGACCGCGGCCTCGGCCGAGTCCCACCAGGCCTGTCGGCGGCGGTCGCTGACCCCGGAGCGGTCTGCCATCGAGAACGGGACACGTTGGACCCGTGCCTCGGGGCAGGTGTCCAGGACGATGGTCTCGGCGCGGCCTGGGCCACCTGCCGATTCCTCGGTCGCGGGGACCAGGACGAGGTCTGCACGGCGCAGTTCGTTGAGCGCCTTCAGCGTCATCAATTCGGGGTCACCGGGTCCGACCCCGATGCCGATCAGCCGAAGCCCGGCTGCCGGCGTGGGTGTGACGGGTGGTGGTGCAAGGGCCATGTCTGCCTCCTGGGTGGCGCGCCCGAGGGTCGGAGTGCATGGGTCGAGTGTCTGACTCCCGTGCAGGCACGGTTACAGTGGCGGCACCGTCCCGGACTTGCACCGGGTTCCTCGCGGGGCCATGCACCGGTCATCCTTGCAGACGGCCTGTGGGGGGCTCGAGGGGGGTAGCACTTCAGCGGGCGAGCGCCAACAGGGCGTCGACGTCGACGGCCTGCTCGATCGCATCGGCGATCCCGTTGATCATGTGCTCGCGTCGCTCGGCGAAGCCGCGTGCCGTCGGGTCAGGGGTCCAGTCCCGGCCGGCGAGTGCTGCGATCGAGGTCAGCCACGCCCGACGGAAGTTGTCGCTCTCCAATGAGCCGTGCCACATGGTGCCCCAGACGCTGCCGACGTGGACGCCGCCCAGGAATTCCTCAGCATCGGCGTCGACGGCGCACCGACCATGATGAATCTCGTAGCCGTCCACGGGGTGACCCCGCCACTGCCCGCTGGCGCGGCGCAGCACCTTGTCAGGGTGAAAGGTGACGTCGGCGGGCAGTAGGCCGAGTGCGGCATGGTGGCCCTGGGACTCGACGCCGTCTTCGATGTGTCGGGCGAGCATCTGGAATCCACCGCAGATTCCCAGCACGGGCAGCCCGCGTTCGGCGCGCATGGTGATGGCGTCGTCCAGGCCGCGGCTGCGCAGCCAGGCCAGGTCGCTGGTGGTGGAGCGCGATCCCGGCAGCACTGCGAGGTCGGCTGCGAGGACCTCGGCGGGGTCGCTGGTGAGGATGACGTCCACCCCGGGTTCCTGGGCCAGCGCGTCCAGGTCGGTGGCGTTGGAGATCCGGGGGAAGGCGAGGGCCGCGACCCGGAGGGGAGTGGGCTGCCCGGGAATGCGTCGATTCACGGACTCGTCGCGCCAGCGGCCGAGGTCGAGGGAGTCCTCGCCATCGAGCCAGGCGCCGCGGATCCAGGGCAGCACTCCGAGGTTGGCCAGACCGGTACGCCGGCTGATCTCGGTCAGGCCGGGGTCCAGCACGGACTGGTCCCCTCGGAACTTGTTGATCAGGTAGCCCGCCATCAGGCGGCGGTCCTCCGCGTCGAGCAGAGCCCACGTCCCGAAGATGGAGGCCAGGACCCCCCCGCGGTCGATGTCCCCGACAAGCACCACCGGCAGGTCAAATCTCCTGGCCAGCCCCATGTTGGTGTAGTCGCCGGAGCGCAGGTTGATCTCAGCAGGGGAACCGGCACCCTCGCAGATGACCAATTCGTGGGCGTCGGCGAGTTCCCGATGCGCGGACCAGGCCGCCTCGGCGAGTTGCCGGCGGTCGGTGGCGTACTCGCCGGCTTCCAGCGTGCCTGCGGGTTGTCCGCGGACCACCACGAAGGCGGAGCGGTCGCTGCCCGGTTTGAGCAGGACGGGGTTCATCAGGGCCGAGGCCTCGACTCCGGCACCGATGGACTGCAGGTACTGGGCGCGCCCGATCTCGGATCCGTCCGGGCAGACCATCGAGTTGTTGCTCATGTTCTGGGCCTTGTACGGCACGACGTCGATACCCCGACGCCGCGCCAGTCGGCACAACCCGGTGACCACCAGCGACTTGCCCGCGTCCGAACTGGTGCCGGCCACCAGGAAACCTGTCATCGTCGTGCTCCTCCGGTCAGCAGTGTGAGGACGGCGGCTGTACCGACGGCCCCGGTGACGACGCCGACCAGTTGGGCTGCGCGCCGCAGTTCAGGTGCGTGGGGTCGGGGGCCCTCGCCGAGCAGGGGGCGCTCCTCGACCCGGCTGGAGTAGACGTTGCGACCGCCCAGTTGAACGCCGAGAGCACCCGCCCACGCGGATTCGCACCACCCACCGTTCGGGGATGGATGACGATGCGCGTCGCGGCGCATCATTGACCAGGCGTGCGACCGGTCCCCGCCGACAGTGCCGGCGAACAGGCACGCGGTCAGCCCCGTGACCCGCGCGGGGACCAGGTCCATGACGTCGTCGAGGCGTGCGCTGGCCGTGCCGAAGCGGCCATACCGCTCGTTGCGGCGCCCGACCATGGCGTCCAGGGTGTTCACGCACCGGTGGGTCATCATGCCGGGGATGCCCAGCACCGCCCCCCACAGGATGGAGGCGACGGCAGAGTCGGCGGTGTTCTCGGCCATCGACTCAACGGCCGCGCGGGCGAGTTCAGGTTCGTCCAGCCCTGCCGGGTCACGTCCGCACAGGTTGCCCAGGCGCGCCCGGGCCGCGAGCAGGTCGCCAGCCTCGAGGTGTTCGGCCATCAGGGTTCCCTCGCGGGCCAGACTGCGCGCCCCGACCACCGTCCAGGTGGTGAGCGCCGTGGCCAGCACGTGCAGCCACGGATGGCGGCGGGTGCAGCGCTCGAGCAGGACCCCCGCAGTGGCCATGGGGAGGGTGGTCACGGCGGTGAACCACAGTCCGCGCGCGCGCGAATCGGCCCACATCTGGGCTTCCGCCCAGGAGGCGGCGGTTCCGAACCAGGCGACGGGATGATGACGTCGCGGGTCACCCCACAGGGCGTCGGCGCCCAGCCCGATCGCCATCCCCACGGCGCGCGTGCGCCAAGGGGGCGGGTGGGGTGGGCTCGGCATGGGTCAGACGCTAGCAGTGGTACTCGCGGGTGATGACGGCGCAGTTGGTGATGGGGGACCAGGCGATCTCCCGGTGCGTTCGTCCCTCCAGCAGGGCAAGCAGCACCCGCAGCGTGTCACCGTGGGAGACCAGCATCACCCGCCCATGTCGATCGAAGCGGGTACGGAGTTCCGCCAGCAGGCGCTGCAGCCGCTGGTAGACGTCGGCCAAGGATTCCCCGCCGCCCCAGGCGACCTCCGCCATGTCGAGGCCCGCGGGGACAGGCTGTGGCATCAATTCCGAGGTCAACCGCCCCTCAAGTTCGCCGAGGGCCTGCTCGCGCAGGAGCGGGGTGGCCTGGGGGATCAGCCCGTGGGGTTCGGCCAGGAGCTCGGCGGTCTGCCGGGCGCGCAGCTGGTCGCTGGTCAGTATCGCGGTCAGGGTGGTGCCGGCCAACCTGACCGCAGCGTCACGGGCTTGAGCCAGTCCGAGTTCCGTGAGTGGCACGTCCATCGTCTGCCCCTGCAGGCGCCCCTCGGCGTTCCAGGTGGACTGCCCGTGCCGGACCAGGTGAAGGATCATCTCAGGGTCGGCAGCTGTGAGTCGGCGGTCAGCAGGCTCCGCAGGGGGCGTGGTAACGGTGTGGTGCACACCGTCTCCGGAGGAGGACTGGCGATGATCACAGAAGGGTCCTGGTGCTCGGCGCGGACAGTTACCCGATTATGGCATCACCGCAATCAGCTGCCGATGTCGCCCTGGTGCACCATGGAGGCTCGGGCACCGGGCCCTGCCGGGACCCCGTGAACCTCAGGTCAGGCTGGGCGACCCGCCCCACGCCAGGGTCGGGCCGCCGATGCCGGCGGCGTCCAGGGCCACCTTGCTGCGCTCCCGGATCTCGCGCTGCAGCCCCCACTGCTGGTTGGCCACGCACTTGGCCGTCACCCGCAGTGTCATGGCCGTGCCGGTGATGGACTCCACGCCGAGAACCTGCGGTGCCTCGAGCAGGGTGTCCTTCCACTGCGGCTCCTCGGCCAGGGTGGTCAGCACCCCGGTGATCAGGGCGGTGACCTGGTCGGGGTTCGCCTTGTAGTCGACCGGGATGTCGACCAGGGCATTCGACCAGCCCTGGCTGACGTTGCCGACGCGAATGATCTCGCCATTGCGGACGTACCAGACCTGGCCGTTGGGGTCGCGGACCTTGGTGACCCGCAGCCCGACCTCCTCGACGGTGCCGCTGACCTCGCCCAGGTCAACGATGTCGCCGACGCCGTACTGGTCCTCGGCGATCAGGAACAGCCCGGACAGGAAGTCCTTGATCAGGGTCTGGGCACCGAAACCAATGGCCACGCCGCCGATCCCGGCGGAGGTGAGCAACGGACCCATCGGCAGGCCCAGCGTCGAGAGGATCATCAACGAGCCAATCGTGATGATCAGGAAGCCGGCGATCGAGCTGAGCATGGACCCCAGGGTCTTGGTGCGCTGCACCTGCCGGGGGTGGTCGAGGCCCAGCAGCCGCCGCGTCCGGGTGCCGGACAGACCCGGCAGGCTGCGGTTCTGCTCGCGCTTGGACAGTGCCGCGCGCACCACCCGCCGCGACGACACCACCGCCAGCTGCCAGGCAACGACCATCGTCGCCACGATGATGCCGATCTCAATGAGGGTGTCGGGCCACGTCCAGGAGCTGAGCATGGGTTCCATTGTGCCGTCCCGGCCGATGCGGGTGCCCCGGGTCAGCTCTTCTTGGGTGCTCCCGGACGGGCGTAGCGCACCCAGGTGATGACGACGCACATCACGGCCCAGGCGATGCCGACCACGTAGAACGGCACGACCCCCATCACCGTGATACCGATGCCGAACAGGAACGGCCCGAAGGCGGCAATGGCGGCGGTCCAACCGATCACGCCACCGGCCTGACGCTTCTCGAAGATCATCGGCATCTGCTTGAACGTCGAGGCGTTGCCGATGCCCGAGAACAGGAAGATCAGCAGCATGCCGTACAGGAAGCGGTCGAAGCCTGCCGCCAGCGCCTCGGCCGAGGACGTGTCGGGGGTCAGTCCGCCGATGGTCCACCAGATCGAGCCGACCAGGCCCACGCCGGAGACCAGGGTCCAGATGGCGCCGCCGGTCCGGTCGGTCAGCGGCGCGAACAGCACCCGGGCGCCGGCGCCGATGAGGGGCCCGAGGAACACGTACTTGACCGGGTCGGGCACGTCATAGCCCTGCACCAGCAGCTGCGCGGACGCCCCGCTGCCCTGCACGATGGCGGCGTTGCCGGCCCCGTACAGGTTGATCATCAGCAGACCGAACTGCGCCGACAGGCCCGAGAAGGTGCCGAACGTCATGATGTAGAGGATCGTCATCCACCAGGTGTCCTGGTTGCTGAAGATGTCGAACTGCTGGCGGATGTTGGCCTTGATGGGCACCGACTTCAGGTACCGCCAGGCCAGGAACGCGCCGATCAGGATGAACGGCAACCAGACGAAGGATGCTGCCTGGTACCAGACCTGCTGGTCGGCCTTGCCCGGGAACTTCATCTGCTGGCTGATGCCCATCCACCAGAACATGCCGAAGCCAATGATCCAGGGGGTGATCAGCTGCACCAGCGAGACGCCGAAGTTGCCGATGCCTGCCTGCAGGCCGAGTGCGGTGCCGGCCATCCGCTTGGGGAAGAAGTACGAGGTGGACGGCATGAAGCCCGAGAACGCGCCGCCGCCGATGCCGGCCAGGAAGGCCAGCACCAGCAACTCCCAGTACGGGGCATTGGGGACCATGGTCCGCACGCCCCACCCGAGCACCGGGAAGACGAGCAGCAGGGTGGTCAGCGCGACCATCTTGCGGGTGCCCATGATGGGGGGCAGCACCATCCAGACCAGCCGCAGCAGCCCGGCGGCCAAGCCGGGGGTGGCGGCCAGCCAGTACAACTGCGGCTTGCTGAACGAGTAGCCGATGGCGTTGAGCTTGGGAATGATGGCGCTGGGCAGGAACCAGGCGACGAAGCACATGGTCAGGGTGAAGGTGGTGATCCACAGCGTCTGCCAGGCCAGCCGTTTGTCCCAGGTCGACTCGTCCTCCGGGTCCCAGGAGTCCAGCCATTCACTGCCGCGCCGAGCCGTTGCCGCGTTCGGGGTGGTGGTCATCGTCGTGCCTCTCAGGTGGTGACGAGGAGGTCGGACCCGGCGTCGGGCCGGTCAATCACATCCTCCAGTTGTGGGGACTGGTCGTGCAGCATGCGGTGGATCGTCCAATGCATCCATAGCAGGGAAACCAGGACGAAGCCGAACAACACGACGAAGGCGCTGGACCACATTCCGGTGGCCTGCTGCCCGTAGCTGAACATCAAGGGCAGGAAGAATCCGCCCAGACCGCCCAGCATTCCCACCAGGCCCCCGACGGAACCCACGTTGTCGGGGAAGTAGGTGGGGATGTGCTTGTAGACCGCTGCCTTGCCAATGCCCATGGCGCAGCCCATCAGGAAGACCAGCGCGACGAACAGCCACAGGTTCATCTGGTAGGGCAGGAAGGTGCGTTCGCTGCCGTCGGGCATGGCCACGACCAGGTGCCCGTTGGGCATCATCAGGATTCCCGAGGTCAGCAGCATCACGAAGAACGTGGCGTACATGGCGCGGCGGGCCCCCCAACGGTCGCTGACCCAGCCGCCGAGGGGACGCAGCAGCGAGGCGGGGAAGATGAAGGTTGCCGTCAGCAGCGCCGCGGTCTGCAGGTCGAGGCCGAAGACCGTCACGTAGTAGTTCGGCAGGTAGGCCGACAGTGCCACGTAGGCGCCGAAGACCACCACGTAGTAGAGGCTGAACCGCCACACCCGGACGTCGCGCAGCGGGCGCAGCATCTGCTTGATGGGTTTGGCCTCGCCGGGGATGCGGTCCTTGGCCGGGGTGAACAGCAGCACGCACACGGCCAGCACCAGCAGCAGCACCGCGTAGATGACCGGGATCAGGCGCCAGCCGCCCCGGATGCCGAGGAAGTAGGTGGAGCCTGCGGTGGCGGCGATGATGGCCGGCCCAATGAACTTCGTCACCGAGGCGCCCACGTTGCCGGCACCGAAGAGGCCCAGGGCGAAGCCCTTGCGGTGCTGGCTGAACCAGGCCGAGTTCCACGACACGCCCACGGAGAAACCGTTGCCAACGAAGCCGACCAGGAAGGCCAGCACCAGCAGCATCGGGTAGTTCTGGGCATAGGAGACCGCCAGCGAGGCCGCGGCGCCGATCAGCAGCAGCCCCAGCATCACCTTGCGGCCACCGATCCGGTCGGCCAGCATCCCGGCAGGCAGTCGCCACATCGAACCGTTGAGAACGGCCAGGGAACTGATCCAGGTCAACTGCGCGTTGGTGAGGCCGAACTCCTGCTTGATCGGGACACCGAGGATGCCGAACATGAGCCACACGGCAAACATCACGGTGAAGGCGATGGTGGACCAGGTCAGTACTCGACCAGAGCCAGGCAGTTCGGTGACAGGGGTGGCGTTCATGAGGTCCTTGAATCGTCAACAATGGTCTCCGCCAAATCAGAGTCCAGTGGAAACTGTGGCACACCCCGTCGGCGGCGCGGGCGAGGGGTGGGCAATTTTCTGCATCGGAACTGTCACGCGTATTTGAATGATTCGGAGGATTGCGGCCCTCGATGTGATGTGATTGCATCGTCGCACTGGCATTCCGCTAAATGCCGTCGGACATGGATGTCCGAACCCCCACCAACAGGTATGGAGCAGGTTGATGAGCGCAGCGCTGGACCGGGGGCACCCGCCTCGGCACGCGCTCGCGGTGCTGGCCTCACCGGTGCGTCGCGACATCCTCGACCTGCTCGCGAACCTGCCGCGGGTGCCCACCGCGGCCGAGCCGATGACCCGCGCCCGCGGACTGACGGCAGCAGAGCTGGGCGAGCGCCTCGACCTGCACGTCACCACCGCACGCTTTCACCTGGACCAACTCATCGACGTCGGTCTGGTCAGCGGCCATGACGAGCGCGGCCACGTGGGTCGGCCCAAGCGTCGCTACGCCGCCAGCCCCGGGCCGCTGCCGGCGGTGGCCGGCACCGAGTCGTACTCCAAGCTCTCGTCCGTGCTGGCCGAGGCGCTCAGCGACGGCACCCCCGCGACCGCCGAACAGGCCGGCCGCCACTGGCTGGAGGCCAATGCCGCCGCCCTCTTCGACCCCGGGCAGGCCCCACCGGCCCGCAACCGGTCCCAGTGGTTCTCCAAGATCGGGATGCTCCTCGACGTGCTGGACGACTGGGGCTACGCCCCGGAGCTGACCACCACCAACGCCGGCCACACCGCAGAACTGCAGTTGCACCACTGTCCGCTGCGCGACCTGGTCGACACCAACCCGGACGTCGCCTGCGGCGTCCACCGTGGCATCATCCAGGGCACCCTCGAGGCGCTCGGCGAGGGTGACGCCGAACTCAAGCTCACCCCGTTGACCAGTCCCGACGTCTGCCTGGCCCGCATCACCACCCGTCGCAACCTCGCCCACCGCCCGCCCGCCACGAAAGGCCCGTCATCATGACCGACACGCAGTCCCGTCGCCCGCAGGGATTGGACGACCCCCTCACCCAGGCCCTGGTCTCGACCCGGCGCTTCTTCACCAAGGCGAAGGTCTCCGAGGACAGCCGGTCGATCTACAACGAGGGCGGTCGCTCGGACGCCTTCTACCGTGACCGGTGGGCCTACGACAAGGTCGTCCGCTCGACCCACGGGGTCAACTGCACGGGCTCGTGTTCGTGGAAGGTCTACGTCAAGGACGGCATCATCACCTGGGAGGCCCAGCAGACCGACTACCCGTCGACCGGCCCCGACAAGCCCGAGTACGAGCCCCGCGGCTGCCCCCGCGGTGCGGCCTTCTCGTGGTACACCTACTCCCCGACCCGGGTGCGCTACCCCTACATCCGCGGGGTGCTGCTGGAGATGTACCGGCAGGCCAAGGCCGAGCACGGCGACCCCGTTCTGGCGTGGGCCTCGATCGTCCAGGACGAGGCGAAGTCGAAGCGCTACAAGTCCTCGCGCGGCAAGGGCGGCCTGGTCCGGGCCAGCTGGGACGAGGCGATCGAGATGGTCGCTGCGGCGCACACCTACATCATCAAGCGCTACGGCCCCGACCGGATCGCCGGCTTCTCGCCGATCCCGGCCATGAGCATGGTCTCGCACGCCTCCGGCGCCCGCTACACCAGCCTGATCGGCGGCTCGATGCTGAGCTTCTACGACTGGTATGCCGACCTGCCGATGGCCAGCCCGCAGATCTGGGGCGACCAGACCGACGTGCCCGAGTCGGGCGACTGGTGGGACGCCGGCTACCTGCTGATGTGGGGCTCCAACGTGCCGTTGACCCGAACCCCCGACGCCCACTGGATGACCGAGGCGCGTTATCGCGGCCAGAAGGTCGTGGTGATGAGCCCCGACTACGCCGAGAACGTGAAGTTCGCCGACGAGTGGCTGCCGGTCGCTCCCGGCACCGATGCAGCCCTGGGCATGGCCATGGGCCACGTCGTGCTCAAGGAGTTCTTCGTCGACCGCACCGTCGACTTCTTCGACGGCTACTGCAAGCAGTACACCGACCTGCCGTTCCTGGTCACCCTCGACCCGCAGGCCGACGGCACCTACAAGGCCGGCAAGTTCCTGGTGGCCGGCGACTTCCAGGCGGCCGAGCAGTCCGGCGAGAACGCCATGTGGAAGCCGGCACTGTGGGACGGCGCCACCGACGGCCCCGCCATCCCCAACGGCACCCTCGGCGACCGCTTTGGTGACGAGGGGGTCGGCAAGTGGAACCTCGACCTGGGCGATCTGCAGCCCTCGCTGTCGCTGCTCGGGACGGCGACCGAGACCGCCGAACTGGTGATGCCCGCCTTCGACGACGCCCTGGGCGACGTCCAGGAACTGCGCCGCGGGGTGCCGGTGCGTCGGGTCGGCGACCGGGTGGTCACCACCGTCTTCGACCTGCTGCTGGCCCAGTACGGCGTCGGACGCCCGGGCCTGCCGGGCGTGTGGCCCGCCGACTACGACGATGCCACCGTGCCCTACACCCCGGCCTGGCAGGAGGGCATCACCGGGGTCAAGGCCGAGACCGTCTCGCGCATCGCCCGGGAGTTCGCGCAGAACTCGGAGGACACCAAGGGCCGCTCGATGATCCTGATGGGGGGCGGCACCAACCACTGGTACCACTCCGACGTCATCTACCGGACGATGATCCTGCTGACCACCATCACCGGTTGCCAGGGCCGCAATGGCGGTGGCTGGGCGCACTACGTCGGCCAGGAGAAGGCGCGTCCCATCACGGGGTGGGCGAACATGGCCTTTGCGCTGGACTGGCAGCGTCCACCGCGCCAGATGATCCAGACGGGCTACTGGTACATCAACACCAACCAGTGGCGCCACGACACCTTCTCGGCCGAGTCGCTGTCGGCCAAGGCACTCGGCAACAACGCCTTCGAGGGCTGCGTGACCGCCGACCTGTTCGCCCAGTCGGCACGGTCGGGCTGGATGCCGTCCTACCCGACCTTTGACCGCAGCTCGCTGACCCTGGCCGATGACGTCAAGGCCTCCGGGCAGACGGTCGGGGAGTACGTCACCGAGAACCTGAAGTCGGGCGCACTGAACTTCGCCATTGACGACCCCGACGCGGAGGAGAACTGGCCCCGGGCGCTCACCCTGTGGCGGGCGAACCTGTTCGGCAACTCCGCCAAGGGCGACGAGTACTTCCTGAAGCACCTGCTGGGCACCGACAGCGCGGTCACCGCCGACGAGGCACCCGAGCACCTGCGTCCCACGTCGATCAAGTGGCATGACAAGGCGCCCGAGGGCAAGCTCGACCTGGTCCTGACCCTCGACTTCCGGATGACCAGTTCGACGCTGATGTCCGACGTGATCCTGCCGGCGGCGACCTGGTACGAGAAGCACGACATCAACACGACCGACATGCACCCCTTCGTGCACCCGTTCACCCCGGCCATCAACCCGCCGTGGCAGGCCAAGACCGACTGGGACATCTTCGGGCTGCTGGCCGACAAGCTGTCCGAGCTGGCCGTGACCCACCTGGGCACCCGTACCGACATCGTGGCCACCCCGATCATGCATGACAGCGCCGACGCGATGGCCAACGTGCACGGGATCGCCGCCGACTGGAAGAAGGGTGAGATCGAGCCCATTCCCGGCGTCACCATGCCGAAACTGACAGCCGTCGAACGTGACTACACCTTGATCGGCCAGAAGTACTCGGCGATCGGTCCGCTGCTCGACAAGCTGGGCACCACCACCAAGTCGGTCACCTACGACGTGAGCAGCGCGGTCGAATACCTCAAGGGCCGCAACGGCGTCCACGGCGGCGACGGGGTCAATGCCGGACGACCGAAGCTGGTCAGCGGCATCCAGGTGTCCGAGGCGATCATGGCGCTGTCGGGCACCACCAACGGGCACCTGGCGACCCAGGGCTTCAAGACCCTCGAGAAGCGCACAGGTCACCTGATGCACGACCTGGCCGCCGAACACGAGGGCAAGATCATCACCTTCGACGAGATCGTTGGCCAGCCCACCCCGGTGATCACCTCGCCGGAATGGTCCGGTTCGGAGAGCGGTGGCCGCCGCTACAGCCCGTTCACCATCAACGTCGAGCGCCTGAAGCCCTGGCACACCCTGACCGGGCGTCAGCACTTCTACATCGACCACGACTGGATGCAGGCCCTGGGCGAGACGCTGCCGACCTACCGCGGTCCGCTGAACATGAGCCAGCTCTTCGACGAGACACCGCTGGGGCAGACCAACGAGTTGGGGGTCTCGGTCAGGTACCTGACCCCGCACTTCAAGTGGGCCATCCACTCCCAGTACCAGGACAACTGGTTCATGCAGCAGCTCTCGCGCGGCGGCCAGCAGGTGTGGATGAGCGTCCAGGACGCCGAGAAGGTGGGAATCGGGGACAACGACTGGGTGGAACTGGTCAACCGCAACGGTGTGGTCAACGCCCGCGCCATCGTCTCCCATCGGATGCCCAAGGGCACCGTGTTCATGTACCACTCGCAGGACCGGCTGATCGACGTGCCGCTGACCGAGGCCAATGGTCGTCGTGGGGGCATCCACAACTCGATGACCCGGATCCTGATCAAGCCGAGCCACATCATTGGCGGCTACGCCCAGTTGGCCTACGCCTTCAACTACATCGGGCCCACCGGGAACAACCGTGATGAGGTCACCATGATTCGCCGCCGTTCGCAGAACGTCGAGTACTGAGACTCGACAGGGAAGAGAGACAACTGACATGCGCATCATGGCTCAGATGGCGATGGTCATGAACCTCGACAAGTGCATTGGCTGCCACACCTGTTCGGTGACCTGCAAGCAGGCCTGGACGAACCGCACCGGCACCGAGTACGTCTGGTTCAACAACGTCGAAACCCGTCCCGGTCTCGGCTACCCCCGCCGCTATGAAGACCAGGACGAGTGGAAGGGCGGCTGGGAGCTGAAGAAGAACGGTCGCCTCAAGCTCAAGGGCGGCGGCCGCTTCAACAAGCTGCTCAACATCTTCTCCAACCCGAAGATGCCCGACATCGACGACTACTACGAGCCGTGGACCTACGACTACGAGACCCTGCTGAATGCACCGGCGCAGAAGAACTTCCCGGTCGCACGTCCTCACTCGATGCTGACCGGCAAGCCGATGAAGCCCGAGTGGGGCGCCAACTGGGACGACGACCTGGGCGGCACCTACGCCACCGGCCACGCTGACCCGATGCTGAAGGGCATCGAGGACAAGGTGAAGTTCGAGTTCGAGCAGACCTTCATGTTCTACCTGCCGCGGATCTGCGAGCACTGCCTCAACCCCAGCTGCGTGGCGTCCTGCCCGTCGGGGGCGATCTACAAGCGCTCCGAGGACGGCATCGTCCTGGTCGACCAGGATCGTTGCCGCGGCTGGCGCATGTGCGTCTCGGGCTGCCCGTACAAGAAGGTCTACTTCAACCACAGCACCGGCAAGGCCGAGAAGTGCACCTTCTGCTACCCCCGCATCGAGGTCGGCATCCCCACGGTGTGCGCCGAGACCTGCGTCGGCCGGCTGCGCTACATCGGCCTGATGCTCTACGACGCCGACCGGGTGCTGGCGGCGGCGTCCACCACCGATGACACCAAGCTGTATGAGGCACAGCGTGACGTCTTCGTCGACCCCCGAGACCCGGCCATCGCCGCCGAGGCCGAACGCCAGGGCATCCCCCTGGACTGGATCGAGGCCGCCAAGAAGTCGCCGGTGCTCAAGCTCATCCAGGACTACCAGGTGGCGCTGCCGCTGCACCCGGAGTACCGGACGATGCCGATGGTCTGGTACATCCCGCCGCTGTCACCGGTGGTCGAGCAGCTGCAGCAGACCGGTCACGACGCCGAGGACGCCGGCAACCTGTTCGGCGCCATCGACGCCCTGCGCATTCCCATGGAGTACCTGGCCAACCTGTTCACCGCCGGTGACGTGGCGCCGGTGCGTGCGGTGCTCGACAAGCTCGCGGCAATGCGCTCCTACATGCGAGACATCAACCTCGACCGGGAACCGCAGGAGGAGATCGCCAACGCCGTCGACATGACCGGGCGGGAAATGCAGGAGATGTTCCGGCTGCTGGCCATCGCCAAGTACGAGGACCGCTACGTCATTCCCAGCGCCCACAAGGAGCAGGCGCACTCGCTGGAGGAGCTCGGCACCGACTGCCCCGTCGGCGAGGGCAAGTCGAACAAGTCCGGCCTGTTCGGCGGCGGTTCGGGCGGTGGTCCGGTGCCGGTCGCCATCCAGACCCTGCGCGAGACCAAGGCCCGGATGCAGGCCGACGACATGTCGCAGGTGCCCGGCTCGGTCAGCTACCTGGAATGGGACGGGCAGGGCATGCCCGGCAAGGCCAGCCCCGCCGAAGCCGCTTCGCGGCACGGCATTCCTGGCGCCGAGCCGTCCGGGGAGAATCATCCGTTCATGGCGGGCGCGCCGCGCCTGGACGGGGACCCCGGCACCTCGGGGGAGCATCGCAGTGATGGTGGGGCCCGGTCATGAGGCAGTGGCTCAACATCCCGGGGCTGCGCAAGCGCGATGCGGTGGCGCCGCGCCGCAAGCATCCCGAACCGGAGCTCGGCGAGGCCGACCTGAGGGTGGCCTGGCAGGTGATCAGCCTGCTGCTGGACTACCCCACCCCAGAGGGCATCGACCAGCTGCCGGTGCTGCGGCAGCTGGTGCAGCGGTTGCCCGAGCCGGTGGCGGCGCCGCTGCAGCGGTTGATGGACCACCTCGAGGGCACCGAGTTGAAGGCGCTGCAGACCGATTACGTCGACACCTTTGACACCACCCGCAAATGCGCCCTGCACCTGAGCTACTACGCCTACGGCGACACCCGCAAGCGGGGGATTGCCCTGGTGCAGTTCAAGCAGGCGTTCCGCCGGGGCGGGCTCGAGGTGACCGACGACGAGCTGCCTGACCACCTGGCGGTGGTGCTGGAGTTCGGCGCCACCGGCGACGACGTCGGGTTGGCGTGGAAGCTGCTGAACGACCACCGGGCCGGCATCGAACTGCTGTACCGCGGCCTGCTGGATCGTCCCTCGGCATGGGTGGATGCCCTGAACGCGCTGCTGGCGACCCTTCCGGTGCTGCAGGGCGAGCAGGAACAGGCCGTCGCCGAACTGATGATGCAGGGCCCGCCGGACGAGACGGTCGGCCTGGATGCCTATTCCCTCGACCCGCGGCTCAACCCGCATCCCGATGACGAGGCCATGCCCTCGTTCGCCCCGGCAGGCCAAGGAGTCATGTCATGAGCACGTTCCTGTGGGTGATCTTCCCCTACATCGCCCTGGCCGTCTTCGTCGTCGGCCACATCTGGCGCTACAAGTACGACAAGTTCGGGTGGACGACCCGCAGCTCGCAGCTGTACGAGTCGAGGATGCTGCGCATCGCCAGCCCGCTGTTCCACTTCGGCGTGCTGTTCGCCGTGCTGGGGCACGTGATGGGGCTGGTGTTCCCCAAGTCGTGGACCGATGCGATCGGGATCAGCCAGCACAACTATCACCTGGTCGCGGTCATCGGCGGCCTGGTGTCGGGGGCAATGATCATCGTCGGGTTCACCATCCTGGTGTTTCGTCGCCGCACGACCAAAGCGGTGTTCAATGCCACCACCCGGAACGACAAGGCCATGTACCTGCTGTTGGGGATCGCTATCGCCACCGGCATGTGGAACACCATCAGCACCACGCTCAGCGACGAGTACAACTATCGCGAGGGGGTCTCGGTGTGGTTCCGCAGCATCTTCGCGCTGTCGCCTGATGCCAGCATGATCTCGAGTGCCCCGATCCAGTTCCAGTTGCATGCCCTGACGGCATTCCTGCTGGTGCTGGTGTGGCCGTTCACGCGGCTGGTGCACGTCTTCAGCGCCCCGATCGGCTACCTGAACCGGCCCTACATCGTCTACCGCTCGGCCGGCCATGCCAGTGGCGCCGGCCCGAAGCGGATGCAGACGCCGCAGGGCACCTGGAACAAGCCGGGCTGGGACGGCAGTCGTCCGGGCACCCGGAAGAAGGAGAAGACGCGGGGGTAGTGGCTGGCGGAGCTGTCAGGCAGCGTCACCGTCGCCCCACTCGTTCGGTCACAGGAGGGGTCTTTGGTTGAAGTCCAGCGGCTTTGAGAGGCAGGCAACACGATTCCATGGGCATTTTCAAAGCCGTTACGGGGGCGTCGATCTGCACTTCAAGACAAAGAGTCTCAATTGCACACTGTGGGGAGGCCAGGGCCGTGGATGCGTGTGGCAGAAGTAGAGTGGGTGAAGTTCATGGATGTTGAATGGTGGAGTCGAGTTCTGATTGATTCGGTGAGTCGTTGCGTTCCGGAGGCGACGGCATCGACGACGTTTCATCCGCGCGTTGATGTCGCCATCCGGTTTCAGATTAGCGCGGGTGATCCTTGGATTGAGGCGAGGCTTTCTTCACCTATTATGTGGTTGGTGCTTGATACTGGGTTGGCAGTGGGGCCGCTCTTCTTCGCAGAGAATCGGGTGCCTACCGCCCTGGATTGGGAGGTTGATCTTGAGATGATGGAGGATATTGCGACGGTCTGTTGCAATTTTCTTCAGGGCAAGGTGGTGGAGTACAAATGGTTGTGGCGTAGAGGTCTGAAGGTGGAAAGTGGGCCGGGTGAATATTGGCGATTCAGTTGAAGTGAGCCCGCCCATAGTTCGCAGGCTTGGGAGTGGCTGATTCTCCGCGTAAGCGTCTGGAAGGGCGGACATGCTGGGCCATCTCGCTGCCCTGGCTAGTTAGGTCAGCGACGCTGATACAACACAGATCGTAGGCTGCACAGGGAGGTATTTTAGGGTGTCTGGGTCGCTGTGGGGCTCGGCGAGCAGTCCAGATGGGCGGAAGGCCCGGATGTGCTTCCCATGGCGCGGTGTAACCGTCCGTAGTGGCTACCCCCAGAAGGCGCTCACACCGCGCTCGCTAGGGTGGGAGCAGGCAACGACGAGGAGCACGTACCGGTGAAAACGCACCCTGGGCCGCTGGTGGCTGACGCCCGCGAGCTGACCCCCGACGAACGGCACCGCCACAGCCGCACCACCGCCATCCCCGCCATCGGCGAGCAGGGGCAGGCCCGGCTGCGGGCCGCCTCGGTGGCCGTCGTGGGAGCCGGTGGGCTGGGCTCCCCGGTGCTCACCTACCTGGTCGGGGCCGGCGTGGGCCGGCTCACCATCATCGACAATGACGTGGTCGAGGTGCACAACCTGCAACGCCAGGTCGTCCACGGCACCGGGACCGTCGGGGTGCCCAAGGTGACCAGTGCCGCCGACCGGCTGCGCGACCTCAACCCCGAGGTCGAAATCATCGAGCGTGACCTGCGATTGGACCCGTCCAATGCGGTTGCCGAACTGGGCGGCCACGACCTGCTCGTCGACGCCACCGACAACCTGCCCGTGCGCTTCGCCATGGCTGATGCCGCCGACACGCTCGACCTGCCTGTCGTCTACGGCTCGGTCAGCAGCACCCGCGCCCAGGTCACCGTCTTCCGCACGTCCTGGGGCATTGGTCTGCGCGACCTGCTCGACGAGGACCAGCAATCGGGGGTCACCAAGTTGGACGACGTCGGGGTTTTCGCGCCGCTGACCGGCATCGCCGGCTCCTGGATGGCTGTCGAGGCCATCAAGCTGATCACCGGCGTTGGTGACCCGCTGATCGGTCGGCTGCTGTACCTGGACGCCCTGACCGCCACTCCGCAGGTCCTGCCGCTCGTCGCCCGCGCCCCCTTGGCCCAGAGCCATGGTTGAGCGCCTGCAGGTGACGGTCGAGGAGTACCTCGCCGAGGTGCTGGCCCTGGTCAGCCCGCTGAAGGAGACCGAATCCGTACCCGTCGCCCACGCCGCCGGCCGCACCCTGGCCGAGGCGGTCACCGCCAAGGTCAACGTGCCGGGCTTCGACAACTCGGCGATGGATGGTTTCGCCGTGCAGTTCGCTTCGGTCGCGGTGGGCGAGGTGCTGCGTGAGGTCGGTGACGTCCCCGCCGGTTCCGGTCTGGACCCCGCCCTCGGCCCCGGCGAATGCGTGCGCGTGATGACCGGTGCGCCGGTGCCGAGTCAGGCCGACACGATCATCCAGCGGGAGTTCGTCACCGAACATCCCGATGCCTTTGGCCCCGGCCAGCCCGGCGTTCAGGTCAATGAACTGCCCAGACGCGAGGGCCTGCATGTGCGCCACGTGGGTGAGGACTTCAGCATCGGCCAGGAACTGATCCAGGCCGGCGAACTGTTGGGTCCCCACCACGTCTCGCTTGCCGCCTCGAGTGGTTCGGGCACCGTCGCGGTCGTGCGGCGTCCGCGGGTCGTCGTGGTCGCCACCGGCGACGAACTGGTGCCCCCGGGCGGCAGCCTTGGCCCCGGCCAGATCCACGAATCGAACCTGACCCAGCTGGCGGCCTCCCTCGAGGACGATGGTGCCGAGGTCATTGAACGGCTCTGGTTGCCCGACGACCCACAGGCCTTTGCGGCGGGGCTGGACGCGGTGGCTGGAGCTGCCGACCTGATCGTCATGAGCGGTGGCATCAGCGCCGGCGACCATGATGTCGTCCGCATCGCCCTGGCCGCCCGCGCTGAGGGGACCTTCCGGCATGTGTTGATGCAGCCCGGCAAGCCGCAGGGGTGGGCCCGGTGGAATGGCACCCCGGTGCTCGGGCTGCCGGGCAACCCGCTCAGCACTGCCACCAGCTATGAGTTGTTCGTCCGCCCCCTGATCGAGAAGTTCCTGGGCCGTCCGCAGCAGCCCTGGTCGGCGGCCGTCGCGGCCGAAGCCTGGGACACCCCGGCCGGACGCCGACAGTTCATCCCCGTGACCGTCGAGCATGACGCCACCGGTCGGCGCCTGGTGCGTCCGGCCCACCGCCGCGGCTCGGCCTCCCACATGGTCAGCGCCCTGACCCGCGCACACGCCATCGCCGATGTTCCGGCGACGGTCAGCCGGGTCGAGGCCGGCGATGTCGTCATGATCAGGAGCATTCGATGAGCCAACACCCCTTCACCCACCTGGACGCCAGCGGTCAGGCGCGGATGGTCGACGTGACCTCCAAGCAGCCCACCGTGCGGGCAGCCACCGCCGCCGGGACCGTGCTCTGCAGTCCCGAGGTGGTCGAACTGCTGCGCTCGGGCCGGGTGCCCAAGGGTGACGTGCTCGCCATGGCGCGGATCGCCGGCATCCAGGCGGCCAAGAAGACCCCTGAGTTGTTGCCGCTGGCGCATGTGATCGGCGTGCACGGGGCAGTGGTCGAGGTCGAGGTCGTTGATCATGGTGTCGAGATCGTCGCGACCGTCCGGACGGCAGACAGGACCGGCGTCGAGATGGAGGCCCTGACCAGCGTGGCCGTCGCCGCGCTGGCCGTGATCGACATGATCAAGGGCACCGACCGCCACGCCCACATCAGCAATGTGCGACTGCTCGCCAAGGAGGGCGGGCGATCGGGGGTGTGGCGCCGTGACGAGTAGCTTTGATGCCCCGAGCCGTCAGGCGAGCTTTGATGCAATCGTGCTGGCTGGCGGCAAGGGGTCCCGCCTGGGCGGGGTCGACAAGGCCGAGCTCAAGGTCGGCGGCGTCCGCCTGCTCGATCGCGTGCTCGAGGCCACCAGCGGCGCCCGGACGACGGTCGTGGTCGGACCGGTCAGTGCTCCCGACGGAGTGCTGGTTACCCGGGAGGACCCGCCGGGCACCGGACCGGCCGCCGGGATCGCGGCCGGGATGGCGGCGGTGACCGAACCCGCCGAGTGGACGCTGCTGCTGGCCTGCGACCTGCCGGGCGCGCCGATGGCGGTCCACCACCTGCTGGACCTCCTGGCGTCCGGGTCGGCGACCGCCGACGCCTACTGCCTGGCCCGCGAACCCGGCAAGCCGGAGTGGTTGTTCGGGATTTACCGCACCTCGGCGCTGCAGGCCGCGGTCGCGGCCTACGGCGACCCGCGGGACCGGTCGGTGCGTGGCATGGTCGGCGTACTCAATCCGGTGGTGGTCGAGGCGGACGTGGAGAACGCCGCCCGCGACCTGGACACCTGGAACGACCACGCCCGCTGGAACGCCGCGATCCGGCTGGCCACCGGCAGCCCGCCCGAGGACCGCACGCCGTGGCGTCCGTTCATTGAGCGGGTCTGCGCCGCGGTGGGGGTCGATCCCGACCTGGTCGACGAGGACGCCCTGCTGGACATGACCCGCGAGGTCGCCCATGCCGGGGCGCGTCCGATGGCGCCGGTGAGCGCCTTCATCCTGGGCGTGGCGGTCGGTGCCGGTGGGGACCCCGACTTCCTGCTGCGGGTGGTCGAGGACGCCGCCACCGCCGCCCCGGTTCCCCCTGGACTTGAAGAACACCCCTCTGACAAGGAGATCTGAATGGTCAACGTGCGTTACTTCGCCGCCGCAGCCGATGCTGCCGGCACCACTGCCGAGCAGTTCGAGCCCGGCACCCTGGCCGAGGTGCTGGCCGTGATGACCGAGCGCCACGGCGAACGTCTCGCGGAGGTGGTCGGGCGGTGCTCTCTGCTCCTGGACGGTGCCAAGGTCAGCGACCCGGCCACGGTGTTGACCGCCGGGGCGAAGCTGGACGTGCTGCCGCCGTTCGCCGGGGGATAGGCGCCGACCCGGGCCGGGTGGCGCAGATACCCGGGTTCCCGCGATTTACCCGGAGAGGAACTCGGGTAGACCGGTGCAAGCCGGGTAATCCGACCGGATCACCGGAAGGCTGACACGTCGGTGAGGCCCTTCGTCCGAACGGTGACCACCACAGCCGAGATCAGGTTGATCGCCCCGATCACCAGCAGTACCCAGGTGAACGTCCCGACCGAACCAACGGTGAGGTCCCACACGGCGGCGCCGAGAATCACCGCTGCCAGGATGTAGGACGTGATGGCCCTGCGCTTGAGGCTCTTGAGCAGTGCTCGTGCGGGTTCGGACTCGGCGTCGGTCGTGGGGGCGAGGGGAGCAACGACGGGGCGGTCGACGACGTGGAAACGGCCGTCGAAGTCCCGCTCGGTCTGCGGGTCGTAGGCGTCCCAGCCGGTCTCCTCCTGGACGATCCGGATGACCTGGCGGGCTCGCTCGTGCAAGGCCGTGGCGTCGGCGTACCCGTCGGTGGGGAAGCGGACCTGCGCGCCCTCGCCGGTGAGGACAACCTGCAGTCCGGTGGAACGGTCGGTGACCTCGCCGAAGGAAGCGGCACCAGGCTCGGTAGGCCTCCAGGTGCCCGCATCGTCGCCGAACAGTTGACGGGTGCGGGACTCGATCCGGTTGAAGGTCTCCACTCCCCGGGCGCGGGTCTGCTCGTCCTCGGACAAGAAGGTACCGCTCTCTTCGGTCGCGGTCAGGATGATGGCATAACTCATGGGTCCATCCTGCCCGTCCAGGGCGCCAGTGGCGGATGCTCGCGGCTACGGGTCCCGGATGTTACTCAGGACGCATCTGGATACGACAACCCGTCGGGTCAGCCATCGGCAACAGTTCCACACCCTCGCGGGAGCCGAGGTTGCGCATGACGGCGTCGACCATGCCTTCATGCATTTCGCAGATGACCTGGGGATGCTGCACGGCCAGGTCGAGCAGGGGACAGCTGCTGAGGGTCAGTGCCTCGCCGTCGGCGGTGGCCGTCCGGGTCGGTGAGAAGCCGAGCATGTCGAGGACCTCGATCAACCCGTCAATGGGTGCCTGCCCGGGCTGCGCATCTGCGGCCGTGAAGTGTTCGGCCTGCTGGTTGCCCCAGATCTGGCCGATGGCGCGGGCATGTTCGGGCGCGGTGTCCTGGTCCTGGGCGACGAGGTAGGTCGCGAACGCACCGACGAGGTCGCGGTACTCGTCGGCCTGGTCGTGCTCGGCCAGGGCGGCGCGGCCACGTGGGGTGAGGCGGAAACCCTGGGGTCGGCGACCGGGTCGTCCGGTGGGAAAGGAGGCCACCTCGACCATCCCCTCATCGGCCAGCGCCGAGAGCTGCTGGCGCGAGGTGTTGGGATGGCCGCCCAAGTGCTGGGCGACGACGTCCAGGGTGACCCACTGGCCAGGGGCTGCCTCGGCCAGGCCAGCCACCGCCCGCAGCACGCGTTCTCGCGCAGCCGACAGCCGTCGCGTCGTCCGCTGTCGTGGACCGTTGCCGGTGCCGTGCACAGTCATGACCTACCCCCGAGGTATTGCTACATCACTCATGGATTAATGTACTCGCATGACCACAGAATCCCTCAAGAACCCCCTGACGATCACCGAGAAGCACGCGTGCGGCTGCGGTGACCACGACCAGGACCTGCCCGAACTTGATGCCCGGGCCATTCCCCATGCGATTCGCCACGGCGCGATCCTGGGTGCGCTCGGCCAGTTGGGGGCTGGTGGCGCCATGATTCTGGCCGCCCCGCATGACCCGCAGCCGCTGCTGCGCCAGATCGACCAGCAGTTCAATGGCACCGTCGAGATCAGCTACGTCGAACAGGGCCCCGAGGTGTGGCGCCTGAAGATGGTGCGAGGCTGATGTGCAGCTACTGCGGCTGTGACGCCATCGACGTGATCGGACGATTCATGAACGAGCACGTCGAGATCATCAATGCCACCGGCGAACTGCGTCGTGCCGTC
This sequence comes from Tessaracoccus sp. SD287, assembly GCF_017355265.1. GTDB lineage: Bacteria > Actinomycetota > Actinomycetes > Propionibacteriales > Propionibacteriaceae > Aestuariimicrobium. The sequence continues at coordinate 52,878 of NZ_JADIJQ010000006.1, forward strand.
GAGGACGGGGCAACCGATGAGCAGGTGCGCGCACATGTCGCAGTAGTGGCGGGCCTGCTGGGCCCGCACACCGGCGCCGAAGAGGTCGGACTCTTCAGCGTCATGAAGCAGCAGGACGAGTTCGTCGACTACGTCACCCAGTTGTGCGGCGAACACGTCACCCTGGACGGGCTGCTGGAGCAGATTGACGCGGGCCGTCGGGAACTGGTCGGCGTCTTCGAGGACGCGTTGCGCGAGCACATTGACCGCGAGGACAACAGCCTGTTCCCGGCCGCCGCCGTGTCCCTGGTCGGCCCGGACTGGGACCAGGTCGATGCCCTGACCCATGACCACGATCATCGGGTGGGCAACCCGCACGAGCACGAGCACGAGCACCCGCACGAACACGCGGCGGGTTGAGCACCGCTCACTACTGAGCACCCAGAAATGTCCAGCAAGTGGCGGTTGTCGAGCCCACAACGGGTGATCATCCCGAGTTCATGGACATCTCTGGGGCGCTCTGGCTACGAGGCAGTCATCTGAGCCGAGGCAGTGATCCTTGCCGGGGATGCCGCGTCAGCCGCCGATCGCGCTCATCGGACGATCGGGCTGCAGGAAGCCGGGCTCGTTGATGCCATGCCCGGGCAACTTACCGGCCAGACAGGTGTGGAAGATCTGGGCCAGTTCCTCGTCGCTGGCCCCATCACGCATCGGACCGCGCAGGTCGCTCTCGCCGCGGGCGAACAGGCAGTTGCGCAGCTGACCATCGGCGGTCAGGCGCAGCCGGTCGCAGGCCCCGCAGAAGGGCGCGGTCACTGAGGCGATGATGCCCACCGTCCCGGGGCCGCCGTCGACCAGGAAGCGTTCGGCGGGTGCTGCGCCGCGTCCTTGGATGGGGGTCAGCTCATGGCGGACCGACAGCAGTTCGATCATCTCCGCCTGGGTGACCATGGTGCTGCGGTTCCAGATGTGGCCGGCGTCCAGCGGCATCTGCTCGATGAAGCGCAACTCCAGCCCACGATCGAGGCACCAGTCCAGCAGATCGGCGACCTCGTCCAGGTTCGTTTCGCGCATCGGCACGGCGTTGATCTTGATCGGCGTCAGGCCGGCCGCGAGCGCGGCGTCGATGCCGGCGATCACGTCGTTGAGGCGGTTGCGGCGGGTCAGCTTGTGGAAGCGTTCCGGGTCCAGGGTGTCCATGGAGATGTTTGCCCGGGTCAGGCCAGCATCGGCCAGGGCGGGTGCAGTCTTCGACAAGCCGATGCCATTGGTGGTGATCGAGATCTCGGGGTGACTGCCGTCGGGCAGTTGCAGCGCCGCGATCCGTGCCACGATCTCGACGATGTCGGGACGCAGCAGCGGCTCGCCACCGGTCAGCCGCACCTCGGTGATGCCCTGGGACAGACCGACCCGGACGATCCGCATGAGTTCTTCGGGGGTGAGCAGGGTCTGGCGTGGCAGCCACGGCACTCCCTCGGCGGGCATGCAGTAGGTGCAGCGCAGGTTGCAGTGGTCGGTCAGCGAGATCCGCAGGTCACGGTGGACCCGTCCGTAGTTGTCCTCGAGCGTCATGATGTCCCCGTCCCTGCCGTGGAGCCGTCGTCCAGGCCCAGATTCGACCAGACCTTGCGCCCGTCCACCTCGGTCTGGTGCTTCCAGATCGGCAGGTCGGCCTTGATGCGCTCGACCACGGTTTCGCACACCGAGAAGGCCAGCCGGCGGTGGCCGGAGGATGCGGCCACCACGATGGCCAGTTCGCCGACCTCCAGGTGGCCCACGCGGTGTTGGGCGCTGACGAGGGCTTCGCCGTTCGGGTCCAGCTCGTCCAGGACGGCCGCGACGATGGGGCCGATCATGGCGTCGGCGTCGGGATGACCGGAGTAGTCGATGCTGGCGACCTCGCCCTGAGCCTCGGCGTCGTGGTTGCGGATCTGGCCGAGGAACACCGCGACCGCACCGGCGGTGGGGGAGTCGACCAACAACCGCAACTTCTCGGCGTCGATGACCTCTTCGCTGACGTGGGCATGGACGACGGGCATCAGTGATCTCCTCCGGACAACTGGGACAGGGCATGGGGCAGCAGCGGCAGCACCACGTCGAGCCCCTGGTCGACTGCCCGGGGGCTACCGGGCAGGTTGATGATCAAGGTCTGGCCGACGACACCGGCGGTGCCGCGTCCCAGTGCTGCGTGCGGGGCCACCTCGATGGCGCGCAGGCGCAGCAGTTCGGCAATGCCGTTGACCTCGCGGGTGATGACCAGACGGGTGCCCTCGGGGGTCAGGTCGCGGGGGCCGATGCCGGTGCCGCCCGAGGTGATGACCACCCGGGCGCCGACCTCAACGGCCTCGCGCAGTGCGGCAGCGACCGACTCGGCACCGTCAGGGACGACGCGCAGATTCGTGCGGAAACCCGCCTCTTCCAGGCGGGCAACGGCCACCGGACCGGAGCTGTCCTGCCGTTCGCCGGCGGCGCTCCGGTCCGACACGGTGACCACGGTCGCGAGGTCCTGGGGCATGCTCCCAACCTACCCTGTGGCCTCCGTTCGCAGGCCGTCGGCCCCATTCCGCCGCAAACTCGGAGAACCTGCCATATTTCTGCCGCAGACGCGCTGATAGAGTGGCGGGTGTGACGCAGATTCGTATCAGCCAAGCGGGTGAACTGCTCGGAGTCAGCGACGACACCGTGCGCCGCTGGATCGACCAGGGGCAGCTGTCGGCCAGCCCGGACGGGTCAGGCCGACAGGTGATCCAGGGCGCAGACCTTGCCCGTTTCGCGCAGGACCGGGCCAACAGCGAGCGTCCGCACGGCACCTCGGCACGCAACGTCTTCACCGGGCTGATTACCCGGGTGGTCAGCGACACGGTGATGAGTTCGGTGGAACTGCAGTGCGGCCCCTATCGGGTGATGGCGCTGGTCAGCACCGAGGCCGTCCGCGACCTGGGGCTGGAGCCCGGCACGATTGCCAGCGCCCGCATCAAGGCCACCAATGTGGTCATCGACCGTCCGGACAACCCATGAAACGCCTGTTCGCCCCACTCGTCGGCCTCGCGCTGTTGCTCAGCGGCTGCGGCACCAGCACCGGTGCGGGCAACCACGACGGCGTCGTCACCGTCTTCGCCGCAGCATCGCTGAGGTCCGCCTTCGAGACCATGGCCCCCGAGTTCACCGCGGCCGAGGGCGTCAACGTCACCTTCAGCTTCCTCGGCTCCCAGGACCTGGTGGCGCACCTGGCCGGGGGTGCCAGGGCCGACGTGTTGGCCACCGCCGATGAGACATCCATGGCCAAGGCTGCCGACCAAGAGCTCGTCGGCCAAGCCGCGATCTTCGCCCGAAACACCCTGGTGCTGGTCACCCCGCCCGGCAACCCGGCCGGCATCACCGGCCTTGACGCGTCGCTGGACGGCAAGAAGCTGGTCATCTGCGACCAGGCCGTCCCCTGCGGCAACGCCACCGCGACCCTGGCCAAGAAGCTGTCGGTGACCCTGAGCCCGGTCTCCCAGGAGCAAAAGGTGAGTGACGTGATGGCGAAGATCACCACCGGTGAGGGCGACGCCGGGGTCGTCTACGCCACCGACGCCGCGTCCGCCGGTCAGCGGGTCACGACTGTCCAGATCAAGGGTTCCGAGCAGGTCATCAGCACGTACCCGATCGCCCTGACCACCGAGCCGACCAACAACGCCGGCGGACAGAAGTTCCTCGACTACGTCCTGTCCGCGGCGGGGCAAAGGGTGCTGGCCGCCCATGGCTTCCTGGCGCCGTAGGGGTGACCAGGTGAGCACCCGTCCCGCCCTGCCCCGGTGGCTGGCCATTCCAGCGGCACTGGCCATCGTGTTCCTCGCGATCCCACTGGTCGGGTTGTTGGTCACCCTGCCCTGGGCGCGCCTGCCGGCCCTGCTCGACACCGAACCGGCGCGCGCGGCGCTGTGGCTGAGCCTGCGCACCTGCGCGGCCTCCATGCTGCTCTCGATCGTCTTCGGCCTGCCGTTGGCGCTGTACCTGTCGCGGCTTTCGGGACGGTCGGCCTTCGTGGTGCGCACGCTCTCGCTGCTGCCCATGGTGCTGCCGCCGGTCGTCGCCGGCCTGGTGCTGCTGGTCACCCTGGGCCGCCGCGGACTGATCGGCCAGTACCTCGACCAGGTCGGCATCACCATCGGCTTCACGACCACCGCCGTGGTGATCGCCCAGACCTTCGTGTCGATGCCCTTCTTCGTGGTGGCCGTCGATGGAGCCCTGCGGACCCTCGACCCCGACCATGATGTGGTCGCCGCGACCCTGGGGGCGACCCCGAATACGGTGCTGCGCCGGGTGACCCTGCCCATGGTGCTGCCCGCCATCGTCAACGGCGCCGCCATGGCTTTTGCCCGTTCACTGGGCGAATTCGGTGCCACGCTGACGTTCGCCGGGTCCCTGCAGGGGACCACCCGGACCATGCCGCTGGAGATCTACCTGCAGCGTGAAGGCGACCTGGACGCCGCACTCGCGCTGGCGTTGGTCCTGATCGTGGTGGCCGTGGTCCTGATGGCCGGCTCCGCGTTGCTGCAGCGTCGGTGGAGTCGGGCATGACCGAGGCGGCGTGGCGGGTCGCGGCCAGCGTCCAGGCCCGGGGGGTGGACCTGGAACTCGAGGGGGCCGCCGGACGGACGCTGGCGGTCGTCGGCCCCAACGGTGCCGGCAAGTCGACGCTGCTGCACCTGATTGCCGGACTGGTGCGTCCGGACGGGGTTGGTGTCGTCGAGATCGACGGCCAGGTGGTCTCCCGCGCGGGTGGGCAGGTGCCCGTGCACCGCCGGGGGGTGGTTCTGTTGACCCAGCGTGCCCTGCTCTTCAACCATCTCAGCGTGCTCGACAACGTCGCCTTCGGGGTGCGCGCCCGTGGCGTCGGTGCGAGGGATGCCGCCGCCCGGGCGATGGTCGAGCTCGAGGCGGTCGGGCTCGCCGAGTTGGCCGGTCGTCGTCCGCGCCACCTGTCCGGCGGACAGGCCCAGCGGGTCGCCCTGGCCCGAGCGCTGGCCACCGACCCGGCGGTGCTGATGCTGGACGAACCGCTGGCCGCCCTCGACGTCGAGGCGGCTCTGCAGATGCGTTCCCTGCTCGCGCAGCGGTTGCGTGGGCGCACGGTGGTGCTGGTCACCCATGACTCGCTGGACCTGTGGACCCTGGCCGACGACGTAGCCGTCCTGGAGGGCGGACGGGTCCTGCAACTCGGTGCCCTGGACGCCGTGGCCGAACGTCCGGCATCGACCTTCCTGGCCGGCCTGCTGGGCACCAACCGGTTGGTCGGCGTGGCCACCTCGACCGACACTTTGCGGGTCGGGGGCGACGACGTGGTCGGAATTCCATCCGCCGCTGATCCCCCGGCGGTCGGGGAGCCCACCATGGGCCTGTTCGACCCGGCCGCAGTGGTGCTGCACCCTGCCGACGACCGTCCCCATGGCAGTGCCCGCAATGTGTGGCCGGTGGAGGTGGTCGGTGTTGAACCGCGAGGTGCCCTGGTGAGGGTGCGGGTCCGACTGGGCGGCGGGCAGGTGATTGCCGCCGATGTCACCGCCCGCAGCGTCGCCACGCTCGGGCTGGGTGGTGGCAGCCTCGGTGGGTCAGCGGGGGAGCGACCGGTCCGGCTGCTGGCGGCCGTGAAGGCAGCCCAAGTGAGTTGCGTCGCCGACAGTCATCGGGTGGGAACAGGTTCTGCCTGAAGTCGAGAACCTTGGGGACCTGTTGCAGCGCACCTGCTGTCTCATCCCGCGGCTCTGTGAACGCCGCGTCCATGCCGACGTGCAACGGCTGACAACCGAGTCTGGGCTACCTGCGACACGCGATTGTGGAGTGCCCACGTCCCGAGTGATGCCTATGCAGTCGACGTCACCGTTCCAGGGGCGCCACTGCTCCAGCCAAGAAAGTGCCCGAGAATTCCTGATTCGGGGTTGTTCTCAGCGCCACCAAGGCATAGAATAGTACAAACGTTCGAGTCAACGGTGATTCGGGCATGGTTCACACAGAGGCGGGGTGGTCCGAATGGGATCCAGCGCAAGAACTACCAGTGGCCCGTGTTTCAGTGCTGCGGGTGCGCGGCAGAAGCTGGTCGAGTTGAATGCGGCCTTCGAGGCGAAGAAGCGTGCCGAGGCCGAGCAGTTCCGCTGTTTCGCGGAGTTCGCCGACCAGTACCGCTACGTCCCTGATGAGGGTCCGGTGCTGGCCGGTACCGAGCGGTTGATGCAGTGGGGCGGGGACGGGACGCCTGGGGTGGCGGAGTTCTGCACCCTCGAAGTGGCCGCCGCACTGAGGATGTCGGAGGAGAAGGTCCGTATTGAGATCGGCTTGGCCCTGGCGGTCCGGCACCGGCTGCCTCACCTGTGGGCGCGGGTCATGTCCGGTGGTTTGCGGGTGTGGCAGGCCTGCGAACTCGCGTCGGCCACCCACAAGTTGTCCTACTACCAGGCCCTGGACCTGGACGAGGAGATCGACATCCTGGTCGAGTCGATGGCGTTCACCCGGGTGCTGGAATTGGTCAAGGCCCGCGTGATGGAGACCCTGCGCGAGGACGCCGAGTCCGACCATGCTGCGCAGTTGGCCAGACGTCGGGTGGAGTTCGGCGAGTCCTGCCTGGGGGTGACCGACGTGACCGCGGTGGTGGGGGCGGTGGATGCGACGGTGCTGGACCGCCAGCTGACGCGGTTGGCGATCCTGCTGCGCCAGGGCGGCTCGACCGAGACCCTGGACGTCCGCCGCGCGCAGGCACTGGGCCTGTTGGCGAACCCGGCGCGGGCCCTGCAGTTGCTGCAAGCCGCGCTGACCGACCAGTTGCCGGATCTGGACCTGGATCAGGTGTGCCCGGCTGAGGGTCAGCCGGGTCATACCTGCGGGATGGTCACCGTCGACCCGGAGCGGTTGTTGCCGAAGGCGGAGGTCGTGGTGCACATCAGCGGCTCGGGTCTGGAGACCGGTGCCGGGCTGGTCCGCACCGAGGGCATGGGTCCGCTGCTGGCCGGCTGGGTCAAGGACCTGCTGGGCCACACCCGGGTGACGGTGAGGCCGGTGCTGCATCCGGACAACCTGGTTCCGACCGATGCGTATGAGTGTTCGCACTGGATGCGCGAATGGGTCCAGCTCCGCAATCCGTATGAGGTGTTCCCGTTCTCGAAGAAGACCTCCCGGCATGCAGATCTGGACCACACCATCACGTGGAAACCACCACTGGCCTGGGATGCGACCCGTGACCACTGGATCGACCAGTTGGCCGAGAGCCACAACCGTCACGGTCATGATGATCGCGTTGGCGTTGGCGGGGCCGAGGGTGCTGGTGATGGCTGGCTCGACGACCGGCCGTCGGCGGGTCGAACCAAGGGCGGGCGGACCCCCTCGACTCGGCCCGGCAACCTGGGCCCGCTGTCCCGCAAGGTGCATCGAGCGAAAACCTTCGGCGGCTGGCAACTCACCCAGCCCTCACCGGGCACCTTTCTGTGGCGCTCACCACTCGGGTTCGGCTACCTGGTCACGCCGTCCCACTCCTGGATGATCGAGGACCCGTCGGGCCAGATCCTGCCCCGACAAGAACATCCGGCACCGTCAGCACTCGCCAGCTGACACCGCGAGCAGCCAGTACCCGCCGTCACCCCGGCGGGTCACTGGCATGCGCTGATGGGCAGCAACGGCATGGAGCGCGCTTCTCGGGGGAGCAACGGCGAGCACTCCCATCGAGCCCGGGTACGTCTTGATCAGGGCGCCGCGTCCTTTGAGTCAGACCTCGCCCCGGCGACCTGGCGCCGCGACGCGCCTAACGCAGGAACGCCTTGATCAAGGGTGCCGCGTCCTTCGATCCGGACGTCCCGTCCGCCACCAGCACCGCGATCGCCATGTCGCCTCGGTACACCACCATCCAGGCATGCGTCCGGGGAGGGTTCGCGTTGCCGTACTCGGCCGTCCCGGTCTTCGCACCGGTCACCACACCGGCCAGGGACGAGGCCGCCCCACCATTGACGGTGGCCTTCATCATGGCCTGCATCTGGGCGACCTCGTTGGCGTTCAGCGGCTCGGCCGTGGCGGTGGGCTGCTTGCCCTTGACCAGCCATGGCACCACCGTCCTGCCACCAGCGATCGAGGCGCCAAGACCCGCCACGGCCAACGGCGAGGCCAGGATCTGACCCTGACCAATGGCGTTGGCGGCATTCACCACGGGGTCGTCGCTGGCCGGCACCTGGCCGTAGAACACCGGGAAGCCTCCATCGAAGTCGACGCCGAACCCGAGCGAGGCGGCAGCCGAGGCCAACGCTCCCTTGGGCAGGGCCGCCGCCGCCCTGATGAAGGCGGTGTTGCAGCTGTGCGCGAAGGCGTCCGACAAGGTGATCCGTCCGACCTTGCCCGCGGGGTAGTCGCTGTAGTTCTTGAAGGTGCGTCCATTGACCACCGTCGTGGCCGGGCAATCGACCATGGTCTGGGCACTCATCCCAGTGCGCACCATCGCCAGGGCCGTCACGGTCTTGAACGTCGACCCCGGTTCGTACTGCCCAAAGGTCGCGAACGGCTGCCCCTCGGCGGCGGGCGATTCGGCGGCGGCGATCACCTCACCGGTCTTGGCATTGACGGCCACCAGTGCCGCCACCCGCTTCTCACCGGCCAGGGTGTTCTGGGCACGCTGCTGCCACTCGGTGTTCAGCGACAGCTGCAACGGGGCGCCATCGGCCGGCTCCTGGGCATGCAGGGTCAGGTCGACGTGCGGAGGCTCCGAAGGCCCCGGCGAGGGGGCGTTGCGGCGTTTGACCAGCATCACCAGGTGACCGCTGGTGCCGCGCAGCTGCGCGTCGTAGCGCAGCTGCAGGCCGGTCAGACCGATCTGGTCACCAGCCTCGTAGGCGCCCTTGCTGGCCTTGGCCTGTTCCTCGGTGGCCTTGCCGACAGTCCCCAGCAGCGAACCGGCGAAGCCATCGGTCACCGCCACCGTGCTCTCCACGGTGACGGTCGTGGCGCCGGGAATGGTGTACAGCGCCTCCGGCACCTGGCTCTTGCGCACCGTGGTGGCCAGCACGAAGGCCAGGGCACCGTGCGCTGCGACCTTGCGCTGGTAGCCGACGACATCGATCTTCATCGTCTCGGCGATGCGCTTGGCCGAGTCCGCCCACTGGGTGGCCGGGGTGTTCTGCTTGTCCAGACCCACCTGGTACAGGTCGCGGGACTCCATCACGGCCTTGCCGCTGGCATCCAGGATCGGCGCCCGGGTCGGCAACTCCCGGGTGTGCCGCATCCGCGTGGTCGCGGTCACCTGTTCGTGGACGATCTCCGGCTTCCACACCACCCGCCACTGGCCGGCGACCAGGTTCAGCCCGGCCGTCGTGGTGAACTGCCACGGCTTGTCACCCATCGCATAGGTCTGCTCCAGGGTGACGCTGGCCACCCCGTTGCCCCGGTAGTCGATCGGTCGGACCACCACCGAGGGCTTGTAGCCGTCCATGCCCGACATGATGGTGGCGTAGTCGTCGGCGGCCAACTTGGCCGCGGTGGCGGGGTCGCCGATGACCGGCAGCCGGGACAGATCACCGGTCTGCAGCGCGTTGGCCAGTGCGTCGACCGCCCCCACGGCCTCGGGCTCACCGGCCGGCGGCTTGCCGTGGGTCACCCCCGGCGTCGTGCCCACATCGTCCGGGTCATCGGCGTCGATCCTGGAACAGCCACTGAGGGCCAGGCACAGCGCCAGGAGCACGGCCAGCCAGCGCAGCCGAGGCGTGGGAACGGAACGGGTCACAGAGGACATGGGTCGGGCTCCTCAAGGGGGTGGTCATCACCATAGTTGTCGACGACAACCAGTGTTTGAGACGCCACGTCCCAGATACGGAACAGCGTGGCGCAGCCGCGGTGGCCGGTGCAGAATGAACCGCGTGAGCAGGGTAGCTGTCGTCGAGGACTCGGACGTCATCCGGGCGGCGGTCGGCTCTGCGCTGCGGTCCCGGGGGCACCGGGTCAAGCTCCTCGCCGACGGGACCGATCTTGAGTCGGCGCTGGTGCAGGGACGACCCGACGTGGTGATTCTCGACGTCATGCTGCCCGGCGGCCGTGACGGGTTCGAACTGCTCAAGGTGGTGCGTCGACTCAGCCGGACCGGCGTCATCATGCTCTCGGCCCGCGACGAGGTCGAGAGCCGTGTGCGTGGCCTGACCGAGGGTGCCGACGACTACATCTCCAAGCCGTTCACCATGTCCGAATTGCTGGCCCGGGTCGAGTCGCTGCTGCGCCGCGTCGGTGACGACGGTCACGTGGTCACCGTCGCTGACCTGAACATCGCCGACGATGCCACCAAGGTCGAGCGTGACGGGGTCGAGGTCACGCTGACCGACACCGAGCGCAAGGTTCTGGCCGAGTTGGCCAGGTCGCCGGGTCGCGTGGTGTCGAAGACCCACCTGTTGACCTCGATCTGGGGCTACGAGGGCTATGACGAGAACATCGTCGAGGTGCATGTCTCGTCGTTGCGTCGCCGGCTCGAGGCGCTGGGTCCGCGCCTCATCCACACGGTGCGGGGTCGGGGATACAAACTGGACCAGCCATCGTGAGGCATCGCGCCTCGATGCGGACGCGTATCGTGGCCGCGATCTCCGTCGTGCTGCTGGTCACCACCTCCCTCGTGATCCATACGGCGAGCCGTGCCCACGCCCGCGCCCTGGAGCGGTCCACGGCGGCCACGCTCGACGCACGTACCGCGACCGTGGCCAGCGTCGCGACCGACTCCGCTGACCTGGCCAACCTGCAGCAACGACTCGGCCCCCACACCACCAGCCTGAGCATCACCACGGCCGACGGACGCCAACTCGGCGCGCCCCTGCCCGACCCTCTGGACAGCACCGACCACCGGTACCGGGTCATCCTGCTCGAGGGCAGCGGTGACCTGGACGGGGCCACCGCGACCCTGTGGATGCCGGCCGACCTGATCATGGCCGACCACCATCGGTTGCAGCGCAGCCTGGTCCTGGTCGGGTTGGCGGCGGTGGCCGCGTCGGTGCTGGTGACGATGTTGGTGACCGACGCGGCACTGCGCCCGGTCGACAGGATGCTGGACGAACTGGAGCGCTCCGAACGCAAGGCCACCGAGGCAGAGGCCTACGCGGTCGCCGCCCACACCAGGATCCAGGCCTTCTTGGCCGACGCCGCCCACGAGTTGAAGACGCCGCTGGCCGGCATCCAGGCGGCCGCCGAGGCCCTGGTGCACCTGCCCGAGAACGCCCCCGGGCAGGAACGCGAGGAACTGGAGTTCCTGTTGGGTCGCGAGGCCAGCCGCGGCGGCCAGCTGGTCAGCAGCCTGCTGGAGGCCGCCCACGTCGAGGTCGGTGGGCAGGTGGACCCGGTGCCGTTGGCGGTGATGCCCCTGCTGCAGGCCGAACGTCGGCGGCTGCGGCTGGCCCAGCCCCAGCTGGACGTGCAGATCGAGGGCGACCACGTGACCGCCATGGCGGACCGTCACGGCTACGTCAGTGTGCTGCGCAACCTCATCGAGAATGCCTCGACCGCGGCGGGTCCGCAGGGCTGGGTGCGGATCGTGTGCCACGAGGTGTCGGGGGACGGTCGCCCCATGGTCGAGGTGACGGTGATGGACTCCGGGTCGGGCATTCCCGTCGACGACCGTGAGCGGGTCTTCGACCGTCTGGTGCGCCTGCCCAGCACGGCCAGTTCGCGCCGGGGCTCCGGTCTCGGACTGGCCATTGCGCGCGGCTACGCCAGGGCGATGGGCGGGGACGTGGTCCACGGCAGCGTGGCGCACGGGGTGGAACTGCCTGGCCCGGTGGGCGCGGTGTTCGTGGCCCGGGTCCCTGCCGCGTGAGCCGTCAGTCCTCGCCGGTGGTGCTGTAGTTCGGTTGCCACGCGGCCGCCGGCTTCCACTCGCCGACCCCTTGCTGACCATAGGTGGGCGGCGTCCACTCCCTCGGCTTCCAGCCGGTCGCCAGCTCCTCGACGGCAGAGGGCGTCTCACCCAACCCCATCGGTGCGGTCAGCGCGAACGGGGCAGGCGTCCACTCGATCGGCTTCCACGCAGTGCTCAGCTCCGGGTTCTCCAGGCTCGCCGAGACCGGATCAGCCGCGGCCGGTTTGAGGGCCGGTCGCTCGGTCAGCTCAATGGGGGCGGTCCGCAGGATGTCATCGGGGTTCGGCCCGAAATCGTGGGGCAGCTTGCTTGCTGGCAGGGCTGCCGGACGCGGGTGCTGTTGGGCGGGGCGTTGCTGGGCTGGGCGTTGCTGGGCCGGACGCTGCTGGGTCGGGCGCTGCCGACTCGGCTGGCGGCTTGGCTGCCGACTCGACTGCTGGGCCGGCTTGCCGGGGGGCAAATGCTCGTTCGCCGTTTCGACGATGCTGGGCACCCTGCTGACCACGAAGGTGGCCACCTGGGTCTCGCTGAGGGTGCCGACGTCCATCCAGAACAACTTGCCGGGCAGCACGCCCAACCGGCGGAAGTTGCGGGGGCCGATCCGGCTCAGCAGTTCGGAGCCGCCCGGAGGCATCGAGCCGCGCACGTTCACCTCGTTGCGACCGTCGCTGACGGCCTCGAACAGGGGGCCGTGGTAGTCGGGCATCCGGAAGATCATGAAGGTGGGCGCCGGTGAAGTGCGTGCCGACTGGAAGACGTGGACCTGGCGCCGGTGGGCCCGGCCACTGCGCACGTTCCAGATGCCGGTGCTTGGCAGCACCGGATGGTTGCCCTTCCACTCCTGCGCCAGGGAGTCGGCGCGCTGGGTCAGGCTCCACCCGGGCGGTTGGCGTGGGTCGCGCAGGTCGGGTCGCGGCCGCCGCTGGGCATCGGCGGCCTTTGACGGGGCGGGTCCCTTCTTGCTGGACCTGCTGATCACGAAGCCGATGACGGCCATCACCACCAGGACGGTGAAGAAGTTCGCTGAGTTCTCGGTGCTGCCGGTGGCGACGAGCCCAATGCCCAGGACGATGGCGCCGCCGATCAGGATGGATCCGCACGACTTCATGACTCTCCTTCGATGGACGCACCAACTCGTCCAAGGCTACCCAGAGGCGGGTCGGGGGGAACCGCGAAGGGCCCCGACCGTGTGGTCGGGGCCCTTCGCGGATGGCTCAGCGCTGGTCGAGCGGCACGTAGTCGCGCAGCACCTCACCGGTGTAGACCTGGCGCGGACGCCCGATCTTGCGGGCCGGGTCGGACTCCTGCTCGCGCCACTGGGCGATCCAACCCGGCAGACGACCCAGGGCGAACAGCGCGGTGAAGAACTGCGCCGGGAAGCCCATGGCCTCGTAGATCAGACCGGTGTAGAAGTCGACGTTCGGGTACAGCTTGCGCTCGATGAAGTACTCATCGTTCAGTGCTGCTTCCTCAAGCTCCAACGCCATGTCGAGCAGGGCGTTGGACTTGCCCGACGCACGCAGGATCTCATCAGCGTGGCCCTTGATGATCTTGGCGCGCGGGTCGTAGTTCTTGTAGACCCGGTGGCCGAAGCCCATCAGCTTGCGTCCGGACTTCTTGTCCTTGACCTGGCTGACGAAGGTCTTGGTGTCGATGCCGTCGCGGCGCATGTCGGCCAGCATCTCCAGGACGGCCTGGTTGGCGCCGCCGTGCAGCGGACCGGACAGGGCGTTGACGCCGGAGCTGATCGAGGCATAGATGTTCGCGTCCGACGAGCCGACCATGCGCACCGTCGAGGTCGAACAGTTCTGCTCGTGGTCGGCGTGCAGGATGAAGAGGGTCTCAAAGGCCCTGACCACGGTCGGGTCGAGCTGGTACTCCTCCTGCGGGGTGCCGAACGACAGCCGCAGGTAGTTCTCGACGTAGCTGAGCTTGGTCTGCGGGTACAGGTACGGCTCACCCACCGAGCTCTTGTAGGCGTAGGCCGCCAGGGTCGGCATCGAGCCCAGCAGACGCAGCGTCGACTCCTGGATGTGCTCGGGGTCGTGGGGGTCGAGGGTGGTGCGGTTGTAGGCGCCCAGACCGACGACACCGGCGGCCAGGACCATCATGGGGTGGGCGCCGCGCGGGAAGGCGCGGTACACCTCCTTGAGGCGCTCGTCGATCATCATCCGGCGAGCGATCTTGCCCTCGAACTCGGCGAGTTCGTCGGCCGAGGGCAGTTCGCCGTAGATGAGCAGGTAGGCCACCTCGAGGAAGGTCGACTGCTCGGCCAATTGTTCGATCGGGTAACCGCGGTAGCGCAGAATGCCCTCGTCACCATCGATGAAGGTGATCGAGGACGTGCATGAGGCGGTGTTCACGAAGCCAACGTCCAAGGCCACATGGCCCGTCTTGGCGAGCACCTTTGAGGCGTCGAAGCCGTTCTGCCCCGTGGTGGCGGGAATGATGGGCATGTCGACGCTGGTGTCGCCGAGGTGGAGAGTTGCGGCATCGGTCATGGGGTCGGTTCCTCCTTGAAACGAGACGACCCGCACGGGCACGCCCACGGGTCACGTGGTGCACAGACTATCGCGCTGGTCCGTGCGCGTGAAAAAATGCTCAAACCTGTTCGGGCAAGCTCAGTCGCTGACGCAGGTCGTCAAAGGACTGCTCCTCGAGCCGGGCAATGCCCTTCTCGGTGGCATGCCCCAGGAACAGCGCGTCGGCCAACCGCGAGAACTGGACGTCGCCGCCGGGCAGCGCACCGCTGATCTCCAGCATGATGAAGCCGTGCACCCCCGCGTACCAGGTGGTGCAGATGTCGTCGATCTCACCGCTGACGTACCCGGCGTCCATGGCCAGTCGGACCGCCGCCGCGAGGGGTTCCAGTGACCGCGCCCTGGCGCAGAGGACGGCCTCGGAGTCGAGTCGCCCGTCGGACACGATGTGGAAGCGTGCCGGGCTCTCCAGTGCCCACCGGCGGTAGCCCATGCCGAGCCCGAGGATCCAGGTCAGCGGATCGTCATCGCGCACCGCCTCCAGGGCATCGCTGAAGCTGCTCACGGCCTGCTCGGCGACGGCCTCGAGCAGGGCGTCGCGGGAGCCGAACAGCGAGTAGATGGCGGTGGTTGAGGTATCGAGTGACTCTGCCAGGGGCCGCAGGGCGAAGGTGTCGCCCTTTTCGGCCACCAGGTCGGTCGCTGCCTCAAGCAGTCGCTGGCGAAGGGATTCGTCGTGCAATTTCGGTCGGGCCACGATTGGTTAGTCTAGTCATGTATTTGGGGCAGGATGACCAAGGCGCGCGAACAAAAACGCCGTCGTGTCTCAGGCTGCGTTCAGGATCGTTGGCCGCGCCGCCGCGGCGTCCCGGACGGTGACCCCGGCGGTCGGACCGACCCGCCCACACCATAGGCTCAGCCCATGACTACTCGTGTCGAAAAGGACTCCATGGGCCCCATTGACGTGGCCTCCGACCGCTACTGGGGCGCGCAGACCGAGCGCTCGCTGCACAACTTTGACATTGGCCGTGACACCTTTGTCTGGGGCCGCTCGATGGTGCGCGCCCTCGGCATCCTGAAGAAGGCGACCGCCCAGGCCAATGGCGAGCTGGGCGAGCTGCCCACTGACGTGGCCGACCTGATCGTCCAGGCCGCGGATGAGGTGATTGCCGGCACACTGGACGACCACTTCCCATTGGTCGTCTTCCAGACGGGGTCGGGCACCCAGTCGAACATGAACTCCAACGAGGTGATCAGCAACCGGGCCATTGAGATCGCCGGTGGTGAGCTCGGCTCCAAGGCCCCCGTGCACCCCAACGACCACGTCAATCGCGGCCAGTCGTCCAATGACACCTTCCCCACGGCCATGCACATTGCCGTCGTCCTGGACCTCGTCGAGAAGCTGTACCCCAGCGTCGCCGAGCTGCGTGACTGCCTCGACGGCAAGGCGCGCGAGTTCGCCGACGTCGTGATGGTCGGTCGCACCCACCTGCAGGACGCCACCCCGGTGCTGCTGGGCCAGGTCATCGGCGGCTGGGTCGCCCAGCTGGACTTCGCCATCAATGCCGTGAAGCAGGCGGAGGGCGGGGTGCGTGAGCTCGCCATCGGCGGCACCGCCGTCGGCACCGGACTGAACGCGCACGAGAAGTTCGGTGCGCTGACTGCCCAGAAGATCAGCGAGGAGACCGGCACCGAGTTCGTCCAGGCACCGAACCTGTTCGCGGCGCTCAGTGCCCACGACGCCCTGGCCGAGGTCTCCTCGGCGCTGCGCACCTCGGCCATGGCCCTGATGAAGATTGCCAACGACGTCCGCTGGTACGCCTCGGGCCCCCGCAACGGCATTGGGGAACTCGTCATCCCCGAGAACGAGCCCGGCAGCTCGATCATGCCCGGCAAGGTCAACCCGACCCAGTCCGAGGCTCTGACGATGGTGGCCACCCGCGTCTTCGGCAATGACGCGACCGTCGGCTTTGCCGCCAGCCAGGGCAACTTCCAGCTCAACGTGTTCAAGCCAGTGATGGCCCACGCGGTGCTGGAGTCGATTCGGCTGATCGCGGACGGCTGCCGCAGCTTCACCGCCCACTGCGCCGTCGGCATCGAGCCGAACCGGGCGGTGATCGAGGACAACCTGTCGAAGAACCTGATGCTGGTGACCGCCCTGAACCGCCACATCGGCTACGACAAGGCCGCCGCCATTGCCAAGCACGCCCACAAGGCCGGACTGAGCCTGCGCGAGTCGGCCATCGCGTCGGGGCACCTGAGTGCCGAGGAGTTCGACGCCTGGGTGGTCCCCGCCGACATGACCCACCCGAACAAGGCCTGATCCGCCGCGTTCGACCAGTTCGCGTCGCACCAGCGGCCCGCCCCGGGATGGTTCCGGGACGGGCCGCTGGTCGAGGGCGTGAGTGTCAGGCCAGCGTCTGGATGCCGTCCCAGTTCTGGTCGATCTGTCGTGCCGAACTCCAGCGGCCGGGCCCGGCGTTGGCGTAGAAGAACATCTTGCCGTCGCTGCGCACACCCACCAGGTCCCAGCGACCGTCTCCGTTCATGTCGCCGGGGCTGACGGCGTGCAGGAACGTCGCCCAGCCGTGGCCGACCACGTTGACCGAGCTGATGTTGCCGGTGGCGGTCATGTTGTAGCGGTACAGCAGGCCGTTGGTGCCAATGGCCATCAGGTCGGGGGTGCCGTCGCCGGAGAAGTCACCGACGCTGAAGATCTTGGCGATGGCGTTCCAGTGCTGGCCAATCTTGGCGGCGCTGTAGATGCCGGTGGGGCTGACCTGGTAGCGGATCAGGTCGCCATTGGCCGCCCGTCCGAGCAGCCACGGGTGCTGGTTGGTGGCCGTGCTGCGCTTGTTCACCACGGCCATGATGCTGATCCCATTCCAGTTGGTGCCGACCTGGTTGCTGAATCCGCGCTTGCCGACGTCCATCATGCGCTGGAAGTGCATCTTGCCGTCGGTGGTGCGCACCAACAGGTCGGAGGCGCCGTTGACGTCCATGTCGGGCAGCTTCGACATCCAGGTGATGCTGGGACCCACGACATCGGACATGTGGAAGGACACGGGCTCCAGCGACGGGGTCACCGTACGGAAGGTGTAGAAGTTGAAGCCGAAGCTGCCGTTGAGGTCGGCCCGGGAGTCCCCGGAGTAGTCGCCGTGCACATAGCTGGTGCCCGGGGACTTGGGTTCGCGCACCTTGAGGATGCCCTCCCACTCGGTGGCCGGCAGGATGTCGATGCGCGTCTGGCCGCTCAGGATCTTGTGGAAGGCCATCTGCAGCGGTTCTTCGGTGCTCATCAAGTCGCCGCTGACGCAGGCGTTGTTCGCCAGCCAGCTGTTGGGCAGCGAATCGGTCCACTCGGTGAAGAAGAACGTGCCGTAGTTGTAGTTGGTGTAGCTGAAGGTGTAGGTACCCACCGGCAGCGCCGCACCGGTGTAGTTGCAGACCTTGACGTGCGTGCGCCAGTGCCCGCTCATCTGCTGCGGATAGTTGACGAGCAGGGAGACACCCAGTTGGGTGCCGCCATCTGCGAAGTTCACCCAGGGCACGTTTCCGGGCTGGGGGACGGCGGCCTTGGCGGGTTGGGAGGAGGCCAACCCGAGGCCGAGTGCAAGGGTCAGGCCGAGGGTGGCCGAACCGAGTCGGCGCAACAGGGTGCGTCCGAAATGTGTACGGGTCATGGCACCATGGTCGCTGTCGTAACGCAGTTTTGAAACCCCCCATTTCGGCCACCCGGATCCCGCCCCGCGCACGGGATCCTGAGAGCAGTCGAAGAATCAGCTCAGTTGGGGTGGGGTCCTGCTGAGACCGCCTCGTGGACGGCGCGCAACGCCATCCACCACTGCTTCTTCGGGCGTCGGAACTTCGGGTCGAGTTGCTCGTGCATGTGCTGCAGATTCTGCCCGAACGGTCTTCCATCGACCACGCGGTGACTGTTATGTTCTCGTCCAAGTCCGATCCCTTGCCACACCGGCGTGGTGAAGTACCTCAGTGGGCGGTCCCGTACGCTCAGGGCGGCCAAGAAAGGCCCCGCAATGCGTCCCCGACCTTGCCTGCTCATTGTCCTCCTGATTACCTTGCTGACCGTCATGTCTCCCGCGATCGCCGACGCTCGTGTCCTTCCTCGGGAAGCCAACTCACCCATCATCACGATTGACGATCCGGGGTTGCGGGTGTGCCTCTCGGCGAATTTGGCTCTGCTTCCCGGGACGCCGCTCAGGGCAGCAGATTTGGGCAACGTGAGGAGCTTGCTCTGTGATCGGGCTGACACGATCCGCGATCTGTCCGAACTCGAACATGCACCGAACCTCGTCAACCTCCAGGTGTATTGGCAGAACCTGGGGGCGGTGACCCTGCCGGCGAACCTGACGGCCCTCGAGTCCGTCGACCTCTATGGCAACAAGATGACCTCGCTGGTCATCCCGCCCACGTTGACCAGTCTGCGGCGGATCGAGGCGACGGGGAACCAGCTCTCCTCCCTGACCATCCCGGAAACGCTGGTCAGTCTCGCGTACGTAGACCTGACCTGGAACGAGCTGACGAGTTTCTCCCCGCCCGAAACCCTGACGTCGCTGACCACGTTGTTCCTCGACCAGAACAGGATCACGAGCCTGACCCTGCCGGACACGCTGACCAGGTTGCAGAGCGTGCATGCCACCAGCAACCTGCTGCCGAACCTGGTAGTCCCCGAGAGCCTGACTGAGCTTCGTTCCCTTGAACTGGGTTCCAACCGGTTGACCGACTTCACGGTCCCGTCCACAGCCACGAAATTGTGGAGGCTGGGGTTGGCGGAGAACCGGCTCAGTTCGCTGATGGTGCCCGCCGAACTGGTGGACCTCGAAATTCTCAAACTTCACGAAAACCAGCTTTCGAACCTGTCGTTGCCCGGCAGCCTGGTGAAGTTGCAGTACCTCAACATCGCCACGAACCAGCTCACCACTGTGCACGTGCCGGACACACTGACAGCCCTGTACTACGTCGAGCTGATCGAGAACCAGTTGGCGGACCTGTCGGGTCTGGCCTGGGCGTCGCCAGGAATCGTCCGGGCAGAGCGGCAACGACTCGTCCTTCCGGCCGCGGAAGTGGGCGTGCCCTACCGCATCAACGTTCTGGACGAGGCAGGCAAGCCCGTGGTCGTCACCGCTCCCACCCACGTGACGGCCAGCGGGAGCTTGCTCAACTACTCGCAGCCGGGCACCTATGAGGTACCTTTCTCCGGCTCACGAGCCGGTCACTACGACGGCATCATTGTGCAGAAGGCTCTCCAGACGACGCCTGCACCGGCCTCGGGTGTCTTCGGTGACCACACCGGGGACGGTATCGGGGACCTGTTCGCCGTCGATGGCGCTGGGCAGTTGATCTTTCACCGGGGCTCCGCCAAGGCCCCCGCCAGCGAGGTCGGCGTGGTCGGTACAGGGTGGGGCTCGATGACATATCTGGCCCAAATCGACGACCTCACCGGGGACCGGCGCTCGGACCTGTTGGCGCGGCGTGGCACGGACCATTCCCTGTGGCTCTACCGCTCAGTGGGTGGGGGTTCTGTGGCCGCCTGGAAGCAGATGGGCAGCAACTGGGGCGGGATGGACCAGATCGTTCCGGCGGGCAACCTGGCCGGGGGATCCACCCAGTACGTGGTGGCTCGGCGCGCCTCGGACGGAGCCCTGTTCCGTTACACGGTGACTGCCAATGGCTTGACCGACATCAAACACATCGGGAAGAACTGGAACGGCATGACGCAGATCCTCTCCGTCGGCGACGTCAGCCTGGATGGTCGCTCCGACATCCTGGCGATTCGTTCGGACGGAATGCTGTGGTCCTATCTCGGTACCTCCAACGGAGGCATCGGCCCGGCCACCCGGGTCGGGCGCGGCTGGGAGGGTTTCACGCGGGCCTTCTCGGCCGGTGACCTTTCCGGCGACGGAGTGAGGGACCTGGTCGGTCAGCGCAAGGACGGCGTGGTCTTCATCTACGAAAACAAGCACGGGTACTGGGGCGTGCCGACTGCGATCATGACGGCACCAGCTGACTACCAGTTGATGGCCTAGTAGTAGGGCGCCTGCCCCATTCGCACCCCCCGGATCGCGCCCCGCGCACGGGATCCTGAGAGCAGTCGAAGAATCAGCTCAGTTGGGGTGGGGTCCTGCCGAGACCGCCTCGTGGACGGCGCGCAGCGCCATCCACCACTGCTTCTTCGGGCGCCGGAACTTCGGGTCGAGTTGCTCGTGCATGTGCTGCAGCGGCGCCTGCTCGATCGCCGAACCCACCTGCCCGATGTACCAGCTGTTGGGTTCCTCGGGCGAGGCGAGTTCCCCGGCCAGGATGTCGATGCCGCGGCTGACCAGCCGCGTCGCCATCAGTCGGTCGAAGGGGGACGGGTTCGCCCCTTGCTGGATGTGGCCCAGGATCGACTGCCGCACGTCATAGGCGTCGCCGCCCGCCTCTTCGAGCAGGCGGGTGAGGAAGTCAGTGGTGAAGTGGGCGTTGGCGTTCTCGTTGCGGACGGCGAGGAAGAGTCGCCGTCCGGTCTCGAACTCGTTCTTCAACCAGTGGACGTCGTCGGTGAGCGCGTCCAGGGTGATGCCCTCCTCGTGCAGGTAGACGCGTTCGGCACCGCCGGCCAGTCCGCCCATCAACGCCAGGTAGCCGCAGTAGCGGCCCATGGTCTCGACCACGAAGCAGCGCTGGGCCGCCGACCCCGACATCTTGATCTTGTCGATGGAGTCGACGATCGCGTTCAGCGCCGAGTCGGCACCGATCGACAGTTCTGAGCCGGGCAGGTTGTTGTCGATGCTGGCGGGGATGCAGACGATGGGCAGGCTGAAGGCGGGGTAGCGGCCGCGCTCGTTGTGCAACCGCCATGCCCCCTCGTAGGCATTGAAGCCGCCCACCACGAGCAGGGCGTCGACGTGGTGGTCCTCCAGGGCGCGGTTGATGGCGTACATCTCCTCGACCTGCGGCAGGGTGCGCCGGGTGCCCAGTACCGAGCCGCCCTCGGCTGTCAGCCCCTCCACCTCTCGCCAGCTCATCTCGTTGATGTCGCCCTTGCGCAGGCCCTCGTAGCCATTGCGCACGCCCAGCATGGTGAACCCGCGGGAGATGCCGAGCCGGACCGCGGCCCGCAGGGCGGTGTTCATGCCCGGGGCCAGTCCACCGGCATGCAGGATCGCGATGCGCTTGGAGCCCGGGACGGCCTGGGTCAGCGTGGTCGAGATGAGTTCGGCATGGATGCGCGCCGAGGAGGCGAAACTTGAGCCGCGCAGGGCCATGGCGCCCTCGTAGTCGTGGTTCTCGATCAGGGTCGGCACCCGGTGGGTGTCGGCGACCGACTGCTGCAGGCTCAGCCGGGTCGTCCGGTTGCCGTGGATGCCGATCACGGATGCCTCACTGGCGGGGGTGGCGTGCAGCACGTCCTGGACGGCCTCGTAGCCGAGCCAGGTGCTGGCCCACCGGTCGTAGGCGCTGGGCGCGCCACCGCGCTGGACGTGTCCCAGGATGGTGACCCGGGCGTCCTCGCCGGTCTGCTCGCGGATGACGTCGGCGATGCGCTGGCTGGTGATGGTGGCGCCGGACTGGTCGCGGGCTCCCTCGGCGACCAGGACGATGGAGTCGCGTCGCCCGGCCGCGCGACCCTGGCGCAGACCCTCGCACATCGAGGTCTCCCAGTCGACCGGCGGCGGGTTCTCGGGAATGAACACGTAGTCGCAGCCACCGGCGATGGCGGCCATCAGCGCCAGGTAGCCGCAGTGGCGACCCATCACCTCGACCACGAAACGACGTTGGTGGCTGGCCGCGGTGCTGGCCAGGGCGTCAATGGCGTCGACGATGCGATGCAGGGCGGTGTCGGCGCCAATGGTCATGTCGGTGCCGACCAGGTCATTGTCGATGGAGCCGACCAGGCCGGTGATCATCAGGGACGGGTGCGCCGCCACCTGCTCGGGGGTGAGGTCACCGGACTCGACCAGTTCGGTCAGCAGGCTGGGCCATTCCTGGCGGAACAGGTCCAGGCCGGACAGCGACCCGTCACCGCCGATCACGACCAGGCGGTCGATGCCCCGCTGCACCAGGTTGCGCGCGGCCCGGCGGCGCCCGTCCCGCTCCCGGAACTCCGGCGAGCGGTAGGTGCCGATGACGGTGCCACCCTTGTGCAGGATCGAGCCGACATCCTCCCAGCCAAAGGCGCGAATGCCGTCACCGCCGTCGATCATGCCCTGGTAGCCCTCGAAGATGGCGTAGACCTCGGCGCCCAGGGTCAGCGCGCTGCGGACCACGGCGCGGACGGCGGCGTTCATGCCCTGGGCGTCGCCACCACTGGTGAGGAGTCCCAGCCGGGGCGTGGGCGCAGCTGCCGCGACGGTGGTGGTGTCGCTGGCGGCGGGGTCGAGTTCAGTCACGTCCCCATTCAAACACCGGGCCTCGACCCGTGACACAGCGGTTGCCAAGAGTTACACCGGGAGCCCCGGATAGACTGGAGCCCACACGATCTCGTGCACGCCGATGTCGTGCACGGACAGGACCGGGTGGCAGGAGGACAGATGTCCAGGCGGGTGCCCCGACGCCTCGTCCTGGGCGCTGCCGCAGCGGGCCTGGCCGGGTGTGTCCGTCCCGCGGCCGACCCACCCGACGCCTCGGTTCCCACGGCACCGTCGGTCAACGCATCCTCGGCCAGCGGCCCCGCCACTCGTAGCCCCACCACTCGAAGCCCGGCCACCAGCAGTCCGGCGGTGCGGCCCCGGTCGCTGACCACGGTGATGTCGGGCGACCTGCTGTGGCACAACACCTTGTGGTTCACCGCCGCGAACGACCACCGGCGCACCGGCAAGGGCGACGAGTTCGACTTCGACCCCATGTTCGCCGCGATGAAGCCCCTCATCATGGGGGCCGACCTGGCCATTGCGCACAATGAGGTGCCCTTCGCCGAGCGTGGCGGGCCCTACCGCAACTACCCGTCCTTCGCCGCCCCACCGCAGATCGCGGCGTGGATGGCCACCATGGGCTGGGACCTGGCCACGACCGCCTCCAACCACAGCCTCGACCAGGGTTTCACCGGGCTGGCGCGCACTGCGCAATTGCTGCGCGACGCCGGCATGGGGGTGGTCGGCACCCACGTCACCGAGGTCGACGCCGGCAGACCGCTGGTGATCACCCGGGCCGGGGTGAGGGTCAGCGTCGTCAGCGGCACCTATGGGCTGAACGGCATCGGGTTGCCGCCGGGCAAGCCCTGGTGCGTGGACCTGTGGGACGTCGATGCGATGATCGCGCGGGCCAGGGCGGCCAGGGCTGCCGGCGCCGAGATTGTGCTGGCGCACCTGCACGGTGGTGAGGAGTACCAGATGCGTCCCAGCGTCGACCAGGTCGCCCGCGCCACCGCCCTGGCCCAGTCACCCGAGATCGACCTGGTCTTCGGCGAGCACGTCCACGTCGTCCAGCCCATCACCATGGTCGACAACACCTGGGTGGTCTACGGCATGGGCAACATGGTCGCCCAGCACCACGACACCGTCCCGCGGGGCTTCGAGGGCATCACCGTGCGGTTCACCTGGACCGAGCAGGACGCGCCACTGCCGGGCAAGCGTGGCCGTTTCATGGTCACCCGGGCCGAGTACATCCCCACCCTGGTGACCAGCCACCTCACCGATGGCCACGCCAGGCTCTATCCGGTCAACCAGGCCCTGCGCTCCGGGACGGGCCCGCAGGCCCGGCTGAGGACGGCCCGGGAACAGACCCGGCAGGCGGTGCATTCGCTGCAACCGCCTGCCGGACTGGTGGAATCGTAGGAAACGGGGCGGACTAGCTGCCGCTCTTGCGGCGGAAGGTGCGCTTGCCCCCGGCCTGCCCGTGCGGGCCGCCGGGAACAGTCGGACCCTTCGACGGTCCGGCGGCTGCCGACCCGTGCTGCTGCTGCTTCTTGCGCTCGAGCGCCTCGCGCATGGCGTCGCGAGGGTCGGGGCTCTCGGTGCCGTTGCCGGTCTTCGGGTCAGTCATGGGCACCACTGTGGCACAGCGAACCGGCGGCGAGGAAGCGAATAGCTCAGACCTGCTGGGTCCAGCCACGGCTGTCGGGGACGCGCCCGTACTGGATGTCGAGCAGGCTGGTCCGAATCGCCTGCGTCTTCTCCCCGACCTGGCCATTGGCCACCTGCACCTGCCAGTCGGGAGCCTTGAAACCAGTGATGGGGGTGACCACGGCGGCGGTGCCGCAGGCGAAGGCCTCGATGATGCTGCCGTCGGTGACCCGCTCACGCAGTTCGTCGACGCTGATCGGACGCTCCACGCCGACCAGGTCATGGTCGGGTGCCAGCTGCAGAATCGAGTCGCGGGTGACCCCGTCCAGGATCGAGGGCGATTCCGGGGTGAGCAATTCTCCGTCGGAGGTGACGAACATGATGTTCATGGTGCCGCACTCCTCGAGCCAGCGGTGCTCGGCGCCGTCCAGCCACAACACCTGGCCGCAGCCCTGCTCGGCGGCCTCGTCGGCGGCGATCAGGGACGCGGCGTAGCTGCCACCCGTCTTGGCCTTGCCGGTGCCGCCCGGGGCGACCCGGGAGTAGTTCGGTGTCACCCACAACCTCATCGGCTGGTTGTAGTAGGCGCCGGCGGGGGTCATCAGCACGCAGAAGGTGTACGACTTGGCCGGCCGCACCCCGATCAGTCGCTCGGTGGCGAAGGTGAACGGGCGGATGTAGAGGTTCTCCTCATGCTTGTTCCCCGGCACCCAGCGACGGTCGAGGTCGACCAACTGGCGCACGGCGTTCAGGAAGACCGGTTCGGGCAACGGCGGCATGCTCATCCGTTCCGCCGAACGCGCCATCCGCGCCGCGTTCATCTCCGGACGGAACAGGCGGATGGTGTCGTCGTCGAGGCGGTAGGCCTTGAGGCCTTCGAAGATCTCCTGCGCGTAGTGCAGCACCGCCGAGGACGGATGCATGGCGATCGGGCCGGTGGGAACGATCCGGTGGTCGTGCCATCCGCGGCCCTCCTCCCAGTCGATCAGCACCATGTGGTCGGTGAAGTGCGCCCCGAAACCAGGATTGGTCATGATCTCGGACAGTTGCGCCTCGGACACCGCCGCGGAATTGGGCGTGACCGGGAATGCGCCTGCAGGGGAATGTGCCATGGGGACAGGCTAGTGTGCCGGGTCACCGCGACCCGTGCGCGATCATCCACTGACCGACCAGAATTCCGCCATCGGCGCCCGCTCGGTAGGGTGGACAAGTCTGACCGCAGGCCCAATGGCGTCCCGACCCTGGTTTCTCAATGCCCTGGGCGGGTGACGTGGGCCCCGTCCTAGAGGATGACCATGAGCGACACCAGCAGCCTGCACCCCAGCTTGCAGCCCACTTTCGAGACCGTTCTGCAGCGCAACGCAGGTGAGGCCGAGTTCCAGCAGGCCGTCTTCGAGGTCATGCAGAGCATGAGCCCCATCGTCGGCACCCACAAGGAGTACGCGGGCCGCTCGATCATCCAGCGCATCTGCGAGCCGGAGCGCCAGATCATCTTCCGGGTGCCGTGGGTCGACGACAAGGGTGAGATCCAGATCAACCGCGGTTTCCGGGTGGAGTTCAACTCGGCCCTGGGCCCCTACAAGGGCGGGCTGCGGTTCCACCCGTCGGTGAACCTGTCGATCATCAAGTTCCTCGGTTTCGAGCAGACCTTCAAGAACGCCCTGACCGGTCTGCCCATTGGCGGTGGCAAGGGCGGGTCGGACTTCGATCCCAAGGGCAAGTCCGACGGCGAGGTCATGCGCTTCTGCCAGTCCTTCATGACCGAGCTGTACCGCCACATCGGTGAGTACACCGACGTGCCGGCCGGTGACATCGGCGTGGGTGGCCGCGAGATTGGTTACCTGTTCGGCCAGTACAAGCGGATCACGAACCGCTACGAGGCCGGCGTCATCACCGGCAAGGGCATCACCTGGGGCGGGTCGCAGGCCCGCAAGGAGGCCACCGGCTACGGCACCGTCTTCTTCGCCGAAGAGATGCTGCGTCGGGTGAACGACTCCTTCGAGGGCAAGCGGGTCATCATCTCCGGTTCCGGCAACGTCGCGATCTACGCGGCCGAGAAGGCGATCCAGTACGGGGCCACCGTGGTCGCCTGTTCCGACTCGTCCGGCTTCGTCGTGGACGAGGACGGTCTGGACATTGAGACCCTCATCGACGTCAAGGAGGTCAACCGCGGACGGCTCAGCGACTACGCCGAGCGTCGCCCCAACGCCGTTCACACCGCGGCGGGCAACGGGTCGTCCATCTGGGACGTGCAGGCCGACGTCGCGCTGCCCTGCGCCACCCAGAACGAGCTGGACGAGGCCCATGCCCGCGAGCTGGTGAAGAACGGCGTCAAGCTGGTGGCCGAGGGCGCCAACATGCCCACCACCCCGGCAGCCCTGGCCGTCTTCCAGGCAGCAGGTGTGCTCTACGCGCCCGGCAAGGCGTCCAATGCCGGCGGGGTGGCCACCAGCGCCCTGGAGATGCAGCAGAACGCCAGCCGTGATTCATGGGACTTCGAGACCACCGAGGAGCGCCTGCGCCAGATCATGATCGACATCCACGACGACTGCATCAACACCGCCGAGGAGTTCGGCGCCGCTGGCGACTACGTCATCGGGGCCAACGTGGCCGGTTTCATTCGGGTGGCCGACGCCATGCTCGCCCTCGGCGTCATCTGACCACCAGCAGTTGAAGAATAGCTGAGATTCTCTTAGGCTTCGGGGTGGTGATGGGTCAAAAGGGGGATTGACATGCGCGTGGGCCGTTGGTTGGCCGGAATCGTACTTCCGGTGTTGGTGCTGCTGGGCGCCGTGGCGACCCCGGCGGCGGCGCTGCCGATCGCCCCGCCCAAGGTGACACCGGTCACCGGCATTCCCGACCCGTGCGCCGCCCGGTTCACGTGGCCGGCGGACGCGACGCCCACCCACACGCGCAACCTGCTGCAGAAGAACTTCGGCATTCGCCTGGTCGGGGACTGGTGGACCGACCCGCAGTACCGCCCCATGGTGAAGATCGTCTGGCAGACGCTGGACGCCGTGAGCTGCACTGATTTCGTCACCCTGACCCGGGCCAAGGTCAACAACACCCTCACCATTGCCGCTGCTCCTACCCGCAGCTGGGCGTGGGGTGACTGGGGCCTGACCCGTCCCGGGGCGCTGACCTTTGACTTCGCCAAGTGGCAGCAGGCACTGGACGAGGGCGACCCGGGCCGGTTGGTGCGTCTGGTCATCCACGAGATGGGCCATGCCTACAGCGTCGACCGCGGCCAGGACCCTGCCTACTGGGCCAGCTTCCACCGCCTCTACGCCAGCGAGGGCCGGTTCTCGGACTACGGGCACAACGACATGGAGACCTATGCCGACGTGCTCGGCTACTACGTCGCCCGCTGCGCCAAGAACAACCCCTATGACAAGCCCGGCAACGAGAAGTACTACGAGTGGGCGCGCACCCAGATCTTCCAGGGCGTGGAGTTCGGCGCCTCGCCGGGCACCCCGGCCAGCTGCTCGGTGGGCTGACTCACTGCGACGAACGGGGTGCCCCGCCCCGGAGTTGGCCGAGCATGGCATGGGTGGCGCCGAGCATGTGCATCGGCAGGACCCACGGTTCTGACGGGTCGTGCCCGGGCCCGCCCAGCCACACCTGTACCGGCGGCTTGGACGCGGCGAGAACGGTCGACAGTTCTTGTGCCTGGCGTCGTCCCCGCGCCGTCGAACTTGAGATCGCCACCGCCCGGGGTCGCAGTTGGCGAACCGCCTGCAGCCAGCCGTCGGTGCTGATGGCGCGGCCCAGGTAGCGCGAGTCGACGCCGTGGCGGCGCAGTGCGACCGAGAACAGCATCGGCACCACGTCGCGTCCGGTTGCCTCCTGCTGGCCGATCAGCACCATGGGGGACGCCCCCGGCTGGCGATGGGCCTGCCACGGGGTCGGGCTGGTCACGGCCTGGGCGAACATGGAGCCCAGGTGCAGGATGATCGCCTGCTCGGCGGCCCGGACGTGAACGTCCAGCAGTTCGGCGCGGCGGCGTCGCTCATCCAGTTCGACCACGGCCTCGGTCAACCAGCCGTCACAAACCATCTCGAAGCCGTCCAGGCCCAGTGCGCGGTCCAGGACCTTGGACAACCGAACCACGTCCAGCGCGGCGGCGGCGTCGGCGAGCTCGGTGGACGGCGGCGGCTGGTCATCGGCAGGGACGTCGTTGATTCGCGGGTCGGAGGTGACGATGGCAGCCGCCGACGACGCGGAGACCCCGGACTCGATGAGCTGAGCCATTGTGCGCAGCCGCTGCACGTCTTCTTCGTTGTACCTGCGATAGGCAGTATCGGTGCGCCGTGGCGAGACCACGCCATAGCGCCGCTCCCAGGCACGCAGCCGGGCCGCGGTCAGTCCTGTCATCGCGACTACCTGTTTTACCGTGTACACGCCCGCCTCCTCTCGACCTGCTCACCGGACAGGACTGTGGCACAGATCGGTCCTCGATATCGCCGCCGGGACAGTTCGTGACCAAACCTTGAAGCCCAAGACCTGCCAAAAGGGGGGGTGGACAGGCTGGCCCTTCCGTGGAAATGTGAGGGCATCAAGGTTGAACAAACATTGTACGACCCTCGGTTTCCCTCGGGCGACCGATGTCGAAAGGAGGCTGTACATGGTTGATTCCACGAAGACCCACCAGTCCTGGGTCGAGCTCGCTCGGTGCCGTGGCGCTGAGGACGACTTGTTCCCCGAAGGCAAGCAGCAGAAGCGTGCGGCTGCCATCTGCATGGGGTGCCCGGTGCGGCAGGACTGCTTGATCGAAGCCCTCGACAACCGTCTGGAATGGGGCATCTGGGGTGGGCTGACCGAACGGGAACGCCGCGCACTCCTTCGCCAGCACCCGGAGGTCACCTCGTGGCGCGAGGTGTTGGCCCCCGAGCGAACAGCTGCCCGGGCCAGCTGACAGACGCATCACCCGGGTCTGTCCCGGAACCCAACGGCGTCCCGCACAGTGCGGGGCGCCGTTGTCATGTCCGCGTTGTCATGTCCGCGTCGTCATGTGCGCCAGGTGCGGGTCGGCTCACCGCTTCCAGGTCACCCGCGTGGTGCCCAGCGAGGTGCGGACGCAACCGGTGGCCGTGACCTGGGTCTGGGTGGACTGGTTCGAGCCACCGGTGCGGGTGGCGTAGGTGTAGGCCATCATCCCCCGCACCTGGTAGCAGGGGTTCAGGACGCCGGAGTTCTCGTCCAGGACGGGCTTGCTGGGGGCATCGGCGGGCGTGATGCTCCAGACCACCTGGGCAGGGAAGTCGGCGTCGGCGGGCCGGGTGCTGCGGAACGGGCAGCTCACCGGATAGAAGCTGTCCGACTGCAGGCAGGTGGTGAAGGCGTCGGTGACGGCCTTGCTGGTGCTGGCCGCGTGGTCGTCGGTCAGACGCGGTTGCAGGGTGATGGTCTTGATGGCGCCCGGCAGCATGTCCAATGTGGGTTCGCTCGGCTGCCAGGTCGGCGCGTCCCCGGTGTAGCTGGGCAGCGGCGTGATCGTGTAGCTGCCGGGGAACAGGGCGATTTGCTGGTCGAGGAAGACACCGATGTCGTCGTTGCTGCCCAGCACGAAGCGCAGCCGCTCCTCGGCGCTGAAGGTGACGTAGGTGAAGGGCTTGTACAGCTTGGTCTTGTTGTCCTCCTGACGCACCGCGAAGTCAGCCGTGAACTCCTGCTCGTTGTGCTTGTAGGTCACGGGCACCGTGTCGTCGGTGACCTTCCCGACCGAGACCAACGACCAGGTGCCGCCCGGGGAGTGCCGCGTCGCGTCGTAGACGTTCCTGAAGTCGATGCCGGCGACGTGCTTGGAGAATTCGGAGTAGCTCGGCTTGGGGGTGTTCAGCAGTTCGAAGAACTCCCGCACGGCCGGCTCGGCCTTGTTGCGGCCGGTGGCGGTCACCGCCCAGATGCCGACCCCGGCGATCAGGATGGCCACCGCGACCAGGATGGCGACCAGCCCGGTGCTGGACTTCTTGGGCGCTGGGGATGGGGCCCATGACTGTGCGTACTGGGAGCCCCAGCCACCGGACGGGTCGTGGCCGGGCTGCTGGACCCAGGGTTGTTGAACCGGGGGCTGATGCACTGGGGGCTGCTGACCCCAGGGCTGTGGGCCCCAGGGCTGCTGCTGGCCGGGGGATTGCGGGTTGTGCGGCGGGTAGGACATGGGCACCTCCGCGAACATGGTGCCATGGTGCCGGGGTCAGGGCGGTCCCCACCCTGCCCGGCTCCCGTGCTGAAGCGCAGGACCGGGACGAGGTGGTGGCCACGGTGTCACGGTGCCGACTCGGGAGGGACTTCTTCGGCCCCTGATGGCTGATCGGGTGTGAAGATGACCAGCAACTCTCCGACTTCATGGGCGGCGGTGGCAGGGTGACGAAAGCGCTGGTGGGCATCGATCGTGTACTGCGTCCGGCGACCGACGCGCCGGCGTTGCAGGTACCCGGCCTCCTCGAGGTCCTTGAGGATGGTCAAAGTGGCCCGGGTGGTGATGCCCACCCGGGCCGCGATGTCGCTCACCCGGGCGTCATCGGCCTTCCAGACAGCCAGCAGGACGTGACCATGGTTGGTCAGCAGGGTCCACGTCGGGCGCACGGTGGGTTCGCCCTCGGAGGGTCCCGGCCCGGGGGGTTCGAGGTGGGTCACTGCGGCCCCCCCGCATCGGCGTCCTGACGCTCCCGTGCCTCCCTGCCCCGCTCCCGTCCCCACACGGGCTGCAGGGCCGCGTCCTCATCGGCACTCGCCACTCGGACCGTCAACGACTCACCCTCAGACGTCAACCACTCACCCTCAGGCGTCGCCCAGGAGACAGCTGCAGCGGTTGAGCGCAGGTGCACGGCTTCACACGCTGCAACAGGGCGCCACCGTTGCAGATGTGCACCGGCGCGATGCGGGAGCGGTCCAGGGGGAGATTGGCCACCCATGCCCACAGCGATACCCCAGGGGGTATATAGTGGTGTCATGGTCTGGGAACTGCAACCCGCGTCCGGGCCGGAGACGGGACGGCGCCGACGCTGACGGTTCCCGTCCGTGAAACGCGCACATTGGTGAGGGAGGGTGACGCCTCCCGAGTGAGGAGATCGTTCATATGACCGAGGTGTCCATCGACCAGTTCGCCGCCGCGAAAGCGAAGGGCGCGTTCATCCTTGACGTCCGCGAGCCGGCCGAGTACGTGCAAGGCCACGTGGCCGGTGCGGAACTCATCCCGCTGGGTGAGGTTCCGCAGCGGATCGCCGCCCTGCCGACGAACCAGCCCGTCTACGTCATCTGTGCCAGCGGCAACCGCAGCCTGCGCGCGACCGAGCACCTGCGCGCAGCGGGGCTCGACGCCCACTCCGTGAGTGGCGGGACCTCAGGCTGGATCCGCGCCGGCCATCGCGTCGTCACCGGCCAGAACGCCGGGGCCTGAGCAGCACCCCACCCCACCAACCCATCCGCCCCCCGGAAGGACCAACTCCATGACCACCACGATCATCTCCATCGAGACCCCCTCGCTCGGCGACCGCAGCTACCTGGTACACGACGGCGAGGTCGCCTTCGTCGTCGATCCGCAGCGCGACATTGACCGCGTCCTGGACGAGGCCGCCAGTGCGGGGGTCGTGATCACCCACGTGTTCGAGACCCACATCCACAACGACTACGTCACCGGCGGCCACGCCTTGGCGGCCGAGACCGGGGCGGCGTACTACGTCAACGCCGAGGAAGAGGTCTCCTTCGAGCGGACCGGCATCCGCGACGGCGACGTGGTCGAGGTCAGCCCCAGCATGCACGTCCGCGCCATGCACACCCCCGGGCACACCTTCACGCACCTCTCCTACGTCCTCGAGGGCGAGGACCCCGCAGTGTTCTCCGGTGGCTCCCTGCTCTTCGGCTCCACGGGACGTCCGGACCTGCTCGGTGAGGCACACACCCACCAGCTCGCCCGGCACCAGTACAGCTCCGCCCGCCGACTGGCCGCCGAGCTGAGCGATGACACGAAGGTCATGCCGACCCATGGGTTCGGCAGCTTCTGCGCCGCCACCTCCGCCGGAGGAGACACCACCGAGTCCACCATCGGTCGCGAGCGGCGCATCAACCCGGTGATGTCCCAGGATGAGGAGGACTTCGTCGCGGACACCCTCGCCGGTCTGGATGCCTACCCCGCCTACTACGTGCACATGGGCCCAGCCAACTCCGCCGGCCCCGATGCCGCCGACCTGTCCGAGCCCGAGCGGGCTGACAAGGACCAGCTGCGTCGTCGGCTCGAGGCGGGCGAGTGGCTGGTGGACCTGCGCACCCGCACCGCCTTCGCGAAGGGCCACGCGCCCGGCACGTTCAACTTCGGGTTGGACGGCCAGTTCGCCACCTACCTGGGCTGGCTCATTCCCTGGGGCACGCCGGTCACGCTCCTCGGCGAGAGTCAGCAGCAGGTGGCCGAGGCCCAGCGCGAACTGACTCGGATCGGCATCGACCGGCCCGCTGCTGCCGCCACCGGACGGCCGGAGGACTGGACCGACGCACCGCTCGCCGCGTTGCCCAGCGCCAGCTTCGCCGACCTCGAACAGGTCCGTCACCACCGGTCCGTCACCGTCCTGGACGTCCGCCGGGTCAGCGAGTGGCGTGAGGGCCACATCGACGGCGCCGTGCACCTTCCCATCCACGAGATCATCAAGCGCATGGACGAGGTGCCTGAGGGTGAACTCTGGGTGCACTGCGCCTCGGGCTACCGCGCCTCCATCGCCGCGTCCCTGGTCGCGGCCACGGGCCGTCGGGTGGTCGTGGTCGACGACAGCTTCGACCGCTCCGCCGAGGCCGCGGGGCTGGAGATCGTCACCGACCAGGCGCCCGCCTCGGCGTGAGCACGCTCGCCGTTGCCGTTGCGATCGGGGTCGTCGTCGGGATCACCCTGGGCGCCCTGGGGGGCGGTGGCTCCATCCTCACCGTCCCCGCCCTCGTCTACCTACTGGGCCTCGACGCCCGCGCCGCGACGACCGGCTCGTTGGTCATCGTCGGCATCACGACCCTGATCGGGATGATTCCCCACCTGCGCGCCGGTCGGGTACGTCTCGGACAGGGCGTCGTTTTCGGCGTCCTCGGCATCGGCGGGGCGTTCCTCGGCTCGTTGCTCTCGACGGCGGTGCCCCCGAACGTCCTGCTCGTCGCCTTCGCGGGACTCATGTTCGTCGTCGCCGGGGTGATGATCCGGCGGCAGCCGGCCCCTGCCCGCAGGCAGGCCGCAGGACAGCCAGAGGTCGAGGCCAGCGCCATCGCGATGCTCACACTGCGCCCGTTCCGCTGCGACTGCCGCGCCGTGGGCGTCCTGCTGCTGACCGCCACCGCGGTCGGGCTGCTCACCGGGTTCTTCGGTGTCGGGGGCGGGTTCGTCGTGGTTCCCGCCCTCGTGCTGGCCATGCGGCTGCCCATGCCGGTGGCCGTCGGCACCTCGCTGGTGGTCATCACCATCAACAGTGCGAGTGCGCTGTTCTCGCGCCTCGGCCAGGACGTCACCCTCGACTGGGTGCTCATTGGCTCCTTCACTGCCGCCTCGGTGGTGGGCAGCCTCCTCGGAGCCCGCATCACCGCGAGGGTGAGCCCTGCCCGACTCCAGTTGGCCTTCACCGTGCTGCTGGTCGTCGTGGCGCTCTACACCGCGGCTCGCAGCATCCCGCAGCTCTTCTGAACCCGGTTCACACAGTCACCTCGTCGCGGAACGGGAGCGACCCGACTAGTCGCGCCAGATGATCTCGCGGCTGTCGGGCTCGGTGCAGCCCACGACCCCATCCCCGTCCAGCTGCCGGGTGACCCGGACGCCTTCCCGGTTGAGGTAGCTGTAGGACAGTGTGCCGCTGACGACGTAGCAGGGAGCCAGCACCGAGGAGCCCACCAGAAAGGTCGGTCGACCAGGGGCGTTGCTGGGGTCGATGCTCCACTGCACCTGCGGGGTGGTTGCCGCCGAGACCGGCACCACCGCCCGGTTCGGACAACCCACCGGGCGGAACTCGTCGGAGGCCAGGCATTCGGCGAACGCGGTGCTGATGCGTTGGGTGATCTCGGCCTCGACGTCGGCGATGACCTTGCCCTGCACGGTCACCTCGCTCTTCGGTCCGGGCAACGCCACGAACTGTGGCTCGATCAGTTCCCAGCCGCGCGCCGGTGAGGATCTCGACGGCGGGATGGCCAGGGTGTGTCGACCCGGGAAGAGCGTGTAGTCGCGTCCGGGTCGCAGCAGGGTGCCGGGGTCGGCGACGACGAACCGCAGGTCTCGGTCCTCAGCCTGGAACCTCACGGTGGGAAAGGGGTCGTCCAGCTTCCAGGTGCGGCCCACCTTGCGGACCGCCATCGTCGCCGTGAAGGGTTCACCGTCCTGGGTGAACGTCACCCGCACCGTGTTGTTGACGATCCCGCCGACCGAGTCGACGCCGTAGCGGCCACGGGGCTTGTTGGTGGTCGCCTCACGGATCCTGGTGGTGGACGTCCCGGTGAGGTACTTGGCGAAGTCATTGGGTCGGGCACCCGGCTTGTTCAGGGTCTCGAAGAACCCCTGGACGCTCTGGCTGGCGAGGCTGTCGTCGTCCTGGCGCGAGGTGAACCCGACCAGGCCG
The DNA here is from genome assembly GCF_017355265.1 of Tessaracoccus sp. SD287. Classification (GTDB taxonomy): domain Bacteria; phylum Actinomycetota; class Actinomycetes; order Propionibacteriales; family Propionibacteriaceae; genus Aestuariimicrobium. Next base: position 87,754 of record NZ_JADIJQ010000006.1, read on the forward strand.
ACGGCGATCACCACCAGGACGGCCAGGGCCCTGGCCGTTGGTGTCCTGTCCCAGGACTGCTTCCCGGCGGTGGCCATGGTGACTCCTGTCTGCCGACGTCGGCCCCCATGGTGGCACGGACCGGGGGTCAGCGGCGCGACGCCGGCGAGGCTGCGGACCCGTGTGCCAAGCTGGTGGCATGTCGTCCTACATCGCCATCAACGCCATTTCCGTGCCCGAGGGTCGCGGCCAGGAACTGGAGGCCCGCTTCGCCGCCCGCAAGCACGCCGTTGACACCGAGCCCGGGTTCGAGAGCTTCCAATTGCTGCGTCCGATCGCCGGCGAGGACCGCTACTTCGTGGTCACCACCTGGGCGTCCCGCGAGGCCTTTGAGACCTGGCGGGACAACCGGGCCGCAGCCGCCCATGGTGGTGCGGACTCCGGCGCGGAGCGCCCGCCGGTGGCCACCGGGGCCGAGTTGTTCGAGTTCGAGGTCGTCGAACTCGAGGGCTGAACCGCTCAGCGGGGGTTGCGCTCCCGGGAGGGGCCGGCCAACCGCTGCGCCACCTCGGCGCCACCCATCTTCTCGATGACGGCCAGGTCGCCGACCACGACCAGGCGGTCGGTGGCCCGCGACAGCCCCACGTAGAGCCGTTCGCGGCTGCGGTCGCGGGTGCCGTCCTCGTTGATGCACAGCACCACCGCGCGACGCTCCAGGCCCTTGAAACCGAGCACGTGGCTGTAGAAGACGTCGTCGTGGGAGCCGACGTCATCCCAGTACTCGGCGAAGCCCATCGCCTGCTGCCGCTCGACCTGCACGGGGTGACGTCTGCCCGTGGTGAGCAGCACCACGTCCTGCGGGTTCCAGCCCTCGTCCAGCAGCACGTCGACCTGCTCGTCGGCCGCGTCGAGCGCCTCGGCGGTCGAGGTCTGGACGAATCCGACCTCGGGCCCGTCCGAGCCGCGCAGGTTCATTGAGGTCGGTGCCAGGGGGACGAAACTCTGGGCGATCTGGCGGGTGTTGCGCAGGTTGTGGTCGAGCACCAGCGGCACCAGGGCGACGGGGGGACGCCCGAACCGGTTGAAGACCCGCTGGCGTTCGTCGGCGTAGGCGTAGACGCCGCCTCGGTCCTCGTCCCTCAACCCCTTCAGCAGGGCCTGCCACCAGTCGTGGGCGAAATCCTGGGCCTCGTCGATGATGATGGAGTCGAACAACTGGTCGTGGCCCAGACCGGCGGCGGCCTGGGTCATCCGGGCGGGCAGGTCGATCTCCCAGAAGTGGGAGTCCAGCCGGTCGCCAGTGATCTCGACGCCCCACTGGCGGGCCAGGTCCTCGAAGGTGCCCACGAACGCGGGCCGCTTCTTGCGCGAACCCACCAACAGCGCGCCGGCGAGGTGCCTGGCCAGACCGTAGGAGTAGCAGACGACCGCGACCCGCTGCGGCTGACCGGTCAACTGCCCCGACGCCAGCTCGGCGGCCTGGCGCTCGGCCAGGACCGTCTTGCCGCTGCCGGCGCCGCCGCGCACCTCGACCCGATTGACCAGGCGGATGACCTTCAGCAGGTTGGTCTGCTCCATGGTCAGGCGGTGGCTGAGCGCCTGCCGGTCCTCGGCCAGCGCCACCGGGTCGATCCCCGGCAGGTGGCGTCCGGTCAGGATGTCGCGGATCAGGTCGATGTCGTCGGCGTCGGGGATTCGGGCGTCGGTGCGGTGCAGCGAGGTGGTGTCCCAGACGCGATCACCGACCATCTCCAGGTCGCTGGCGCCGCTGATCTGCCAGCGAGGACAGTCCGGGGTCGCGAAGTCGTCGGCCAGGGCGGTGTTGGCGAGGACCACGTGATGGCTCCAGCGCACCCGAGTCCGCGAACCCCAGCGGGGGTCTGACTCGACGTAGTGCCGCATCGAGTAGCAGGAGTCGCGCGCCTGGCCGACCGGATGGATCACCTCCGTGCCGGCGGCGCGGACGATCCGCCAGTTCTCCCCGTCGTGCCACACGTGGGAACCCTTCACCTCGATGGTGACGATGCCCGACCCCGGCATCAGTGCCACCAGGTCGACCTCGTGGTCCTTGTGCTGGTCGGTGAGCCGGAAGTTCGCCAGCAGGGTGCTGCCATCCAGCTGTCGGCACAGGCGGCGCCAGACGTCGGATTCCGAGGTGGTGACGAAGCTGGGCTCGGCGGGGATCGATCGTGCCGCCACGTCAGATGATCCGGTAGTTGACCGTCATCACCTGCGACTGACCCGGCGCGACCGTGATGGCGTTGTGCAGGACATTTCCGGACTCGACGCACACCATTCGCCGGTAGTCCTGGTCATCGAAGTCGTCCATGGTCTGCGCCTTGGCTGCCCCGGGGTTCCACACCACTGTCGACTTCGATCCCGTGGTGGTGATCTCCAGGGTGCGCTGACCGGTGGCCACCCGGACCGTCGCCGAGGTGTCGTAGACGCGGTCGACCTGGCCGCTGATGACCAGGTCACCGGTCTGGGTGCGGGCCTTGCGCTCGACCTTGTCCCAGTACGGGGACTGGTCAAGGCCGCTGATGGTCACCTGCTCGACGTCGGGGACCGCCAGGTAGGTGTGCAGCAGGGTCTCGACGTCAATCAGGCTGCCGCCGGAGATGACCTCGAACTCCAGCACCAACTCGGCGCCCAGGTGCATGGTGTAGCGCACCGACGCGTCGGACGGGACGTGGCGATCGTACGGCAGGTTGGCGAGGGCCGCCCCGGACAACTCCCAGGTGAGGCTGACGGTGCCGTCCCGGGTGGCCGACGCGTCGACCAGCGTCCAGTTGACCAGCCGGGCCCATCCATGGCTGGGTTCCAAGGTGACCACTGGCTCGTGGTGGGACGCGGAGGTGGCGAGGTGGTTTCGTCCGCCCCCGAACCAGGGGAAGCACACCGGAATGCCGCCGCGAATCGCGACCCCGGGCTGCCACCGCGAGTCCTCGCTGAGGTACAGCACCGGGTCGGCGCCGGCCGGTTTCCAGCCCACGATCTGGGCACCTTGCAGGGTCACCGTCGCCTCGACGGCGCGGGTGCTGATCGTGACGGCGGGCATGGGTTCGTCCACCATGCTCACGCCCTTGGGCAGTGCGACATCAGTCATGACTTGAACCTAGTCCGCGGCGCGACCCTGCGCCGCGTCCATGGTTGAATCGGGCGGTACCCCCGTGGATGGGGGACTCACGAACGGAGAACCCATGGCCACGCTGGTCTTCCTGCACGCCCACCCGGACGACGAGGCGACCTCGACCGGCGGGACGATGGCGCTGGCCCATGACCTGGGCCACCGGGTGGTGTGGATCTGCTGCACCGACGGGTCGCAGGGCACCCCCACCGGTGACGCCGACGAGTCGGTGGCCGCCGTCCGGCGCCGGGAGGCCTTGGACAGTGCCGCCATCCTGGGCGTCGACCGGGTGGTCTTCCTCGACCACCTCGACTCGGGCATGACGGGTTGGCAGAGCAACAAGGACCCGGATGCCTTCATGAATGTTGACCCGCAGGTGGTGGGTCGCGACGTCGCCGAGATCCTGGACGAGGAGCAGGCCGACGTGCTGGTCGGCTACGACTGGCACGGCAACTACGGCCACCCCGACCACGTGATGGTGCACAAGGTGATGAACGCCGCCGCCGATCAGGCCGCCACCAGGCCCCGGGTGCTGCAGGCCACGATGAATCGCGACGCCATGCGCGAGGGCTACGACGCCGAGTCCGACATCGGCATTGACCCCGATGCCCCCTCAGACGACGGCAACCCCTTCGGCACCCCCGAATCGGAACTGGCCTGGAAGATCGACGTCAGCCAGACCGTGATGCGCAAGCGGGCGGCCCTGGCCGCGCACGCCAGCCAGAGCGATGCCAAGCAGTTGCTCGAGATGCCCGAGGAGTTCTTCATGCTGGCCTTCCGCCACGAGTACTTCATCGAGGAGGGCGTCGGCCCTATGCGGGAGGCGTGGCCGTTCGCATGATGCGTCGGGCGATCAGCAGGATCACCGCGACCGGTGCCACCAGCAGCAGCACCACCACCAGCAGCCCGACCAGCCCGCCGGCGGTGTTCTGGTAGATGGTGTGCACCTGTTGGTAGTCGCTCAGCTGGGGGTCGGCGGCGAAGGTGATGTCGTGGCTGATGTCGGCGGGGTCGTAGTAGAACGCCTCGTAGGCGGTGAGGTGCACCATGTCACCGGGGACCAGACGATTGTCGAGCTGGTCGCTGGGGATCTTCCCCGAGAAGACCAGGTTCAGCGGGTGGTGCTCGCTGGCGTCCTGGCTGACGGCCATCGGACCCGCGGCCAGCACGTAGAGGCGCAGGTTCTGCTCGATGCTGGCCTGCGCCGACAACAGGATGGGGTAGACCGGCTGCGCCGTCGCAAAGGTCATCCGCAGCGGTGGCAGTGCCTCCTGGAACGCGGTACCGCCCGTCCTGGCGGTCAGCCTGACCGCCTGCAGCACCCAACCCTGGTCGAGGTAGGTCTGGAAGGCGGGGACCAGGTCGTCGCGGCTGGGGTAGCCGTTGCTGCTCAACCAGTCGTTGACGGCACCGGCGTCCGTGCCGGTCAGCGTCGTCACCGTGAACGGGCCCACCTCGGCGGTGCGCAGCACCTGGGCGCCGGTCGAGCGCGGCTCGGCGCCGGTGCCGTCCGAGCCCACCCCGAAGAAGTGGTCGAGCGGCCGGAAGACCTTCTTCACCTCGACCCGGGGCGCCGAGGCCCTGGCCAGCACCGAGATGTCGTCGCTCGACCCCAGGGTGATGTCGGCCACGGTCGGGGTCGGCATGATCCATCCGGCGTTCTTCGTCGACCGGTCGAGCATCATGGACATGTCAATGGACTGCCGCTTGCCGTCCCAGGCCAGGATGGAGACCTCGCCGCTGACCTTGGCCTCGGAGATCACCGCCCCGCAGGCGCAGGCCGCGGCCCGGTGCGGGCTCACCAGTACACCGGCCGACAGCAGCAGCGCCGCCACCAGCGAGGCCACCAGTCGGACGTGGATTCGGTTCATGACTCGAGGGTAGGTGACGGCCGCCGGAATGTCGCCGCGGCTGTGTCGTCGGCTCGCTGGGCCTCCCTGCGACCGCAGTGTGCACGGGTGACGTTCGTGACCATTCGACTGTGGCGAATTTCATCCCGTAGTCGGTGGATTTCTGCCCACTGACGAGTCGTCACCGTAGTTTCGCTGCCCTCTCGTCGTAGGTTCGCTGCGCCTCGCGGAGTCAGCCTTCACCAGGACGACTACCCTCGTCGTGACCCCGAGGAAGGCCACCGCATGGACGTCGTCATCGCCGACACCGAACACCTGCTGGACGAACACCACCGCATTCGCCGCGAGGTCTTCATCGACGAGCAGGGCGTCACCGAGGACGAGGAGTGGGACGGCCGCGACGAACTTCCCGGCACCCTGCGGGTGGTCGGGCTCCAGGACGGTGAGGTGGTCGCGGCCGGACGACTGCTCGACCTGGACAGCCGAGACCCGGACAGCCGAGACCTGGACAGCCCGGACCCGGACACCGGAGACCTGGACAGCATCGTCGCCCACCTCGGACGGGTGGCGGTGGCCGCCAGCCACCGCGGCACCGGACTGGGTCGGGAACTGATGGTGGGACTGGAGCGACTGGCTGCCGAGCACACCGCCGGCCCGCTGCGGCTGCTGCTGGACGCCCAGGAGTACGCGTCCGGCTTCTACGCCTCGCTCGGCTACCAGCGCACCGCCCGGGAGCGATTCCTGGACGCTCGGATCTGGCATGTCGAGATGGCCAAGCGGGTGCGCTAGAACAGGCCGTCCTCGACCGGCGGCGCATGGGTCGGGTCGACACCGCGGAACAGCTTGGACACCGACTTGCCGGCATGGATCCGACGGATCGCGTCGGCGAACAGGGGCGCCACCGAGCGGGTCACCAGACCGGGCCAGTCCTTCGGACGGGGCACCGTGTTGGTGCAGACCACCTCGCAGATGAAGGGGTGGTTGCTGAGCCGTTCGACGGCCTTGCCGGTGAACAGGCCGTGGGTGGTGGTCACGGCAGCGTCGAGTGCGCCGAACTCCTTGAGGCGGTCCACCAGTTCGAGGATCGAACCGCCGGTGGCGATCTCGTCGTCCAGCACGATCGCATGCTTGCCGGCCACGTCACCGACGATCGAGTCGATCACCACCTGGTCGTCGGCCAGCCGCTGCTTCTGGCCCGCCGCCACCGGCAGATTCAGCAGTCGGGCGAACTGGCTGGCCTGCTTGGCAGCACCCAGGTCGGGGGAGACGACGACATGGTGGGACAGGTCGCGTCCGCGGTAGTGGTTGGCCAGTTCGCCAATGGCGGTGAGGTGGTCGACCGGGCAGCTGAAGAAGCCATGCACCTGGGGTGAGTGCAGGTTCATGGTCAGCACCCGGCTGACGCCGGCGGTGTGCAGCATGTCGGCGACCAGCCGGCCACCCAGCGAGATGCGCGACTTGTCCTTCTTGTCCGAGCGGGCATAGGCGAAGTGCGGCATCACAGCCGTGATCTGCGCGGCCGAGGCACCCCGGGCGGCATCCACCATCATCAACAACTCGACCAGGTGCTCCTGGGTCGGCGGCACCAGGGGCTGGACGATGAACACGTCGCGCTTGCGGCAGTTGGCCAGCAGTTGGGCCTGCACGCAGTCATTGCTGAACCGGCTGGTGACCGACCCCGACAGCGGCACCCCGAGTTCCGTGCAGACCTCCTCGGCGAACGCCTGGTGCGCTGAACCGCTGAAGATGACGATCTTGTCACTCACCCTGTGGGCCCCTGTCTGGTCGCCGGTGGCCCCAGCGTAGCCACCCGGGGCCGACGGCAGACCGGCGTCCGTGTATCAGGGCGACCCGCACCTGCTCCTGTCTCGTGGAGCACCAATCCGCGAGAAGGGATCCGGCCATGGCCGAACTGCAGGTGTGGGGTGAGGCAGTCGTTGCGACCGCCATCGGAGCGACCGTCTGGAACGAGCGGACGGTGCTGGCCACCGACTGGTCGAGCGGCGCATTGCACGCATTCACCGTCGAGACCGGCGAGTACACCGCCTGGGGTGACGGCTACCTGCACCCCGAGGGCATCGCCATCACCGGTGACGCGGCGCTGGTCGTGGAGCAGGCCGGGGTGCTGCTGCACCAGGACCTGCTCAACCCCGGCCGCGCCAACGCCACCACCGTCGCCACCGGACTCGGGTCGGCCCACGCGGTCGTCTGGGTCGACGACGTTGCCCACGTCACCGACCACGCCGGTGGACGCATCCTGGCGGTCACCGTGTCCACCGGCGCGGTCGAGGTGGTGGTCGATGGCCTGGCCAAGCCCCTGGGCCTGCTCGTCGGCGAGCAGGGCGAGTACTACGTCACCGAACAGGGCACCGGTGCCCTGACCCGGATCGACCCCGACGGTGCTCGGACCACCATCGTCAGCGGCCTGGTCTCACCGTTCCTGCTGTCGTGGACCAGCGCCGCCCGCGCCGCCATCCTGGTCACCGAACGCGCCCCGGCGCACCGGGTGGGCCTGGTCGACCTGCACCAGGCACCACCCACCCTGCAGCGCCTGGTCGGACGGGGCATCAGCCAACCCTCGCAGGCCCTCATCTGCCGCGACCGGCTGGTCGTCACCGGCGCCGGACGGCTGATCAGCATGGACGCCACCCGACTCGACGGCCAGGTCCACCTGGAACTACCGGACGGCCCGCTGTGGCCGGGTGCCTGGGTCGACGTCCCCATCGACACTGGCGTCACCGGTTACACGCGTGCCGACCTCGACATCACTGTCCAGGGCGCCCCGCTGGTCGAGATCAGCACCCATCCGGCGGTCGACGCCGACCCGACCCGTCCAACGATCAGATTGCTCGCCGGCGCCTTGACGGGCGCGACCGATGTCGTCGCCAGCGACGCCACCAGCGGTGAGGAACTGGGCCGGGCCACCCTCACCGTCGACTTCGACGCAGGTCCGCTGGTCGACGGCCCGCCACTGTGGCTCGACAACCCCACCGACCCACCGCTGCTGATGAAGTTCCTGAGCTCTGTGCCGGGCACCGATGACGCCGGGCAGTTGCGTCCGCGGGATGCTGCCGGCAACGTCCTGGCCGACTGGCGGGTCGTGATGGTGCTGGTCGACACCAATGACGCCCTGTGGCCGACCACCGTCACCGCCACCACCCCCGCGCCGACCGTTGCCACCGCCCAGACCACCTGGCGCGACTGGCTGACCGCTGCCAATGGGGTCGACACCTTCTTCACCGAGCTGTCCGGCGGACGGATGGGCATGACCCTGGTCTCCGGCGGTGTGCTGGGCCCGGTCAACCTGGGCGGCACCTGGGGGGACTGGCACGTGATGAAGGACGGCAACTGGGCACCCAAGGACGAGGTGCTCGATCGGGTCGTCGGCGCCCTGCAGGGCACCCCGAACGTGAACTGGACCGCCGTCGACGCGGTGTTCATGGTGATGCGCTCGGCCGGCGGCAACTTCGTCTGGCCACGGGCGTCCATCGGCAGGACGCAGAATGTCACCGTCAAGAATCCGGCGGGCAAGGACACCTCGGTCAAACTCGCCAAGGTGACCATGCCGCACAACCACACCACCGTGCCCACCCTCGGGTTCACCCACGTCGAGCTCAGTTCCCACGAGCTGGGCCACACCCTGGGACTCGACGACATCTACATGAGCGGGTGGCCGGCGGCGATGGCCGCACGTGACCTGGGGCAGCGTGAACTGATGGGCAACCAGCAGGGACTGCCGCACCTGTGCGCCCGACACAAGACGCTGCTGGGGTTCCTGGACCCAGGCCATGTGCGCAGCTTCACGGTGGGCTTCGCCGAGACCAACATTCTGGTCGACCTGGTGCCGGTGGCCTCGGGGCCCCCGCCGGCAGGCCGCTTCTCGGCCATCGAGGTGCGGATCGCGCCACGCCTGTCCTGGTACTTCGAGTTGCGCCAGTCCGTACCCGCCAGGATCGGTGACACCACCACCTTCCCCGCCGGCGGGGAGATCATCGGCTACGACGCCATCAGCTACGAGCGTCCCGCGATCATCGCCGACACGCGCCGCCCGATCATCCTGCTGCTGGACGACGGCGACGGGCAGGGCCCGCTGCTGGCCACCGGTGAGGACTACGAGTCACTGGACGCCGCGAACCAGAACAACATCCAACGATTCATGCTCGAGGTCGTCTCGATCACAGCGGGCGTGGCCCGGGTGAGGATCAACATCGGACGGGTCGACCAGCCCGACCCGGTGCTGCTCAACAATGCCGGCGAGCTCAGCGACCACAAGAGCCCCGACATCGAGATTCGTCATGCGGTCAGCGATGTCGACCCGACATGGCTCAACAAGCCGCTGGTGGGTGAACCGAACCGGGTGGTGGCCAAGGTGCACAACGAGGGTGGCCTGGCCGCCCCGAACGTGTCGGTCCGGTTCCAGGTGCTGCCGTTCAACACCGACGACAAGAACTCCGAACGGTGGACGCCGCTGCCCGGCCCGGGCCTGGATCCGCGAGTCACCCATGACGTGCCGGCGGGTGCCACCGTGGAGTTCCAGGTGGACTGGCAGCCACCCGAGGATCGCCACTACTGCGTGCAGGCACGGATCGACCGTTACGTGCGGGTACCCGGGGCAGCCGCCGACGAGCCGGATGTGGACAACAACCTGGCCCAGTCGAACTACTTCGAGATCTTCTCCAAGCCGAAGTCGCCAGCCACCCGTGAGGTGTCGCTGATCGAGGTGCACAATCCGTTCCACCACCCGATCGACGCCCAGGTCGAGGTGAGCCAGGACTCGACGAAGTACCGGTCCTACGTCGACCACCGCTGGCTGCACCTGATGGCCGGCCAGACCCGGATGGTGCGCCTCGAAGTGGAGTCCAAGGCGACCTCGATCTGGGACGCCATTGAATCGCACTGGCCCGACGGCAGGACGTGGTTGCGCACCTGGCTGCCCGGGGCGGGCTGCACAGCGACGACCGGGACCGGGGTAACCCTGGGGACGATCACCGCCGTCGAATCGACGATGCGGGTGGGGGAACGTGGCCACGGCACCTACTGGTTGCTGGTCCAGGGACCCGACGGGGCACCACCACCACCCGACGGCACGGTCGTCGTCCGGGTGGTCTACGAGGACGGCCAGGAGCAGACCGTGACCGCCGAGGTGGAGGACGGCACGGCGATGGTTCAGGTGGAGCCTCGCGCCGGACGTGCGACGGCCTGGTACTCGGGCACCAGCGCCTATGCCCCGATCGCGGGCTGGGAGTTCGAGGTCACCGAGGACTAGGAACCCTGCCGCCGGCCCCGCCCTAGACTGGGACCCATGACACACGCTCCTGAATCGGTGGCCACGACAACCACCGCTGTTGATCCCGTCCGCGTCGAGGCCCGGCGCAAGCCGCTGTTCTACGCCTCGGCGGCCACCACCGTGCTGATGCTGGTGATGCTGGGGCTGGGCATCGGCATCGCCGCGGACAACCACGGCCTGCGCGACGCGCACAAGGGCATCGCGTACCTGCTGATCGTTCTCTCGATCGTCGCCGCGGTGTTGGCCTGGCGCTATGGCAAGGCCAAGGCCAACCTGGGCACCTTCTTCCACGCCCTGTCGCTGCCGATCCTGCTGCTCGTCCAGTTCGCGATCGGCGAGGCCGACGTCGAGATGATCCACATCGTGCTCGGTGTCCTCATCCTGATCGCCACCGTCGCGTTGACCACCCTGAGCTCGCGCAGGACCAAGGCCGTCTGAGCAACCACGCAGAAAGCCGCCGCCGGACCAGGGTCCGGCGGCGGCTTTGTTGTCTGTCAGCGGGCTGTCTGTCAGTGGGCTGTCTGTCAGTGGGCCGGCTGTCAGTGGGCCGGCTGTCAGTGGGTGAGTTCGGCGACCGGCTCCTCGGCGTCTTCCCCGGCCGGTTCCTCGGCCGCCCGCTGCGGCGGGTCCTGGCGGGACAGCTTGCTCGGCCACCAGATGGCGCGTCCGATGTCGTATGACAGCGCCGGCACCAGCAACGATCGCACGATGAAGGTGTCCAGCAGCACACCGAAGGCGACGATGAACGCGATCTGCACCAGGAACAGGATCGGGATCACCGACAGCGCTGCGAAGGTCGCCGCCAGCACCAGACCTGCCGAGGTGATCACCCCGCCGGTGATCGACAGCCCTCGCAGGATGCCCTGACGGGTGCCGTGGCGCAGCGACTCCTCACGGACCCGGGTCATCAGGAAGATGTTGTAGTCGATGCCCAGCGCAACCAGGAAGACGAAGCTGTACAGCGGCACCGCCGGGTCGGCCCCGGGGAAGTCCAGCAGATTGTTGAAGACCAGTGCCGCGACCCCCAGGGCGGCGCCAAAGGACAGCACCGTGGTGGCCACCAGCAGCACCGGGGCCAGGATCGAGCGCAGCAGCAGCGCCAGGATGACCAGGATCACCGCCAGGATCACCGGGATGATCAGGTTCCGGTCATGAATGGAGGAGTCGTTGGTGTCCACCGCGGTCGCGGTCACCCCGCCCACCAGTGCACCCGGCACCGCGGCGTCCAGTTCGGTGCGCAGGGTGCGCACCGTCTCGGCGGCCTGGTCGGAGTCGGCCGCAGCGTCCAGGGTGGCCTGCAGCATGACCTGCCCGTCCACCACGGTCGGGGCGGGGGCCGGGGTGCCCGGCTGGCCCAAGGGCTGGATGCCGTCGGCGGTCACCGGGGCGGTGCCGCTGGGGGAGTCGGCGGCCACGATGCTGACCCCCTGGACACCGGAGTTCTTCAGCAGGATGTTGGCGGCGTCCTGCATCCGGTCCTGGGGGACCACGACGATCGCGGGGCTGCCGCTGCCACCCGGGAAGTGTTCGCCCAGTAGCACCTGCCCGTCACGGGCCTGCGACTCGCCGAGCACCAGGTCGGACTGGGGAACCCCGACGGCGTTCAGTTGGGTGGCGCCGACCACGCCCAGGGCCAGGACTGCTGCGGTGATGATCCAGATGGTCCGCGCTCGCTTCTTGATCTTGAGACCCAGCCACGACCACAGGCCGCCGGTGTGGACGCCGTGCTCGGCGGCCACCACATCAGGTTCGAACCGCGGGCGGCGCGGCCAGAAGGCGGCGCGTCCCAGCAGCAGCAGCAACGCGGGCAGCAGGGTCAGCGCCGACAGCATCGCGAAGACGATGCCGATCGAGGCCACCGGACCCAGGGTGCTGTTGGACTTCAGGTCGCTGAGCAGCAGGCACAGCAGGCCGGCGATGACGGTGCTGCCGGAGGCCAGGATCGGCTCGAAGGATCCTCGCAGTGCCGCCTGGGTGGCCTGCCACGTGTCACGGGTACTGCGCAACTCCTCACGGAATCGGGCCACGTAGAGCAAGGAGTAGTCGGTGGCCGCACCGATCACCAGAATGAACAGGATGCCCTGGGTCTGCCCACTGAGCAGCAGCACGTCGGCCTTGGCCAGCCACCACACGCTCAACAGGGCGACGCACAACGCGAACAGGCTGGTGGCCAGCACCACGATGGGCAGCAGCAGCGATCGGTAGACCACCACCAGGATCACGAAGACCGCCAGCAGTGCCACCCCCAACAGCAGTCCGTCAATGCCGGCGAATGCGTCGCCGATGTCGGCGGCGAAACCCGCCGGGCCGGTGACGTGGACCTCGACCCCGTCGGGGGCCCCGTCACGCAGCACCTGGCTCAGTTCGGCGACGACCTCGGCGAGTTCGAGGTCACTGCTGATCGGCACGAACGCCTGGACCGCCAGGCCGTCCTCGGACGGGATGGCCGGCGAGACGCCCTCAGCCACACCCTGCAGTTGGGCCAGGTCGGCGACCTGGGCACTGATCGCCCCGAGGTCCGCCTCGCTCAGCGGCGTCTCGGAGGTGAACACGACGATGGCAGGAATGGCGTCGGAGTCGTTGAACTCGCCGAGCAGTGCCTGCACCTTGGTCGCATCGGCCGAACTGGGCAGGTAGTTGGCCTGCTCGTTGGACGAGACCTCGCCGACGCGACCGAAGTAGGGTCCGCCGATGGCGGCACCCGCCAGCCACATCAGGATCAGCACCGCTGGCAGCAGCACGCGCAGCCATCGTCGCCGGGTGGGGGTTGTGCTCATCGGTGTTTCCTTGGGGCATGGGGGGAAGTGGGACCCGCGGAATGGTCACCGCGGAGGCGTTTGAGGACGAGTTCGGCGCTGATCAGGCACATCGGGACGCCGACCCCGGGGGCCGTGGTGGCGCCGGCGTAGTACAGGCCGCGCACCTTCTTCGACTGGTTCTGGGCGCGGAACATGGCGCTCTGGCTCAGGATGTGCGCCGGGCCGAGCATGCCGCCGCTCCAGGAGTGGTACTGCTCGGCAAAGTCGGCGGGGCCGATGGTCTGGCGGACCACGACGCGCTCCGCCAGGTCGGGCACGTCGGCCCAGGCGGCGATCTGCGCGATGGCGGCGTCGGCGACCCGTTCCACGGCCACCGACCCGCTGCCGTCGGCGCCGCCACGGCCGAGGCCGGTGTCGGCCGGCACGGGCACCAGCACGAACAGGTTCTCGTGTCCGGCAGGGGCGACGTCGGGGTCGGTGTTGCTGGGGGCACACACGTAGATCGACGCCGGGTCGGGCACGTGCGGCTGGTCGCCGAAGATGGCCTCGAAGTTGGCGTCCCAGTCGGTGGTGAAGAACAGCGAGTGGTGGGGCAGCTGGGGCAGCCTGCCGCGGACCCCGAGCAGCACCAGCACCGCTCCCGGCCCGCTGGTGCGCCGGTCCCACCACTTCTGGGGGAAGGTGCGTTCGGCGGGTTGCAGCAGTGCCGTCTCGGTGTGGTGCAGGTCGGCGGCGGACACGACCACGTCGGCCTCCTCGTGGTGCAGCAGGCCGTCGGGGTCGCGCCAGGTGACGCCGGTGACGCGTCGTCCGCGTCGACCGTCGCGCTCGGTGGTGATCGACTGCACGTCGGCGCCGGTGGTGATCTCGGCCCCCTGCTGCCGGGCCAGGGCGGCCAGGCGTTCCATCAGGGCCCAGAACCCGCCCTGGGGGTACTGCACCCCGTCGCCCAGGTCCAGGGCGCTCATCAGGTGGTAGATGGCCGGTGCCGTCGAGGGACTGGCGCCCAGGAACACGGCCGGGTAGCCCAGCACCTGCCGCAGCACCGGGTGGGTGAAGCGGCGGGCGACAAAGCTGCCCAGTGAGCGGGCCAGCAGGTCGACCAGGGTGGGCAGGGACCGCAGGATCTCGGGATGCAGCAGGGTGTGCAATCGGGTGAAGGGGTTGTACAGGAAGAACCGTTCGGCCATCACCGAGGCGCGCTCCGCCGAGGTGAGGTAGGTCCGCAGCCGGGCCGCGGCACCCGGCTCCTGCTCCTCGAAGACCGCCTCCACCCGCTCCTGTCCGTGGGGGATGACCAGCGGCGCGCGGGTGCTGCCGTCGGCTTGGGGTTCGCTGAAGACCGCATAGGCGGGGTCGAGCATGGTCAGGTCGAGCTGCTCGCGGGTGGTGGTGCCCAGCAGCTCGAAGAAGTGGTCGAAGACCCGCGGCAACAGGTACCAGGAGGGGCCGACGTCGAAGCGGAACCCGTCGCGTTCCAGGCTGCCGGCCCGGCCGCCGATGTCGGCGCGGCGCTCCAGCAGCCGCACCTGGTGTCCCTCACGGGCCAGCAGGGCGGCAGTGGCCAGCCCGGCGGCGCCTCCGCCGATGATGATGGTGCGGGTCATGGTCGGCCCTCCTTCAGGGTGCGGGTCACGGCGCGCGCAATGATGGCCGCCTTGGTGGCATCCGGCACCCGGACCCGGCGCCGGTACAGCTCGTCGACACTGGTCACCTCGACCCGGTCGGCCAGGGCTGAGAAGAGTGCGGCGGCGCTCCTGACCGCTGAGCGGGCATCGCGGGGCAGCAGCGGCACGACGGCTTCGGCGTCGGCGAGCTGGCCGCGGATCCGCCGCAGGCAGTCGTCACGATCGGCCGTGGTGATTCGGGTCGAGGTGCCCAGGTAGGCCCTGCCCAGACGGCTGGTGTCATCGGCCAGGTCACGCAGGAAGTTCACGTCCTGGAAGGCTGCCCCCAGCTGCCGGGCGCCGTGCTCGAGGCGCAGCACCTGGTCGGGGCTGTGCGCCTGGTCGCGGATGAACACGCGCAGGCACATCAGCCCGACCACCTCGGCTGAACCGTGGACGTAGCTGTCGTGGGCGTCGGCGTCGAAGGCAGCGGGACCGTCGTGGCCCGCGTTCACCAGGTCGGCGCGCATGGAGTCGAAGAACGGGTCGATCAGGGTGGCGTCGATCCCGCAGGCGCGGGCGGTCCGGCAGAAGGCGTGGATGACCAGGTCGCTGCTGTAGCCGCTGGCCACGGCCCGGTGGGTCTGCTCGACGAACCGGTCGAGAGCGACGCGTTGCTCGTCCAGGGTCAGGCCCGCCTCGGTGGCGACGCCGTCGACCAGTTCGTCGGCGACCCTGACCAGGGCATAGATGTTGCGAATGTGCTGGCGGTGCCGGGGGCCGAGCAGCCGGGTGGCGGCACCGAAGGACGTCGAGTAACAGGCAATCACCTGGTTGGCGGCCTGTTCGGCGGTGCGGGTGAAGGTGGCGAGGTTGGTGTCGTTCACGTCCGGCGTCCTCTCAGCTGGTCGACCATTCCCATCAGGACCCGACGTACGCCCACGGGCAGATCGTGGTCGCCGCCACTGATCAGCGCCTGGGCCGAGCGCAGCTGTTCCTCCACGAGTCCCTCGACGAATGCCTTGGCGCCGCAGTCGGCGAGCAGTTGGGACAACTGCTCGGCCTGCTCCTCGGTGAGTCCGGGGCGTCCCAGCAGGGGTTCGATGCGTGACCAGGCGGGGGTGTGGCGGGCATGGGCGACGATGGCGGTCTGCTTGCCCTCGCGCAGGTCGGAGAACCGGTCCTTGCCGTGGCAGTCGGGGTCACCAAAGGCCGACAGCAGGTCGTCCTGCAGCTGGAAGCCGAGCCCCACGTGCAGCCCAATCGCCCCCAGCCGGTCCTCGATGCCCTCACGGGCGCCGGCCAGGACGGCCGCCATTCGCAGCGGCAGCTCAAAGGTGTAGGTGGCGGTCTTGTGGCTGGTCATCGCCAGGATGGTGGCCAGTTCGGCGGCCACCATCTCGTCGGCCAACCCGACGTCGGTGTGCTCGCCTGCCACCGACTCGACGACGGTGTGCTGCAGCAGGTCGAGCAGCCGCAGCCGCTGCTGCTGGGGCAGTTCGGCCCGGGCGAAGACCTGGTGGCTCTCGGCCAGCAGCAGGTCGCCCATCAGGATGCCGCCGGTATGGGCCCAGTGCATCGCCCGTCGCGGGTCAGAGGCCGTGGAGTCGAGCAGCGCCCCGATCAGGTTGGGTCGACCGCGGCGCAGCAGGTCGCCGTCAATGATGTCGTCATGCAGCAGGAAGGAGTAGTGCAGCAGTTCCAGGGCCACGGCCAGGTCGATGACGGTTTCGCGGCGCTCCTCTGGGGCGGTGGGCGACAACGCGGCCCACACGTCGACCAGCAGCATGGGTCGCACCAGCTTGCCGCCCAGCACCGTCCGGCCGGCCAACGTCCACAACTGCTCGAACTGCTCACCGTAGCGACGAGCCCGGGCTCGGCCCTGGTCGAAGACCTCGCGCAGGCGTTCCTCGACCAACGGCCGACCGGCGATGCGGTCGTCGCTGGCGGCCAGGCTCATGATCGTGCCCCGCCGCCGAGGATGCCGCCGGCGGCCAGTTGCGGCACCTGCAGTTGCAGCCAGGGGCTGAACACGTCGGGGGTGCCCTGGAGTGCGGTGACCAGACCCTGGGGGTGCACCCAGCTCCATTCCTCGACCTCGGCGCGCTCGGGTCGCAGCGCGCCGACCAGGCGGGCGGTGTGGACGGGGCAGACCTCGTTCTCCATGATTCCGCTGGAGTCCACCGCCTGGTAGGCGAAGTCGGGCAGGACGACCGAGATGTCGCGCAGTTCGGCTCCGAGTTCCTCGCGCATGCGCCGCTGGATGGCCTGGCCGTTGGACTCACCCGGGGCGGGGTGGCCGCACAGGCTGTTGGTCCACACTCCCGGCCACGTCTTCTTGGACAGCGCCCGACGGGTCAGCAGCACCAGGCCGTCGTCGTTGAAGATGTAGCACGAGAAGGCCCGATGCAGCGGGGTGTCGTGGGTGTGGACAGTGGCCTTGGCGGCACTGCCGATGTCGCGACCGTCGTGGTCGACGAGGACGACCAGTTCCTCGGACATACGAACTCCTGGGGTTGGGACGACGGGTGGACGACCACTACGAGAAGTAGTTAGCTAGTCTAGTAAGTAACAAAGCGTAAATCTAGTGGTAATGATAATGTCCTGTCATGTCCGACGACCGGGAACGCCCAGATTTCACTCAGAGCGTGTACCACGTGGAATCGGGCGACCCTGAAAGCGTCCTGGTCGACCGATCGTCGATGAGCGCCGAGGACCTGGCCCAGATCAATCGGCTGATGGGGGCGCTGGGGGCGTTGCGGAAGGCCGAGGAGCGGCTCAGCGAGGCCTCGACCACCTACATGAAGCTGAACAAGACCGACATGCGGGCTCTTCACTACCTCATTGTCAGCCAGAACCGCGGCGAACTGGCCACTCCGGGTGCGATTGCCGCTCACCTGGGCATCTCCACCGCCTCGACCACCAAACTGCTGGACCGACTGGCCCGTGGCGGCCACATCACCCGGCAACCCCACCCCTCCGACCGCCGGGCGCTGGTCATCCGGATCACCCCCGCCACCCACCAGTCCGCCAGGGACACGGTGGGCCGCCAGCAGGCCAAACGGTTCAATTCGGCCGCACGGCTGACGCCCCAGGAGCGCGAGGTGGTGATCGGCTTCCTCGAGGACATGACCCGCGAGATCGACATCACCGACGCCGACTGGGCCCAGCCGCAGGACTAGTTCGAGGTGGCGTTTCGGGCGAGCAGTCCGCCCATGGGGGTGGTCCAGACGTCCTGGCCCTGCACGCCCCAGCGGTCCAGCAGGGCATTGGCCGCCAGGTACCCCGTGGTGGCCGCCCGCTCCATCAGCGCCACCGGGTAGTCGCAGCGAACCCAGTCACCGGCCAGCACCAGCCGGTCGGACGGGGTGCTGACCCCGGGCCTGCGGTTCCAGCCGACCGGCTCAATGAGCGTGCAGTCATCCCTGATCAGCACCTCGCGGTGCCGCACACCGAGACGGGCGGTCTCGGGGAACAGTCGGTGCAGTTGCTCCTCGAGGCCGGCGACCAGAGCGTCGGCGGCGGCCCGGTCGTCGGCCACCGCTGGGTCGCAGGCGTAGGCATGGAGTTCGACGACCGAGCCACCATGACGCGACGACCATTCCGCGGCGCCCGCCTCGAAGCGTTCCAGCACCGAGACGTTGTCCAGGGCGGCGTAGCCGCTGGTGCCGATGAAGGCCGGTCGATCGGGGTTGACCAGACCATCGAGCCAGAGCCTCACCACCGCGAACGGAGGGGCGTTGCGGGTCTGGGCCACGTCCTGGCGCCAACTGGCCAACACGGCAGCGTTGGTGCCGGCCGCCAGCTCGCGGGCCGCGCGGGGGTCGGTCGCCAGGACGACGGCGTCGACGCTGAGTTCGCCGCCGGGCAGGTCGAGGACGGCAGCGTCCGGGCCGACGTCGATGGACCCGACCCGGGTCGAGGTCAGTACGTCCACACCGAGGTCGGCCAGGTAGCGTCCCATCGGCGACCACAAGGCGGTGTCGTAGTCGTCGTCGGGCACGTCGAAGACCAGGCCCTCGGCCGAGCCGAGGAAGTAGGTGTGGAACATGGCCACCAGCTCCCCGGCGGCGAAGTCGTCGGGGTCGGCGAAGAACGACCGGGCGAAGACCTCCAGGGCCAGGTCGCGGGCCGCCGGCGGGAACTTGAGCCGATCCAGGAAGGCGGCAGCCGACTCGCCCTCGTAGTCGGAGTAGGTGCGGGGGAACCGGACGCGCAGCAGGTCCAGGGCGGTGCCCACGTCGACCTGCAGCAGGGAACGGGCGGTGAAGGTGGGGCTCTTGGCGACGAAGCCGAGGATGCTCCACGGCGGCGTGCGGGGGATGTTCGAGAAGGAGTCCCGCACCCCGTCGGGGCGCTGGAGCGGGTAGTCGTCGACCCCGACCAGTCGCCCGAGCCCCGGGTCGACGCGCCCCAGCAGGGTGCGCAGGTTGTAGTACTGCCGGAAGAAGGCGTGGAATCCGCGGCTCATGGTGCGTCCGTCGTCCAGCGGCCAGGCCGAGACCCGTCCGCCGAGCCGGTCGTCGGACTCCAGCAGGGTGACGCGAATGCCGCGCTCGGCCAGCACGGTCGACGCCGTCAGGCCGGCGATGCCGCCGCCGACCACGGCCACGTGATGGTCGGCGGTGGAACGGTACTGGCCGGGGCTGGCGGGGTGCAGGACGGCCCGTGGGTCGCGGCCGGGGAATCCGGGACGGTCATTGGTCATGGTGAGCCTTCCGGGCGACAAAGGTGTGCAGGATGCCGCGTTGCCAGCCGGGCACGGTGCGGCAGGCGACGTCGGTGAAACCGGCGCGGGCAAGACGGTCCATGAACTGCGTCGTGGAATCAAAGGCGCGGACGCTGCGCCACAGGTAGCGGTACAGGCTGGGGTTGCGATCGACGACCAGGGCCAACGGCATGATGGCAGCGGCATTGACGGCGTCCCAGACGGCGGTGGCGCCACGATTGCCAGCCACCGAGTACTCCTGGGTCACCAGCCATCCGCCCGGGGCGAGCAGCCGGTGGGACTCGGCGATGGCCGCATCCCGCTCGGGTGCCGCCACGTTGCGGAACAGGTAGCTGGCGAAGATGCCGTGCCAGGATCCGGCACCCAGTGCGTCGACGTCCAGGTCGCCGACCCGACCATGCCGGAAGTGGGTGTGGGCAGGCCAGATCTTGCTGCGCGCGTGGTCGAGCATGCCGTGGGAGAAGTCGATGCCGACCACCCGCGTCCCGGCCGGTGCACGGTCGACGACGGCCCGCGTCGAGGCACCCGAACCGCACGCCAGGTCGAGCACTCGCAACGGACGCGAGGGGTGGGTGATCCGTCCGACCAGCTCGGCCGCCGCCGACCGCAGATGGGCATGGTAGCCCGGGTTCATCGACACGAGCAGGTCGTAGTGGTCGGCGCCGCGATCGAAGACGGCAGCGAGGTCGGTCATGCCGTCCTCCGCGGCGCCAGGCGCAGCCAGCAGATGATCGTCAGCGTGAGCATGGCGAACCCGAACCCGAAGTCCTCGACAGGAATGTCCCACGGCACCCGGACGCCGCTGAACTCATCCGGGTTGTAGATGACGATGGGCGCCGACAACTTCGTGAGCCAGCCGTCGACCCAGATCTGGAAGAAGAAGATGATGCCCATGGCCGTCCAGTACTGCGCGGACCGGAAGATGCCGGTGCGGGCCCAGACCAGTTCCAGGACGACGACGGCGACCACGCCCACGACGGTCAGCACGGTGTACTCAGCCATGCTGCACTCCTGCCTGGGACGCGGCCGACGGGGCGGCGTCCTCCACCCGCACCAGGCCCTCGCGCCACCGGAAACCCCACCGCCCGCGGCCGCGGACCAGGGCGAAGACCCGCCCGACCGCCTCGTAGCTGAGCAGCCCGCAGATCGGGATGACCAGGAAGAACACCAGTTCCTCCAACGGCAGCGGGCCGATGTGCAGCCCCGACATGAACCGCGGCTCGTACCACCAGTGCTTGCGCAGGATGCCCACCACGTCCCAGGCGGAGAACACCACCACCATCGGCAGCATCGAAAGCAGCAGCCGTCGGGGCGACCGGTAGACCCTGGCCCCCAGGACGAACTCCAGGGGAAGGGTGATGAGCAGGCACCCCGCCATCAGGATCAGGTACTGCCACTGGTCCATGGGGCGTCGACCTTCCAGTGATGTGGTGCTGTCGTGGATGACGTGCTTCGTCGGTGAGATGGGCCGAGTTCGGCGTCGCCGTGCAGTCTAGCCAGCCGGGAAAGCCGCCACGGCTAATCTGGTGGTCACCACCACGACAGGAGCACGATGGACCCGACGTCAGACCAGCGCCGCGCCCACCGTGGCGGCGAGGCCCGGACCCCTGCCGTGGAGCGGGCACCCGGCATCTGGCACATCCGCTCGCACGCTGCGGCACGGCAGGTGCTGGCAGCCAGGGGCGGCACCTCCCAGGCCGGGTTCACCGCCGAGTACATCCCCACCGGCTATCTCAAGCACCACCCGATCCTGATCTCCGACGGCCCGTTGCACGACGACCAGCGACGCAAGGTGGGGCGCTTCTTCGCCCCCCAGGTGGTCACCGACCGGTACGGCGAGGTGATGGCCGGCGCAGCCGAGCAGTTGGTGCAGGCGGCGGTCAGCAAGAACAGGTGCCTGGTCGACGAGATGGCCCTGCTGTACTCGGTGGAGGTGACCCGCCAGGTGGTCGGTCTCACCAACTCCTCGGTGCGGGGGATGGCCCGCCGACTGGTGAGCTTCTTCAACCAGCCGCCCTTCGACATCACCCAGCCCGACCTCGGCCGCTCCCGGCGACAGTGGGCGATGGCGGCCCTCCATGGGCTGGGCCCCATCGTGCGCTTCCACCTGGCCGACGTGCGCCCGGCGATCCGGGCCAGGCGGAAGGCACCCGGGGAGGACGTGGTCAGCCACCTGATCGCTGAGGGCTACACCGACCTCGACATCCTGGTCGAGTGCCTGACCTACGGCACCGCCGGAATGGTCACCACCCGCGAGTTCATCGCCATGGCGCTGTGGCACCTGCTGACCACCCCCGACCTGCTGGATCGCTACCAGTCCGCCGACCAGCCGGCCAGGCTCGAGGTGCTCAACGAGATCATTCGACTCGAGCCCGTGGTGGGCCATCTCTATCGCCGGATGCAGGTGGCCATGACCATCAACGACGGCGAGGCCACCCACGAACTGGCCCCCGGCGACCTGGTCGACCTGTGCATCCGCCAGACCAATACCGACGCCGAAGCCGTCGGCGAGGAACCCATGGCCATCTGTCCCGGCCGTCCGCTCGCGCGCGGGGTGCACGCGGCGGGGTTGAGCTTCGGCGACGGTGCCCACCGCTGCCCGGGACAACCGCTGGCCCTCATCGAGACCGACGTGCTGCTGGTGCGACTGCTGGCAGCGGCCCCGGTGATCGTGCGCGAACCCACCATCGAGTGGGACGACCTGGTCGCCGGCTACACCCTGCGGGGTTTCGAGTTGGCGTTCGGGGGCGCGTCGCCAGCCCCGTAAGGGTGCTGCTCAGTCGGCCGACGAGGCCAGGAACGCGTCCACCTCGGCCGCGGTGGGCGCGGTGTCGGGTCCTCGACGGGTGACCTTGATGGCTGCCGCCGCGTTGGCCCGGCGGCAGGCCTCCGGCCAGGTCGCACCGGTCTGGCGGGCCGCGATCAGGGCCCCGGTGTGGCAATCCCCGGCGCCATTGGTGTCGACGGGGGTCTGCGGGAAGCCGGGTACCAGCATCGTCCGACCCTCGACGTGCAGGGCGCAGCCGCGGTCCCCGTCGCGGACCAGCACCACCGACTCATCGGGCAGGTGGTCGGCTGCCGCGGCGGCCGCGGCCTCCATCGTGTCGACCCCGGTCAGTGCCTGGGTCTCCTCCATGTTGCCGGTCCAGACCGTGGTCAACCCCAGCATGGTGGCGTGGGTGTCGGGGTCCAGGTGTTCGAAGGCGGCGCCGGGGTCGAGGATGACGCCGACCCCGTCGGGCAGCAACGCCAACCAGGTCAGCAGCGGGATGCGGGTGGACTCGACCGCCAGGCTGTAGCCGCTGACGCAGACCACGTCACCGGCGCGGGGGCTGCTGGCCTGCAGCATCTCGACGGTGAGTTCGCGCTCGGCGCCCAGGGTGGTGACGAAGGTGCGCTCGGCACCCGGTTCCACCATCACGAAGCAGATGCCAGAGTCCTGGTCGCGCACCGGGTCGCCGGCGACGCTGATGCCGGCCGCCGCCAGGGTGGTCCGGATCAGGTCACCATTGGGTCCAGTGCCGACGGCACCGGCGTGGACGCATTCGGCCCCCTGCCGCTGCGCGGCGAGCAGGATGTTCACTGCCCCGGCGGCGTACCGGGCGAAGTGGGTCGCCATCTCGTTGCCGCCCCGACGCGGGATGCGAGGCACCTCGGCCACGGCGTCCACCAGGGCCTGGGCGGTGTGGATCACTCGTCCTGGGCGAACCCGGGTGGCATGCAGTTCCATGGTGCTCAGCCCGCCGCCGGTCAGTGGTCGGTGAAGCGGGCCCAGACACGCAGCCGCTCGGTCAGTTCACGGTGCAGCGGCAGCGACTGGCCGTCCAGGGACAGCAGCGGCACCACGCCACGCACCGAGCTGAGGAACCAGGCGCCATTGCTGTCCTGCACCTGCGCAACGGTGAGCAGCCGATGGTCGGTGACGAAACCTGCGTCCTCGGCACCGGCGAAGGCCATCCGCTGGGTGATGGACTTCAGAATCCCGGTGCCCTCGGCCGGGGTGGTGACCAGCGTGCCGTCGAGCAGGACCACCAGTGCCGAGGTCGGGGCCTCCAGGCAGTAGCCGTCGCTGCTGGTGAACAGGACGTCCTGGGCACCGCGACGATGCGCCTCACGCTTGGCCGCCACGTTGACGGCGTAGGCGAGGGACTTCACTCCGCCGAGCAGCCAGGGGGCTTCGGTGAAGGCGTCGCTGGACATGCCGCGGTTCAGGGTGATCGCGTCGACACCGGCGCGGTCGCTGATGTTGCTGGCGCTCATCTGGGTCAGCGTGAAGACCTCGGTGGCCCGCTGGGTGCCCTCGGTGAACGACTGGGTCTCCTGGCCATTGCTGTACATGATCTTGAGCACGGCCTCACCGGGGGTGGTCCACTGGGACAGCGCCTCGTCGATGGTGGCCCGCCAGGCGGCGCGGTCGATGGGGGTGCCGCCGACCCCGGTGATCGAGGCATCGAAGCGGTTGAAGTGGGCGTCCAGGTTGTCGATGGTCGACGACCCGTCGGCCCGGGTGACCACGCGGGTGGCGTCGAAGCAGCCGTCACCGCGGGTGAAGCCCAGGTCGTCGGCGGTGATGACCAGGTGCCCTGCGGGGAACACACCGCGTCCGACGACACCGACCAGTTGCTGAACAGACATGGGCCCCAGCCTAGGGCCAGGCTGCCGTCGGACGCAGAACACCCGGGCAATCGGTGATTGCCCGGGTGGTCGTGGTGCGTGGGTGTGCTGCGGCTCAGGCGGCCTTGATGGCCGAGACCTCGAGCTCCAGGGTGATCTCGTCGCTGACCAGCACGCCACCGGTCTCCAGGGCGGCGTTCCAGGTCAGGCCCCAGTCCTTGCGGCTGATCTTGGTCTTGCCCTCGAAGCCGATCCGAACGTTGCCGAAGGGGTCCTGCGCCTGGCCGTTGAAGTCAAAGGCGATGGTGACGGGCTTGGTGACGTCCTTGATGGTCAGGTCGCCGGTCACGTTCAGGGTGTCCTCGTCGACGACGTCGACGGAGGTCGAGGTGAAGGTGACGGTCGGGAACTGCTCCACGTCCAGGAAGTCGGCGCCACGGACGTGCTCGTCGCGACCGGCGTTGCCGGTGTTCAGCGAGGCGGCCTGGGCCACGACGTGGATCTGGGCGCTGGTGGGGTTCTGGCCGTCACCCGAGGCGGTGCCCTCGATCTCGTCGAACGAGCCGCGGACCTTGGTCACCATGGCGTGACGGGCCACGAAGCCGAGGCGGGTGTGCGAGGGGTCGAGGGTGAAGGTGCCGTTGATGGTGGTCAGACCGGTCATGTGATGCTCCTGGGCGAAGTGGGTGGTTGAAGATTCAAGCTTATGTTGAGTGTAACCGGGTCGAGGCTGGTTGTATTCCGTTCCCGTGAAAAAAACTTGTCCGTTCATCCATTCATTGCGTCCAGTTCAGCCGTGACCCTTGTCGGGGCCGTTTGGCGGTAGGAGACCTCGACCAGTTCCGCCACCTCGGCCCAGTCGATCGGCCCGGTCAGGTCGAGGCCCAGCCAGCCGTGGGCACCCAGATATGCCGGCACCCAGCATCGCTCGTCCTGGGCCAGCGCCTCCGCATCCTCTGGCCCGGGAACGATCAGGATGGAGGTGTCGTGGGCGTGCCAGACACCGTCGAGCCTGGTCGAGCCGCCGTAGTAGGCGAAGACCTTCCGGGTGAAGAACGCGGGCCGACCGTGGCTGATCTTCTCGGCGGCGCCCGGCAGCGCCAGACAGATCTGGCGGACCTGGGCCAGCACCGGATCATCGTCGTTGAACATCTGCGGATGCCCCATGTCGCCAAGACTAGATCGGGACGCCGACCCAGAAGGCCCGACAGCCACCACCTGACCGGCGGCGGGGGGTAGGTTTTGGCCATGGATGACACCATTACCCTGGCCGGGAGCACGGCCATGCCCCGCGTCGGCTTCGGCACCTACAAGGTCGCCCCCGAGGATGCCCGGGCTGCCGTCGAGACGGCGCTCGAGGTGGGCTACCGCCACATCGACACCGCCGCCATGTACGGCAACGAGGCCGAGGTCGGTGCCGCCATCCGGTCCTCGGGCATCATTCGTGACGACCTGTTCGTCACCACCAAGCTGGACAACCCCTACCACGAGCCCGCCGCGGCGAAGGCGGCCTTCGACCGCTCCATGGACGCCCTCGGGGTGGAGGTGCTCGATCTCTACCTGATCCACTGGCCACTGCCGCGCACCACCGACTACGTCGCCACCTGGGCTGCCCTGGTGGAGTTGCAGGCCACTGGACGCGTCCGCGAGATCGGCGTTTCCAACTTCACGGCCGAGCACCTGCGGGCCGTCATTGGTGCGACGGGGGTCACCCCGGCCGTCAACCAGGTCGAGGTGAACCCCTACTTCACCCAGGACCCGCTGCGTGCCGTGCACGCCGAGCTGGGCATCGTCACCCAGGCCTGGTCGCCGTTGGCCCGGGGCCGGCTCCTGGACGACCCTGCCCTGGAAGAGGTGGCCGACCGGGTGGGCCGCAGCCCCGCCCAGGTCGTCCTGCGCTGGCATCTGCAGCGCGGCGAGGTGGTGATCCCGAAGTCCACCCACCGCGGCCGGATGGTCGAGAACTTCCAGCTCGGGGACTTCACCCTGGACGACGACGCGATGGCAGCCATCACCGCGCTGAATCGCGACGAGCGGTCCGGCTCAGGCCCCGACGACGTGGAACTGGGCACTGCGCTCGGCAAGCCGCGCAACTACCAGTCCTGACCGTGAGCAACACCGAACCGCACCCGCAGCTGGTCGTCCACCCGGGCGCCGAGCACTGCGACGGCATCGAGACCTACCCGCCCAAGGAGGTGCCGCTGGGCGGACCCGACGCGATGCGGGTGAGGCGTACCCTGCCGAACCTGAGACGTTCCTTCGTCGGGGCGTGGTGCTTCGTCGACCACTACGGCCCTGAAGAGGGCATCTGCATGGACGTGCCGCCGCACCCACACACGGGTCTGCAGACGGTCAGTTGGCTGTTCAGCGGCGAGATCGAGCACCGCGATTCGGGTGACGTGCACGCCATGGTGCGCCCCGGCGAGGTCAATCTGATGACCTCAGGTCATGGCATCGCCCATTCCGAGGTGTCGACCCGGTCGCGTGCGGCGCTGCACGGCGTCCAGCTGTGGGTGGTGCTGCCCCACGAGCAGGCCGATCTCACCCGCGAGTTCCAGCATCACGCGCCCGAGGTGTACGACGACGACCCGGGTGTGCAGGCCCGGATGCTGGTCGGACGCCTGGGTGAGGCCTCCTCGCCGATCCGCACCGAGACGCCGTTGCTGGGCGCCGAGGTGACCATCGCGCCCGGGGCCACCTGGCAGACCGCCGTCGACCCCCGGATGGAGCACGGGGTGCTGGTCGACACCGGCCACGTCGACTTCGACGGCGTGCGGCTGGACAACAGTGCCCTCGGGGTGCGCGACGCCGGGCTCGACCACCTGCGGCTGCACAACCCGACCGATGCCCCGGCCCGGCTGATGCTGCTGGGGGGCGAGCCCTTCGACGAGGGCATCGTGATGTGGTGGAACTTCATCGGGCGCAGCCACGACGACATCGTCCGGTTCCGCGACGAGTGGAACCAGGCCCCCGACGACCGTTTCGGACGGGTGGCCGGCTACCGGGGGGCGACGAAGTGGCTCGAGGCGCCGCCCATTCCCGACATCACCCTGAAGCCGCGGTTCCGCAGGGGCCGGGCGAGGTAGAGCCACACGGCGTCAGGCCACCTCGCTCGCTCCTGCACCACATCGCTGCAGTTGCCGCTCCTTCCAGCCGGGGGCAACTGCGTCCATCAGGGGCAACTGGGTCCATCAGGGCGACCGCACCCCGACCGGGCGTGTCGGGTCGGCCCGTGGGCTACCCTCGAACCTCAATGACTGCCTTCCCCCACCGCGGCCCTGACGTGCCCGGCGCCGATTCCGGGGAACAGGTGCACCCCCAGCCGGTGCTGCCCAAGGACTTCGACCACCTGTCGCCGGCCTTCCCCGGACGCGCCCCGTGGGGCACGGCGCAATCGCTGCGGGCCTGGCAGGCCGAGGCCCTGCAGGCCTACCTGGATCGTCTGCCCAGTGACTACCTGGCCGTGGCGACCCCTGGCGCCGGCAAGACCACCTTCGCGCTGCGGGTGGCCTCGGAGCTGCTGCGTCGTGGACGGGTGAACCGGGTGATCGTGGTCTGCCCCACCGAGCACCTCAAGGTGCAGTGGGCCGATGCGGCGGCGCGGGCCGGCATCAGGCTCGACCCGGGGCTCGGGGGTGGCGCCTCCCGCAAGGGACGCAGCCGCGAGTTCGACGGCGTCGCGGTCACCTATGCCGGGGTCGCCAACAACATGTTCAGCTACGAGGCGCGGTGCTCGAACTTCCGCACCCTGGTGATCCTGGACGAGATCCACCACGCCGGTGACGCCCTGACCTGGGGTGACTCGGTCAAGCAGGCGTTCACCCTGGCCAAGCACCGCCTGATGCTGACCGGTACCCCGTTCCGCAGCGACGACAACCCGATTCCCTTCGTCACCTACGACGAACAGCATGACGGCACCAAGAAGTCCCGCGCCGACTTCACCTACGGCTACGCCGACGCCCTGCGCGACCACGTCGTGCGTCCGGTGATGTTCATGAACTACGGCGGCCCGATGCGCTGGCGCACCAAGGCCGGTGACGAGATCGAGGCCAACCTGTCCGAGGCCCTGACCAAGGACCTGACCTCGAATGCGTGGCGGACCGCGCTGGACCCGAAGGGGGAGTGGGTGCAGTCGGTGCTCACGGCCGCCGATGTGCGCCTGACCGAGGTCCGCCGCCACGTGCCCGACGCCGGTGGACTCGTGATCGCCACCAACCAGACCACCGCCCGCGCCTACGCCCGGATCCTGGCCGAGATCACCGGCGAGAAGCCCGTCGTGGTGTTGTCCGACACCCCCGGCTCGAGCAAGAAGATCGACGACTTCTCCGCCGGCCAGCAGCGCTGGATGGTGGCGGTGCGGATGGTCTCCGAGGGGGTGGACGTGCCCCGCCTGGCGGTCGGCGTCTACGCCACGGCCACGTCCACGCCGCTGTTCTTCGCCCAGGCCGTCGGACGCTTCGTGCGTGCCCGCCGCCGCGGCGAGGTGGCGACCATCTTCCTGCCGACGGTGCCGGTGATCCTGGCCCACGCGACCCTGCTGGAACGTCAGCGCGACCACGTGCTCGGACGTCCCCGCAACGACGAGGACGGCCTGTGGGACGAGTCCGAGGCGTTGATGGAGGAGGCGAACCGCGAGCGTGACAACCCCGACGAGTTGCTCGGCTCGTTCGAGCCGCTGGCCTCGAATGCGGCCTTCGACCACGTGTTGTTCGACGCCCAGCAGTTCGGCATGGTCGCCGAACCGTCCAGCGAGGAGGAGCGCGACTACCTGGGCCTGCCGGGCCTGCTCGAGACCGACCAGATCAGCACCCTGCTGGCTGAGCGGCAGCGCCGCCACCTGGCCCGGGCGAAGAAGGCCGACCAGCGTGCCAAGGTGCCCGAAGAGGTCAGCCTGCACCGGGCGCTGGAGTCACGCCGCAAGGAGTTGAACTCGCTGGTCAGCCAGTACGCCCGGATCTCGGGCAAGCCGCACAGCCACGTGCACGCCGACCTGCGCCGCGAGTGCGGTGGTCCGCCGTTGGGGCGCGCCACCACCGACGAGGTGGCCCACCGGATCACTACGCTGAAGCGCTGGCTGACCCGCTGAGCACCTGGCTCACCTGCTGATCACAGGGACTTCTGGCGCTCCAACACCTTCAGCGTCGCCCAGAAGCAGATCGCGGCGTAGACCAGCAGGACGAAACCGCTGAGCAGCCACAACGCGGCGTCGTGGTCCCACATCCAGTCGTCGGGGAAGCGCGGGTTCAGCGCCTTCAAATCGACGGTGTTGGCGCCCATCCCGAACGCCCAGCGCCCGGGCACCAGGTGCGACAGGGCGTCGATGGGCTGTCGGCCGGTGATGTCGATCAGACCACCACACAGCAGCAACTGCAGGATCACGCTGACCGCGAGAACCGGCATCGTCTGCTCCTGCGAGGTCACCAACGCCGAGAAGAACAGGCCCAACATGCCCGTCGCCAATGTCATCAGGAAGACCATGATGACCAGCTCGGCCGAACCGCTGCCGAGCAGGGCGCCCTCGTCCGGGCCCTGTTTGACCCATCTGACCACCATCACCAGCAGGATCGCCTGCAGCAGCGACAGCCCGGCCAGGATGCAGGTCTTGGCAGCCAGGTAGATCAACGGCTGCACCCCCACCGCTCGTTCGCGCAGGTGGATCGCCCGCTCGGCGATCAGCTCACGCACCGATGAGACCATGCCCATCAGCGCGCCACACATCACCAGCACCAGCAGCAGCTGCCCGGGTTCGTTCGACGGTTCGCCACCCGTGGAACCGAAACCGTGGTCGCCGGGAATGACGCCGGCGGCCAGCCCGAGCACGATCGGCATCAGCAGCGTCAGCGCCGCATAGGACTTGTCGCTGACGATGATGCGCAACTGTCGGCGTACCAGGGTGCTGAACTGTCGCCGGGGCAGCGGTGGGCGCGGGCGCATCAGTTGCGGCGGCGGCCCCATTCGGGGCGGTTGGCGTTGCACGGGGTAGCCGGCACGGGCCTGGGCGTCGCGCTCGATCGCCTGCCAGCGCAGCGGGTCGGCCTTGATGTAGTCGAAGATGTCGGCGTAGTTGGCGGTGCCGAAACGCTGCGCCACCCCCTGCGGTGGGCCGTAGTAGGCGAGCCTGCCGCCCGGTGCCAGCACCATGACGAAGTCGCAGTCGTCCAGGTTGGCGACGCTGTGGGTGATCACCAGCACCGACCTGTCGCCAGTCGCCTGGGCGCGCAGCAGTTCCATCACGTCCCGGTCCAGGCTGGGGTCCAGACCGGAGGTCGGCTCGTCGAGCAGCAGCAGGGTCGGCTGGGTGATCAGCTCCATCGCCACCGAGGTGCGCTTGCGCTGGCCGCCCGACAACTTCTTGACGAGGGTGTCGCGGTGGGCCGCCAGCCCGAGGTCATTGATGACGGTGGTGACCTCACGGTCGCGGGCGGCGGTGTCATAGTCGGACGGCAGCCGCAGTTCGGCGGCATAGGACAGCGACCGGCTGACGGTGAGGTCGCGGTGCACCACGTCGTCCTGGGGCA
>NZ_JADIJQ010000060.1 GCF_017355265.1 Tessaracoccus sp. SD287
CCGGCGAGATGAACCAGATCTCCACCACCGCCGGCGGTTTGTCCGCCACTCAGGGAACCTTCGGGTTCGTCACTCCGCCGACGGGTGCCTACAACCGTTTCCAGAGCAACCTGCAGGGCTGGAGCACCGGCGCCCACCAGGAGTTCACCACCATCGGCGAGAATCTCAACGCAGATGCCCAGGGCTATCGCGACCTGGCATCCGAGCAGGCCCAGGAAGCTGGAGGAATCATCTGATGCCCAGGACAATCAACGTGAGCCTCGCCGAGGGCGGGGCCATGGACTACAAGTACTACACGGTCGCCGACCTGGTCGCCTCGCTCGCCCGGCTGCGCACCAAGGTGCAGACCGCGTGGAACAACGACAAGATCGAGGGTGACGACGCCCTGGCCCGCGCCGAGGGTGACTGCCTGGCCGACAAGGACTACTTCCGCCAGCGCATCGGCGAGATCGAGACCCGCAAGACCAACGCCCTGGCCGCCATCGAGACGATCATCAACACCAACTTCGAGCCGAAGACCGACGTCATCGACACCCTGGTCGAGAGCTATGCCAAGCAGTGGTCGGACACCGGGCTGAAGGTGGACGAACTGCAGGGACGGATCGCGAAGCACATCGCCCTGGACGACTGGTCGTCCGAGGGCGCCCAGAAGTACAAGCAGGCCGCCATCAACCAGAACAACGCCCTGAGCGAGTTCCGCCAGTTGTGCTTCGACAACTCCGCTGCCTGCGAGCAGGTGGCCCAGGTGAACGCGGCCATCTTCAACGCCACCTACGACTCGTTGGAGACGGTGGCCAGCCAGATCGACACCAGCCCGGCCGTCACGGGCCAGGACTACTACGGACGCAGCTACTACGTGCGCTCGGACTCGGCGGCCGCCAAGCTGGAGGGGCTCAAGACCTGGATGGAGCGCGCCATCACGACCAACGGCGACTGGGGCGCGACCGCCTACGACATTGGCTCGGCGATTGATGACGTGCGCACCTCCCCGGCGAACCTCGGCCTGGGCGGACGCTGGCCCGAGGCCAAGGCGGCCCCGGCGACCGACTCCCACACCGATGACATGAGCAGCCACACCCAGCAGGACATCGACGCTGCTGAAGGCAGCGGATCGGGCGAGGGAACCCTGGACAAGTAGTCCCGGACCGACCAGACCTACACCGAGGGGCCATCGCCGATGGCCCCTCCGTTGTGTCCGGGGGCGACCTCGCGGGCATTACAGTGGCGACCATGAGACTGCGCAACCTCGTCGTGTCAGCCCTGGCTCTGCTGCTGGTCGTCGGCTGCAGCAGCGATGCCGCTCCTGCCGCCGATCGGGTTCGCGAGGTTGTCAGCGGTGCCGGTGCCGCGCAGATCGGCTGGGTCGACGTCAGCCCCACCGTGGTGCGGATGTACTACCTGGACGGGGGCCAGCCGAAGGCGGCCACCAAGGCCTCCGGCGACGTGACCACCAGTAGCGACCCCAGCGCGGCCCGGTTCCTGACACAGCCGACCGGTCCCGACCAGCTGCGGCTCGACGAGTTCACCGCCCATCTGGACGCCGTCCAGGGCTGCGCCGACGGCACCTATGGGTCCATCAACGTGACCCACACCGGGGCAGTGCTGCAGCAGGTCGGCTGCAGTGAGGGACAGGGCGGCACGTTGAAGCAGGCCTACCTCGACGGGCAGCTCCTGGCACCAATCGACGGGTGGACCGAGGCCACCCTGGCTGCCCAGTTGCAGGAGTTCGCCTCGCTGATCGGTGACCAGGGCCAGCAGCTGAACTTCTACACCCCCCGGTCCACCACCAAGGATGCCGGCTACCGGGCCACCGCCATGTCGGCCGCCGTGAAGGGCATCGACGGGCAGCAGTGCTACGTCCAGGCCCGGCGCGCCGGGACGATGCCGGACGACGGCAGCGGATGGGTCACCTACCAGGGTTGTGAGGGGGCCACCCCGCTGGGCGAGGCACCGTTCGCGATGGGTGAGCTGTCGGCGGCCAAGATCCTGACGGCACTGGAGCGCGGCGCC
Source organism: Tessaracoccus sp. SD287 (assembly GCF_017355265.1). Lineage (GTDB taxonomy): Bacteria > Actinomycetota > Actinomycetes > Propionibacteriales > Propionibacteriaceae > Aestuariimicrobium. The sequence continues at coordinate 2,011 of NZ_JADIJQ010000060.1, forward strand.
GCCAAACTGAAGATCGGCACCGACGACATCGGCGACTTCACCGTGATCAACGCCGGTGGCCAGCTGACGCTGCAGCTGCAGGTCGCCCAGGGTGCAACCTCCGAGGTGCCGGTCTGGGCCGAGCCGATCCGCTGAGCAGAAGTGACCTCGTGGAGCCATAGTCTGGAGCGCATGTTTGAATCCCAGCCAGACTTCCGCCGCGTGGTGGCCAGCTTCGAGGAGCTGACCGCCGAGTGGCAGCGCAAGGCAGCCGAGCTGAATGCCGCGATGACTGCTGGGGCCGGGGAAGAGGACCACGAGCACTTCACCCTGCGCACCGTCGGGCTGGGCCAGATCTCGCAGCTGACCTTCAAGGACGGGGCCAACGACGCGAGCCCGGTGCAGCTGCGCACGGCCGTGCTCGAGGCCTACGCGCGGCTCGCGGTTGGTGCCAACGGCGTCCAGGCCAGCACCATGGCGCGAATCCTCGACGACCCCGCCATTGCCACCGGCATGACGGCGGCCGTCCCTCGCGAGATGCGGGACCGGGCAGGGCAGGACGCGGCCACGCCCGCCGCGGATGCCCCCGGCGTCGGGACGCGACCGGTGGACTCCGCGACGGCCGAGGAGGTCCTGGCCTGGGCCGAGGCCACGGCTGAGCCCACCATCGTCTCGGCTGACATGCGCGAGACCATGTCGGACGTCGAGGGTTGGAGCCCGCGCTACCAGGGCATCGACCCCAACACCACCCAGTACGAGCTGGAGAAGGAGATCGAGCAGATCTCGCGCAACGCCGCCGAACTGCGTCCTGCCCTGGAGCGACTGCAGGTGCAGAAGTCCAGCAAGTGGCTGACGCTCACCGTCAACGGGTCCGGAGTGCTGGGCGACATCACCTTTCGCCCCGCCTTCCGTTCGGCCGGTCACCAACAGCTCAGCAAGGACTTCGCTGCGCTCTACGCCGAGGCCACCCACGAGGCCTCGGCCCAGCTCATGGCGCAGTTGGGCGCCGCAGGGCTGGGTGGCGCCGACGATCCGACCGCGGACATGCTGCGACGTTTTGACGCGGCCTCCGACGAACTGCTGTCCCGCTTCGACCGACTCTGAGACGCCACCGATCACCGGGAGACGACATGAACTACACCTATGACCTGGCAGAACTCCAGGCCCACGCCGGGGTGCTGAGCACCCAGGCGGCCGCGGTCCAGTCGGCCTCCGACACGGTGGCCGCGACCGGGGCCGGCAGCAAGGAGATGTACGGAATCCTGATCGGCCAGCTGGCCCATCCGCTGCTGGAGCTGGCGACCAACGGTGGCGAGGACGTCCTGTCGGGACTCAGCGAGCTGGTGGCGTCGGTGCAGGAGGGCATGAACGCCACCGTCACTGCCTACCAGGAGACCGAGCAGGACCACATTGACCGCACCCACGACATCGTGGCTGACCTGGAGCAGATCGTGCCATGAGCACCCACGTGATGGGCAACCCGTCCTTCGGCGGCACCGAGTACAAGTTCCCGATCTACAAGGACATGGTCAGCGTCGCCAACAACCTGGCCGACGGCAAGCTGCGGTTCGGTGATGTCACCTCGGTCGCCGACCTGGGCATGGGCATCCTGAGCACCGCGCTTGACCCCATCGGTGCCATCCTCGGCTCGGCCGTCGACTTCCTGATGAACCTGCTGGTCAACTCCATCAAGCCGCTGGGCGATGCGGTCAACTGGCTGCTGGGTGACCCGCCGAGCATCAGCGCCGCGTCCACCACCTGGCGCGAGACGGGGGTCAAGGTCGTCGACTCCGGCAACGCCTTCGTCGCCTCGCTGGGCGGTCTGGGCACCTGGGAGGGGCCGGCAGCCGAGAGCTACCGGGGCGTCGTCAGGCACACCCATGGCATCTACAACCAGGCGGCCCAGTCGGCCGACGGGGTCGCCACCTGGATCAGCGTGGCCGGTGCCGTGGTCGCCACCTTCCGCGAGTTCATGTGGGGGATGCTCAAGGACTTCATCACCGAGGTGGTCAAGGCCGCCGTTGCCGCCGTCATCGCCGCGGTGCCGAGTCTGGGTGCCTCGGTGGGGGCGTTCACCGCCTGGTTCGGTGCCCGGATGGCGATGATCGCCGGCAAGTTCACCAAAACGCTGTCGAAGCTGATGACCAAGATGGGTGACCTGTGCCAGAAGCTCGGCAAGAGTGGCCGATCCTTCTACCAGGCCGCCGAGAAGCTGCGCCAGCTGGCCGGCAAGCTCGGACGCAGCGCCAGCCACGGATTCGGCAGCTCCGGCGTGGGACGCACCCCCCGGATGCCGGGGGACACCAATCCCGACTTCAACAGGTACAACCCCGGCTATCAGGGCTTCAAGGACGGCTACAAGACGGCCAAGCGTGGTACCGAGGCCATGGACAAGGGTGCCGACATCTACGAGGGCAGTGGCGTGCCGCCGGTGCAGGACCTGCCGGACGGGTACTGATCGGTGGCGCGCACACGTGGGCGCTTGAGCCCGGCCGAGCAGGCCAGGAAGTTCGAGCGGGAGCACGGGATCACCGGCGAGCAGCGCAAGAAGGCCAGCACCCGGGCCGCGCTGGCGGTGGTCGCCTTCCTGGTGCTCGGCGTCGTGGCCGCTGCCCTGCTGGTGCCGATGCTGGGCATGTCGGTCCACGGCGAGCAGCGTGGCAGCGGCCAGGTCACGATCCAGGAGTGCCACGCCAAGGGGCTGATGCGTGAATGCAGCGGCGTCGTCACCACCTGGCAGGGTCAGGGGCCGGAGGCCGGGCAGCGCATCCAGGTGCTCAGCCGCACCGCTCTGGCCGGCACGGTGGACGTCGTGCTGGGCACCGCCACCCAGAGCACCACCACCAAGCAGCAGCACGACGTCTTCTACGACGTGTACCGGTTCGTTCCTGCCGATGCCTGGATCATGCCGCAGTGGCTTCGTCCGTTCGCCTTCCTCGGCGCCGGCATCGTCTGGGTGCTGCTCGCCTGGTGGCTCTCGCGCACGGTCATGATGGCCACGGTTCGCCCGAGCCGGTGAGGTGACCCGCTCATGGGCGAGAATCCCGGTGTGAACAGGAACTGTGATGGGCGCGTGGAACAGCCCTGCTGAGGACGCCCTTGACGACGACGGCCTGGAGCGGTTCGACTACGACCGCCGCGAGCCGGACGAGGACACGCCGTCCACCGACCTCGACGAGGACCGGGCCGCCGGTGACCAGGACGCCTCGGTCTGGCACAACTCGGTCTGGCACAACTCGGTCTGGAACAAGGAGATGGGCTTTCCCGATCAGCTCGGGGTGGTGCGGGTCTGGGTCGACGACGACGTGGCGATCGAGCGGGTGCGGTTGTCGCTGCAATGGCGCCACCGGCTGGGCGAGCAGACCCTGCAACAGTCGTTCGGGGTCGTGTTCATGCTCATCAACAACTACCACCGGCTGCACCGCCGACGGACGTTGAACTACGTCGACCCCGACCGTGAGGCCAGCGAACCGTTGTCGTTCGCGGCCCTGGACCGGCTGCGGGTTCGCGAGGACGAGATCCGCGGTCGGCTCGAGGCGCTCGGCGACGGCGGACACCCGACGCTGCACGGCGCCGAGACCATCGGACGGAGCCTGAGCGGACGCGTCCAGATCAAGCTGAACCTGGTCGGACAGCTGGCGGGGGTGCAGTTCGACCCCGCGTGGCTGCCCACCGCACGGGTCAAGGAGATCAGCGACGGGGTGGTCGAGGCCCACGCCCATGCCCGCGCATCGTTCGTCCCGGCCGAGGTGGTCGTCGGGGAACGCGAAAGGCTGGTCGACGAGTTGACCGAGGTGCGCAACGAGACCCTGGCCATGATGCGCCGCGGCTTCTCCTGAGCACGCCGAGACCCCCCATCACCCGACGACGAGTGGAATGAGGCACACCATGGCCACTGAGCACGGCTCCCAGGACGACATCAGCAGGCGCGCCACCAGATCGGGCGTCCAGGGGTACTCGGCCGAGACCGATGACTGGTTGCACGACATCGAGCACGAGGAACTGCGCATCGACCCCAATCGCGAGGTGGGCGGCGGGCGCGGCAGCGCCAGCCCGATGATGATGCCGCCCATGATGGGCGCGGTCGCTTTTACACATCTGACGCTGCCGACGGCTC
>NZ_JADIJQ010000061.1 GCF_017355265.1 Tessaracoccus sp. SD287
CTCCGCGGTTCCGCCCTGGGGTTCCGGAACCTCACCCACTACATCGCCAGATCACTGCTCGAGACCGGCGGATTCAGACCCCAACTACACCCTGCATTGTGATGAGCCCGTAAAGCAGGCCGTGACGCCGACTTCATTGAGAGGGATGATTGGTCTCGTGAGAGCCAGCACATCGAGCAGAGGGGACTCCTCCTCCAATGCGTCCACGTTCTGGGGTGACCCCCCCTGGTGGTTCAGGGACTTCGTGCTGGCCATGCTCGTGGCGCTAGTGGCCTTCGGGCTTCAGCTCCACTTCGACGCTGAACGAGAGTCTCGTGGGATCCGGATCGAGTCCGAACGAGAGTCGCGTGCGATCCGCATCGAGAATCTCCGCTTTGTGCGCGAGAGAAGTTCGAGCGACCCTAATCTCCCTCGGCCGTTTCAAGGTATGGACCTTGCGTACCAGAACCTCTCTGGTCTCCTTTTGGTTAACGCGAACCTGGAGGCTGCGGACTTGAGGGGCACGAACATTGCGTTGGCGGACCTCCGCAACGCGAATCTCCGCCACGCGGATCTTTCTGGCGCACGCCTTGTCGGCACACGGCTCAAGGACGCGCAACTAGTGTCTGCGGACCTCACGGGTGCGTCCTTTTTTGTGGGGGACCTGGCAGGCGCGCAGCTGACCGTTGCAAACCTGACTGGTGCCGACCTGAGGTCCGCAGACCTGACCGGCGCGAACTTGGTAGGCGCGAATCTGACGGACGCTGACCTCACCGACGCCGACCTCACCGACGCCGACCTCACCGACACGAACGTCACCGACACCACCCTCGCCGATATCTGTCGATTCACTTCGCCTCCCAAAGTGCCCGAGAACGTGCACCTCCCCGATCCCAATACCCTTCGGGGGTGCACGTAGAAGCGCAAGTAGAGAGGTCAAGTCCCCGGCATGTGACAGATGACGGTGGGTGGTCGGCCGACGTCGCCAGCGTGCTGTGTGGGATGGGGGGCGTGGGTGGCCGGCCCCGTGGTTAGGTCCAGCCGTTGTGTGAGTCGTCGGGCTTCAATTGATGGTTGCATTGGGGAGCGTAGTCGATCGGTGCGAGGTATCCGAGGGATGAGTGCTGAAGCGCCCCAGGTTTGATGCCGCTCCTGTTTGAGTCAAGGAGAATGAGCACCATGCCCAAGATCATCGATCCAGAGCTGAAGGCCAGAGCTGTACGTCTGGTCACTGAGCACCAAGCCGAGTACCCGTCGTTGACGGCCGCGGCAGCGGCCGTGGCGAAGCAACTCGGTCTCGGGAAGGAGACCGTGCGGCGCTGGTTGTCCAGGCACAGGTCGACACCGGCGAGCGCGACGGGACCACCACCGAGGAGCAGGTCGAGGTGAAGCGGTTGAAGGCCGAGAACCGGCGCCTGCGCGAAGACGTCGCGATCCTGAGAGCGGCAACGACTTTCTTCGCGACCGAACTCGACCCCCGCAACCGCTGATGGCCGGCTTCATCGACCAGATGCGAGCCGAAGGTCACGCGGTCGAGTCGATCTGCCGGGTCCTGCGGGAGCAGGGCTGCCAGATCGCCGCAAAGAACCTACCGATCCTGGACCAAGGCCCCGGCAGCGACCCGGACAGTCACTGACGCCGTCGTCATGGACCGGGTCCGTGACCTCGCGTGGATCACCAACCAGGCCGGACAGCGCCAGATGACCCCAGAGGGTCTCTACGGGCGTCGGAAGATGACCGCCCTGCTGCGCCGCCAACCAGGCTTCACCGACGCCTCGGCCGGCAGCGTGGACCGGGCCATGACCAGCCCCGGACTGTCGGGGGTGCGCCGGGGCAGGGGCATCCGCACCACCATCCCCGCCAAGGACGGCACCCGGGCAGGTGACCTGCTGGACCGCGACTTCACCGCCCCACATCCGGACCACACGTGGGTGATGGACTTCACCTACCTCCGGACCTGGGCCGGGTTCTGCTACGGTCGCGTTCATCCTCGATGTGTTCTCCCAACGGATCGTGGCCTGGCACGCCGCCACGACCATGCACACCGACCTGGTCCTGACCCCGCTGCGGATGGCTGTGTGGCAACGCGACCGCGACGGCTACCCGATCCAGCCCGGATCGTTGCGGGCGCACTCGCATGCCGGGTCCCAGTACACGTCGCTGCGCTACACCCAACGCCTCGCTCTGGAGCAGATCCAGCCCTCGATCGGTTCGGTCGGGGACGCCTATGACAATGCCTTGATGGAGTGCATCAACGGCCTCTACAAGACCGAGTGCATCCGCACCACGATCTTCCATGCCGGCCCCTACAAAGACGCTCGCTGACGTCGAGTCGCCACCGCCGGCTGGGTCGATTGGTACAACAACCGACGCCTCCACTCCAGCTTGGGATACGTTGCCCCTGTGGAGTACGAAACCGCCCACTACGCCGCCCTCGACCGAGAGCCGCAACCCGTATGAGAGCGGCAGAGAACCTGGGGCGCTTCATGCCTGCGGTCGTGGTTGTACTCGGTCTTCCAGTCGGCGATGACGACCTTGGCGTGGACCAGGGAGTAGAAGCTGTTGATGTTGAGGCATTCATCGCGAAGGCGTGCGTTGAACGATTCGACGTAGCCGTTGCGCCACGGGGACCCGGGCGGGATATAGGCCAGGCCGGTGCGGGTGCCGGCCCAGTCGGCCATCGCTTCACTGATGAACTCGGGTCCGTTGTCGCTGCCCAACACCGCCGGGACACCGCGTTCGGCGGTGAAGTCCTCGAGGTGGTCGGTGAGCCGCTCGGCGGTGATGGATCGCTCGACCAGCCCACCGATGCACTCGCGGGTGTGTTCGTCGACGATGGAGCAGATCTTGATGGTGCGGCCCTGCTCGTCGCTGTGGAACTGGAGGTCCACCGCCCACACCGCGTTCGGTGCCGACGCCGCCGTCGGGTCGATAGTGGAGGACCCGACCCGCTCGCGGCGTCGCCGCTGCGGCACCCGCAGCCCTTCGTCACGCCACAGCCGTTGGACCAACTTGTGGTTCACCACCCAGCCCTCGCCACGGGCATCGTGGTAGGCGCGCCGGTACCCCCATCTGGGGTGCTTCTTGGCGTAGGCACGAAGCCAGTCCCGCAGCCCCAGGTCCGGGTCTGCCGTCGTGCCCGTCTGGAGCGGGCGGCGGTACGCGGACCTGCTCAGCCCGGCCAGTCGGCACGCCATCCGCTCACTGAGGGCGAGAGCTGTCCGTGAGCCTGCCCAGCACCGTGTTCAGCGTGGCCGAGCTCGGCCGGGCCCGGCTGGGCGTCGGCCTGATCTTCCTGGCCAACGGCGCCGGGTTCGCGAGCCTGGTGCCGCGGCTGCCCGAGGTGAAGGCCGAACTGGGGCTCACCAATGCCCTGTTCGGGACCGCGATCGCCGCCTTCCCCGCCGGCGCGTTCGCGTCCGGGCTGTTCGCCGCGGTGCTGATCCGTCGGTGGGGCTCACCCGTGGTCGCCTGGGTCGGCATGGTGCTGTCGATGCTCTCGATCCTGGCCGCGGCGGCCGCCCCCAGCCTGGTGGTGTTCATGGCCGCCATCTTCCTGGCCGGGTGCGCGGACTCGGTCACCGACGTCGCCCAGAACCATCACGCGCTGCGGGTGCAGAAGCAGCTGGGCCGGAGCATCATCAACAGCTACCACGCGATGTGGTCGGTGGGTGCCCTGCTCGGCGGCGCCCTGGGCGCCGGCGCCATCGCGGTCGGGCTGGACCGGTTGGCGCACCTGGCCCTGGTCGCGGTGCTGCTGGTCGCGGTGACCACGGCCGGATGGCGAATGATGCTGCCAGGTCCCGAACCCACCGAGGCCACCGCCGACCACCCCGACCACAGCGGCGAGGGCCGCAGTTCGTGGCTGCGCCACCCCTGGCTGGTGCTGGCCGGTCTGTCCCTGCTGGCCATCGCCGGGGCCGTCATCGAGGAGAACGCCGGCACCTGGGCCACCCTGTACATGTCCACCGAACTGGGCGTCGCCGGCGGTCTGACGGCGGCGGCCTACGTCGCGGCGATGGCCTTCCACTTCCTGGGACGGGTCAGCGGCGACGCTCTGGTGAACAGGCTGGGGCAAGCCCTGATGGCCAGGCTGGGTGGCGCGCTGGTGGTGGTTGGCATGGGGCTGGCGATCGCCTTCCCCAGCCCGTGGATGACAGTGGTCGGCTACGCCTGCGCCGGGTACGGGGTGGCGACCATCATCCCGTCCATCTTCGAGGCCGCCGACGCCATGCCCGGCTTCAAGCCCGGCACCGCGCTGATGGTGACCTCGCTGCTGCTGCGCATTGGATTCCTGGTCTCACCGCCGTTGCTCGGACTCGTCGCCGACGCCACCGCCATCCGCTGGGCGCTGCTGGTCGTCCCGGCCGCCGGGCTGCTCGTGGTCGCCCTGGCGGGCATCCTGTCCGGACGCCACGCCTCGTCCGACGTGCCCGTTCCGGCGAGCCGCTAGGACGCCATGGAGCTCCTGAGCGCCGAGCAGTGGCGTGCGCGCCGCGACGCCCACGAGCAGCGCGCCGGAACGCTGCTCGCCGACGTCATCCAGCGGCGCTCGACCGGGCAGCGCCACCCCGTCGAGGACTTCATGTTCGACTACTACCGGCTGCGTCCGGGTCAACTGGTCGAGTGGCACCCCGGCCCCGAGGTCCTGCTCGAGGACGCCGACGAGATCGCGACTAGACGCTGGTACCGCACCGTTGAGCACCAGGGACGGAGGCTGGTCGGCGTCGACGTCCCTGCCCTCGCCACGGCGCGCGCCACCACCATCGGGTTCACGGGACGACTGCTGCGCGGCACCGCGCAGCGGGCGCCTCAGTTCGGCTGCTTCGGCATGCACGAGTGGGCGATGGTCTACGGACTGGCACCCGGCGACGTCCGCCACGCGGGCCTGCCGCTGCGCTTCGAGCCGGCCACCATCATGGCCATCGTCGACCAGAACGGCCTGCGCTGCAGCCACTACGACGCCTTCCGGTTCTTCACCCCCGAGGCCGCACCCAGCAACCAGCGACAACTCACCCGCGACGACCAGCTCGACACTGACCAGGGCGGCTGCCTGCACGTCAACATGGACCTGTACAAGTTCGCCGGCAAGCTGTTGCCGCTGACCCCGTCCGAGCTGCTGCTGGACTGCTACGAGTTGGCCCTGGAGATTCGCGAACTCGACATGCGCGCCAGCGCCTACGACCTGTCCGGCTGGGGCTACCAGCCGGTCGCTGTCGAGACCCCTGCCGGCAAGGCCGACTACGTCGCCCAGCAACGCGGCTTCGCGGCCCGCGCCCAGGTACTGCGGCAACGACTGCTGGACCTGCTCAGCGCGACGGGGGCAGAGCCGCTGTCGACCCCCGGGTGACGAAGTAGGTGATGCCGCTGCTGGCCACGGCCGTCCCGAAGGCGGCCAGCCAGACCAACCCGGCGACCCCCTGCGCGGCCACCCCGAACAGCAGCGCCATGGTGCACAGGGTTGCCGCGCCGGTCAGCAGACCCCACAGCGTCATGATCACCGAGCGTCCGGCGTCCGACCGAGGCCTCGGTGCCGGCAGCGGGTGGGCGCTGGCGCAGTCGTGCGGCCACACCGGCGCCGGCCGGGTCGTCGGCATGCTCGGCGGCAGCCCGGACGCCGGCAGATCCGCGGTCAGGCGCAGCAGCTCGGCCTGGGTGGTGGCCATCACCGCACGGGTGGTCCGCTCGTCCAGTTCGGCCGGGGCCAGTCGCCCTGCGGCGAAGTGTGACGCCAGCACCTCGCAGGTCCGATCACGTTCGGCGTCGCCGATGCGCATGCCCCGCGGAGCGCTCGGGGTTGGCGCCGGGTCGAGGTGGCCCAGTTCGATGGTGGGCGGCTCGTGGGCCGGGAACGCCTGGGTCGGGAACGGCTGGGTCGGGAACGGCTGGGTCGGGTACGCCTGGGAGGGCAACGCCCGGATGGGGAACGCCTGGGGTGGGAATGCGGGGGCGACTGGCAGCGACACCGTCGGATGGTCGGCGCCGGGCAGGGGAGCGAGGTGTGCGGTGGTCATGGCTCC
>NZ_JADIJQ010000062.1 GCF_017355265.1 Tessaracoccus sp. SD287
CTCTGGCTAGGTGATTCACTGGTTTTGGTGGGTTGTTTGGTGGGGGTGGCCGTGAGGCTGGCGGGTTTGACAGCCCGGTGGTGGATCGGTAAGGTTGGTCGAGTTGCCCCAAGCGGAGGCCCGGAAGGGAAGACGTGCGGGACGCACCCGAATCTTGAGAACTCAACAGCGTGCTTAAAGTCAATGCCAAAGTCGCACCGATTTATTGTTGGTGTGCATTTGTTGTGCCTGCCTTTTGGGGTGGGTGCGATGTTTTACCTGTCCGTGGTGGCTGCCTTTTGGGGTGGTTGCCTGGGATGGTTCCTTTGATGATGTAACAATTTTGGACCAGTCAGTCTGGTTCGACTTTGTCAGGCGTCAAACTTGTTGGACGGTAACTGGTTGCCCTTTGGGGTGGCTGTTCCGATATTTTTCAACGGAGAGTTTGATCCTGGCTCAGGACGAACGCTGGCGGCGTGCTTAACACATGCAAGTCGAACGGTAAGGCCCTTCGGGGTACACGAGTGGCGAACGGGTGAGTAACACGTGAGTAATGTGCCCTTGACTCTGGGATAACAGTTGGAAACAGCTGCTAATACCGGATATGACCTGTCCCGGCATCGGGGTGGGTGGAAAGCTCCGGCGGTCATGGATCAACTCGCGGCCTATCAGCTTGTTGGTGAGGTAGTGGCTCACCAAGGCTTCGACGGGTAGCCGGCCTGAGAGGGCGACCGGCCACACTGGGACTGAGATACGGCCCAGACTCCTACGGGAGGCAGCAGTGGGGAATATTGCACAATGGGCGCAAGCCTGATGCAGCAACGCCGCGTGCGGGATGACGGCCTTCGGGTTGTAAACCGCTTTCACCCATGACGAAGCGAAAGTGACGGTAGTGGGAGAAGAAGCACCGGCCAACTACGTGCCAGCAGCCGCGGTGATACGTAGGGTGCGAGCGTTGTCCGGAATTATTGGGCGTAAAGAGCTTGTAGGCGGTTGATTGCGTCAGAAGTGAAATCTCAGGGCTTAACCCTGAGCGTGCTTCTGATACGGGTTGACTAGAGGAAAGTAGGGGAGAACGGAATTCCTGGTGGAGCGGTGGAATGCGCAGATATCAGGAGGAACACCGGTGGCGAAGGCGGTTCTCTGGACTTTTCCTGACGCTGAGAAGCGAAAGCGTGGGGAGCAAACAGGCTTAGATACCCTGGTAGTCCACGCCGTAAACGGTGGGTACTAGGTGTGGGGGACTTCCACGTTCTCCGTGCCGTAGCTAACGCATTAAGTACCCCGCCTGGGGAGTACGGCCGCAAGGCTAAAACTCAAAGGAATTGACGGGGCCCCGCACAAGCGGCGGAGCATGCGGATTAATTCGATGCAACGCGAAGAACCTTACCTGGGTTTGACATATACCGGAAACATCCAGAGATGGGTGCCCCCTTGTGGTCGGTATACAGGTGGTGCATGGCTGTCGTCAGCTCGTGTCGTGAGATGTTGGGTTAAGTCCCGCAACGAGCGCAACCCTCGTCCTATGTTGCCAGCGGGTTATGCCGGGAACTCATGGGAGACCGCCGGGGCCAACTCGGAGGAAGGTGGGGATGAGGTCAAGTCATCATGCCCCTTATGTCCAGGGCTTCACGCATGCTACAATGGCTGGTACAAAGGGCTGCGAACCTGCAAGGGTGAGCGAATCCCAAAAAGCCAGTCTCAGTTCGGATTGGGGTCTGCAACTCGACCCCATGAAGTCGGAGTCGCTAGTAATCGCAGATCAGCAACGCTGCGGTGAATACGTTCCCGGGGCTTGTACACACCGCCCGTCAAGTCATGAAAGTCGGTAACACCCGAAGCCGGTGGCCCAACCTTTTGGAGGGAGCCGTCGAAGGTGGGACTGGTAATTAGGACTAAGTCGTAACAAGGTAGCCGTACCGGAAGGTGCGGCTGGATCACCTCCTTTCTAAGGAGCCTTTTGGCCGCATGACACTCGTTGTGTGGTCCATTCGCTGGTTCCAGGGCGTCTGTTCCTGGCCGGTGAGGCATCTGGATAGTGGAACATTGACCTGAAGCTGGTCTCGTGTCTGGTCGTCAGTACAGCCTGTCCCTTTTGGGGGTGGGAGTGGAAAGTCGTCTGGTCGTGGGGTTGGCCCGAGCACGTTGTTGGGTCCTGAGGGGTCGGTTGCGTCAGCGATCGTATTCTTCTGCGGACCAGAGTCCATGTCGGCCGGTTGGTTGGTGTGGGGCTGGGCCCGCCCGTTTTTTGAGAACTTCACAGTGGACGCGAGCATCTTTGTAGATTTAAACAAGCTACTAAGTGCGATCGGTGGATGCCTAGGCACCAAGAGCCGATGAAGGACGTTGTAACCTGCGATAAGCCTCGGGGAGCTGGTAAACGAGCTTTGATCCGAGGATCTCCGAATAGGGAAACCTTGAATACCGGAGTCATGTCCGGCAACCTCTGCCTGAACACATAGGGCAGTTGGAGGGAACGTGGGGAAGTGAAACATCTCAGTACCCACAGGAATAGAAAACAATAGTGATTCCGTAAGTAGTGGCGAGCGAACGCGGAAGAGGCCAAACCGTGCGTGTGTGATAGCTGACAGGCGTTTCACGTACGGGGTTGTGGGACCATTCAGTCGGGGCTGTCATCCTGGCAGGAAGTCAAAAATGATGAGTGAAGTTGAAGGGCCTGGGAAGGTCCAGCATAGAGGGTAATACTCCTGTAGACGTAAGTTCATCACTTCCGAGTGTCATCCCAAGTAGTACGGAACCCCTGAAATTCCGTACGAATCCGGCGGGACCATCCGCTAAGCCTAAATACTCCTTGGTGACCGATAGCGGACAAGTACCGTGAGGGAAAGGTGAAAAGTACCCCGGGAGGGGAGTGAAATAGTACCTGAAACCGATCGCATACAATCCGTCGGAGCCTTTCGGGGTGACGGCGTGCCTTTTGAAGAATGAGCCTGCGAGTTAGTGGTGTGTGGCGAGGTTAACCCGTGTGGGGGAGCCGTAGCGAAAGCGAGTCCGAACAGGGCGTTGAGTCGCATGCTCTAGACCCGAAGCGTAGTGATCTATCCATGGCCAGGGTGAAGCGAGGGTAAGACCTCGTGGAGGCCCGAACCCACTTGGGTTGAAAACCGAGGGGATGAGCTGTGGATAGGGGTGAAAGGCCAATCAAACTACGTGATAGCTGGTTCTCCCCGAAATGCATATAGGTGCAGCGTTACGTGTTTCTTGCCGGAGGTAGAGCACTGGATGGTCTAGGGGGCCCACAAGCTTACCGAAATCAACCAAACTCCGAATGCCGGCAAGTGAGAGCGTAGCAGTGAGACTGCGGGCGATAAGGTTCGTAGTCGAGAGGGAAACAGCCCAGATCACCAGCTAAGGCCCCTAAGCGATAACTAAGTGGAAAAGGATGTGGAGTCGCGGAGACAACCAGGAGGTTGGCTTGGAAGCAGCCATCCTTGAAAGAGTGCGTAATAGCTCACTGGTCAAGTGATTCTGCGCCGACAATTTAGCGGGGCTCAAGTTATCCGCCGAAGCTGTGGCATTCACGCGTGTACCTGACTTCGGTCCAGGTGTGTGGATGGGTAGGGGAGCGTCGTGTGCGCGATGAAGCGGCGGGGTGACCCAGCCGTGGAGAGCACACGAGTGAGAATGCAGGCATGAGTAGCGAATGACGGGTGAGAAACCCGTCCGCCGAATATCCAAGGGTTCCAGGGTCAAGCTAATCTGCCCTGGGTAAGTCGGGACCTAAGGCGAGGCCGACAGGCGTAGTCGATGGACAACGGGTTGATATTCCCGTACCGGCAAAAACGAGCCAATACTGAATGAGATGATGCTAAGGACGGAAGGTGGCGGAGCTCTTCGGAGCGAGGTCACTGACTCTTCGACCCAGGTTTCTATTAGGTAAGCTGCGGAGGGACGCAGGAAGGTAGCCCATCCCGGGCGATGGTAGTCCCGGGCTAATTGTGTAGGGCGAGTGGTAGGCAAATCCGCCACTCATGTGCCTGAGACATTATGGGGAGCAGACTTCGGTCTGTGACTGGGTGATCCTATGCTGCCTAGAAAAGCTTCGTGAGTATTGTTTAGCCGCCCGTACCCCAAACCGACACAGGTGGATAGGTAGAGAATACCAAGGCGATCGAGATAATCATGGTGAAGGAACTCGGCAAAATGCCCCCGTAACTTCGGAATAAGGGGGACTGGATGCGTGAGGCCACTTGCTGGCCGTAGCGTTGAAAGTCGCAGAGACCAGGCCCAAGCGACTGTTTACCAAAAACACAGGTCCGTGCCAAGTCGTAAGACGATGTATACGGACTGACTCCTGCCCGGTGCTGGAAGGTTAAGGGGAAGTGTCAGCGCAAGCGAAGCACTGAACTTAAGCCCCAGTAAACGGCGGTGGTAACTATAACCATCCTAAGGTAGCGAAATTCCTTGTCGGGTAAGTTCCGACCTGCACGAATGGAGTAACGACTTGGGCGCTGTCTCCACCATGAACTCGGCGAAATTGCATTACGAGTAAAGATGCTCGTTACGCGCAGCAGGACGGAAAGACCCCGGGACCTTTACTATAGTTTGGTATTGGTGATCGGTACGACTTGTGTAGGATAGGTGGGAGACTTTGAAGCGGGCACGCCAGTGTTCGTGGAGTCAACGTTGAAATACCACTCTGGTCGTTCTGGTTATCTAACCTAGGTCCATTATCTGGATCAGGGACAGTGCCTGATGGGTAGTTTGACTGGGGCGGTCGCCTCCCAAAAGGTAACGGAGGCGCCCAAAGGTTCCCTCAGCCTGGTTGGCAATCAGGTGTTGAGTGTAAGTGCACAAGGGAGCTTGACTGTGAGAGGGACACCTCGAGCAGGGACGAAAGTCGGGACTAGTGATCCGACGGTGGCACATGGAAGCGCCGTCGCTCAACGGATAAAAGGTACCCCGGGGATAACAGGCTGATCTTGCCCGAGCGCTCACAGCGACGGCATGGTTTGGCACCTCGATGTCGGCTCGTCGCATCCTGGGGCTGTAGTCGGTCCCAAGGGTTGGGCTGTTCGCCCATTAAAGCGGCACGCGAGCTGGGTTCAGAACGTCGTGAGACAGTTCGGTCCCTATCCGCTGCGCGCGTAGGAATCTTGAGAAGAGCTGTCCTTAGTACGAGAGGACCGGGACGGACTAACCTCTGGTGTGCCAGTTGTCCTGCCAAGGGCACGGCTGGTTGGCTACGTTGGGAAGTGATAACCGCTGAAAGCATCTAAGCGGGAAGCACGCTTCAAGATGAGGGTTCCCACAGAATAATCTGGTAAGGCCCCCGGCAGACCACCGGGTGATAGGTCGGATGTGGAAGTGCTGAGAGGCATGGAGCTGACCGATACTAATAGGCCGAGGGCTTGTTTTCTACAAAGATGCTACGCGTCCACTGTGTGGTTCTCGAGATACGGTCGGGAACCAGGCGACACGACCCCCTCGTGGGGGTTGCACGCCGGTTACGATACATCTCAATAGTGTTTCGGTGGCCATGGCGAAAGGGAAACACCCGGCTCCATTCCGAACCCGGAAGTTAAGCCTTTCAGCGCCGATGGTACTGCAGGAGGAATCCTGTGGGAGACTAGGTCGCTGCCGGACTATTTAACACCCCTTGGTGTGTCTTTCGGGACACACCAGGGGGTGTTTGTCATCCCCAGAAACT
>NZ_JADIJQ010000063.1 GCF_017355265.1 Tessaracoccus sp. SD287
GGTGTTCGAGGCGGCCGTTCAGGGCTTCGGTAGGGCCGTTCGACGTGCCGGGTCGGTCGAAGTAGGCCAGCACGTCGGTGGCGCGTTTCTTCAGGGTGCGTCCGAGGGTGATGACCTCACGTAAGGTGCTGGGGACCCCGCTGCTGATGCTGGCGATGAGCGCCTCCATGCGGGCGCGGCCGTTGGCTCGGTCGGGGTCGCGGTAGGCGGCGACCAGCTGCTGGTAGACGCCGTAGGTGGCCTCCAGTTGCACGTGGTCGTCGCCGGTGAACAAGGCGTCGAGGCGGGCTTGTTGTCGGTGGGTGAGGAGGTCGGCTCCGGTGTGGAGGGTGCGCCGTGCCCGGTACAGGGGGTCCTGAGCGCGGCCGCGGTGGCCGTGGAGTTCTTGCTGGATCCGGCGCCGGCACTGGTCGAGGGCGTCACCGGCGAGCCTCACGACGTGGAACGGGTCCATGACGGTGGTGGCGTCGGGCAACTCTTCGGTGGTGGCGGTCTTGAAGCCGGTGAACCCATCCATGGCCACGACCTCCACGCCGGCCCGCCACGCTTCGGGTCGGGCAGCTAGCCACGTCTTGAACGTGCTCTTGGAGCGGCCCTCGACCATGTCCAGCAGGCGTGCCGGGCCGGTGTCATCCCTGATCGGGGTGAGGTCGATGATCACGGTGACGTACTTGTCGCCGTGACGGGTGTGCCGCCACACGTGCTCGTCGACGCCGAGCACATGGACGCCGTCGAAACGCCGCGGATCGTTGATCAGGACCCGCTTGCCCTCGGCCAGGACGGCGTCGTTGGCGGTGTTCCACGACACTGCCAGCCCTTCGGCGATCCGGGCTACGGTCAGATGCGCGACCACGAGTCCTTCCAACGCCCACCGCAACGCCCGTCGGGACAACTTCGCCCGCGGCTCGGCGGCTCTGCTCATGTCCTGACGCCACACATGCCCGCACTCGCCGCAGCGGTAGCGACGCACGGTGACGAGCAAGATGGTGGGTCGCCAGCCGAACGGCTCGTGCGCCAGACGACGTACCACGGTGCCACGTGGCGTTCCCTCGCAGCCGCACCGCCGGCACCACTGGTCCGGCTCAACGACCCGGCAGGCCAACACGGCCCGCTTCGGCTCGATCTGTTGGCCGACGACCTCCAGGCCGAGCTCGTCGAGGCGGGTGAACGTGGTCAGGTTGGGGCGCGTGAAGGTAGCGTGAGGCACGTCGAGGTCTTCCGGATGGTGAGTGTGAGAACTTCCATCTTCGGGAGGCCTCGACCCTCAT
>NZ_JADIJQ010000064.1 GCF_017355265.1 Tessaracoccus sp. SD287
CTGCCCGGGCACGCCCGGGGCATCTGGCAACTGCGGATGCAGCACCACCACAACTGAGGCAGGATAAGAACATGATGGATCCGCAGGAACGACCGGCCGGCGAGCGCGGCGACCGAGACAAGCATGGTGATCGCTCGGGGGATCGCCAGAACCGTAATGACGGTGATCGGCGCGGCGGCGGATTCTCGGGTGGTCAGCGGCCGTGGGAGCGCTCCGGCCGAGGTGGCACCGAGCGACGCAGCTTCAGCGATCGTGGCGAACGCCCCTCTGGTGGGTGGCCGAATCGTCCCCAGCGTGATGACCGTGGAGGCCAGGGTGCGGGACGACCTGACCGCGGTGGCGACGCCGGCTTTGGTCGAGGGAGTGGATCCGGCCGCCCGTGGCAGGATCGCCCGGGCGCAGAGCGCGACACGCGTGGTGGGTCTGGTGACGGATTCCAGAACCGCCGCAGTGGCGCCGCCGACCGCTTCTCCGAGCGTTCTGATTCACGTCCCGAGGGTCGTGGGTGGAGCCGTGACGCTGGGCGTGATGATCGCGCCGGTGGATTCCGTGGTGGCGACAGTCGTGGTCGTGATGATCGTGCGGGTGGTTTCCGTGGCGGCGAGAGTCGTGGTCGTGATGATCGTGCGGGTGGTTTCCGTGGCGGCGACAGTCGTGGTCGTGATGATCGTCCTGGTGGTTTCCGTGGCGGCGAGAGTCGTGGTCGTGATGATCGTCCTGGTGGTTTCCGTGGCGGCGAGAGTCGTGGTCGTGATGATCGTGCGGGTGGTTTCCGTGGCGGCGACAGTCGTGGTCGTGATGAGCGTCCTGGTGGTTTCCGTGGTGGGGACAGCCGTGGTCGTGATGATCGG
>NZ_JADIJQ010000065.1 GCF_017355265.1 Tessaracoccus sp. SD287
GTGGTCTGCTCGAGCGTCTGCACCAGCAGTTGCGGACCACCCCAGGCGAAGGCGGCGTTCAGTTTGCTCCTGCCGTGACCGGGGATCGGCACGTAGGAGTCACGCGGCAGGCTGATCAGCGCCGGGTCGCCGGTCTCGGGGATGACCAGCATCAGGATGGTGTCGGTGCGGGCGCCCTCGGCGGTGCCGGTGCCGTACTTGCGTTGCTGTTCCTCGGTGAGGTTCTCGCGCTGGTCGCTGCCGACCAGCAGGAACACCTTGCCGGGCTGGTCGGCGGGACGTTCCCCGGCGGGCATTGCCTGGACCGTGTTGCCCTGGGTCAGGTGCCAGAA
>NZ_JADIJQ010000066.1 GCF_017355265.1 Tessaracoccus sp. SD287
CGTCCCCACCGACGCCTATGAGTGCTCGCACTGGATGCGCGAATGGGTCCAGCTCAGGAATCCGTATGAGGTGTTCCCGTTCTCGAAGAAGACCTCGAGGAGGTCCGATCTGGACCACACCATCGAGTGGGAAGCCACCCGGGCCTGGGAGTCCACCCGCGAGCTGTGGATCGACCAGCTGGCTGATGGTGGCGGTGGAACCAGGCAGGCTTCGACGCCGTTGACCGGCCCCCACAACCTGGGCCCGTTGTCCCGCAAGGTTCACCGAGCGAAAACCTT
>NZ_JADIJQ010000007.1 GCF_017355265.1 Tessaracoccus sp. SD287
CCGCAGCCTTGATCTGGACGGCGATCTCGCCGGGCCCGGGCTTGCCCTCGGGAACGTCCTCGAGTCGCAGGTCTCCGGGTCCGTGGAACATGTAGGCGCGCATGAAGATCTCCTCTTTCTCAGGTGGGGTCAGTGGCGGGGTGGGGTCAGGGGCGGGGGGCGGCTGGACGGACGGCCTGGTTGACCAGTTCCTCGTAGTTGGGGGCATCGTCGGCGACGATGGCCCGCACGGCCGCCAGCAGCGGCAGCTTTTCGGTGAGGCTGGGGTCGGTCTGCTGCACCAGTTGGACGGCCAGTCCGACGGCGTTGACGCCCTCGACGGTCTGCTCCAGTTCGTCCATGGTCTTCAGCGCGGCGAAGGCTCCCTCGCCGCGGCCGATGCGCACCCCATAGACCTTGTTGCGTCCGGACAGGCCGGTCACCTCCAGGTCGCCGACACCGGCCAGGCCGAAGGCGGTCTCGGGACGGGCACCCAGTGCCTGGCCCAGCAACGACATCTCGCGCACGGCCTGGGCGAACGTCGCCGCCTTCATGTTGTGGTGGGGGCGTCCCCGCAGTTCACCCAGCCCGTCGGCGATGCCCAGGGCGATGGCGTAGACATTCTTCATGGGTGCGCAGATCTCGACGCCGACCTCGTCATCGGTCGGCTCGGGGCAGTAGCGCTCCGAGCGGGCCTCGCCGGCGTACTTGGTGGCCACCGACAGGTCGCTGCACCCGTAAATGGTGGCGGTTGCCTCACCGGCAGCGCACTCGTTGGCCTTGACGGGGCCGGCAATGGCAACAATGGGCGGCAGCTGCACGCCCTTGGCCGCCGCCAACCGGCGCAGGCCGGTGGGCAGCAGCTCGATCGTCCCATCGGCGTTTTCGTAGAACCCCTTCGAGGTGAGCCACAGCGCCTCGGCCGCGACGATGCCGTCCAGCGCCATCTCGGCGACCTTCGGGACACCGACGGAGCTGACGGACAGGACCACGACCTGGGCGCCGGACAGGGCCGCGTCCAGCTGGTCGGACCGGAAGGTCTTCACCGCCGGGTCGATGACGACGTCGATGCGCGGATGCGGGGTGCCCGCCTCGATGGCATCGATGAGGTGGTCATCCAGCCAGGTGCCCCACAGGTTGACGTCCCAGCCTGCGCGGACCAGGGCATTGGCGAGGCCGGAACCCATTGCTCCGGCGCCCAGAATCGTGATCGTGCTCACGTGATGTGCCTTTCAGTTGATGTGGTCGGGGTCGTGACGCCGGTGAGCGGTGCTCACTCGACGTCGGCGACCTCGGCATCGGGGTACTTGGTGGCGAAGGCCTGCAGCGCGTCGGTGCTCTCCTTGAGGGCGTGGTACAACTTGCCCTGGATCTCACCGAGCTCGGCGTAGACGTCCTTCTTGGACTCGTCCGGCTCGGTCACGTCGCCGAAGCGGGCCATCTTCTCGGCCGCGGTGGCGATCGAGGTGTCGCCGTAGACGCCGGTCGAGGCCATGGCCAGGACGCCGGCGCCCAGCGCCGAGATCTCGTCCTCGAGGCAGGCCGTGATCGGCAGGCCCGAGGTGTCGGCCATGATCTGGCGCCACAGCGGGGACCGGACGCCGCCACCCATGGCGCGCACGGTGGTCACCTTGGTGCCGGTGCCCTCCTCCATGCCGCGCAGCGAGCGGGCCATCTCCAGACCGATCGCCTCCAGCAGCGAGCGGTACATCGACCCGCGACCATGCGACCCGCGCCAGCCGACGACCGCGCCGCGGGCGATTGGGTCCCAGTGGGGGCTCTGCACGGCGTTCCAGTAGGGCAGCGTGACCAGGCCACCGGAGCCGGGGGCCCGCTCGGCCGCGATGCGCTCCAGCTTGGGGTCGGGACGCCCACCCAGCTCGGGGTTACCGAAGGCGGTGCGGTACCAGGTGGGCAAGAAGGCACCCGAGGACTGCAGCAGCTCCAGGATGAAGGTGTCGGGGATGCCGCCGGCCAGGGTCCGGTACACCGGTCCGAAGGCGTACTCACGCGACATGACGCCGGCGACCACCGCGGTGCCGAGGTTCATGTACAGCACCTCGGGGTCGACGGCAGCGGCACCGATGCCGGCGGCCTGTCCGTCGCCCAGCCCGGCGATCAGGGCCACCTGCTGGCTCAGGCCCCAGGTGTCCAGCACGCTGTTCTTGATGTAGCCCAGCATTTCGCCCGGCTTGGAAAGCTCGGCCATCTGGTCCTCGCGGACGCCGGCGATGTCCAGCAGCTTCTGGTCGTAGGTCTGCTCGGCAATGTTGAACAGGCCCAGCGAGTCGGCGCAGGCCACCGAGTCCTTCCACTCGCCCAGCAGCTTGTAGACCAGGTAGGCGTGCACGTTGACGACGCGGTCGGCGCCCTCCAGGACACCGGGCTCGTTCTCCTTGACCCAGGCCATCTTGTAGATGGCGGGGGTGACGTCGGCCGGCTTGCCGGACAGCTCCCAGATCTCCTGGCTGCCGTACCTCTTGATCTGGTCGGCCGCCCGAATGTCGAGCCACAGGATGCCGTTGCGCAGCGGGGTGCCGTCCTCGGTGAAGGGGGCAAAGGTCTCGCGCTGGTGGGTGATGCCCATCGCGACGATGCGTTCCTTGTCGGCATTGCTCAGCTGGGCGATGGCAGCGGTGACGGCCTCATTGGTCGAGTTCCACCATGCCAGCGGGTCGTGCTCGCCGTAGCCCTGCTTGGGCTGCTTCAGGATGATGTCGCGCTTGCCGAGAGCCAGCACCTTGCCTTCGGTGTCGACGATGATCGCCTTGCTCGACGTGGTCGACGAGTCAACAGCTATGACCAGGGGGTCGGATGTGGACATGTAGCACCTCAAATCAACATTGATTCCTGAACTCGTCCGACCCTCGGTCGTCCGGAGAGCCCCTGTCCGAGGGTCGCTCTGTTCTGATTCAAACATACTCTGTGGTGAATCCACCATCCTTACTGATTCAACTGCACACTTGTTCAGCACCGATGAACCAACGTGCCGCGCCGGAACGACGAACGCCCCCGCGCGAGGCGGGGGCGTCCGGGTCGTCAGGCCAGCCGGTGGGACTGCTGCGGTTCAGCGCACCGGGTTGACGTGCCAGATGCGGTCGAGGTAGTCGGCGATGGAACGGTCGGAGGAGAAGAATCCCGAACGGGCGACGTTGAGGATCGACGAGTTCGTCCAGCGCTGCTTGTCCGCATAGGCCTTCTCGACCTCGGCCTGGGCGTCCAGGTAGGACTGGAAGTCGGCCAGCGCCAGGAAGCGGTCATTGTTGAGCAGGTCGCTGACGACCGGGGCGGCGGCCTCCCGGTCGCCACCGGTGAAGTGACCGCTGCTCAGCAGGTCGATGGTGCGTCGCAGCCGCTCGTTGCCCTCGTAGACCTTGCTGGGCACGTACCCGGCGGCCTGGACCTCGGTCACCTCGGGTTCGGTCAGGCCGAACAGGAAGAAGTGGTCGGCGCCGACCTGCTCACGGATCTCGACGTTGGCGCCGTCCAGGGTGCCAATGGTGAGCGCACCGTTGAGGGCGAACTTCATGTTGCCGGTGCCCGAGGCCTCCTTGCCGGCCAACGAGATCTGCTCGGAGAGGTCCGCGGCGGGGATCAACTTCTCGGCCAGGGTGACGTTGTAGTTCTGCGGGAAGGCAATCTTCAGGACGTCGTCGACGCGCTTGTCGGCGTTGATGGTCTCGGCGACCTTGTTGATGAGGAAAATCGTCTCCTTGGCCATCCGGTACCCGGGGGCGGCCTTGGCGCCGAAGACCACGGTGCGCGGGGTGACGTCGGCCGGGTCCAGGTCACCGGAGATGATCTGTTCGTAGACGCTGACGATGTGCAGCAGTTTCAGCGACTGCCGCTTGTACTCGTGCAGGCGCTTGACCATCACGTCGAGCAGGTGCGTGTCGGGCAGGACGATGCCGTCGCGCTGGGCCAGCAGTCGATTCAGCCGCGTCTTGTTGGCCTGCTTGGCCTCCAGGAACTTCTGCTGGAACTCCTCGTCCACGGCATAGGACTCCAACTCGCTGAGCCGGCCGAGGTTGGTCAGCCAACCCTTGCCGATCGTCCCGGTGATCAGCGAGGACAGGGCAGGGTTCGAGATGCGGACGAATCGGCGGGGGGTGACGCCATTGGTGACGTTGGTGAACTTCTCGGGCATCATGTCCGAGAAGTCCTTGAAGACCTTGTCGCGCAGCAGTTCAGAATGCAGGGCGGCGACACCATTGACCATGGACCCGCCGACGGTGGCCAGCCAGGCCATCCGGACCGCACGCTCGGGGTACTCGGCCACGATGGACATGCGGCTGGCGCGCAGTTCGTCGCCGGGGTAGGCCTTGCGCACCTGGACCAAGAAGGCATCGTTGATGCGGTAGATGATCTCGAGGTGGCGGGGCAGCAGGCGTCCCATCAACTCGGTGGGCCAGACCTCCAGGGCCTCGGGCAGCAAGGTGTGACAGGTGTAGTTGAAGCACTTCTGGGTGACGGCCCAGGCCTCGTCCCAGGGCATCGACTCCTCGTCCACCAGGATGCGCATCAGCTCGGGAATGGCGATCACCGGGTGGGTGTCGTTGAGCTGGAAGACGATGCGCTCGTCCAGATGGTGCAGGTCGAAACCGGCGGGCAGGCTGTCGATGAAGTCCCTCAACGACGCGGCCACGAAGAAGTACTGCTGCTGCAGGCGCAACTCCTTGCCCTGGATCGTGGAGTCCTCGGGGTAGAGCACCTTGGAGATGTTCTCGGCGAAGGTCTGCGCCCGGACGGCCTCGGCGTAGTCACCGGCGTTGAAGATCTGCAGGTCAAAGGCCTTGGTGGCCTGCGCCGACCACAGCCGCAGGGTATTGACCCGGGCGTTCTGGAAGCCGGGCACCATGTAGTTGTAGGGGACCGCGCGCACCTCCCAACTCGGCACCCACCGGGTGCGCTCGGTGCCCTCATCGTCGTACTTCTCGGTGTGACCGCCGAAGTGGACCGTCACCGAGGCCTCGGGGTGCGGGAACTCCCACGGGACACCCAGGGACAGCCAGCTGTCGGGCTTCTCGACCTGGCGTCCCTCGACGAAGGTTTGGCGGAAGATGCCGTACTCGTAGCGGATGCCGTAGCCAATGCTGGGGATGCTCATGGTGGCCAGCGAGTCAATGAAACAGGCGGCCAGTCGGCCCAGACCGCCGTTGCCGAGGCCGGGCTCCACCTCCTGCGCGCGCAGGGTGCCCAGCTCCAGACCGACCTGGCTCATTGCCTCCTGGGCGATCTCGATGAGACCGGTCGCGAGCAGGTTGTTGTTCAGTTGGCGTCCGAGCAGGTATTCCGCCGACAGGTAGCCGACGGTCTTGGCGCCGACATCACGGTAGAGGCTCTGGGTCTGCAGCCTCTGGGCCATCAGGTAGTGGCGCACGGTCCGCGCCAAGGCCAGATACTGGTCGTTCTGCGTGGAGTTGCTCAGGGTGACGCCCTGGCCGTAATTGAGTTCCCGCAGGAATTCCTTGACGAAGCCGTCGACGGTGTGCTGCGGGGAGACCACCGGACTCTTGGCAACGGGATGCTTGACTTCTCCGGTGGGGCCGAGCGGTCCGGACTTGTCCAGCGGGGACTCGGGGGTGGCACTGTTCTTGGCGGAATAGGGGGTCACGAATATTCCTTTGCTGCTTGGTGGGGCTGCCTTCTCCGGCGGGCGCGCGAGCACGCCCGAAAGGTGCAGTCCGGGTCATGCCCAGATTTCCATAGTCAAGGGCCAGACACCAATGGGTCCGGCGCCCGCTGCTCAGGACAACAGGTCCAGCAGGGCCGCTTCCAACGCGCGTTGGCGGGCCTCGGGGCTGCGGTGCCTGCGGGCGGCGGCAGCGACGATCGTCTGCCCGGCCTGGTAGCGGTCGATGATGCGGGGGTCGACGTAGGACGCGCGCGCCATCGTCGGTGTGTTTCCCAGGTAGTGCGACACCTCGGTGACGGCATGCCGGATGGCCCGTTGACGCGAGGTCTTGGTGGTGCCGGGCTCCTCGGACAGGGCCAATGACTCGGCGGCGATGACCCCGGCATGCCAGGTGCGGAAGTCCTTGGCCGTCAGGGTGCCGTCGAAGAGGTCAGCCAGGTAGGCGTTCACGTCACTCGAGGTCAGTTCCCGCCAGTCCTCACCCTCGCGGTGGGCCAGCAGACGGCTGCTTCCATCGCGACGTCGGCGCATCACCTCCAGCGCCTCGACCACGGCGGGGTCGTCGACGCCAATGGTGTGGGAGACCCCGGACTTGCCAATGAACGAGAAGACCAGCTGGTCGCCCTGCCGGCGGACGTGTTCGCGCAGCAGCGTGGTCAGCCCGAAGGAGCCGTGGGCATCGGTGTAGGCGTCATTGCCGATGCGGAAGTAGCCGACGTCGAGCAGACGTACGGCCGCGGCGCAGGCACGCGTCAGCGGCATCCCCTCGGCGGCCAGGTCCTTGGCGATGGTGCGCCTGGCCCGGGGCAGCAGCTGGGCGGCCTGCTGGACCCGGTCGAACTTCGACCGGTCGCGCCGCACCCGCCACTGGGGGTGGTACAGGTACTGCCGGCGGCCGGCGTCATCGGTGCCGGTGGCCTGCAGGTGTCCGTGGGGCAGCGGGCAGATCCACACGTCGGTCCACGCCGGGGGGATCGCCAATGACCTGATCCGCTCGAGCGCCTCCTTGGGCAGTGCCGCGCCGGACTCGTCGCGGTAGCTGAAGCCCTTGCCGGCGCGACGCCGGGTCCAGCCCGGTTGGCTGGGCGAGACCCGCTTGAGCCGTGTCATGGGGTGAGGCTAGTCCGTCACCGCAACCCACCAACGGGAATAGAGGTCCTTGGTCGGGTGTTGCCCTGCTGAACGGGCGCGCCGGGTGCCCATCCTGGGCAGGGAGTCGAGCATGGGGTTGTGGCGTTGTCTGCACGTCGACCTCGTGCGCCACGACAGTTCCCTCTGTCGCTGAGCGCTCTGTCGCTGAGCAACCCCTGAGGGTGCAACCCCCGGTTGCACCACCACACGCCACCCCTGAGCTGCGGCTCGCCCTGCGGCATGCCCGCACCCCTCGTGCTCCCGACCCGGGTCGGGACAACCATCGCTGTGAAAGGCCACCATGTCCACCCATTCCCCCACCTCGGCGCCGCTCGCGGACGGTCATCCTGACACCCCCGAGAGCAGCCAGCCGGTGGCCAAGAAGAAGCGGATCCCGTTCTGGGCCCAGGTCTTCCTCGGTCTGGCCATCGGCATCGTGCTCGGCTTCCTTGCCCGCACGTTCGAGCTCGACTGGCTCGTCGAGACCCTGACCATCGTCGGCAGCAGCTTCGTGACCCTGCTGCGCGTGATCGTCGTCCCCCTGGTGCTGTTCGCGATGATCGTCAGCATCACCCAGCTGCGCCAGGTGGCCAATGCTGCCCGGCTCGCCGTCCAGACCCTGATCTGGTTCAGCATCACCGCCCTGGTCAGTGTCGTCATCGGCATTGGCATCGGCGTCCTCACCGACCCCGGCAGGCGGGCCAGCATCGGCACCGAGAACGCCCGCGCCGTGGCCACCCAGGGCGGCTGGTTGGACTTCCTGAAGTCCCTGGTGCCCGGCAACATCCTCGGCGCCAGCGTCAACTCCACCGCCACCAGCACCGAGAGTGCGGTGCAGGTGTCGAGCTCGCTGAGCTTCAACGTCCTGCAGATCGTCATCATTGGCATCGCGCTGGGCGCGGCCGCGCTGGCCGTCGGCAAGAAGGCCGAACCGTTCGTCAACCTGAGCGAGTCGATCCTCGAGGTGCTCCAGAAGCTCGTCTGGTGGGTCATCCTGCTGGCTCCCATCGGTTCGGCCGCACTGATCGGACGTGCCGTCGCGAGCTACGGCTGGGACCTGGTCGCGCCGCTGGGCGTGTTCACCCTCGACGTCTACCTTGGCTGCGCCCTGGTGATGTTCGGGCTCTACCCGGTGCTGCTGAAGCTGCACGGCCTGAGCGTGCGACGGTTCTTCGCCGGCGCCTGGGACGCCATCACCCTGGCGTTCGTCTCGCGTTCGTCGGTGGGCACCCTGCCGGTCACCCGTCACGCCCTGGTGAACAAGCTCGGCGTGCCCAGTGAGTACGCCTCCTTCGCCGCACCGCTGGGGGCCACCACCAAGATGGACGGCTGCGCCGCGATCTACCCGGCCCTGGCCGCGATCACCGTGGCGCAGTTGTTCGGAATCCAGCTCGGCCTGACCGACTACCTGCTGATCGCCTTCGTCGCGGTCGTCGGGTCGGCTGCCACCGCTGGTCTCACCGGCGCCATCGTGATGCTGACGCTGACCCTGTCCACCCTGGGGCTGCCCCTGGAGGGTGTGGGCCTGCTGCTGGCCATCGACCCGATCCTCGACATGGCCCGCACCGCCACCAATGTGGCCGGGCAGGCCCTGGTGCCGGTGATTGTGTCGGCGCGCAACAAGATCCTCAACCGTCGCCTGTACGACGGTGAGGACGTCATCGAGGCCAGCACGGACCGCACCCTGGTCACTGCCTGATCGACGCGCGCGCCCCTGCGGGGGCGCGCGCCGGGGTGAACCGGCCGCATGGTTGGGTGGACGCCATGTCGCTGATCACCACCCGACCGGTCACTGCCTCCGAGTACGAGCACTGGGCCCGGGTCGTGGCGGACGCGCAGGGACGTGACCATGACGACCACAGCCTGGCCCGGCTGCGTGCGGTGATCGACCTGGACCGCACCAGGGCAGCCTTCGAGGGCGCCGACCCGGTCGGCGGCATCACGGTCATCCCGCGCGAGATGACCATGCCGGGCGGTCTGAGCGAAGCGGTCGCCGGCATCGCCAACCCGGCCGTCGCCCCCACGCACCGTCGCCGCGGGGTCTTCTCCCAGCTCGTCCGCGAGCTGTTCACCGACATGTACGAGCACCGCCGTGAGGCGATCGCGGTGCTCAGTTCCCACCAGGCGGAGGCCTACACCCGCTTCGGGTTCGGGATGGCCCTGCAGACCGCCCTGCTCCACGGCCCGACCAGCGCCATGGGCTTTCGTCCCGATGTCGAGCTGGGAGCAGGACGGGTGACCCTGGTCGACCTCGCCACTGCGGGCGGCCTGCTGCCGCGGATCCACCAGCGGGCACGGCAGATGAATGTGGGGTGGGTCGAGCGTTCAGCGGCGAACTGGGACCGGATGATCGCCGACGCGGCCGCACCGGTGCCGGGGCTGACCGCCGCCCGGGTGGCCATCCACTGGGACGTCGACGGGCTGCCGCAGGGCTACGCGTTCTACCGCTTCGAGGTCGGCGCCGGGCACGGCGGGCGCAACCGCACCGGCCTGGTGGTGCCCGAACTGGTGGCCGTCCACCGCTCGTCCTACGGCCAGTTGTGGCGGTTCCTGCTTGACCTGGACGCGGCCGACTGGGTGCGCGCCGAATGTGCCCCCGACGAGCCACTGCAGTACATGGTCAACGACCCCGAGGCGCTGGACTGGACGATCCGCGACGGGTTGGCGGTGCGGCTGGTCGACGTCCCCCGCGCCCTCTCGTCGCGACGCTACGCCACCCCCGTCGACGTCGTCTTCGAGGTGGTGGACCACCTGTGCGATTGGAACCACGGCAGGTTCCGGCTGCAGGCCGACGAGCGTGGCGCCGTCTGTGCCCGCAGCCACACCGACGAACCCGACCTGCAGCTGTCGGTCTCGGCGCTGGGGGCCGCGTTGCTGGGCGGAGTGTCCCTGGTGTCCCTGGCGCTGGCCGGCCGGGTGATCACCCGCAACCCCGTGGTGCTCCAGACGGCGTCGGTCGCCATGCGGGGCTTCCGCGAACCGGGGTGCCCGTCCCAGACGAGCTGGCCCTGGTACTGATCGGTGCTGGCACCGGGCGACGGGTGCCCGATGGCGAGCCGCGCCCGCTAGCGTTGGCGGGCATGGAGCAGGCGAGCGCATCGGGCCCGGCTGAGGTCGATCTGAGCGACCTCACCGTCCTGGTGGTCAGCACGTCGATCACGGCGCACGTGCTCAATGCCAACCTGCCCGTGCGGGGCCTGGTGGCGAGCGGGGCGACGGTGCTGTGGGTGCTGCCGGAGCGCTGGGCCGGGCATGCGGCCAGTACCGGGGCCCGTCCGTTGGACGCCCTGGACGCTGACGTCGTCGGCCGGGAGCCTGGGCGCTGGGTCGCGAGCGGTGGACTGGCCGGCCTGTCCTGCATCCGCAGCCTCTACCGAGACGCCCTGACCGGCCCCGCCGAAGGCCAGGCCCGACAGGTGCGCCGACTGGTGCGCGAGCATCGGGTCGACGTGGTGCTGTCGGATTCACTGATGTTCGCCGCCGGCATTGCCGCCGACGCCGAGGACGTCGTGTGGGTCACCTTCGGCGACGGACCGCTGCAGTGGCCCGACCCGGACCTGCCCCCCTTCGGTACGGGCCTGTCGCCGATGGCCGGACCCGCCGGACGACATCGCAACCGGAACGTGCGGCGGGTGGTCGACCGGCATCTCTTCGCGCCGGCACTGACCCAGCTGAACCAGGCCCGCCGGGCCCACGGGCTGGGGCCGGTGGCCGACCTGCTGACCGCCGGGGTGTCCCGGCGACTGCACCTGCAGGGGTGCGCTCCCGGCTTCGAGTACCCGCGCACCCACACCCCGGGGTTCATCCGCTACGTCGGCGCACTGGGTCCCGGGCCCGGGTTCGCCCCGCCGTTGCCCCAGCACTGCCGTCGAGGCAGCGACCCACGGCCCCTGGCCCTGGTCACCCAGGGAACCCTGCGTACCGACCCCACCGAACTGGTCGACCCCGCCTGCCGCGGCTTGGCCAGGGCCGGGTTCAGGGTGCTGGTCGCCGGGCCGGCCGCGCCGTCCAGGGCCGACGGGGCAGTGACCCACGTCCCCCGCGTCGACCTGCCCGATGCCCTGGCCCACGCCGACCTGCTGGTCACCAATGGCGGCTACACCACGGTGACCCTCGCCCTGGCCGCCGGTGTCGGGGTGCTGCAGTGCGGCGCCACCGAGGAGAAGCCGGATGTCGGCGCCCGGCTGCGCCATGCCGGTGTGGGCCGCTCGATCCGCCTGACCCGACCCCCGGCCGCCCTGCTGGCACGGGCCGCCGTCACGGTGTTCCGCTCACCCGAGCGCCGGGCGGCCTCGGCGCGACTGCGCAGCGAGTTCGCCGCCCTGGACGCCCGCAGCCTGAGCGCCCGGGCGGTGGGACAGGTGACCGGGTAAGTCACCCGACGAACCGTGCGCCATTGCCGCGAGGTCAGGCGTGGTCGACCTAGGCTGACTCGCATGGCTGACACCACGCTCGAGATCGCCGGTCCCCATGGCGAGACCAGGAAGGTCAAGCTTTCCAGCGGAGACCGGGTGCTGTGGCCGGGCTCGGGCATGGCCGATGGCCGGGACGTCACCAAGGCCGAACTGGTCGACTACCTGCTCGCCGTCGCCGAACCCTTCCTGGCCGCCAACGGGGACCGGCCGATCACGCTGCAGAGATTCCCCGAGGGCATCGAGGGCGAGGAGTTCTTCTCCAAGCGGCCGCCGCAGGGCAAGCCGGCCTTCATCCGCACCGTCACCTGCACCTATCCCTCGGGCCGACGCCACGCCCAGCTCGTCCTCGACGAACCGGCGGCGGTGGCCTGGACCGGGCAGATGAGCACCATCACCTTCCACCCGTGGCCGGTGCGCACCGCCAACCTCGACAACCCCGACGAGTTGCGCATTGACCTGGACCCGCAACCGGGTCGCGACTTCACCGACGCGGTCGAGGCCGCCAAGGGCCTGCGCCAGGTGATGACCGAACTGGGATATGCCCCCTACGCCAAGACCTCCGGCAACCGCGGCATCCACGTCTATGCGCGGATCGCGCCGACCCACGAGTTCCAGGATGTGCGCCACGGTGTCATCGGCATCGCCCGCGAGCTCGAACGCCGGATGCCCGACCTGGTCACCAGCAGTTGGTGGAAGGAGGAGCGCGGGGAACGGGTCTTCGTCGACTTCAACCAGGCCAACCGGGACCGGACGATCGCCGCCGCGCTCAGTCCGCGTCCGCTGCCGGGGGCACCGGTCTCGTTCCCGCTGTCCTGGGACGAACTGGACGAGGTCAGCCCGGCCGACTTCACCGTCCGCACCGCGCCCAAACTACTGGCCGAGCGGGGCAACCCCTGGGCCGACATGGACGAGCACGTCGGCGACATCACCCGCGCGCTCGAGTTGTGGCAGGCCGACCTGGACCGGGGGCTGGGGGAACTGAACTTCCCGCCGGACTACCCGAAGATGCCGGGCGAACCTCCGCGGGTGCCGCCGTCCAAGCGACGCCAGGATCGCGACGAGGACGACTACCTGCCGCCCAAGGCCGAACGGGATGCCGAGTGGGGCACCGCCATCACCCCGCCCTACGGCCCGATGCTGGCCAAGTCAGTCAAGGACATCCCCAAGGTCGAGGCCATCTACGAACCGAAGTGGGACGGCTTCCGCACCCTGATCTGGCGCTCGGGTGACATGGTCGAACTGGGCAGCCGCAACGAGCGTCCGATGACCCGCTACTTCCCCGAGATCGTCGAGGCGGTCAAGGCCAACTTCCCCGAGCACTGCTGCATTGACGGCGAGATCGTGATGATCGACCCCGAGCGTGGCGACCGGCTGAACTTCGACGCCCTGCAGCAGCGGATCCACCCGGCGGCGAGCCGGATCACCAAACTGTCCAAGCAGACCCCGGCCAGTTTCGTGGCCTTCGACGTGCTGGCCATCGGCATGACCAACTACGTCGAGGTGCCCTTCGAGCAGCGCCGTCTGGCCCTGGAGGAGGCGCTCAAGGACGCCCGCCCGCCGGTGCACCTGACCCCGATGACCCGTGACCGCGACGAGGCCCGGCAGTGGTTCACCCAGTTCGAGGGGGCGGGGCTGGACGGGATCATGGCCAAGCCGCTGGACATGCCCTACCTCGAGGACAAGCGGGTGATGTACAAGATCAAGCACGAACGCACTGCCGACTGCGTGGTCGCCGGGTACCGGGTCTACAAGGACACCGATGATGCGATCGGCTCGCTGATGCTCGGCCTCTACGACGCCGAGGGCAACCTGAACTCGGTGGGGGTGATTGGTGCCTTCCCGATGGAGCGCCGCCGGGAACTGTTCGCCGAACTGCAGCCGCTGGTCACCGACTTCGAGGGGCATCCCTGGTCCTGGGCCGATCCGCAGCAGGGCCAGAAGGCCACGCCGGACGAGCAACTGCCCGACAATCGTGACCAGTCCTTCCCGCGGACCCCGTCGTCGAGTGCCTACAGCCGGTGGAACGCCAAGAAGGACCTGTCGTTCACGCCGCTTCGCCCCGAACGCGTGGTCGAGGTGCGCTACGACCACATGGAGGGCAACCGGTTCCGCCACACCGCCCAGTGGGTGCGCTGGCGCGATGACCGCGACCCGCACAGCTGCACCTATGACCAGTTGGACGAGCCGGTCACCTACGACCTGGCTGACATCCTCGGTTGAGCGGTGGCGGGGGTAGACCTCGCCCGGGTAGCCTGCTGGACATGGCCGAACCCCTCCGCATCCGCGCAGCCGACAGCGACCGCGATGCCGTGCTGCAGGTACTGATGGAGGCCCACGCCGCGGGACGGCTCGACTTGGCCGAACTGGACGAACGCCAGAACCTGGTGATCGGCTCGCGCTACCTGGACGAACTGCAGCCGCTGGTCGCCGACCTGCCCGAGGGACAGTCGATGGTGATGATGACCGGGCCGCACCAGGGGCGCGGGCTGGCCGCCTTCCAGGCGTCGCAGGTGCCCGGGATCTACGATCAGGCGCCCACGCTGAGCACCGTCGCCGTGATGAGCGGCAAGAACTTGAAGCCGCAGCGGGGGGTGGAGAAGATCTCCAGTTTCCAGTTCTGGGGCGGTGACGACATTGACCTGACCGAGGCGTTCGGGCCCGGCGTCACCATCACCTTCGAGGCGGTGGCCATCATGGGCGGCAGCACCATCGTCGTGCCCGAGGGCGTGCGGGTGCAGGACGACACCGTCAACATCATGGCCGGCAATGACGTCAGGTCCAAGGCACAGGGCGACGGGTCGAACGGCGTCCTGGTGCTCAGCGGCTTCTCCATGATGGCCGGGCACTCGGTCAAGCTCGCCAAGGGCTCCCGGTAGTCGATGCCCGAGGGCGACGCCGTCTGGAGGACCGCCCAGCGGCTGCACCAGGCCTTGGCGGGGCACCCGGTGACCCGGTGGGAGTTGCGCTGGGGTGAGCTGGGCGCTTCTGACAAGCGCGGACGCCACACCGTGGAGGTGGTCGCCCGGGGAAAGCACCTGCTTCACCGGCTGGACGACGGCTGGACCCTGCACACCCACCTGAGGATGGAGGGCCGCTGGCGGGTCGTGTCGAGTGCTGAGGCGACCCCGCGACGGCTGCGTGACCCGTGGCTGCGGGCGGTGGTGGGCACCGCATCGCTCGTGGCGCTGGGACGGCAACTTGGCAATGTCGATCTCGTCCCCACCGCGCAGGAGTCCCGGCTGGTCGGACACCTGGGCCCGGACCTGCTCGGGGACGACTGGGACGCCGACGAGGCGCTGCGGCGGCTTGGCGAAGCCCCCGAGGTGCCGCTGGGCGAGGCGCTGCTGGAACAGCGCAACCTGGCCGGCATCGGCACGATGTGGGCTGCCGAGATCTGCTTCCTGGAAAAGGTCAACCCGTGGCATCCGGTCGGCGAACTGGACGCCGAGCAGCTGGCGGCGGTGGTCCGCCGGGCCCATCGGCTGCTGAGGGGGACGCTGAAATTCCGGGGATCGGTCTCGACCGGCAACTGGCGCGAGCCGCTCTACATCTACGGCAAGCCGGGCCGGGCCTGCCCGCGCTGCGCGACGGCCATCACCCGGGCGACGATCGGTCGGGCACCGCAGCAGCGGGAGCTGTACTACTGCCCCCGCTGCCAGCCGATGCCCTGAGGACTGGGTCAGTCGGCCGAGATGTCAGTCGCTCGAAGCGTCCGCGGCCAGCCCCTTGGCGGCCCCGTCGGCGGCGTGGACGACGCCGTCGGTGGCCAGGTTGCCCTGGTCGTCCTCGAGGTGGGCGCGCAGGAACCACTGGAACTGTTCGAGCTGTGCCACCTGGGCGATCAGCATGTCCTCGGTGATGGGGTCGATGTCTCCGGCCTCCTCGATCAGCTCACGGTGGTCCTCGATGATGCCGACGTAGACGACGTCGAGGGCACCCAGGTGCTCGGCGGCCTGGGCCTGTCCAATGGGATAGTCCTGCCAGGTGCGCTGGGCGACCAACGCGCCGGGACATCCGTTGGGCGCGACCCCCATCGTGGCCATCCGCTCAGCGGTCTCGTCGACCATGGCGCGCACGGCCGCGACCTGCGGGTCGAGCATCTGGTGGACGCCGATGAACTTGGGTCCGACCACGTTCCAGTGGGCATGCTTCAGGGTCAGCTGCAGGTCGTTGAGGGCGTGCAGGCGCATCTGCAGCTTCATCGCCAGTTCCTGGCCCTCGTCGACCGACAGGCCCGGGACGGTGAACGACCCTCGGGAAGGGTTGGTGGTGGGGGTGCTCTTCGTCTGGTTGGCGGTCGTCTTGGCGGCCGCCTTCTTCGTCGTAGCCATGGTTCCGAGCTTAGGAGTGGGCTGCTGACCGCGTCGGAGAAGCACCAAATTCTGCGTGCGGCGTAGTCTGGCGGCAGGATCTTCCGCGGCGAGGGGGGCGCGATGAGGCGTCGGACGATGCTGTGGCTGCCGCTGGCGGCAGTCGTCGGCGGGGCAGCCGTCGGATGCTCCGACCCGGCGCCCATTGGCCGCGAACCGATCCCGGTCAGCTACGTCTATCCGCAGACGGGCGACACGTCGGGACGGCGGTGGGTGGCCGAGGGGGCCGGCGGGGCCAACAGTTCTGATCCGCAGTTGACCATCGAGCAGGGTGTCGATGCCGTCGTGCTGTCGATGACGGCCTGGAACTCGGGGACCGCCGGCCAGCCGGTGCGCGAGATCGCGATCCTGCTGCCGGTCGAGTTCACGCTGACCGAGCCCCTGGGCGCTCGGCAGTTCCAGAACCCCGAGGGTCAACGCATCGAGCAGATGGACAAGCCGCCGGGACGCTGAGCGTCCCGACGGCTGCTTTCGCTGATTCCCGCGTGTTGATCCGGTGCTGGATCAGGCAGCGGCCTCGTCGGACTCAATGGTCTCGACCAGGGTGCGCGCGGCGGCGGTGAGCTCGTCGCGGTGGGCGTCGACGATGGCCTGCGGGTTGGCGACCTGGCCCTCGTTGGGGGCGTTGTCGCCGAAGGCCATGGTGACGGGCTCGGCGACCAGGTTGGCCTTGACGTTGCCCAGGATCTCGCTCAGGTGACGGGCCGAGCGGGCGCCGCCGCCGAAGCCGTAACCGACGACCATGGTGGGCTTGGCGTCCCACTCGGCGAACAGGTGGTCAATGGCGTTCTTGACGGGGGCGGGCATGCCGCCGTTGTACTCCGGGTTCAGCCAGACGATGCCGTCGGCCGCGGAGACGATCTCCGACCAGTTCTTGGTGGTGTCTAGGGTGTAGACGCCGGTGGCGGCGAGCTGCGGCTCCGACAGGAACGGCAGGTCCAGCTCACGCAGGTCGACGACCTCGACGGTGGCTCCGGTGGCCTCGGCCAGGGTCGCGGCGACCCCGTCGGCCAACTGGCCGCCGACGCGGACGGGACGGGTGCTGCCGACGATGAGCTTCAGGGTGGTCATAGGTGCTTCTCCCGGGGGTTCAGACGAATCAAGATTGGTGCAACGTTCAACTATGTAACCCTATCGCGGCCGCGACGATTCCCCCATTCGAGGGGACGACGCCCCGCGCGTTGGAGGGGGAGTGCAAGTTTCCGTCCCCCAGTGACCACCTGCCTGCCCATATGAGGGGGGTAGGTCGTCGCTGGGGGACAGAAACTTGCCCCACCGGTGTATAGCGTGGCCGAATGAGGCGTCGTGGACTGCTGCTGGTGGCGATGGGGTCCGTGACTGCGCCGGTCGTGGCAGGGTGCAGTCGAGGCCCGATCGGGCGCCAGTCGATTCCAGTGACCACCGTGTCCCCCCAGGGTCCCAGCGAGGAGCAGGGCCGGGCGTGGATCGCGGACGGTACCGGCGGGATCTCCCACTCCGACCCCGAACTCTCTGTCGAGGAGCACCCGGACCGGATCGTGCTGACCATGACGGCCTACAACTCGGCCAGACCGAACGACAACCAGGTCGCGATCGGGAAGGTGTTGCCCCTCGAGTTCACCCTGGAGGAGCCCCGCGGCAGCCGCCGGTTCGTCAATGA
The DNA here is from genome assembly GCF_017355265.1 of Tessaracoccus sp. SD287. Lineage (GTDB taxonomy): Bacteria > Actinomycetota > Actinomycetes > Propionibacteriales > Propionibacteriaceae > Aestuariimicrobium. The sequence goes on from NZ_JADIJQ010000007.1 coordinate 17,170, forward strand.
CCAGGGTGAGACGATCCAGGTCTTGCCGAAGCCGCCCGGCTGAGCGTCCCTGAGGTCTCAATCACCCATCGTCACGGGATCGATGACCAGCAGGCCCAGGTGCTCGGCGACCGTCGCCATCGTCGCGTCGTGGGTGGCCACCGTCACCGGCTCGCCAATGAGCAGCGCGGTGGCCAGGTGCAGCGCATCCAGGGTCCGGACATGTCGTTCGATCGACTCAGCGATGGTGTGCGTCTCGCCGCTGACCTCCAGCAGGCCGACGCGGTCGAGCAGCGGGGTGGCGTCGACCAGTGGGCGGTTGTCGCGGCGCAGCACCCGGATCACCTCGGTGCGCAGCAGGCGGGATGACACGTACGTCGTTCCGGGGGTCGCCATCCAGGCCTGCACGCGCTCCCGATCCGGTGTGTCCAGGATCGTGCGCAGCGCCACCGACGAGTCCAGGTACACCAGGGAAGCGGTCATCGCTCAGTGCTCCCCGCGCATCTCGTCGAGCAGTGCCGTGGCCTCGGCGTCGGTGTAGGCCGGGCCGCCCGGGCGGCTGGGCCATGGCGCCGGGTTCGCCGAAGGTGGGGTGTAGCGGCCCTCGCGCTCGAGTCGTGCCAGGGTGCCGTCACCCTGCCGCGCGATGCTCACCCGCCAGCGGGGCACGCCCCGTTCGGTGACGACGACGTCGTCGGTGTCGGATACCTGCGCCAGCACGTCCGCGGTGCGCTGGTTGAGTTCGCGCTTGCTGACGGTCTTCATGGACCGAGCGTAGTACTTCTGTCAGACAGACCGGACCTTCCAGTCCTTGTACACCAGAGGTACCGACGGATCGACGCTGTGGAGGGTGTCGCGCTGACGACTTCAACTAGGTTGGAGCCATGTTCATCGTTCACTGTTTCGTGCGCACCAAGGACGACAAGGTCGCCGACTTCATTGAGGTCGCCACCGCCAACTCGCGGGCCAGCCTGACCGAGCCGGGGTGCACCCGCTTCGACGTCATCCAGCAGTTGGACGACCCGACCCAGTTCGTGCTGGTCGAGGGCTACCGGTCGCCCGAGGACCTGGACTTCCACAAGACCCAGCCGCACTACTTCGCGTGGAAGGAAGCAATGGAGGACATCCAGGCCGAGCCCCGCTACACGCGCAAGTACCAGAACCTGCAGCCCGGGGACGAGGCCTGGGGCTGAGCCCTGATCGAATGCACCGGCCTCTGCACCGGCCTCAGTTGAGGATCTCCTTGGTGGGGTCGGCGAGCAGGGCCTGAAGGCGCTCTCGCCACTCCTGCCGCGCCTCCGGCGTGAGCCGCGTCCACCCGGTGACCTCCTCGAGGATCCGCAATGGGTGGCTGCTGCGGTAGGACCGCGTCGGATTCCCGGGGAACTTCTTGTCGGTGACGTTCGGGTCGTTCTCAAACGCCCCGGTGGGCTCGACGCGGTACACCCGCGGCTCCGCGGACCCGTCCGACAGTTCGGCGGCGATCTCGGCCGCCAGCCCGGCACCGTCCACGAGCGCCGTGAAGTAGATGTGGTTCATCACGATCTCGCGACGGTAGTTCGACCGGTGTCCCGCTGAGAGCAGGTCACCGACGCCCAGCTCTGCCGTCGTGCCGTGGAAGAACGGTCCCTCGTCCAGTGCCTGCGCGCTGTCGGTCATGGGCCCCATTGTGGGCACAGGATGGCGGTCGTCGCCAGAGGGGCTCAGCTGACCTCTCAGCGCCAGCCCAGCTCCGGCGCGACGTGCGTGAGCACCGACTCGACCAGGTGCGCGTTGTAGTCGACGCCCAACTGGGTTGGCACGGTCAGCAGGAGCGTGTCCGCGGCCGCGATGGCCTCGTCCTGGCGCAACTGCTCGACCAGCGCGTCCGGTTCGTCGGCGTAGGTGCGCCCGAACACCGCGCGGGTGCCGCCAATGCTGCCGAACTGGTCCTGCCGGTCACCGCCGCGCAGGAAGTAGCGGCGGTCCTGGTCATTGGTGATCGCGAAGATCGACCGCGACACCGATACCCGCGGCTCGAAGCCGTGGTCGTGCTTGGCCCACTCGTGCCGGAACACTTCGATCTGCTTGCGCTGCTGCACGTGCAGTGGTTCGCCGGTCTCGTCGTCCTTGAGGGTGGACGACATCAGGTTCATGCCTTCCTGGGCGGCCCAGCGTGCCGTCGCGTCGGAGCCTGCACCCCACCAGATCCGCCGGCGCAGCCCCGCCGAGTGGGGCTCGACGCGCAGCAGGCCGGGCGGGTTGGGGAACATCGGACGCGGGTTCGGTTCGGCGAAGCGTTCGCCCTCGATGGCCCGCAGGAAGCCCGCGGTGTGGCGCCGGGCCATGTCGGCATCGCTCTCGCCCGGGGCCGGTTCGAAGCCGAAGTAGCGCCAGCCGTCGATGACCTGCTCGGGCGATCCGCGTGAGACGCCGAGCTGGATTCGTCCATCCGAGATCAGGTCCGCGGCCGCGATGTCCTCGGCGAAGCCCAGCGGGTTCGAGTAGCGCATGTCGACGACGCCGGTGCCGATCTCGATGCGGCGGGTCCGCGCGGCGACGGCCGCCAGCAGCGGCGCGGGGGTGCCGAGTTGCTGGGCGAAATGGTGCACCCGGAAGTAGGCGCCGTCGGCGCCCAGTTCCTCGACGGCGACGGCCAGGTCGATCGACTGCAGCAGCGAGTCCTGGGCGCTGCGCACCTGCGAATCGGGATGGTCCATCCAGTGCCCGAAGGACAGGAAACCTATGCGCTTGCGGTTGCTGCTCATCGTCCGACCCCCAACTCGCCCATCAGCTGCTCGAACGGGACGAGGTCCTCACCGAAGCCCTTGGGCGTGCGCGGCGCAACTGCCCCGTTCGTCGCCGCACCGCTGGCCGGCGCGTCCAGCGTCCCGGTGTCGGGCATCGCCGGACGCCCGATCACCTTGGTCACCAGTTCGGCGGCAGCGCGCCGGATGCGTGCGGTGATGTGGCCCTCGGTGCCGCCGAAGTCGCTGGTGGCGGCGAAGATGCCGGTGCGCACGGGCTCGGCGCCCAGGTAGGCGAACAGCGGACTCAGGGCATGGTCGATCATCAGCGAGTGCCGTTCGGTGCCCCCGGTGGCTGCCAGCACCACCGGAGTGCCGACCAGCGACTCGGGTTCCAGGATGTCGATGTAGCTCTTGAACAGCCCCGAGTAGGACGCCGAGAAGGTGGGGGTCACCACCACCAGGCCATCAGCCTGGGCGGTGGCGTCCAGCGCCTGCTGCAGGTCAGGGTTGGAGAACCCTGCCAGCAGGGTGTCGGCAATGCCGTGGGCATGGTCGCGGATGTCGATGGTGCGCACCTGCACGGCCTGACCGCGGGCCTCGAAGGCCGCAGCCACCTCACGGGCCAGTTCCTCGCCAAGCATCTTGGTGGTCGACGGGTTCCGCAGGCCGGCCTGCAGCACGATGATGGAACGCATCAGTTCCCCTTTCGGGTGGCCTCGTCGGCCAACGACTCGGCGCCACGGTTCTGTTCTTCGGCGCGGGTGCCGGTGTAGCTGTCGACCTGCGGGCCGCGCTCGTCCTCGACGGGACCGCCGGCGGCAGCCAGTCGGGCGGCGTGGGTCGGGGCGTCCGGGACGCCGGGCTTGCGGACCTTGTCGAACTCCTCGCGCAGCACCGGGACGACCTTGGTGCCCAGGATTTCGATCTGGTGCAGCACCTCCTTCAGCGGCAGCCCGGCGTGGTCGATCAGCCACAGCTGGCGCTGGTAGTCACCGACGTAGTCGCGGAACGTCAGGTGCCGCTCGATGACCTGCTCGGGGGAGCCGACCGTCAGCGGGGTCTGCGAGGTGAAGTCCTCCAGGCTCGGCCCGCCGCCGTAGACCGGGGCGTTGTCGAAGTAGGGACGGAAGTCGCGCATCGCGTCCTGGGAGTTCTCACGCATGAACACCTGGCCGCCGAGGCCCACGATCGCCTTGTCGTAGCTGCCGTGGCCGTAGTGCTCGTAGCGGCGGCGGTACAGGTCGACCATCCGCTGGGTGTGGCTGGCCGGCCAGAAGATGTGGTTGTGGAAGAAGCCGTCACCGTAGTAGGCGGCCTGTTCGGCGATCTCGGGGGAGCGGATCGAGCCGTGCCAGACGAACGGCGGCAGCCCGTCCAGCGGACGCGGGGTGGCGGTGAACTGGTTCAGCGGGGTGCGGAAACGGCCCTCCCAGTCGATGACCTCTTCACGCCACAGGCGGTGCAGCAGGTTGTAGTTCTCGACGGCCAGGCCGATGCCCTCGCGGATGTCCTTGCCGAACCAGGGGTAGACCGGGCCGGTGTTGCCGCGGCCCAGGGTCAGGTCCATCCGGCCGTCGACCAGGTGCTGCAAGAAGGCGTAGTCCTCGGCCAGGCGCACCGGATCGTTGGTGGTGATCAGGGTGGTGGCGGTCGACAGGATCAGGTTCTCGGTCTGGGCGCCGATGTGGGCCAGCATCACCGGGGGGCTGGCGGGGGCCACGAACGGGGGATTGTGGTGCTCGCCGACGGCGAAGACGTCCAGGCCGACCTGCTCGGTGAGCTTGGCGATCTCGAGGATGGCCTTCAGTCGCTCGTGCTCGCTGGGGGTCCTGCCCGTGGTGGGGTCGGTGGTGACGTCGCCAATCGAGAACAGACCGAACTGCATGGAGGACATGTCTTCCTTCCGGAACCGCTGCCGGGACCCTCCCGGCACTATGGATCTCACTGCTACTATGAACATCATAGTAGATCAGTTCATTCCCGCCGCCCAGGAGAGATCACCATGAGTTCCCCAGCCTCAGAGGTCCCTCAGGGGCCGCAGTGCTCGGTCATCGAGGATGTCATGGGCGTGCTCGGACGGGCCTGGGCCGGTGCGGTGCTGCAGGCGGCGTTGCGCGGGGCCGAACGGTTCAGCGAGTTCAAGCGCCAGGTTCCCGGGGTCAGCGACGCGGTGCTGTCGACCCGGTTGCGGGAGCTCACCGAGCGCGGATTCTTCGTCCGTGAGGTCGAGCCCGGACCGCCGACCCAGGTCCGCTACGTGATGACCGAGGTCGGGCGGCAGGTCGAGCCGGTGCTGAGCGCGGCGGTGGCCTTCGCCGCGCAGCACCCCGGCGCGGTGCGCTGAGCTCAGGCGGCACGAAGCTCGGCCAGCAGGGGGTGGCGTGCAGCCATCGTGTCGAGCATCGGGGCCAGGGCCGCGACGGTCTCCTCGGCCGGGGTGAACACGCCGTCGCTGATCAGCGCCGGCCCGAACGGAATGGCAATGTGCTGGGTCGTCACCCACATCTGCAGGGCGACCAGGGTCTCCTTGAGATGCGAGGCGGCGCGCAGGCCCGCCGAGACACCGCCGTAGCTGACGATGCCGACCGACTTGTTGGCCCACTCCGACGACAGGAAGTCCAGGGCGTTCTTCAGCGGCGCCGAGAAGCTGTGGTTGTACTCATTGGTGACCACCAGGAAGGCGTCACAGGCGGCCACCTGGGCTGCCCAGTCCTTGGTGTGCTGGTGGGTGTACTGACCCAGCCGGGGATGCTTCGGCTCGTCGAAGAAGGGCAGGTTGATCTCGGCCAGGTCGAGCACGCGCACGTCGAAGGCGCCATGCTGCGCGGTGGCCTGGGCGAGCCAGTCACCGATCGGCTTGCCGGCACGTCCCGGACGGGTGCTGCCGATGATGATGCCGATGACCGGCTTGGTCGTTGCAGATTCACTCATATGCCCAGAATCTCACGGCTGCTCGGGGACGACGGTCCCGTCCGCCGGTTGGGGTCGTCCAGACATCAGGTCAACTGCTCGCCCGCGGCCAGGCCGGCTTGGCGCACCCGCGTGGCCACAGCCGGGCCACCAGGATCGGGTGCCAGCCGGGCGGGACCCCGCCGTGCACCCGTCGGATGCTGATCTCGGTCAAGACAGGGCGTGGATGCGTTCCTTGACCACCGCCGGCGGCGGATTGGTGACCGCGACCCCATCGATGACCACCGTCGGCACCACCTCGTTGCCGTCATTGACGCTGCGGACGAAGGCGGCGGCGTCCTCGTCCTGCCAGATGTTGACCCACGTCGCCTGCTCGGCCAGGTCACCCAGCGAGTCGCGCAACCGGGCGCAGTAGCCGCAGCCGGGGCGCCAGTAGATGACCACGGGGCGTGCTTCTTCAGCCATGGCGAGAACCTCCTGATGACGAATGGTCCCCCCACCATGCCACGGGTCGGGACGGGAGTCAGGGGGTCAGCGTGTAGGTGAGTTCGTAGTGGTGCACCCCGACGTCGTCGATGTCGAGGTCCATGGTGCCGCGCAGCCCGACCAGCCCGCCGGTGCCCGAGCCGCTGACCACCTGGTAGTAGAGCGTCTCGGCGCTGCGGTCGAGGTCACCGAACTGCTGCAACAAGAAGGTGCCCTCACGACCGCCGAGGTCGGCGCGGACCACCTCGATGGCGACGTACCCGGCGTCACCGGTGGCCGGGTCGCCGCCGGCGAGCATGATGCCGGTGCTGGTGCCGCGGATGTCACCCGACCAGGTCTTGGTCAGGCCGAACTTGTCGACGGCGCCGTCCAAGGCCGTCGAGGGGGCCGACATCTCGATGGTGAAGGTGCCCGCAGCCGTCCTGATCAGATCCATGCCGACAACCTAGCGCGCCTTCAGCGTGCCGCGCCCGGCCAGTACGCATCAGGGTCGAGACGGGACCCGAAGATGGCCTGGCCGACCCGCACGCAGGTCGCCCCGTGCTCGATGGCCAGCTCGAAGTCACCGGACATGCCCATTGACAGTTCGTCCCAGCCGCCGCCGTCGGCGTCCCGCAGCTCACGCTGCACCTGCGCCATGACCTCGAAGCAGGCCCGGACGCGCTCGGCGTCATCGGTGAACAGCGCCAGGGTCATCAGCCCCTTCACGTCCAGGGCATCGAAGGCGCCCAGTTCGCGGGTGAAGGCCAGCACGTCGGCAGGCGGCAGGCCGTACTTCTGGGGCTCGTCGGAGGAGTTGACCTGCACCAGCACCTCGAGGCGGCGTCCCTCGGCCTGCAGCCGCTTGTCGAGCTCGGCGGCCAGCTTGAGCGACGACAGGGCCTGGAACTCGACCGCGAACTGGGCCACCACGCGCGCCTTGTTGGTCTGCAGGTGCCCGATCACGGCCCATTCGATGTCGGTCTGGGACAGCTCGGCCCACTTGGCGTGGGCCTCCTGCACCTTGTTCTCACCGAAGCGGCGGTAGCCAAGCCCGCGCACCTCGAGGATGTCGGCAGGCGGCTTGGTCTTGCTGACCGGCAGCAGCCGGATCTCGTGGGCCTGGCGTCCGACCCTCGCCGCGGCGGCGGCGATGCGCTGCTCGACGTCGGCGATGTTGCGGGCGATCTGGCTGGTCGTGGGCTCGGGGCTGGTCATGGTTCAGCCGCGAGCAGCCAGGAAGGCGTCGACGAACTGGGCGACGCCGTCGTCCAGGTGATGCGGCAACACCAGCTTGGCGACGTCCTTCACCTCGGGACGGGCATTCTCCATGGCCATCGGCCAGCCAATGCTCGACAGCCAGCGCACGTCATTGCCGCCGTCACCGGCGCCGGCAACGGTCGCCGGGTCGATGTCCAGGTGCTCGAGCAGGAAGGCGATGCCGTCCTCCTTGTCCGAGTGCGGGCCGGTGACCTCGCAGGTCTCGTCCAGGGACAGGGTGGCGTTCTCGGCGATGGCCAACACCTTGGGGAAGAACGTGGCCATCCGCTCGGCCGAGGTGCCGGGCATCAGCTTCAGGATGGTGGCGGGGTCGACGTCGCGCATGTCGGTGATGAGCGGCGTCATGCCCTCGTTGGCGGCCGGCAGGAAGTGCAGCAGGAAGTCGTCGCCCTCGGCACCGGGCTGCAGGCGCAGGTCGTCGTCGGTGAACGCGGCCAGCGGCACCTGTTCGGCCACGCACAGATCGATCACCTGGTTGACCAGGTCGACGGGCACCGGGTCGCGGCGCAGCACCTCGCCGGTGGCGATGTCGGCGTTCAGGGCGCCATTGGCCGCGCTGGTCCAGCCGTGCAGGCCGGCGTCGTGCAGGGCCTTGGCGCAGGCGTAGGGGTGGCGGCCCGAGACGATGATCAGCGTGATGCCGGCGTCGTCGAGTTTGCGCAGTGCCTCCAGGCTGGCCTGGCTCACCGCGTGGTCGGCGTTGGTCAGGGTGCCGTCCACGTCAAAGCACAGGGTGGTGACGTTGGCCATCTCAGCTGGGATCTGCATTCTTCCTCCGGGTCGGTTGGCCTCATCCTAGTTGTCGGGCCGTGGAGGGTGACGGGGCATGGGGCCCTGTGGACGGGCACGCCGAGGCTGTGGGGCAAGGGTTGGTGTCGGGTGGACCCAGGAATGTCCATCAAGTGCGAGATGTCTGCCCCTGGAAGTCGATCTGGGCCCACTTGGTGGACATTGCTGGGTGAAGCGGCATGCAGACCGGTCTCAGGGGTCGTGTGGCCACCTCTGAGGGATCGGGCGCTCAGTCCCGGGCGCCGTTCCACAGCTCGTCATCGTCGGCGACGTCGACCTCGATGCGCCGCCAGACCAGGTGCGCCAGACCGATCGGCAGGGTGAGGCCGAACGCGACGGCGAGCGGTGCCACCACCCAGACGGGGGCGCAGACCAGCATCACCAGCGTCGAGACGACCGCCCGCCCGGGGTACTCCACGATGCGTCGCATCGCCTGCTCGGTGACCTGCTGGCGGGTGGCCGGCATCGGCAGGGTCCCGGCGGAACGGACATAACTGGCGAGCAGCACGGCGATGACCAGGTGGACCAGCGCCAGCACCACCAGCATGCCCACCCGCGCCATGCCGGTCAGGTAGCCGTAGGCCGAGACCAGCGAGACCAGCCCGAGGCCTGCCACCACCACCGCGACCAGGCTCAGCCACCCGTCCCGACGCCAGGTCTGCCTGACCTGGGCCAGCACCACCGACGGGGCCTCCCGGTGGCTGGCGTCCACATTGGCCACCACCCGGGTCGCCCCCGCCCACGCGGGCACGACGGTCACCACGGCCAGGCAGCAGGCGAAGGCGACCACGTTGGCCGCGGCCAGGGTGGTGCTGCGCTGCAGAATTGGCATGGTTCCCCTTCCCGGGGGTGATGCTAGACCAGGCCCCGGCGCCCCCTGGAACGCCCTCACCCCCGGGTACGATGGCCACTCAGGAGGAACGCGCATGCCCCACGACGAGTCCGACGAGCCGATCAGTGCCGCAGCCCAGGGCTGGGAGGGTTTCGCCGCCGACCCGCGGGTGCCGGAGAATGCCCGCTACCGGGCCAGCGATTCCGATCGTCACCACGCCTTCGAGCTGCTGGCCGAGGCCTACAGCGACGGCCGCCTCGGCCACGAGGAATACGAGCAGCGCCTGGACGAGGCGATGAAGGCGCGCACACTCGGCGACTTCCCGCACCTGGTCGCCGACCTGCTGGTGCCCCGGCGCCGATTCCTGCCCGCCACCCGCCGCCCATCCCCGGCCGCCCTCGAGGTCGAGGCCAGACGTGCCGGACGCAAGGCCTGGATGGGATGGATAGCGCTGGCAATGCTGTTCAACGTGATCTGGCTGGCCACCGTGATCGGGACGGGCAGCTTCCTCTACTGGTGGCCGTTCTGGCCGATGCTGGGCACCGCCATCCCCACCCTCATCGCCGCCCAGGCGGCCCGGGCTCACATCCGGAATCCCCAGCCGCAGCCCCTCTTCCCGCCCGGCCAGGTGCCGCCGGAACTGGTGCCGCCCCCGGTCCTCGGCACCCCGACGCCGCTGCTGGGCGCCGGGCCACGGATGATGCCGCCGCCCGGGCTCACCCCCGAACAGCGGATGCGTTGGCTGCGCCGCCAGCAGGAGTTGCTGCGGCGCCAGCCTCCGCCCGGGCCCTGAGGACGTGGCGATCAGGCCAGTAGGCGGATGCCGCCAAGTCCACTGGCCAGCTGCGCCGGGCCGCCCCAACTGCTGCCGTTGTTCCAGTAGGCCCACATGGTGCCGTCATCACGCAGCGAGACCAGGTCGCGGCGACGGTCGTTGTTGATGTCACCGGGCGCGGTGACCAGACCCATGGCGTTCCAGTGGCGCCCGACCTGCGCGGCATTGGTGATCACGCCGCCCTCGTTGAAGGCGTAGCGCACCAGGTCGCCGTCCTCGGTGATGGCCAGCAGGTCGGCGATGCCGTCGCCGCTGAAGTCATCGACGGTGGTGGTCAGCCGAATGCCCGACCAGTTCTTGCCGATCACTCGGGCATTGCTGAGCACGCCGGTCGACGAGAAGGAGTAGCGGATCAGGAAGCCGTCCCCGCTGCGGGCGACCAGGTCAGGACGACCGTCGCCGGTGATGTCGTCCAGGACGGTCATCAGCGACATCGACTGCCAGCCCTTGCCGACCTGCAACGCATTGCCGAAGCGTCCGCCGCCGACGCCCTGGTAGGCGAACATCAGCCCGTCGGTGCGCAGCCCGATCAGGTCGGTGCGCCCGTCGCCGTCCATGTCGGGCACCAGCGAGAGCCACCGGAAGGTGTTCCAGCCCTGCCCGACCGGGGTTGGCGCCGAGACGGTCGGGCCCAGGGTGGCGTACAGCTGCAGCGTCCCGTCGTCATGGACGGCCAGCACGTCGGGGGTGCCGTCGGAGTTCAGGTCACCGAACTGGTCGACCTCGCCGTAGGAGCAGCCGGCACCGCTGGGTCGGCCGCAGAGCCAGTACTGCCCATGGCGGGCGGTCCCGGTCGAGGTGACCAGCGCGAACACTGCCTCGCCGGGGGCCGTCACGGTCAGCTCGTTGCACGGGTTCGCGCTGCCCTGGGCGCAGGCACCGCTGGACGCCAGCAGGGTGCCTGTCGGGGAGTACACCTTCAGGATGAGGGCGCGTCCCATCGTGTCGGCCAGGTTGGCCGTCGAGACGGTGTAGTCACGCCCCGCCGTGGTGGCCAGACGGAAGACGTCGACGTCGGGACCCTCGTGGGCGTAGGCCCCGGGCAGGCTGTACAGCGTCTGGACGCTCCACCGCGAGGCCGCCAGCGGTGAGGCGGTGGCCAGCGAGTTGTTCGGCTCCGAGTCGGGCGACCAGCTCATCTGCGCGGCGGGCGGCAGCACCCGGATCGAGTAGTTGCCCATGCGCCGCAGCGGATGTGAGGCGCGGACGTAGGTGCGCTGGCCCGCGTTGGTGGTGATCTCCAGCCGGGCGACGGTCAGCCCCGACCCGACGCAGCTCTCGCCGGTCCTCGCCTGGGAGGCGTTGTAGCCGATCAGGCAGGCGCCGTCCAGGGCCGGCGCGGCGTTGAACAGCTCCACCGTGTAGGTGCCGGTGTAGGGGGCGACGAAGGTGTAGCTGTCCACGTCGGTGGCACTCGACAGGGCGCCCGCGCGGCCGGCCAGGCCGACCGTGATGCCGGTGGCGGCGGCGAGGCTGTCGTTGGGCTCGGGGTCGTTGGCCCGGGCGGTGGCCGGCAGCAGCACCGCGACCAGGGCAGCCACCAGGGCGGCGGTGCTCCAGCGGCGGACGCGGCTCCAGCGGTCGAGGGGGACCCGGCGGGGGAAGAGGGAACGCATGGGGGCAGCGTAACCTGCCGGACCCCCGTGCCCCTGCCGGGACCGGACTCAGTCGACCAGTCGGGCAGCGCCCTTGTCGGCCGACTGGGCGAACTTCGCGAAGATCTTCAGCGCGGGCGACACCTCACGTACCCGGGTCCTGGGCTTCCAGCCCGCCGCGTCGGCAGCAGCACGGCGCTCGGCCAGCACCTCGTCCGGGACGTCCAGGGTGATGCTGCGCGCCGGGATGTCGATCTCGATCATGTCGCCGTCCTCGACCAGGCCAATGGTGCCCCCGGACGCAGCCTCCGGCGAGATGTGGCCCAGCGACAGACCCGACGAGCCACCCGAGAACCGGCCGTCGGTGATCAGCGCGCACTGGGGGCCAAGTCCGACGCCCTTCAGATAGCTGGTGGGGTAGAGCATCTCCTGCATGCCGGGGCCACCCCTGGGGCCCTCGTAGCGGACCACCACGACGTCACCGGCGACGATCCTGCCGCCGAGGATCATCTCGACGGCCTCGTCCTGGCTCTCGGCGACCTTGGCGGGGCCGCGGAAGTGCCACTGGTGCTCCGGCACCCCGGCCGTCTTGACGATGGCGCCATCGACGGCCAGGTTGCCACTGAGGACGGCCAGCCCGCCCTCGGCGGTGTAGGCGTGCTCGACTGAACGGATGCAGCCCGACTCGCTGTCGGTGTCCAGGCTCTGCCACCGGTTGGTCGAGGAGAACGCCTCGGTGGTGCGCACCCCGCCGGGGGCGGCGTACCAGAGGTCCTTGGCGGCCTCCGAAGAGGTGCCGCTGCGCAGGTCCCAGTCGGCCATCCACTGGTCCAGGGTGGGGGAGTGGACGGCGTGCACGTCGGTCTCGAGCATGCCGGCGCGGTACAGCTCGCCCATGATCGCCGGGATGCCGCCGGCGCGGTGGACGTCCTCCATGTAGTAGTTGCTCGTGTTGGGGGCGACCTTGCAGATGCAGGGGGTGACCCGGCTGAGGCGGTCGATGTCGTCCTGGGTGAAGTCGACGCCGGCCTCCTGGGCAGCGGCCAGCAGGTGCAGCACGGTGTTGGTGGACCCGCCCATGGCGATGTCGATGCGCATGGCGTTCTCAAAGGCCGCCTTGGTGGCGATCGAGCGCGGCAGCACCGAGGCGTCGTCCTGGTCGTACCAGCGGTGGGCCAGTTCGACGACCAGCCGGCCGGCGTCCAGGAACAGGTCGCGGCGCTTGGCGGCGGTGGCCAGGGTGGAACCGTTGCCCGGCAGCGACAGCCCCAGCACCTCGGTCAGGCAGTTCATCGAGTTGGCGGTGAACATGCCCGAGCACGACCCACAGGTCGGGCAGGCCGACTCCTCGATGGCCTGGATCTCGGCGTCGGAGACCGACTCGTCGACGGCCTTGGTCATGGCGTCGATCAGGTCGAGGCGGGTCGACGCGGTGCCATTGGCCGGGTTGATGACCGCATTGCCGGCCTCCATCGGTCCGCCGGAGACGAAGACGACCGGAATGTTGAGGCGCAGCGCGGCCAGCAGGTGGCCGGGGGTGATCTTGTCGCAGTTGCTGATGCAGACCAGCGCGTCGGCCTGGTGGGCGTTGACCATGTACTCGATGGAGTCGGCGATCACCTCGCGGCTGGGCAGGGAGTAGAGCATGCCGGAGTGGCCCATGGCGATGCCGTCGTCGACGGCGATGGTGTTGAACTCCTTGGCGACGCCGCCGGCCTCCTTGACCGCACCGGCCACCAACTGGCCCATGTCCTTCAGGTGCACGTGGCCGGGCACGAACTGGGTGAAGGAGTTCGCGATGGCCACGATCGGCTTGCCGAAGTCGGACTCGGCGGTGCCGGTGGCCCGCCACAGGGCCCGGGCCCCGGCCATGTTGCGTCCGTGGGTGGTGGTGCGTGACCGAAGAACTGGCATCCTGAGTTTTCCTCCCTCGAGCCACCGCAGACGGTGGCAACCCGGATGAGTCTAGTTGCGGGGGTGGCGACGCCCGCTCGCCGGTCGGCATGCGGTCGCCCCCCACCCGGGAGCGCCGGGCGACCCAGCAGTGTGCATCCAGTGACGCCAATCGGGGCTGGCGGGGCGAAGGGACTGCTCTGGGTGCACGTTGCTGGGACGACCCGAGGCGACGGCCACCTAGGATGATGGCGACCCGCCCACGGCACCAGGGGGAGATCGGTGGCCACCATCTGGCAGTTCCTGCACCTCGTCCTCGTCACCGCCGGCGACGTGGTGTTGCTGCGCGCCCCGGACTCGGTGCTCAACCCCGACGCGATGCGCTGGCGGGTGGCCCTGGCCGTCGCCATCCTGGCTGCCCTGTCGGGGCTGGTCGGCAATGCCGGCCTGCTGGCCATCAACCGGGTCCGCGGCCTGTGGGTGATGGTGACCTGGGCGCTGGTGAGCCTGCAGAACCTGATAGCGCTGGCCTTCCAGGGGCTGGTGCTGTGGTGCGCGGCCTGGATCGTCATCAACGACGTCCCCGATGTGGGCGCCGTGGTCAGGGTGGTGCTGTTGTCGACCGCGCCGCTGTGGTTCGAGTTCCTGGTCATCACCCCCTACATCGGCCCGATGATCGAGCGGGTGTTGTGGGGATGGCAACTGCTGGCACTGTGGATGCTGATGGACCACCTGATGCCCGACGGCCTGTCCCAGTGGCTGGTGCTGCTGGTGGTGGTCGTCGGCTGGCTGGTGGCCCGGCTGGTCGCCCACCTGCTGAGCCCGGTGGTGCAGTGGCTGCGCCGATCGCTGTGGCGGGGCATCATGCGACGCCCGCTGCGCACCAGCGCCACCGAACTGCTGGCGGCGGCCACCCCCCAGTTGCTGGCCCGCCACCACGCTCCGCCCACCCCCGAGGCCGACGCGGGGCACGGCCTGCTGGGGTCACGCCACTCGACCACGCGGGTCGGTGAGTGATGCTCCAGGTCCTGGAATACCTGCTCGTGCTGGTGGTGGCCGTGGCGGTGATCGCCTGGGTCCTGTCGCCACTGGAGACGTTGACCTGGTGGTCCAGCCGAGGGGTGCGCCAGAGCCGGATAGCGGCCGCCGAGTTCCGGGCGGCCATCGCATCGGTGCCCACCGTGCCCCGAGCGGCGAAGGTCTTCGTCGTCTACTTCTCGGGCATCGCGGCCTTTGATGATGACCACATCGCCCGCGCCGAACGGCCACTGCTGCAACGCCTGCAGCAGAGCTATCCCGACATCACCCTGGTCGAGGGTCTCTACCCGTATGCGATGGAGAACCGAGACCTGGTCGACGACCGGCGCTCCTCACCGCTGTGGCGCTGGATCGTGCAGCACCAGCGGAGCAAGCGCTGGGGATGGGTGGCGGTGGCGACGGTCAACGTGCGCAACGTCTACCAGGTGCTCGTCTCGGCCGACCCCCGCTACGGACCGGTCTACTCGGCCGGGATCGCCCAGACCACCTGGAAGCACCTGACCGGCCACGGCTACCAACCGGGGGTGGACAAACTGGTCCTGCTCGGCTGGAGCGGTGGGGCCCAGATCGCCGCCGGCGCCGCCTGGTACCTGGGCTCGGCCGGCGCGCGGGTGACCCTGCTCAACCTGGGCGGCGTCTTCACCGCCGACCCCGGCCTGGACCGTGCCCAGCAGATCATCCACCTGGTCGGTGAACGGGACTGGCAGTGCCGCTGGCTGGCACCCATCGTGTTCCCCCAGCGGCGCCGGTGGGCGCGCCACTCGACCTGGGCCAGGGCCAAGCGGGAGCACCGGGTGATCGAGCGGATGATCGGGCCCTTCAAGCATGTCGGCCCCGGCTCCTACCTGTCGGGCGCGCGGCTGCCGGACGGCCGGACCTGCTCCCGGGCCACGTCGGACGCCATCGCCCAGGCCCTCGAGGAGTCGGGGGTGCTGCCCCGGGCCGATTGACACGGGCCGATTGAGCTGTCCCGGGGTGAACAACCAAGTTCCCCAGAGCACGCGGCATGCGCATGGGCAGGGCTCGTGCTCTGGGGAACTTGTTTGTTGACGGTGACACCTTGTCACGGCATCGGATTGCCGGTAGGCCTTGGGGTAGCGCGCACCTCGTCCGAGGTGGTGTTCCGCCGGCGCGGTCCACGAATGCGCCGAAAGGGGAATCACAGTCATGGATCCGAAGAACACCGCCGTTCTGCTGATCGAGTACCAGAACGACTTCACCACCGAGGGAGGGGCGCTGCACGAGGCCGTCGCGCCCACCATGGAGCAGACCAACATGATGGCCAACTCCCAGCAGGTCGTGGAGCAGGCCCGGGCCGCCGGGGCCACGATCATCCACATCCCGATCAGCTTCGCCCCCGGCTACCACGAGATCACCAGCCACCCCTACGGCATCCTCAAGGGTGTCGTCGACTCCAACGCCTTCGTCAAGGGTGAGTGGGGCTGCCAGATCAGCGACGAGATGGCGCCCCAGGACGGCGACATCGTCGTCGAGGGCAAGCGGGGCCTGGACACCTTTGGCAGCACCAACCTGGACTTCATCCTGCGCAGCAAGGGGATCGACCGGGTGGCCATCGGCGGCTTCCTCACCAACTGCTGCGTCGAGTCGACGATGCGCTCGGCCTACGAGAAGGGCTACGACGTGGTCACCATGACCGACTGCGTCGCCGCCACCAGCCCGGAGGAGCACCGCAACGCCATCACCTTTGACTACCCGATGTTCTCCCGGCCGATGACCGGGCAGGAGTTCCTCTCCGAACTCGCCGGTGAGCAGACCGAGGCGGACACCAGCCGCGGCTACTGAACCGAGGCCCCGTTCGGCGTCCAGCCGAGCAGCGGGCCCAGCTTCTCGGCGATGTCGGTCACGATCTGGGTGTAGTCGTCGGGTTGCAGGGTGAACGGCAACGCGAAGGCGACCTCCTCGACCTGGCGGAAGGCGTCGCGGGCCAGCAGTTGCTCGGCGAGCTCCTCGGACGTGCCCAGCAGGTCGGGGGCGAACTGCGCGTGGCGGGGACCAAAGGTCTTGCCGACCCGCTCATCGCGTCCGGCCTTGTAGGCGCGGTAGCGCTCGACCTGCTCGGGGGTGGCCGAGTCGGTGGGGATGACCACCAGGCCCTGTGAGACGCGGGCGTCCTCGCCGTCGCGATGCAGCTCGCGGAAGCGGCGGATCTGGGCGGCCTGGACGTCGTCGAAGTCGCCCTCGCCCATGATGACGCTCGAGGTCAGGAAGTTCAGCCCTGCCCTGGCGGCGAACTCCACCGAGTTCTGCGACGCGGCCCCGTACCAGAGCCGGTCGATCAGCCCGGCCGAATGCGGCTGCACCCGGTCGGAGAACTCCTCGATGCCCTTCCTGCCGCTGAAGGTGCTGAGCGCGTCGCCGCGCAGCGCCTCCATCAGCCGCTCGACGCGGCGATAGCTGAAGTCCTCGTGCTCGGCGGTGTCGGGGTAGAGGGAATGGGACCAGTCCTCGAAGTTCATCGGCACACCAGTGCTGACCCCGGGGTTGAGGCGCCCGCCCGACAGGATGTCGACGGTGGCCAGGTCCTCGGCCAGCCGCAGCGGGTTCTCCGGACCGAGGGGGGTCACGGCGGTGCCCATCTCGATGCGCGTGGTCCGCTGGGTGGCGGCGGCCATGATCGCGATCGGCGAGGAGATGCCGTGCTGGAAGTGGCGGTGGCGCAACCACACCGAGTCGTAGCCGAGTTCCTCGAGGCGCTGGATCATCCACAGGGTGTACTCGTGGCCGGCGGCCGGGTCGTCGCCGTCAAAGGTGCCCAGCGTGAGCACGCCCAGCCGGCGCAGCGGGCGGTTGGTGGACGGGACGGGGGTGGCGGGCACGGCGTCGGACACAGGGGCTCCTCGGGTGGGGTGCTCCCATTCTGCCGGTCGACGGGGTGCGGTGAGGGGCCGTCCACCCGGACGAAGACCCCGACCACCATAACGATTGACGATAACAACGAATCTCGTTATGGTGGTGGTGCGCGCACCCCACCCTCCACCCCAGTCAGCCCTCCTTCACCCCAGTCAGGAAGCCACCATGAATGCCACCGCCGAAGGGTCGCGGTTGAGCCGCGCCATCCACGCCCCCATGTCGCGCGCCGACCATCTCGTCCTGCGGGTGCTGCTGGCCCTGGTCGCCCTCGGTGCGGCCACCAGTGCCGTGGTCGCGCTGTGGCCGGGCGACACCATCGCCTTCACCGCCGCCGTCGACGATCGCGGCCCCGCCTACACCCCCGTCGGCAGCGCAACCGACGCGTCGGCCACGTACGCCAGCGAGGTTGTCTGGACGCTCACCGAGCCGAGTCTGGGCGACCGCGTCCTGGTCGGGCTGCCCACCGTCTTCGCGGCGGTCTGCGTCATCGTCGGCGTCCTGCTGCTGCTGGGCATCGTCAGCAACATCCGCCGTGACCAGGCCTTTTCCCGCCAGACCCTGTCCCGGGTGCGGTGGCTGGCCCTGCTGGTGGTCTTCGGCGGTCTGCTTCAGCCGTTCGTCGCGATGGCGGTCTCGTTCGCGATGGCGGCGCGGGTGCAGGCCGAACCGTCGGTGCTGTTCACCTTCTCCCTGGTGGAGTTCGCCCCGGTCCTGGTCGGGATGCTGCTGCTCGTGCTGGGGGAGGCGCTGACCAGGGGCGCCGCCCTGGCCGACGACGTGGAGGGACTGGTCTGATGCCTGTGGACGAACCCCACCGGGTGAACTGCCGCCTCGACGACCTGCTGGCCGCGCGCGGTCTGACCCTGACGGCCCTGGCCGAGCAGGTGGGCGTCAGCGTGGTCAACCTCAGCGTGCTGAAGAACAACCGTGCCAAGGCGGTGCGCTTCTCGACCCTGACGGCCATCTGCGACGTCCTGGACTGCTCGGTCGGGGACCTCTTCGAGGTCACCGCGCCCTGAGGAACCTCAGGCCGCCGCGGCCACCCGGACGCGGCGGACCAGCCGGTGATCGACCCACCAGAACAGACCGGCCAGGACGAAGTACAGCCCCAGGATGGCGCCGACGTAGACCGCGATCCCGGCATAGCCCAACGTCGGCACGTCGAGGATGACGTAGGGGTACCAGTCCACCAGCGCCCCGCGGACCAGCGTGACCACCAGCCAGGCCACCGGAATCAGCGCGGAGGCCAGCACCCGGCGGCCAGTGACCTGTCCCCGGGGCCCGAAGAGCAGCCACAGCAGCGGCGCCAGGATCGGGGTGATCACGTGCTGCACCGCGTCCAGTACGGCGTTGAACAGTGGCAGGACGGTGTCATCGCGCAGCAGGACGTTGAAGACCACTCCGGTGATGACCAGACAGACCAGTCCGCTGAGCCGCACGGCACCGAACACCGCACCCCGGCCCGACGGGCGCAGGGCCAGCAGCAACGCCGTGATGCCGACCAGGAAGTTGGACATGAAGGTGAAGAACAGGGGTTGGTTGACCAGGTTCTGCCACCCGGCCGCCCACAGGCGCGTCCACCCGGCGCCCTCGGGAATCGTCGAGGACTCGGTGGCACCGATGAACAATGAGGCCGCATTGGCGCCCAGGGCCAGCAGCGCCAGCACGCCGTGGGCCGCGCGTCCGGCGGCGCCCATCCGGTGGTGCCCGACCGAGGGGATCACGCCACCTCGCCGGCGAACAGCCCGAGCAGCGGCACCGCGTCGGCCGCACTGCCGCAGACCTGGTCGATGACCGCGGTCAGCCAGCTGGTCACCGCCGCCCGCTGGTCGGCGTCCAACGAGCGGATCGCGGTCAGGTAGTCCGTGCCGTGGGCCGCCTGGGTGGCCAGGTGCTCGACCAGGGCTTCCGGTGCCGCCACGCTCACCGGTGCGGTGGCCGCCAGGAAGTCACCGGACCGCTCGACCAGTTCCCGGCGGGCCTCGTCGTCGGGTTCGATGCGGGCCAGCAGTGCCTCCACCCGCTTGACCCGTTCCCGGTGGCCGGCGTCCAGTGCCGCCAGCGCGCCCGCCTGCACGTGCGAGCCGAAGCCCTGTCGGGCAAAGAACACGCTGCGCACCTGCTGGTACCAGTTCTGCAGCGCCACCAGGGAGCCGATGTAGGTCAGGTTCTTCTCGAGCAGGGCGTTCAGTCGGCGGTAGCGGTGCCGCGTGTTGGGACGCCGCAGGCCCGGCACCTGCTCGGGCAGGACCAGCACCCCGTCCTCGTCGATGTCGTCGCGCAGCACCGAACCTGCCCCCACCACCACGCCGAACCCGGTGCGCACCGGGCCCACGGCCCCACCCTGCCCGCCCAGGAAGATCGCGGGCTGGTCGACCAGCACCCCGCGCGGCACGTCCCCGAACAGGGAGGGGGTGGACTTGTCACCGTCGGGGGTGAAGTTGAAGTGGATGTAGCTCGAGCCCACCTCGGAATGGTCCTTCGCGCTGGTGCCACCGGTCAGCATCGCGTCGCAGAAGTTGATCAGGCTGCCCAGGGTGGCATGGGGGAACAGGATCGTCTGCTTCAACCCGACGGTGTGGGCGCCGCTGGCATGTTCCTCGATCAGGGTGCCCGGTCGCACGTGCGCGCCCAGCCCCATGGACGCACCCTCCAGGAACACCGCCCCGCTGAAGAAACCGCCCTCGAGGCGGACCTTGGGCCCCAGTTGGCAGTTCTCGATGGTCACCGGGCCCTCGGACCCCAGGACGCAGCCGGGCGAGATCACCGTCCGGGCCCCCCGAATCCGGGCGCCGGGGTGGATCACCACGTTGCTGCCGATCAGGTTCACGTCCACGTCGTCGTCGATGTCGACCGTCCACGGGTTGGGGATGGTGGCCCCACGCTCGATCAGCGCGGCCACCTTCGCGAAGCCTCGGGGCAGCGGCACCCCGCCGGGTACGGTGTGGGACATGCGTTCCTCCTGGGTCGGATGCAGCAGAGCCTAGTCACCCCGGTGTCGCCTATCCTTGCGCCATGGCCGAGATCCGGAAGTTCACGCAGGGCAGGGGCGGCGAGATAGCGCAGGCACTCGCCAAGGCGATGGGTGAGGGCGTGCGGCCCGCCACCCCCGGTGACGGTGGCACCCCGACCCCCAGGGCCACGGCACCGGCGTCGGGTCCGACCGTGACCTCCGGGGTGATCTGGGACCCGTTCCTCAAGACCACTCCCGCCAAGGCGCTGAAGAAGCCAGCGCCGGCCCCCGAACAGGACGCCGACTGATCCGTCCCCAGGCGGCGTCCTAGGCCTGCTTGGGGTGACGTGCCCAGTAGAAGCAGTACAGCCCGTACAGCCCCAGCCCGACCCCCACCGCAGCCAGCAGCGCTGCACCGAAGGGTCGTTCGAGCAGCCCGTGCAACGCCTGGTCCAGGCCGCCCGCCTGTTCGGGGTCAAAGGTGACGGCGGCCGTGACGAACAGCACCCCGACCAGACCGTAGGCCACGCCCTTGGCAATGAAACCGGCCCCGGCCGCCCGGCGTCCGGCTCCGGTGAGGTTGCGGTCCAGGTCCTCGTTGAACGTGCCGCGGATTCCCTTGATCGCCTGGTAGACGCCGTAGCCGACGATCGCCAGGCCGACCAGTCCGACCAGGACCTCGCCCAACGGCAGCTCCATCAACCGGCGGCTGAACGACTGCTGCTGCTGGCCACCCTGGCTGGCCGACGGGCCGCTCGCCAGACGCGCCGAGGCGATGGCCAGGTAGCCGAAGATGACCGATCGCAAGAGCGACGAGCCGCGTTTGCGCCAGCGCTTCAAGCCCTCGAACTCGCGGTGACCCACCAGCAGCAGCACCAGTTGCCACACCACCAGCATGGCGAAGCCGGCAGCCACCACACCCAGCAGCACCCGTCCCATCGGGGCATCGGAGAGCAGTCGCAGCGCACCGGAGTTGCTGGTCTCGCCGTTGTCGCTGCCCGAGGTGGCCAGGGTCACCGCGAGCCAGCCGATCAGCAGGTGCACGATGCCGTAACTGACCAGCCCGACCTTGACCAGGGCGCGGTAGGCGGACGAGCGGCTGATGGTGTGGGCGGCGTCGCGGCCGCTGTCGAGTGCCTGGTCGGCGGCGTCGCGCGCACGCTCGGCATGGGGGTTCATGCCAGCACTCTAGGGCTCCGACGCCTGCGCGGCATCGGGTTGTGCGAGTCATTGTCCGGCGCTACGTTGTCGGCGTGGTCAGGACCCCCAGATGACGTGGCACATCGACCCGGCGAGCCCGCTTCCGCCCTATGAGCAGCTGAAGGCCCAACTCGTGGCCCAGATGGACAGCGGCGAGCTGCTGGTCGGCACCCGACTGCCCTCGGTGCGCCGCCTGGCCGCCGACCTGGGGCTCGCGCCCAACACCGTCGCCCGCACCTATCGTGAGCTCGAGGGCGAGGGTTACGTCACCACTGCCGGGCGCCATGGCACCGTCGTGGCCCAGCGGGACACCGGCGACGAGGTCCAGCAGCGGGCGATCGCCCTGACCGGACAGTACGTGGCCAACATGAAGGCGCTGGGCCTGGGCCGGGCCGCCGCCGAGGAGCACCTGCGCACCGCCTGGCAGCAGCCGTCCACGCCGGTCACCTGAGCCTGTTCCCGAGACCCTGTGCGCCGCTTCGAACACGGTGGTGGCGCCTGGACCGCAGTAGAACCAGGTCGAACCCGCACCAGCGAGTTCGAAGGTGGAAGTGGCTGCCCGAGCGAGAAGACCTGACGTCGAATACTCAGCCCAGCAGCCTCAGCACGGCACTGACCCGGCGGTGCACGTCGGCATCGGAGTGCAGCCCCAGCTTGGCGAAGATCCGCTGGGTGTGCTTCTCGACCGCACCCTCGGTGACCACCAGGCGTCGGGCGATCCCGGCATTGGTGTGCCCCTCGGCCATCAGTTCCAGCACCTCACGCTCCCGGGGGGTGAGCGCCGCCACCGGGTCGGCTGCCCGTCCCCGTCCCATCAGCTGGGCCACCACTTCGGGATCGAGCACCATGCCGCCGTGCGCGACTCGCTCCACCGAGTCGAGGAACTCGTCGATGTCGCTGACCCGGTCCTTCAGCAGGTAGCCGATCGCGCCGGTACCGGAGGAGAGCAGTTCGGTGGCGTAGGAGAGCACCACGTACTGGCTGAGCAGCAGGATCGGGGCGCTCGGCCACTGGCTGCGAATCCGCATGGCCGCCTGCAGCCCCTCGTCGGTGTGCGACGGCGGCATCCGGATGTCACTGATGACCAGGTCGGGACGCATCGCCAGTGCGCGCGAGACCAGATCGTCGCCGGTGCCGACCCCGGCGATGACGTCGTGGCCGCCGTCGCCCAGGATCAGGGTCAGGCCCTCACGCAGCAGGACCGAGTCGTCCGCGATCAGGATGCGCAAGGGATCACCGCCTCAATGGTGGTCGGGCCCCCCTCGGGGGAGGTCACGGTCAGGGTACCGTCGACGCCCGCCAGTCGGTCGCCGAGCCCGCGCAGCCCGTGACCCTTCGCGGGGCTCGCACCGCCCAGGCCGTCGTCGCTGACCGTGGCGAACAGCCACTGGTCCTGCACCCCGATGAAGACCTCGGCGTTGGTGGCCCCGGAATGCTTGTTGAGGTTGGCCAGCGCCTCGGACACCACGAAGTAGGCGGCGGTCTCGACGTGGTCGGGCAGGTCCTGGGGCAGGTCGGCGTAGACGGTGACCGGGACGACCGACCGGGCGGCCGACTCCATGATGGCGGCCTCCAGACCGCGGTCGACCAGCACCGGAGGGGCGATGCCGCGGGACAGTTGGCGAAGTTCGGCCAGGGTGTCCTGGGTGGCGGTCATGGCCTCGGCGATCAACTGCTCCGCCTTCGCCGGGTCGGTGGCGGCCTGCCGCTTGGCACGGGCCAGGTCCATGCTGAGCCGGACGAGGCGCTGCTGCGGACCGTCGTGGATGTCACGCTCGAGGCGGCGCAGCGCATCGGACTCGGCCTGGCGGACCGCGGCCCGGCTCTGGGTGAGGGTGGCGATCTGGGCCTGGCTGTCGGCGCGCGAATTCAGCAGCAGGTCGGACAGGCCGGTCTGCACCTTCGTCCAGCCGCGCAGGACGAACGGCGCGCTGACCAGGAACAGCAGGCCGGCGACGAACTGGGTGGCCACGTCGAACATCAGCGGCAGGGGCAGGCCCAGCAGTTCACCCAGACCGGTCTGGTCCTCGCCGAAGATGTTCTCGGTGATGATGCTGGCCAGCGGCCCGCCGACGGTGGCCAGGGCGCCCACGCACCAGGTCAGCGCGATGCAGAAGCCGAGGGTGGAGATGACGAAGCCGACCAGGGTCCACAGCACGTCCAGCCACGACTGTGGGTCGGTCAGCGGACGCAGCAGGCGCTGCAGGGTGGTGGCATCAGCCCGGGCCGGCAGGTAGGGACTGGGCAGCAGCGGGCGGTGGCTGACCGAGGCGATCCAGCGGCGCTCGGCGCTGGCGATGCCCCGCGCCGTCAGCAGCCCGCCGGCCATGATCGGGATGCCGACCCAGATGATGGCCGTCGAGACACCGGTGACGACCAGGGTGATGACGGCGATGAATCCGAGCAGCAGCATGAACCAGTTGCCGAGCAGGTAGCCGGCGTCGTGGCCGAACTGGCGGGCCCGGGAACGGGGCGGCTCGCCGCCGGTGCGCGGGGCGGAAAGGGTGTGTGTGGTCATGTCCCCAGCCTTCCGGTGCGCGTCTGCTGCCAGTATCCCGCAGGCAGGCCAACGGGGGTGGGGCCAGCCCGACAGGTGACGTCGCGCTCAGGGCTGCTGGACGTCCTCGCGCTCGGCGTCGAGTTCGGCCAGGGCGCCGCTGCGGTCGGGGGCGTGCCGGGTCAGTTCCCACTCGGGGTTGCCGGGCAGCCCGTCCAGGCCTGGGTTCGGCTCGGGGGCGGCCATGATGGTCGACCCGCGCCGGGAGCTGTAGAAGACCATGCCCACGCAGACGATCGTGGCGACCCCGGCGATCAGGAAGCGCACCCAGTGCGGGTCGCCACCCAGGCTCGACATGCCCACCGCGGCCGGGGCGATCAACAGTGCCACCAGGTTCATCACCTTGAGCAGCGGGTTGATGGCGGGTCCGGCGGTGTCCTTGAACGGGTCGCCGACGGTGTCGCCGATCACCACGGCCGCATGCGCCGGTGAGCCCTTGCCACCGTGGTGCCCGTCCTCGACGAGCTTCTTGGCGTTGTCCCAGGCTCCGCCGGAATTGGCCAGGAAGACCGCCATCAGGGTGCCGCAGGCGATGGCACCGGCCAGGTAGCCCGCCAGCGCCGGCACCCCCAGACCGAAGCCGACCGCGATCGGGGCCAGGACGGCCAGCAGGCCGGGGGTGGTCAGTTCCCGCAGCGAGTCCTTGGTGACGATGTCGACGACCTTGCTGTACTCCGGACGTCCGGTGCCCTCCATGATTCCGGGGATCTCCCGGAACTGGCGGCGCACCTCGAAGACGACCGCGCCGGCGGCTCGTCCGACGGCCTGGATCGCCAGCCCCGAGAACAGGAAGACCACCGCGGCGCCGACCATCAGCCCGACCAGTACTGCGGGGGAGAAGACCACCGAGGCCAGTTCGAAGTCGTGGTAGCGCTCCTTGAGGACGGTGGCGACGGCGTCGGTGAAGGCCCCGAACAGGGCGGTGGCGGCCAGCACCGCGGTCGCGATGGCGATGCCCTTGGTGATGGCCTTGGTGGTGTTGCCCACCGCGTCCAGTTCGGTGAGGATCTGGGCCCCCTCACCGTCGACGTCCCCGGACATCTCGGCGATGCCCTGGGCATTGTCGGAGACCGGTCCGAAGGTGTCCATGGCCACGATGACACCGACCGTGGTCAGCAGCCCGCAGCCGGCCAGGGCAATGGCGAACAGGCCGATCACCCCGGCCCCGCCCAGGCTGAAGGCGCCGAGCACCGCTGCCGCGATCAGCAGGCCGGTGATCACCGAGGACTCCAGCCCCAGCGCCAGACCCGAGAGGATGACGGTGGCCGCCCCGGTCAGGGAGGTGTTGCCGACGTCCTGGACGGGCCGGTGCTCGGTGCCGGTGTAGTAGCCGGTCAGCGACAGGATGACCGCGGCCAGGGCGATGCCGATGGTGACCGCACCGAAGGCGACCAGCTGCGGATCATCAATCGGGCCGCGGTACTCGGCGACGCCGAGGTCGGCGAAGGAGCTGGGCAGGTAGGCCCAGGCGGCCACCCCGGAGAGCACCAACGAGAACAGGGCCGAGGCGTAGAAGGCCCGGTTGATGGTCTTCAACCCGTTCTCACCGGCACGGGGACGCATCAGGTAGACCCCGGCCAGAGCGGTCAGCACGCCGATGGCGGGGATGATCAGCGGGAACACCAGACCCTGCTCGCCGAATGCGGCCCGGCCGAGGATCAGGGCGGCGACCAGGGTCACCGCGTAGGACTCGAACAGGTCGGCGGCCATTCCGGCGCAGTCGCCCACGTTGTCGCCGACGTTGTCGGCGATGGTGGCGGCGTTGCGGGGGTCGTCCTCGGGAATGTTCTGCTCGACCTTGCCGACCAGGTCGGCGCCGACGTCGGCGGCCTTGGTGAAGATGCCACCGCCGACCCGCATGAACATGGCCAGCAGCGCCGCACCGAACCCGAAGCCCTCGAGGATCACCGGGGCGTCACCACCGAAGGCGAGCACCACCAGGGCAGCGCCGAGCAGTCCCAGGCCGATGGTGGCCATGCCGACCGCGGCGCCGGTGCGGAAGGCGATCTTCATGGCCGGGTCCCGGCCCTGGTCGCGAGCCGCAGCGGCCACCCGCACGTTGGCGCGCACGGCCAGCCGCATGCCCATCCAGCCGATCAGCGCGGAAAAGCCGGCACCGGCCAAGAAGGCCACCGATCGGGCTGCCCGCAGCCCGACCGCATCGCCGTCCCCGTGGACGGGCAGGATCAACAGCGCCACAAAGGCCACCACCGCGAAGATGCCCAGGGTGCGGAACTGCCGGGCCAGGTAGGCACCGGCACCCTCCTGCACGGCCAGGGCGATGGCCCGCATGCTGTCGGTGCCGTCGGCGGCGCGCAGCACCTGCGCGCGATAGACCAGCGACATCGCCACGGCGAGCGCGGCCAGGGCCGCTATCACGACGACGATGGTCACGCTGCCAGATGACAGGGAGACCTCGAGGGGGTCGATGGGCATGCGCACACCTCCATTGGCATGCGCGGCACCGTTGCCGCGCAGATGGTTCCCGGGGAGCCGAGTGGGGTGAGCTTAACAGCGCCCGTGGCTGCCGGTGTGCGGGTCAGGCGAGTCCGAGGAAATCGACCATCGTGTCGACCAGGGCGTGGGCCTCGTCCTCGGTGGCGGCCTCGGCGAAGATCCGCAGCACCGGTTCGGTGCCCGAGAAGCGGGCCACCAGCCACGCATCCGCCCCGAAGTGCACCTTCATCCCGTCCAGGTAGCTGACCTCGGTGACCGGACGGCCGAATTCGGGCAGCTCCCGGCGTTCGAACAGCTGGGCCATCAGCGCCTCGCGGCGGGCCGGGGTGAAACCCCAGGCGGTCTCGACCATCTCCAGGCTGCCGTACTCGGCGACGATGTCGGCCCAGTGCTCACTGAGACGGCGCTTGCTGGCCGCGAGCATCTCGACCAGCAGCGAGGCGGCGTAGACGCCGTCCTTGCCGGCGATGTGGCCGCGCACGGTCAGGCCGCCGGACGACTCCCCGCCAATGATGGCCCCGTGCTGGTCCATGGCGGCGCTGATGTGCTTGAACCCGACCGGCACCTCGTAGCACTGCTCACCGTGCCTTTCGGCGACCCGGTCGAGCAGGTGGGTGGTGGCCAGGTTGCGCACCACCGGACCGTGCCAGCCCTTGTCCACCAGCAGGTAGCGGTACAGCAGCACCAGGATCTGGTTGGCCGACAGGAAGTTGCCCTGGTCGTCGATGATGCCCAGCCGGTCGGCGTCACCGTCGGTGCCGATGCCCAGGTCGGCCCCCGAGTCGCGCACCTTCTGCTTGAGCTCGTGCAGGGTGTCCCAGTTCGGTGAGGGCAGTCGGCCCCCGAACAGGGTGTCGTGGCGACTGTTGATCACCTCCACGTCGCAGCGGGCGGTCATCAAAATGGTCTGCAGGCAGGTCTGCGAGACCCCGAACATCGGGTCGAGGACGACCGTGAGGTGGGCGTGGCGGATGGTGTCGACGTCGACCTGGTCAAGGATCGAGTCGATGTACCAGTTCATGGACTTCTGCACCGTGACCAGGGCATGCCCGTGGATCTCGTGGCTGGGCACGCTGACCACGTCGTCGGCCGTCAGTGCGTTGACCTGGTCCTGCAGGGAGGCGGTGACGGCAGCGTCGGCATCGCGGCCGCCGGCGGTGAACACCTTGACGCCGTTGTACAGCGCCGGGTTGTGGGAGGCCGTGATCGCCACACCGTAGGCGGTGTCCAGGCTCCGGACGGTGTACATGATCATCGGCGTCGGCGCCGCCCGGTCGATCAGGGTCACCGGGATGCCGTTGCCGACCATCACCTCGGCCAGCCACCAGGCCGACTCCCGGGACAGGAACCGTCGGTCGTAGCCGATGACGATGCCACGCTCGGCCACGCCCTCGTCCAGCATCCGCTGGGCCAGGCCCTGGCCCAGCAGGCGCAGGTTGGCCATGGTGAAGCCGTCGGCGATGATGGCACGCCATCCGCCGGTCCCGAATTCGATCACGACTCCAACGTAGCGGCCACCCGCCGCCGACCCACCGAGGTGATCACTCAGCGTGGGCGTTCGCTCACACCGGTGCGTCGGCGAAGGTGGCGGTGTCGATGACGAAGCGGAACATCACGTCACCGTCGACCACCCGCTCGTAGGCGGCGTCCACGTCGTCCACGCCGATCGTCTCGATGCGGGCGGCCAACCCGTGCTCGGCGCAGAAGTCCAGCATCTGCTGGGTCTCGGGAATGCCGCCAATGTTCGAACCGGTCAGCACCTTGCCGCCGCCGATCAGCGAACCGGCACGCACCGCCATCGCCTCCGGCGGCGCGCCCACCACGGCCATCACGCCGCGCGGCTTGAGCAGGCCGAGGTAGGCGTCCAGGTCGATGGAGGCGCTGATGGTGTTGAGGATGAAGTCGAACTCGCCGCGGTGCTCCTCGAAGAAGCCGTCCTCGGTGGTGGACAGGGTGCGGGCAGCACCGAGTTCGCCTGCGACCTCCGCCTTGCGCAGGCTGCGGGAGAGCACGGTGACGTCGGCCCCCTTGGCGGCCGCGATCTGGACGCCCATGTGGCCCAGACCGCCCAGGCCGAGCACGGCCACCTTGTCCCCGGCGCCGACGTTCCAGCGGGCGATGGGGGAGTAGGTGGTGATGCCGGCGCACAGCAAGGGCGCGGCGACGTCGAAGTCCAGCGCCTCGGGGATGCGGCAGACGAACCTCTCGTTGACGACCACCTTCTCGGAGTAGCCGCCCTGGGTGATGGTGCCGTCGACGTCCTCGGCGTCGTAGGTGCCGACCGCGCCATTGAGGCAGCAGTTCTCGAACCCTGCGGTGCACTGCTCGCAGGTGCCGCAGGAGTTGACCAGGCAACCCACCCCCACCCGGTCACCGACGGCCCAGTTGGTCACCGCCGACCCGACTGCCTCGACCACCCCGGCGATCTCGTGGCCCACCGCCAGCGGGAAGTGCGCGGGCCCCCACTCGTTGCGGATGGTGTGGATGTCGCTGTGACAGATGCCGGCCGCCTTGATGGCGATGACCACGTCGTCGGGACGCGGGTCGCGGCGTTCGATGGTGCGCACCTGGAACGGCTGGTCGACGGCGGTCTTCTGCAGGGCCTTGACGGTGATGGGCATGGTTCCTCCTCAGGACGTGGGCGACTGTACGCCCCGACGCGTGACCGATGCGACAACCGTGATCCCTTGTTGACCTGCGACCACGCCCCTACAGTGTTGCTCGAGCGACAACCCCGCACGCACTGGTGCTGCGGGCACGCATGTCACACCTCACCGTCGAGAACAGGACTGCCCCATGACCTCCAGCAGCGTCAACCCCACCAGCGTCGAGCCCACCATCGTCGAGCCCAGCACCGTCGGAATGTCCGCCGAGGGGCTCGGCCGCATCGACACCCTGGTCGAGAAGCACCTGGCCGAGAACGCCTACCAGGGCATCGTCGTCCTGGTCGCCCGGCACGGTCAGGTCTGCTACTTCAAGGCCTTCGGCAAGGCCGACGAGCAGGTGCCGATGCAGACCGATTCCGTCTTCCGGTTGGCCTCCATGTCCAAGGTGCCCACCGCGGTCGCCGTGCTGCAGCTGTGGGAACGGGGACTCATTGCCCTGTCCGACCCGATCTCGACCTACATTCCCGCCTTCAAGGACATGCAGGTCGTCGTTGCCCAGGCCGACGGCAGCTACGAACTCGAACCGGCCCGACGCGAGATCACCATCCACGACCTGCTCACCATGACCGCCGGCATGACCAACACCTGGTGGGACGGGGCCTTCGCACCCCACGGCTACCAGGTCGTCCCGAAGCTGCTGGCAGAGGCCGGCGTGCGTGACGACATGAACAACCCGCCCATCACGCTGGAGGACAACATCAACAAGCTGGCGACGGTGCCGCTGCTGGCCCACCCCGGTGAGATGTTCGACTACTCCAACAACAGCGTCGACACCCTGTGCCGGCTGGTCGAGGTGGTCTCGGGACAGAGTTTCGACCAGTACCTGCGCGACCACATCTTCGGCCCGTTAGAGATGGACGAGACCTGGTTCTACATCCCCGAGGAGCACAGGGCCCGGTTGGCCGAGATCTACCTGCCCGGACGCGACGAGCGCCAGACCGAGAACGTCCAGGTCGGTCCGCTGACGCTGGGACCTGAGGGCGCGCACAGCCCCGACCACACCTACTTCAGCGGCGCCGGCGGCCTGCACGGCACCACGGCCGACTACTTCCGCTTCGCCCAGATGCTGTTGAACAAGGGGGAACTGGACGGGGTGCGGGTGCTCAGCCCCGCCGCGGTGGAACTGATGACCAGCAACCAGATCGGGGAGTTGACCAACTGGCAGCTCACCGACAACAAGTGGGGCTACCAGGTCGACATCCAGCAGGACGTCAATGCCCCGGCCGGGTCCATCGCCTACCTCGGCGGCGCCGGTGCCTACAGCTGGCAGGGCTACTTCTCGACGAAGTTCGTGAACAACCCGGCCCGTGACACCGTCATCCTGACCATGTCGACGGTCGCCGCCGACGGGGCCCTGCCGCACAACCTGCGGATCGTGGCCATCGCCAACGCGGCCGTGGTCGACTGAGGTCTGGTGACCAGCCCGGACATCTTCTGCCAGATGATCGCAGGACAGGCCGAGGTGGATCCTGTCCTGCGCACCGCCACCAGCATCGCCTTCCTCGACCACCGACCGGTGTTCAAGGGCCATGTCCTGGTCTGCCCGCTGGAGCACGTCGAGGACCTGGCCGGACTTCCGGCCGCCTCGGTGGCGGGCTTCTTCTCCGACGTCCAGCGGGTGGCCGCGGCGCTGCCCGAGGCGCTCGGCTGCCAGGGCACCTTCGTGGCCATCAACAACCAGGTCAGCCAGTCGGTGCCGCACCTGCATGCCCACGTCGTCCCCCGCACCAGGGGGGACGGGCTGCGGGGTTTCTTCTGGCCTCGGCACGCCTACGCCGAGGGTCAACTGGTCGAGTACGCCGACCGGATCCGCTCGGCGCTGACCCTGCACCACGGCCAGCCGTGACCGGTTCGTCCCCGCGGCAAGCGCGTCACCGCGCTGTAGCCTTCCGACCATGAATCCCACCCCGGACGCCCGCCGCAGCATCGACGCTCCCGGCATCGTCCAGGTCGACCACGCGCTGTGGACCGAGCCGTCGACGCTGCCGCTCACCCACGGGGTCGTCTCCTGGACCCCGCAGGAGCTCACCTGCCGGCTCATCACCCACGAGACCGAACCACGCACCACCTTCCACCAGCCCAACGACCCGGTCCACCGCGACTCCTGCCTGGAGTGGTTCCTGGCGCCCTGGCCCGGCACCGGCTGGTACCTCAACCTGGAGACCAACAGCGCCGGCACCCTGTTCGCCGCGTTCGGCACCACCGCGGACCGGACGTTGCTGGCCGCCGACCTGCGGGTGCTGGTGGGGGTCCGGGCCGACGTGGCCGACGACCAGTGGTCGATCACCTGGACGGTGCCCGTCGACCTGCTCGACGCCCTGGCCGGGATCGCCGCCCAGCAGCCGATCACCCTGACCGCCGGCACGGTCATGGAGACCAACTTCTACAAGTGCGGCGACGACACGGACGCACCCCACTATGGCGCCTGGCAGCCGATTGACGCCGAACGCCCGCAGTTCCACCGCCCCGACCAGTTCGGACGGCTCGTCCTGCGCTGAGCCGTCCGGCGACCAGCGCGGTACTCGCTCAGGCCTCGTCGGTCTCGGCGGTCGCCGGACGATCGGTCGATGGTCCCGCAGCCACGGTGTTTCCCGTGGAGGACGCCGCCGAGCCCTGGGTGTCCGGCGGCGGGGCGGTCTCGGAGCTGCCGTGCTGCAGCTCCTGGTCGGGGGTGCTGGCGTCGTGCTCGTGGCCGGGCTGGGACTGGTTCTGGTCCATGATCATTCCTCTCGTTGGTGAAACTACGCCGTCAGTCGTGGTCGCTGAGGTCGGTGGTGGCGGGACCCTCGAGCAGGGTGCCGTCGGGGGCGAACCGGGAGCCGTGGATGGGGCAGTCCCAGGACTTCTCGATGTCGTTCCACGACAGGATGCCGCCCAGGTGGGTGCAGACACCGCTGACGCGGCAGCTGCGCCCGTCGACCGTGGAGACGGCTGTCGGGGCCACCGGATTGCCCTCCAGACGCCCTTCGCCTTCGGCCGGGGGAGTCCTGGAGGCAGCATGCCCGGGGGTGGCGAGGGCGGCGCGGTCGCCCACCGCATGCTGAAGGGTGGAGCCGACCCGGGCGACGGTTTCACCCAGTTGCCGCAGGTGCACACCATGGCCGTGCAGCCCGGCCGCGAACCCGGGGACCTGCCCCAGGACATGACCGGCCAGCACCTGACCGGCCGCCGCCCCGGTGGCCAGACCCCACTTGTCGAAGCCGGTGGCCACCAGCAGGGTGCCGTCGGTCCCGGTGGCGGGGCCGACGCTGGGCATCCCGGTGGTCAGCCGGTAGTCCTGGGCCGACCAGGACCACGATGGCTCACCGACGCCCAGGTTCGCGCGGGCCCAGCCTTGGAGTTCGGCAACGTGCTGGGCCGCCGATCCGATGCCGACGGCGTGCCCACCGCCGCCGACGAGCAGGAACGTGCCCCGGGAGGTCGTGGCCGTCCTCAGAGACCGGGCATTGTCGTCCAGCGAGATGGCCATGGGCAGGCGGGTGTCCTCGTCGACCGGGTAGGCGAGCACGTAGGAGCGGTGGGCCGACATGCCCGCCGTATGTCCGGTGCGGTTCAGGATGGGAGCCTGGGTGGCCAGCACCAGGTGCCCCGCGGTGATCGGTCCGGCCGTGGTGTCCACGGTCCAGGGCCTGCGCATCGACACGTCGCGGACCCGGACCCCCTCGACGATCACCCCGCCGAGTTCCACCAGCTCGGCGGCCAATACCCGTACTGCGGCCAGTGGATCGATCTGGGCCTGGTCGGGCAGCAGGATCGCGTCGGTGACGGTGAACGGCAGACCGGGATGCGGGGCGTCCACGACGGGAAGGCCGGCCAGGCGTGAGGACTCCCGCTCGGCCTGGACGGCCCTGGCGCCCTGGGTGGTGACCGCGTAGGTCAGCGCATCACGGATCTCGGGCTCGATGCCGCCGCGCCGCAGGGCGGCCAGCAGCCACCCCTGTCCGGCCCGGTTGGCCTCGACGTAGGCCTTGAGCGTGTCGTCGTCGACGTGCTGGCGCACCTGTTGCAACTGGGAGCCCTGCAGCAGGGTCACCTTGGCGCTGCTGTGACCGGTGGTCCCGGAACCGACGCGGTAGGCCTCGACCACGACCACCCGGACGCCGCCGCGGGCCAGTTGCACCGCGGTGCTCATTCCCGTGATGCCCGCCCCCACCACCAGCACGTCGGCGTGGCCGGGCAGGTCGGTGGCGTCCACGGGGTCGCGGGGTCTCTGGTCGGCCAGACCCCACCACAACGAGCGACGGTCGTGTTGGCTCATGGCAATCCTCAGTGTCGTGGCGATGATCACGCAATGCTCACACGATCCCACGTCCGCCCGGCTCTGGGGCGGGATAGGCGATCTCGGGCGGCGGGGCCACTGCGAACCAGCAGGTGTCGCTTCGACCTCGGCATACCCAGGTCGGGGCGACACCACAGTGTTCGACGTGGTGGTGGCATTGGCCACAGGGCGGTTGTGCTGGGCCGCAGGGTGGGACAGAGTCAATCCCATGGACCTTCCCTCAGCGCCGCCACCGCCGCCAGTCGCAGGCATTGCCCCACCGGCCCCGGCGGTGCTCGTCCAAGGCCTGGCGAAGGCGTTCGGCAGGAAGGTTGCCGTCCAGCCGACCCAGTTGGCGGTCCCCCGCGGAAGCTTCTATGGCGTCGTCGGCCCCAATGGCGCCGGGAAGACGACCCTGATCAGGATGGCCACCGGGCTGCTGCGCCCCGACCAGGGACGCGTCATCGTTGACGGCATCGACGTCTGGGCCGACCCCGTCCACGCCAAGGCCAATATCGGCATTCTTCCCGACGAGCGGCGCATGTTCGAACGCCTGTCGGGGCGGGAGTTGCTGCTCTACAACGGGTTGTTGCGCGGCATGGACGAGAAACTGGTCAGGGCCCGCATCGAGGACCTGCTCGCCGTGCTCGAACTGTCCGAGGACGGCAACACGCTGGTGGTCGACTACTCCGCGGGCATGCACAAGAAGGTCGCATTGGCGGCGGCGCTGCTGCACGACCCGCGGGTGCTCTTCCTGGACGAACCCCTCGAATCCGTCGACCCGGTCTCGGCCCGGACGATCCGTGAGGTGTTGAGCCGTCTGGTCGACCGTGGCGCCACCGTCATCCTGTCCAGCCACGTGATGGAGACCGTCCAGCAGTTGTGCAGCCATGTCGCGATCATGGCGGCCGGCGTCATCGTCGCCGCCGGTCCGATGGACCAGGTGCGCCGGGGACGCGGCCTCGAGGACCGCTTCATCGAGCTCGTGGGGGCACCCAGTGCCGAGATCGAGGGGAGGCTGGCATGGTTGGGCACTTCCTCCGACTCAAGGTCGCATTGATCATTGCCGGGTTCCGCACCGGGAACGTCCCCCGCATCATTGGCAGCGTCCTCGGACTGCTGGCGGGGCTGGTGGCCGGCGTCGGCGGTCTGGTCGGCGGGGTGCTGCTGGGCATGGCACCCGAACCGTGGCAGTCCTGGGCACTGCAGGCATCGCTGGCGGTGGTGCTGCTGGTGTGGGTGCTCGGCCCGATGCTGATCGCCGGCTCAGATGCGGCCATGGACCCCGTCAAGCTGACCCTGCTGCCGTTGTCGCGGCGGCAACTGGCGTCCGGGCTGGGGTTGGCGTCGCTGGTCGGGCCCGGCGGGTTGGCCACGGTGCTGGCCATGATCGGTGTCGCCATCGGTCTGGCCGGTCGTCCTGCCGGCCTGCCGCTGGTGGTGGCCGGGGTGGCGCTGTTCACCGTCACCTGCGCCATGGTCAGCCGGCTGGTCGTCTCGCTGGTCGGCTTCGGGTTGCGCAAGCGCGGCACCCGCGACGTGCTGGCCGTGGCGATTCCGCTGGCGGTCGTGGTGCTGTCGCAGCTGCCCAACCTGCTCAGCCAACTGGCCACCAACCAGAGCGCCGAGGCGACCCAGAAGATGCTGGGCACGGTGGCCGGGGTGACCCGGTTCCTGCCCAGTTCGTTCGCCGCCGAAGTGATCCTGGCCGGGCGGGACGGCCACCTCGGGCGGGGTCTGGTCGAACTGCTGGCCGGTCTGGTCCTGGTCGTCATCCTGGGTTGGCTGTGGACGCTGCTGCTGGCCAAGGTGATGACCAGCCCGCCGGTCTCGGGAGCCGCCGAGCGCCGGGACGGGGAGCTGAGGTTCCCGTTCGCGCGGGTCCTGAGCCGGTTCTCGCCGCGGGTGCGGGCCGTGATCGGCAAGGACATCATCCTGATGTTCCGTGAACCGGCCCAGCGCGTGGGTGTGATCATCATCGTCATCTTCGGGCTGGCGGCCGTGGTCGTCCCGGCGATCCTGCTGCGCGACTACCCGCTGGCCAGTTACATCGTCGCCGGTGTCGCGTGGATGCTGGGCGTCACCTACACCAACATGTACGGCTATGACGGCAGCTCGCTGTGGGTCAACGTGGCCGCCGGCGACGACGCCAGGTCCGACCTGATGGGCAAGCTGGTCGCCCGACTGCTGGTCTACACCCCGGTGCTGGTGGTGTTCGCGGTGGCCCTTCCGGTGGTCATCGCGCCCCGGTTGACGGTCTCGGTGGTCGGCATCACGCTGGGGGTGTGGTTCGTCGGCATCGGCCTGGGACTGCTGCAGTCGGTGATTGCCCCCTACCCGATCAAGGTCTCCGAGGACTCGCTGATGGCCACCAATTCGGGCAGCTTCACCGCCTTCGTGGCGCAACTGGTCGCGTTCCCGGTGCTGGGGGTCGTCTGCGGGCCGTTCGTGGCCCTGGCCATGTTGAACGTTGAGCACCCGTGGTGGCCGACGCTGGCCGGGGTCGGTTCGGCGGTCACCGGCGGGTTGGCGATGTGGGGCATGTGGGTGGCCGCGACCCGGTACAGCGCCGGACGCCAACCAGAGATCCTGGGCATGGTCTCCAAGCGCGCCGAGGCCTGAGCGGGTATCAGCGCGGGACGATCGCCGAGTCGCGGCGGGTGAACGCCCACCCCGGGTCGAGCATCATCATCGAGGCCACCAGCCCGCACACCATGGC
Source organism: Tessaracoccus sp. SD287 (assembly GCF_017355265.1). Classification (GTDB taxonomy): domain Bacteria; phylum Actinomycetota; class Actinomycetes; order Propionibacteriales; family Propionibacteriaceae; genus Aestuariimicrobium. The sequence goes on from NZ_JADIJQ010000007.1 coordinate 53,197, forward strand.
AATCACCTGCAGCACCACGAAGATGCCGCTGCCCAGGGCAGAGAACAGGTCGCCGGAGTTGAAGTGGAGCAGGGTCTGCAGCGCCGGCGTGCCCGGAATCATCACCAGCAACGTCGGCACCAGCATGATCAACCGGGTCAGCCCGAACCAGCGGCCGACCATGTGGCACAGGATGCCCATCACCAGCGCCCCGACAAAGGTGGCGACGTGGTCCATCGCGCCGAGATCGATCAGGACGAGCCGGACGACGCTGCCGGCGATCGCGACCAGGCCCGAGCCGAGCGCCTCACGGGTGGGGGAGTTGAACATGACCGCCCACCCGAACACCGCCCCGAAGCTGGCCACCACGCGCAGCGTCCACAACCAGAACGGGTCGAGCAGCACCGGCGGCGGGTCGGTGGGGTCCAACCCGGCGATCGAGGCCACCATCCAGGCACCGATGCCGATGGACAACATCACCAGCGCCGCGTAGGTCATCCGTCCGATGCCGGCCTGCAGGTCGAGCCTGGCCAGGTCCAGGGCCCCGGTGAACAGGGGGAAGCCGGGCACCAGGAAGATGCTGGCGGCGATGAAGCCGGCCACCATCCGTGGCGTGTTCTCCAGGCTGAAGCCATGGGTGAACCAGGAGGCGGCCAGGTAGACCAGTGAGGCCACCACCGTCGAGGCGACCACCGAACCGAACAGGTTGAGCCGCCAGGCCAGCAGCCGTCGGTGCACCGCGAACGCGGCGATGGCGGCGATGAACACGGCCAGCAGTTCGCGCCAGTTGCTGCCGCTGAGGAATCCGACCGAGACGCAGGCGAAACCCACCGCCAGGGCCACCAGCCAGGTCGGGTGCAGCGCCGGCCGGGCCTCGATGGCGTTCAACCGGGCACTGACCTCATCGGCCGACATTCGCTCCGGCAGGCCGCGGGCGAAGTGCTGGATGGCGCGGATCCGGTCGGCGTTGACCCCCGGGGTGGTGATTTCGCCGGCCTGGGTGCGAAAGATCGACTGGCGATGGGTGGTGACCACGATGTTGGTGAACGAGATCTGGGCCTGCAGGTGGTCGATGTCCAGCGCCCGCGACAGCCGCAGCATGGCGGTGCGGACCCGCAGCGAACTGGTGCCGGCGCCAAGCATCAGGTTGCCGATGCGCAACACCAGGTTGGACTCGCGGATCAGTTCGCGGGGGACGTCGGGCGAGTTCTCGGCGCGGTCGTCAGGCTGGTCAGGGGTCGGCACATCGGTCACCCCCGGATTCTACGGCGAAGCGGCGGGGAGCCCCTCGTCGCCAGCCCGGCGGGCGAGCTGCTCGAGCATGTCCACGTAGGAGGACCACCCCTGGGCGTCCAACTCCGGCAAGTTGGATCCCTCCGGTCGGACGCCGGCCTGGCCATCGATCGACTCCCGCAGGATGTCGACCTGGCCGAGGTGGCGTGCGGTCTCGTCCAGCACGTGCACCAGCACCCAGAACATCTCGACCTGCTGGCCCCGCTCGCCCCACCACGGCACCCGGCCGGTGGCGGCCAGCCCGCGCCGCCGCACGCTCGCATCATCACGCTCCCAGGCCGTCCGGTACAGCCCGATGATGTCGGTCACCGACTCCTCGGCGGTGGCATACATGTCGGCGTTGGGCTCCTCGGAGTCATTCCACGGCATCGGGAAGGCTGGCGGGTCACCGAAGCAGACGCTGAGGTAGTCGTGCTCGACCGAGGCGACGTGCTTGACGATGCCCAGGACGTTCGACCCGGTGGGGGTCAAGGGACGCCTCGCGTCGTACTCGGACAGTCCTTCCAGCTTCCACAGCAGGGCGTCGCGCTTGGCCTGCAGGTAGCGCAGCAGCAGCTCGACCTGGCCGTCGTGGTCCATCGCCTGCCCCTACCCGGTGACCGCGCCGCGGGCGGCGGACTTCACCAGTTTCGAGTACTTGGCCAGCACGCCGCGGGTGTAGCGCGGGGGCAGCGGTTCCCAGCCCTGGCGGCGCGCTTCGAGGTCGGCCTCGTCGACCAGCAGGTCGAGGGTGCGTCCGGCGATGTCGACCCGCACCCGGTCACCGTCGCGGATGAAGGCGATCGGGCCGCCGTCGACGGCCTCGGGGGCAATGTGTCCGATGCACAGGCCCGTGGTGCCACCGGAGAACCGTCCGTCGGTCAGCAGCAGCACGTCCTTGCCCAACCCGGCCCCCTTGATGGCGGCGGTGATGGCCAGCATCTCGCGCATGCCCGGGCCACCCTTGGGGCCCTCGTAGCGAATCACCACGACGTCGCCGTGGTTGATCCCGCCCGCCTCCAGGGCCTCCATCGCTCCCGCCTCACGCTCGAAGACCCGCGCCGGGCCCTCGAAGACGTCGGCGTCGAAACCGGCCGACTTCACCACCGCACCGTCGGGGGCCAGCGAGCCGTGCAGGATCGTCAGCCCGCCGGTGGCATGGATGGGGTCGTCCAGACGGTGGATGACGGTGCCGTCGACCGGGTCGGGGTCCAGTTCGGCCAGGTTTTCGGCCAGGGTGCGGCCGGTCACAGTCAACGCGTCGCCGTGCAGCAGGCCCTCGTCCAGCATGGCCTTCATGATCACCGGGATGCCGCCGTGGATGTCGACGTCGTTCATCACGTACTTGCCGAAGGGCTTCATGTCGGCCAGGTGCGGCACCTTGTCACCGATGCGGTTGAAGTCGTGCAGGTCGAGGTCGACCTCGGCCTCGTGGGCAATGGCCAGCAGGTGCAGGACGACGTTGGTCGACCCGCCCAGCGCCATGGCCAGCGCGATCGCGTTCTCAAAGGCCTCGATGGTCAGGATGTCGCGGGTGGTGATGCCCAGGCGCAGCAGGTTGACCACGGCCTCACCGGAACGGTGGGCGAAGCCGTCGCGGCGCCGGTCGGCGCTGGGCGGTGCCGCCGAGCCGGGCAGGCTGAGCCCCAGCGCCTCGGCGACCGAGGCCATGGTGTTGGCGGTGTACATGCCGCCGCAGGCACCCTCGCCGGGCGCGAAGGCGCATTCGATGCGCTTCAGGTCGGCGGTGCTCATCCGCCCGGCCATGCAGGCCCCGACTCCCTCGAAGGAGTCGATGATGGTGATCTCCTTCTCGGTGCCGTCGCTGAGCTTCACGTGCCCGGGGGCAATGGACCCGGCATAGAGGAAGACGCTGGACAGGTCCAGGCGGGCGCTGGCCATCAGCATCCCCGGGATGGACTTGTCGCAGCCGGCCAGCAGCACCGAGCCGTCCAGCCGTTCGGCCATCATCACCGTCTCGACCGAGTCGGCGACCACCTCGCGCGAGACCAGCGAGAAGTGCATGCCCTCGTGACCCATCGAGATGCCGTCGGAGACCGAGATGGTGCCAAACTGCAGCGGGTAGCCGCTGCCGGCGTGCACCCCCTCCTTGGCACCTTGGGCCAGCCGGTCCAGGCTCAGGTTGCAGGGGGTGATCTCGTTCCAGCTGGACGCGATGCCGATCTGCGGCTTGTCCCAGTCCTGGTCGCCCATGCCCACCCCGCGCAGCATCCCCCGCGAGGTGGTGGCCTGGATGCCGTCGGTGACCACCCGGCTGCGGGGCTTGATGTCAATGCTGTCGCTGGCGTCGGTGCTCATTGCCCCAATCTAGTCGGGCCACCCGGGCGGGGGGACGAGTCGCGGCAGGACTTATTGACCGGCCCCGGGCGTTGTACCCACCGTGAGCGCCCGACCCGTCCTGCACCCCGATCGCGTCCTCGACAGCCTGGTCATCGGGGCCGGCCAGGCCGGATTGTCGGCCTCCCACCACCTGCTGCGCCTGGACATCGACCACGTGGTGCTGGACGCCAATGACGCGGCCGGTGGCGCCTGGCAGCACCGCTGGGATGCGCTGACCATGGCCGACGTTCACGGCGTGGCCGAGCTGCCGGGCACCGACAAAACCGCCACGACGCCCCGGGAGCGGGCCAATGTCGCGGTGCCGCGCTACTTCGGGGCCTACGAGACCGGGTTCGGGCTGCCGGTGGTGCGTCCCGCCACCGTGGTGGCCGTGACCCGCTCGGCCGACGGGTTCCTGGTCGAGGCGCGCCTGCCCAGCGGCCGGGTGCAGCTGCGCGCCCGCACCCTGGTCAATGCCACCGGCACCTGGACCAGGCCGTTCGTGCCCAGCTACCCGGGGCAGGCGAGCTTCGCCGGGACACAGCTGCACACCCGCGACTTCCCGGGCCCGGAGTTCTTCGAGGGACGCCGCACCGTGGTCGTCGGCGGCGGCGCCTCGGCCGTCCAGTTCCTCGGCCTGCTGGCTCCGCGCGTCGGCGCCGAGAACCTGGTCTGGACGACCCGACGCGAGCCCGTCTGGCTGGACCAGGAGTTCACCCCGGAACTCGGTTCCCGGGTGGTCGCCAAGGTCTCCGAACGGGCCCGGGCCGGGCTCCCGACCCGCTCGGTGGTCAGCTACACGGGCCTGTTCCTGCGCGAACAAGAGCAGCAGGCGGCCGCGCTGGGGGTTTACGCCGCCCGCCGGCCCATGTTCAGTCGGATCGAGCCCGACGGGGTGCGCTGGCACCAGCCCCGGCCGGGTGCCCCGGTGTTCGAGGCGGTGGACGTGATCCTGTGGGCCACCGGGTTCCGGGCGGCAGTCGACCACCTCGCGGGGCTGCGGCTGCGTTCGGCGCGCGGGGGCATCCAGTTGGCCGACGACGAGACCACCGCCGTCGCCGACCCGCGGGTGCAGTTGGTGGGCTACGGGCCCTCGGCGAGCACCATCGGGGCCAACCGGGCCGGACGACGGGCCGCGCTGGGCGTGCGGCGGGCCCTGCAGCAGGCAGACCTGCAGCAGCCGGACCAGCGCCGTCTCAGCGCCTGAACCGGCTGGTCAGGGAAGCCGCAGGTCACCGGGGTGGTGCAGCCGCCACCACAGGTGCCCGTAGCCGTCGACCGGGACGGTCAGCCGGCCACCCCGGCCCACCTGCAGCCGGGCGTCGGTCAACAACTCGCGGGCCTCGGTGCCCTCCTCGACGCCGTCCAGGGTGACGGTGATCTCGCAGGCCTCCGGCGACAGGTTGTGCACCAGCACCGTGCTCGCCCCGGCGTCGCCCGGACGGGTCCAGGTGCAGCGGTGGGCCAGGACGGAGGCGACATCGTGGGCCAGCACCTGGCTGGCACCCATGCCCACCTCGGGCGACTCCCGGTAGCGGCGGGCCAGCAGCGAGACGAAGTTCAGCAGCGAGTCCGGGTCCTTGCGCTGGGCGGCCACGTTGACGTGCGCCGGTCCGAAGGCGCCCTCGGTGACCGGGGCCGGCAACCGTGAGGCCCGCGCGGCCGAGAAGCCACCATTCTTCTCGTCGGTCCACTGCATCGGGGTGCGCACCGCCATCCGTCCGGGCACGGCCAGGTTCTCGCCCATGCCGATCTCCTCGCCGTAGAACAGCACGGGTGTGCCCGGCAGCGAGAACATCAGGGAGTAGATCATCCGCAGCCGACGAGGGTCGGCGTCCACCATCGGCGGCAGCCGGCGCCGCAGGCCCCGCCCGAAGAGTTGCATGTCGGGGTCGGGCCCGAACGCGGCGAAGACCTCCTGGCGTTCGTCCTCGCTGAGCTTGTCGAGGGTGAGTTCGTCGTGGTTGCGCACGAAACAGGCGAACTGGCTGTTGACGGGCAGGTCGGGACGTTGCTCCAGAGTCGCCCCGATCAGGGTGGCGTCGTTGCGGGCGAAGGCCAAGTACATCTGCTGCATCAGGACGAAGTCGAACTGCATGGTCAGTTCCTCACCGACGCCCTCGCTGCCGAAGAAGGCCAGCTGCTCCTGGTAGGGAATGTTCACCTCGCCGAGCAGGATGGCGTCGCCCCGACGGCGTCCCATGAACGCCTTGAGTTCCCGCAGGTGCTGGTGGGGGTCGCCGTAGCCCTCGGCGTCGGACTGACCGACCCCGCGGGCCGAGATCAGGTAGGGCACCGCGTCCACCCGGAAGCCGTCCAGGCCCAGTTCCATCCAGAACCCGATGATCTTGCGAATCTCGTCGCGCACCACCGGATTGGTCACGTTGAGGTCGGGCTGGTGCTTGTAGAAGTTGTGCAGGAACCACTCCTGGGTGCGCTCGTCGTACTCCCACAGCGAGTCCTCCTGGTCGGGGAAGACCACCTCGTGGGAGGTGTCCGGCGGCGGGGTGTCACGCCAGACGTAGAAGTCGCGGTACGGGTTGTCCTTGGACGAGCGGGCCGCCTTGAACCACGGGTGCTTCGCCGAGGTGTGGTTGACGACCAGGTCGGCGATGACCCGCATGCCGCGGTCCTTGGCGGTGCGGATCAACTCGACCAGGTCGCCGAAGCTGCCCAGCTTGGGGTCGACGCCGTAGAAGTCGGTGATGTCGTAGCCGTCGTCACGTTCGGCGGTGGGATAGAACGGCATCAGCCACAAACAGGTGACGCCCAGTTCGGCCAGGTAGTCGACGCGTGCCGACAGTCCGGTGAAGTCTCCGGTGCCGTCATTGTCGGCGTCGAAGAACGTCTCGACGTCCAGGCAGTAGACCACGGCGGTCTTCCACCACATGTCTGAGGTCTCGGTCATCCGCACGGTGGTGCTCCTTGGGGGTCAGGCGAGTTGGGGCAGGACCGTGGCGCCGAAGGCGTCCAGGAACGCGGACTGGTCGGTGCCGACGTGGTGCAGGTAGACGGTGCCGAAGCCGAGGTCGGCCAGGTCATGGATGCGCTGGGTGAGCAGGCCCAGGTCGCTGGAGACGAGCACCGCGCGTTGCACCTGGTCGAGGGTGACGCCCTCACGGCTGACCTCGTCAAGGCTGGCGCGGGTGAGGTCCCAGCAGGCCGGGACGCCGAACACGTTGGAACGCCACTGGTCCATGGCAATGGCCCGGGCCTCCTGTTCGGTGGGCGCCCAGGACAGGTGGATCTGCAGCACCTTGTGGTCGGCGCCGCCGGCCTCGTCCCAGGCGTCCAGCATGGCCCGCAGCGTGCTGGGGTCGGCGTTGATGGTGGCCAGCCCGTCAGCCCAGGCGGCGCCGCGGACGGCGGTGGGCACGCTCACGGCCGGCGCGATCAGCTGCGGTTTCGGGTCGGGGATCTCCCACAGCCTGGCCTCGTGGACCTCGACGAGTCCGTGGTGGGTGACGGTCTGGCCGTCCAGCAGCCGTGAGATCACCTGGACGCATTCCTCCAGGCGGCGCTGGCGGGTGTCCTTGTCGGGCCAGGGCTGGCCGGTGATGTGCTCGTTGGCGTACTCGCCCGACCCCAGCGCCGTCCAAAACCGCCCGGGGAACATTTGGCCCAGGGTGGCGATGGCATGGGCGACGATCGCGGGGTGGTAGCGCTGCCCGGGGGCGGTGACGGTGCCGAAGCTGAGGTTCGTGGTCGCCAGGGCGGCGCCGAGCCATGGCCAGGCCATCCCCGAGTGACCCTGGCGCTCGGACCACGGCTCGATGTGGTCGGAGCACATGGCCGCGGCGAAGCCAACCTGTTCGGCGCGCTGGACGTCGGCGAGCAGCTGTCGTGGCGACAGTTGCTCGTGGGAGGCGTGGAATCCGTACACGGTCATGTCCCCTGTCTACCGGGATCCTGGGCGATCGGCAGGCGTCGGGCGGGACCTCTTGATCTGGCGGGGTGTCGGGCGTACCCTTGTGTACAAGACCATACAAGTGTGTATCAGGGTATACAAGTGGATGGTTTCCGGAGGTGCAATGGTGCCCTCGACGTCCGAGTCGTGGGCCACCTCAGGAGAGGAGACTGCCATGCTCACCGTCAATCAGCCGCAGCACGCCAATGGGCGGCTGGGGCTGACCCTCACCCTCGGCGGGCTCGACCTGCAGCCGGGTCGAGGACACGAGGACGTCCTGCCCCGGGTCACGGGTCTGCCCCTGGGGTGCGAGGAGTTCGAGGTGCTGGCCTCGGGGGCGACCACCCTGATCGGCAGCGAACGCTTCCACGACGTGATCACCACCTTTGCGGTGCCCGCCGACGAGACCCCTGCCGGCTTCCGGGTCGAGGCCAGCCTGAGGGCCGGGGGTGTGCTCGAGATCGACCTGGTCCGCGACATCAGCTACGACAAGAACGGCGCAAAACGTCCGACCGGGGTCATCTTTTCTGCCGACACCGCCAACCCCTATGAACTCGCGCCGATCGCCCCACTACTGGGCAACCTCACCTGCAACCCCGGCATCGTCTATGACATGTTCATCAACAACCCCGAGGCGAACGTCGACCACAAGTTCTCGACCCTGGACGAGGTGATGACCGAGCTCGGGACGATCCTGGGGCCGGGCTGCGACATGTCGGTGGAACTGGAGAACCCGTTCGACCCCGACTTCGACAACATCCTGGCCGAGATCGAACCGATGGAGAAGATCCTGTCGAAGTACCGGCTGGTGGTGAAGGTGCCCCACACCGGACCGGTCAATTACGAGAACTACCACCAGCTGCTGGAGGGCGACAAGAGGCTGTCGACCCGGTACACCCAGGCGTCGACCAAGGACGCCCTGTGGGGCCACAACCTGGCCTTGAAGTTGCGTGAGCACGGCTACCGGGTCAACTTCACGCTGATGTTCGAGCCCTACCAGGCGGCGCTGGCGCTGCAGGCCAAGCCGGCCTTCATCAACAGTTTCGTCCGCCACCGCCTGAAGCAGTCCGAGAAGAGCGCGCAGTTGATTGCGGCCTACCGCCAGTCCGGCGACGTCACCCACCTGAAGAGCCTGCGCGACTTCCTGACGACCAACGACCACTTCGTCCAGGGTCAGGAGGGTGACCTGCTGGACGTGCTGGCCTACGCCGAGAACATGCTGCGCTACCGCCGTTTCGACGAGCACGAGGGCTCCGACGGGCTGGACTCCCTACGGCACAACCTGCGCCTGCTGAAGCACTGCAACCTGCCCGACACCCGCGTGATCGTGTGCAGCATGGAGGGTGACCAGAACTATCCCGACATTGACACCCTGACCGCCGATCCGGAGTTCGCCGACGTCATCGACCGCCTGGTGATCACCGCCGAACCCGGCTACCTGGCCAGGTTCACCTCGTCGGCCCACGTGGTCTCCTACCAGCGGCGCTTCATGGGTGCCGCGGCGACGGCGGTGCGCGCCTGACCAGCCGGGTCCTCAGTCGCGGACGCGGACGACGATCTTGCCGCGTCCGTGACCCTCCATGCTGGCCCGGAAGGCATCGGCTGCCCGGTCCAGGGGAAACGTCTGCGACACGGTCACCTTGACCTCGCCGCTCTCGGCCAGCGCGGCCAGGGCGGCCAGGTCCGCGGCGTCGGGGCGCACCCACATGTACAGCCCACCCAGTTCCTCGACGCTGTCGTCGACGATGGACCCGTGCCGGCCACCCGGCGCCAGGACAGCCATCGTGTCGGCCTCGGCACCGCCGACGTAGTCGACCACGACATCGACGCCGTCGGGAACCAGGTCACGCACCTGCGCGACCAGACCGGCACCGTAGCTGACCGGTTCGGCACCGATCTCGCGCAGGTAGTCGTGGTTCCTGGGCGAGGCGGTACCGATCACCCGAGCACCCCACGCCTTGGCGATCTGGACGGCGAAGGCACCCACACCACCGGCGGCGGCGTGCACCAGCACGGTCTCGCCCCGGCTGACGCCCAGCCGCTTGAGGGTCTGGTAGGCGCTCAGCCCGGCCAGCGGCAGCGAGGCGGCCTCGTCCCACCCCAGGGATGCGGGTTTGTGGGCTGCCGTGCGCACCGGCACGGTGATCTGCTCGGCAAAGGAGCCGCCGTGCACCCAGTCCTTGCGGCCGTAGGCGATCACCTCGTCGCCGACGGCGAACTCGGTGACGTCCAGCCCGACCGCCTCGACGACCCCGGACACGTCCCACCCGGGGATGGCGGGGAAGCTGACCTCGAGCAGGCTGTCCAGGTAGCCCGCGACGATCTTCCAGTCAACGGGATTGACCGACGCCGAATGCACCGCGATGCGGATTTCGGCGGGGCCAACCTTGGGTGCGGGCACCTCGGTCAGGGACAGGACTTCGGGGCCACCGTAGGTGGAGTACGTGATTGCCTTCATGGGCCAACACTAGGCCGGTGCAGCGCCCTTTTCGAGGGGCGGGCACCAGTAGTCTCGAGGGGCCCCACCACCGTTCGAAGGAAGACCACGTGAGCCGTCCGCCCGCAGCCCGTCCCCCTGCCTCCCAGCCCACCGCGTCCCAGCCGGTGCCCGCCGAGGCACGCTGATGCGCGCCGAGCACATCGAACACCTGGTCTCCCTGTCGCGTCCGGCGGTCCACCCCAGTGGTGACTGGGCCGTGGTCGCCTCGTCGCGGCCCGACCTGGCGGCCAACCGCGCCGTCGGTCAGTTGTGGCGGGTCCGGCTCGACACCGGCCGTGCCACCCGGCTGACCCGGGGCGTCGCCGACACCGCCCCGCAGTTGTCGCGCGACGGTCGCCTGATCGCCTTCGTGCGTGGTGACGCCGACGGCAAGGCGCAGGTCTTCGTCCTCGACGTCGAGGGCGGCGAGCCGGTGCAGGCCACCGACACCGACCAGGGAGTCGGCCAGTTCGCGCTGTCGCCGGACGGGTCGCGGATCGCCTTCACCAGCCAGGTCGTCGAGCACGGACGCTACGGCTCGGTCGAGGGCATCACCGCCCGGGACGAGTCGCCGCGCCTGATCGATGAACTGGCCTACCTCGGCAATGGCCAGGGCTACACCCGTGACCGCCACGCCCACGTCTTCGTCGCCGAAACCCCCGACCTGGCCGGCGAGCCCCACTACCCCCGGGCGGCGCACCCCGAGGACGGACGCGACGGTGCATCCCCGGTCACGCCCGTGCCCGTGGTGGCACCCGCCCGGCAGTTGAGCGCCGGAAACTTTGACCACGCCAGCCCGTCATGGACGCCCGACGGGGCCCGGGTGGTGGTCACGAGCGCCCGCCACGACTCCCGCGAGCAAGACCTGCTGCGCGCCGTGGTCGAGTTCGACGCCTCGGTCACCGAACATGAACCCCAGGTCGTCGTGCCCGCCGAGGCCGGCCTGGCGATCGACAGCGTGCTGGCCACCCGGGACGGCGGCTACGCGCTGCTCGCCCGCCACATGGGCGAGACCGGACGTGACTTCGTCGCCCGCAACGCGTCGCTCTACCTGGTGGAGTCGGCCGGTGCCGCACCGCGTCGGCTGACCGACGACGAGACCATTGACCTGGGCGAGGTCGGCAGCCACCTCACCGAGACCGAGGACGGGTTCCTGGTGCAGGTGCGCACCCGCGGCCGCGTCCAGTTGGCGCGGGTCGGTCCCGAGGGGAGTCTGAAAGAACTCACCAGCGGTGACGTGGAGGTCCTGTCCCACGGCATCGGCGGCGGGCGCATCGTGGCCGTGGTCGGCAACCCGACCTCCTATGCCGAGGTGGCGCTGGTGGAGGACGGCCGGGCCCGCATCCTGACGTCCTTCGGGGCAGCCCTGGCCGGGACCGGCCTGGCGGCACCCACCGAACACGTCTTCACCACCAGCGACGGCGGCGAGGTGCACGGCTGGGTGTGGGCACCGGAAGGTCCGGGGCCGCACCCGGTGCTGCTCAACATCCACGGCGGACCCTTCGCGCAGTACGGGGTGCGGGTCTTCGACGAGGCGCAGGTCGCCGTCGAGGCGGGCTATGCCGTGGTGCAGTGCAATCCGCGGGGCTCGGCGGGCTACGGCCAGCAGCACGGCCTGGCGATCAAAGAGGCGATGGGCACCGTTGACGCGAGCGACGTGCTGGAGTTCCTGGAAGGAGCCCTGGCGGCGCACCCCGAACTGGACGCGCAGCGGTTGGGCATCATGGGCGGGTCCTATGGCGGCTACCTGACCGCGTGGACCATCGCCCACGACCACCGCTTCGCGGCAGCCATCGTCGAGCGGGGATTCCTCGACCCGGACACGTTCATCGGCACCAGCGACATTGGCTGGTACTTCAGCACCGCCTACACCGGCGAGGATGCCGCCGGCCGGTTGGCGCAGAGCCCGATGGCCGTCGTCGGTCAGGTCAGTACCCCCACCCTGGTGGTGCACTCCGAGGAGGACTACCGCTGCCCCCTCGAGCAGGCCCAGCGCTACTTCTCGGCGTTGAAGCGTCAGGGCGTCGAGACACAGTTGCTGGTCTTTCCCGGTGAGAACCATGAACTCACCCGTGGCGGCAGCCCCCGGCATCGCCTCGAACGCTTCCAGCACGTGCTGGACTGGTGGGGCAAGCACCTGCCCGTCGAAGGATCCGACAGCCCGTCCTAGGAGCTGTGGGTCGGCGCTGCTTTGTGTATTGCGCTCTTGGTACAAGGTCCGTAGTCTTGTATCAAGAGCGCGGTACACCAGTGCCGCCGAAGCGAGGAGACGGTCATGGCAATAGGCGTCCTCGGCATCCTGGTGCCGGTTCTGGTGTGTGTCCTGCTGTGCGTGCTGGTGGCGCGCGCCGTCTCCCGGGTGGGTGCTCCCCTCAGACTTGGTCCCCGGCGACGATTCCTGCTCGGCGCGCTGGTGGCGGGACTGGTGGTGGGCATCGTGTTGTTCGTCCTGGGCGGCACCGTGTTCCTCTCGACGCTGGGCCTGGTCCAGATGCTCGCCCCCGGGGTGGGTGCGCTGGTCGTCCTGGTCGCCGTCATCGCGTCTCCCGGCTCGGGCGGTGCTGGCTCGCCCCGCGGCCAGGCCGAACTGTCGCGGCGCGGGTGGGCCAGCCTGGGGCCGGCCTGGCTCTACGCGGCGCCCGCCGCCGCCGCGGCCCTGATGATCTCGGCGATCGTCTTCTTCGGGGCCAGCTCCAGCGCCGACGAACAGGGTCGACAGCGCACCATCACCGTCGATGCCGGCATCGTGGGCGCCTCGTCCAGCCCCTACCCCGGCTGGTACTACGGGCTGCCGGCCCTGGTCCTGGCGCTAGTGCTGCTGGCGGCGACCGTGCTGGCCCTGGCCCGGGTTGCCCATCACCCGCTGCGCGGCACCGCGGACGAACGTGAGGCAGCGCGCGGCTGGCGCGCCGGCCTGGCGCGGGTGGTCATGGCCGTCGGCACCGGCAGCTTCCTGCTCTATTCCGGCGGGATGACCCTGATGGCGGGCATCACCACGTCGTCGGTGACCGGGGGTGAGGTGCTCATCGAGGACGGCCAGCCCTACGGGTGGGACGTGCCGGCGCTGGACGCACTCGGCGCGATGGAGGTCGCCGTCGGTCTGTGCGCCATCGTGGTGGGGCTGTTCCTGTGCGCGACCGCCCTCGTCACGGCGGCCCGACGATGAGCGTCAGCATTCGCCTGGACGAGGACAGCCCGACCCCGACCTCCGAGCAGATCCGCCAACAGCTTCGGGCCCACATCCAGGCCGGGGCGCTGACCGAGCAGGCGCGACTTCCCTCGGTGCGCCAGCTCGCCGGCGACCTCGACGTGGCGCCCGGCACGGTGGCCAAGGCCTACGCCGCGCTGGAGGCGGACGGCCTGGTCACGACCTCACGCAGCCGCGGCACCCGGGTGGCCGCCGGCCAGGCGGTTCCCGACCTCGTCCACCGCGCGGCGCTGGCCTACGTGGCGGCCGTCCGGTCGTCCGGGGTCGACCTGCAGGAGGCGACGGCGGCGGTGGCCCGGGCGTGGGCAGAGAAGGGACCTGAGGTCGATCGTTGACAGGGTGCGATGGGCCACATTCTGTGCGATCGGTGGTATTGGCGGCCCATTGTCGTCAGGATGGGAAGAGCAGCGACAAGGACGTCGCTCCCGTTGAGAGGTGAGCCATGCGCAAGGTGTATCTGGGTATCGATCTGGGAACCGGCGGCTGCCGGGCCGGCATCTATGACGACGCAGGCAAGCCGTTGGCCTTCCACGATTCGCCGTTGAAGTCCTACTACCCGCGTTCCGGCTGGGTGGAACAGGACGTGGACGAGTGGTGCGAGGCACTGGTCGGCGCGGTGCGAGGAGCCATGCAGAAGTCAGGCGCGAGTGCCGACGACGTGGACGGCATCGGCTATGACGCCACCTCGGCCACGCTGGTGGCCCTCGACCGAAACCTGCGACCGCTGCGACCGGCAATCATGTGGGCCGACGTCCGGGCCAGCGACCAGGCCGAGCGTGCCGCCACCATCGACCACTGGGCCAGGCTCTACAACGGCGGTGGAGAGGATGCGCCGTCGGCCGAATGGTTCCTGTACAAGGCCGTCTGGGTCAAGGAGCAGGAACACCAGATCTGGAAGGACAGCAGGTGGTTGCTGGATGCCCCGGACTGGATGGGACTGAAGTTGACCGGTGAGGCGGTGATCAACATCACCTCGGCCGCCCTGAAGATGCACCACAACAACGACCACGGCGGTTTCCCGCGCGACTTCTATGAGTCGGTGGGCGCCGACGGACTGATGGACAAGATGCCCAGCAGGGTGGCCCCGCTGGGCGAACGGCTCGGCGGTTTGACCGCCGAGGTGGCCACCGAACTCGGGCTGCGGCAGGGTATTCCCGTCGCCGTGGGCACCATCGACGCCGAGGCCGGGATGATTGGCATGGACGTGATGGCCCCGGGCAAGATGGCGTTGATCACTGGTTCCAGCAACCCCCTGCTCGCCCAGAGCGCCACGCCGATGTATGCCAAGGGGCTGGTAGGCGCCCACACCGACGCGCTGATCCCGGGCCAGTACACCGTCGAGGCCTCGCAATCGGCCACCGGTTCGGTGATGCGGTGGTTCCTGCAGATGTCGGCCCAAGACCTGCTGGAGGCCCACAAGAACGGCGGCCCCTCCGCCTGGGACGTGCTGAACGAGGCGTCCAAGGACATCCCGCCCGGATCCGAGGGACTGATCGTCACCGAGTACTTCCAGGGCAACCGCAGCCCCTACAGCGACGCGAAGGTGCGGGGAACCTTCACGGGCCTGGACCTCCACCACCGCCGTGAACACCTGTACCGGGCGATCCAGGAGGCGACCTGCTACGGGTTGGAACTCAATCTGCGGACCCTGCGCGAACACGGCCTGCAGCCCGACTCGATCATCGCCTGCGGCGGTGCCCTGTCGAGCCCGCCGTGGATGCAGATGCACGCCGACGTCACCGGCGTCGACATCGTCATCACCGAGGTGCAGGACGGCCCGACGCTGGGCTCGGCGATGATGGGTGCGGTCGCCGCCGGACGCTTCGCCGACCTGCACGAGGCCGCCGAGGCGATGGTGCACCAGGCCCAGGTGATCACCCCCGCCCCGGACCGCCACCAGGAGTACCAGTTCTGGGTCGACCAGTACGCCCAGATCTATCCAGCACTGCGCGACATCCAGCACGCCGTCTACGACCGCGTCCAGCACTGAGCGAGGGAGAAGCCCATGAGCGACGCCGTCAACACGGCTCTGGAACACGCCGAGACCACCCGCGTGGTCGAGGTCGGCCGCGGAGTGCTGAGCACAGCAGGCCGGATCATCAACGACCTGTTGACCAGCGAGGGCAGGCCCGGGATGCTGGTCGCGGACGAGCGCACCTGGCAGGCCGCCGGTGCCGCTGTCACCCGGTCGTTGGAGGGGGTCGGTGCGCAGATGGCCGATCCGATGGTCTTCCCCGGCGAGCCGACGCTCTACGCCTCCTACGACCATGCCGAAGCGATCCGTGAACGCCTGCGCGCTGCCGATGCGGTGGGCATCGCCATCGGGTCGGGGACCCTCAACGACCTGGTCAAACTCGCCTCCGGTGAACTGGATCGTCCCTACGCCGTGGTCGGGACGGCCGCCTCCATGGACGGCTACACCGGCTTCGGGGCGCCGATGACCCGTGACGGGCTGAAGATTACGATGCCGTGCCCGGCGCCGAGGGTGGTCATTTTCGATCTGGACGTGGCGGCCGCCGCCCCGACGTCGATGGCGGCGTCCGGTTACGGGGACCTGTCGGCCAAGATCCCGGCCGGCGCGGACTGGATCCTGGCCGATGCCGTGGGTGTGGAACCCATCAACCCGCTGGCCTGGGAACTGGTCCAGAGTGGTGTCCGCGAGGCGCTCTCACGTCCCAGGGATCTCGCTGCCGGTGTCCCGGAGGCCTATGAGGGGCTGTGCAACGGGCTGGTGCTGTCGGGGTTGGCCATGCAGGTCGCCCGGGGCACCCGTCCGGCGTCGGGCGCCGAACACTACTTCAGCCACCTGTGGGAACTCGACCACCTGGGCGCCGACCTGGACCCGCCGCTGAGCCACGGGGCCAAGGTGGCGATCGGGACGCTGGCAATGACGGCCTTCTACGAGCAGTTCCTGCAGCGCGACCTCGGCGCACTCGACCTGGACGATGTGGTGGCTCGCTGGCCGTCCTGGTCAGAGGTCGAAACCGACATCCGCGCCACCATGCAGGGGGCACTCATCGACAAGGGCCTGAATGAGACCAGGGAGAAGTACGTCGATGCCGATGGCCTGCGTGAACGGCTGGGACGACTGATCCAGTCCTGGCCGGGGACGCGAGCACGACTGCAAGAACAGTTACTGCCGGCACGTCAGTTGCAGGGGATGCTCGTCGAGGCCGGGGCGCCGTCGCGGCCCGAGGACATCGGTTTGACGGCCGAGGCGGTGCAGCAGACCTTCCCCCGGGCGATGTACTACCGCTCGCGATACACGGTGCTCGACGTTGCCCGCGAGATCGGCTGGTTCGGTGAACTCGTGGACGAGGTCTTCGCACCCGGCGGCCTCTGGACCTGAGTCCTGGGGGTCAACCTACTCGCGGCACTCGGCGCGCCGGCGCGTCAGGAAGGCCTGCTCGCCCGCATTCCCGCTCAGCGCGATCGCCCGGTCGTAGGCGCTGCGGGCCTCGGCGCTGCGACCCATCCGCCGCAGCAGGTCGGCCCGGGTGGCGTGAAAGGGGTGGTAGCCCGCCAGGTCGCCGGTGAGGCGGTCCACCTCGGCCAGGGCCGTGGCGGGGCCGTCCACCTCGGCGACGGCGACGGCCCGGTTGAGCCGCACGATCGGGGACGGGTCGAGGGCCGCGAGCCGGTCGTAGAGAACCAGAATCTGGGCCCAGTCGGTGGCATCGGCCGTGGCGGCAGCGGTGTGCACGGCGCTGATCGCGGCCAACAGTTGGTAGCGTCCGGGCGCGGCACCGCCGGCGGCGACGATCGCGATCCGCTCCCGGACCAGGGCGTGGCCCTCCTCCATCAGGCGAGCGTCCCAAGTGCTGCGATCCTGCTCGGCCAGGGTGACCAGTTCCCCGGTGGCGGCGATGCGGGCACCGCGTCGGGCCTCGGCCAGCAGCATCAAGGCCAGCAGCCCCGTCACCTCACCGTCGCCCGGCAGCAGGCCGCGCAGCAGCCGACCCAGGCGGATCGCCTCCTGGCACAGGTCGGCGCGCACCGGTTCATCGCCGCTGCTGGCGAGGTAGCCCTCGTTGAAGATGAGGTACACCACGGCCAGCACGCCACCGACCCGCTCGGCCACGTCGGCGCTCGACGGTACCCGGTAGGGGATGTGGACGTCGCGGATCTTGGCCTTGGCACGGGTCAGGCGTTGGGCCATGGTCGACTCCTGGACGAGGAAGGCGCGCGCGATCTCGGCCACGCTGAGCCCGCCGAGCAACCGCAGGGTGAGTGCCACCCGGGCCTCGAGGGACAGGGCGGGGTGGCAGCAGGTGAAGACCAGTCGCAGCCGGTCGTCGGTGATCGGGCCCTCAGCTGGGGCGGGGGAGTCGTCGGTGAGCATGTGGGCCGCCCGCTGCTTGGTGGTGCGATGGGATTCCCGGCGCAGGCGGTCGATCGCCTTGCGGGTGGCGGTCGTGGTCAGCCACCCCCCGGGGTTGGGCGGCACGCCGTCGCGGGGCCAGCGCTCGGCGGCGCTGGCGAATGCCTCGGCCGCGGACTCCTCGGCCACGTCAATGTCGCCGAAGCGGCGGACGAGCCCGGCCACCATCCGCGCCCATTCCTGCTGGTGGGCGCGGATGATGGCCTGGTCGGCGGGGGAGTCGGTCACGGCTCCAGCAGGCGAGCGATGGACTCCTCTGTCTGGAACGGCCGGACCTCGACGGCAGATCCGCAGGCGTGGGAGGCGTCGGCGGCCAGCCGCAGGGCCTCATCCAGGTCGGCGGCCTCGATCACCCAGAAGCCACCCAGATGTTCCTTTGACTCCAGGTAGGGCCCGTCGGTGACGACGGGGGTGTCGCCCCGGCCGTCGACGGTGGTGGCGTCCAGGGCGGTGGTCAGGCCGTCGGCAAAGACGAAGTGGCCGGAATCCATCAGCCGTTGGTTGAAGGCACCGGTGTCGGCGAACGATTGCAGCATCGCCTCCCTGGAGGGGTGGTCACCGAACTGGGTACGAGGTTCGGCGCCGAAGACGGACAAAAGGTAGCGGGCCATGTCATTCATCTCCCGTGGACTGTGGTTGTGGGGACTGGGGTTGTGGGGTGGTGTGGAAGGGGGCAGGAAACCGGTGCAGTTCCTGGGGCCAGTCGAGGGCAACGGCGAGTCGGCCGGCCCAGTAGCGGGCGGTGGCATCGTCGGGGGCCTCGATCACGGTGAAGCCGCCGAGGTGCTCCTTGGTCTCGACGAAGGGGCCGTCGGTGAAGACCGGGTCGCCGTCGCGGGCGACGACGCTGCACACGGTGGTGCTGGCGTCCAGGCCGCCGTCGCCGAAGACGAAGACGCCGGCCGCCGTCATCTCGTCCAGGACGGCCCGGCCGGCGACGGACTTGGCCAGCAGCTGTTCGTGGGTGTGTTCGGCAACCCACTCGTCGTTGAAGGAAATCAGGTAGGTGGTCATGGGCGAGTGTCCTTTCTCTCTACCTACACCACGAACGATTCCACCCGGATACGACAGCCGCGGCGTTCAGTCGTTGACGTGAATGGCGATCTTTCCGCGCAGGTGGCGGGTCTGGCTCACAGTGAACGCCTGGGCGGCGTCGGCCAGGTCGAAGACGTGGGCCAGGTGCACCCGCACCTGGTCTGCGTCGATGAGGTCGGCCAGCGCCGTGAAGTCGGTGGTGTCGGCCTCGACCTGCAGGTAGCGGCCGCCCCGCTCGGTGATCTGCCGGTCCGCGATGGAGGCGTGCCGCCCACCCTCGGTGAGCACGGCCAGGGTCTGGTCGACCACCCCGCCGCCGACCAGGTCAATGACCACGTCGACCCCGCCGGGTGCCAAGGCCCTGACGGCCTCGACGAGTCCGTCGCCGTAACCGACTGGTTCGGCGCCGAGGTCGCGCAGGAACTGGTGGTTGGCCGCTGATGCGGTGCCGATGACCCGTGCGGCACCGAGTGCCCGGGCGATCTGCACGGCGAAGTGGCCCACACCGCCGGCGGCTGCGTGGATGAGCACCGTGTCGCCCTCGCCCACTTCGGCCAGGCGCAGCACCTGGTAAGCCGTCAGTGCGGCGCAGCCCAGGGTGCCGGCCTCGTCCCAGCTGAGGGTGGCAGGTTTCGGTCCCACTGCATCGGCGGGCACCGTCATCAATTCGGCGTAGCCGCCGCTGCGCACCCCTCGGCCCTCGTGGCCGTAGGTGATCACCTCATCACCGATCGCCCACCGGGTGACGCCCTCACCGACGCTCTCGACGACCCCGGCGGCGTCTCGTCCGGGGATCGCCGGCAAAGAAACCGGCATGTCGGGGCGTCCCGCGACGATCTTCCAGTCGACGGGGTTCACCGAGGACGCTTTCACCGCGATGCGCACCTCACCAGGCCTGATGCTGGGCTCGGGGGCGGTGTCGGTCAGGTGCAGGACCTCGGGACCGCCATGGGCTGAGTACTGGATGGCCTTCATGATGACCACCCTAGGTACTCAGAGCTCGACTGCTGCCAGCACCTCACCGGTGGGGGCCGGGGATCCTCCCCGGGGCTCGTTGGTGATGGCCAACGCCTGCCCACCGCCGAGCCCGGTGACCACCGTCGAGACCCGACCCCCCTCGTCGATGAGTGCCCCCGAGCGGGGGACACCTGCCTGCATGACCCACACCTGCCAGGACCTGTCGGTGCCGGGGTCGGGCAGGGCAGTGGCGGTGACGATGGCCTGGCCGCGGCTCTTGGACACCAGGTAGGTCAGCTCGGCCCCGGCCAGGGTGGTGTGGTTGACCTGCAGGTCGGGGGCAGCGAGGAGTTCGATGCGCTGCGCATCGGCGGACTGGATGGAATGCAGGTGGGCCTGCTGCCAGATGGTGACTCCGCCGAGTGCCACCACCAGCACGGCGGCGACGGCGGTCAGCCAGGTCGAGAGCGGTCGGCGACCGCGTCCGAAGCCGTGGCGTGGGGTGAGGATGGTGGCGGCCGGCTGCTCGTCAACCGGCGGGACCTCCTCGGCGGGAAGCATCGGCGTGGTGGCGATGGCGTTCAGGATGGAGGCTCGCAGCATCGGTGGGGGAGCGACCTCGTGGAACGCTGCCATTTCGGCCATCGTCTCGCGAAGCTCCGCCACCTCCTCGCGGCACTGGGCACAGGTGGCCAGGTGGTCGTCGAAGTCCCGGCGTTCCTGGTCGTCGAGGGCGTCAGCGACGAAGGGCCCGACCAGGGCATGCATCTCGGTCATGCTCCGGCTCCCATCGTGCTGCGCAGTCCGAGCAGTCCATCCCGGATGCGGGTCTTCACGGTTCCGAGCGGTAGGCCCAACATGTCGGCCACCTCCCGATGACTGTATCCGCCGTAGTAGGCCAGTGACACGGCCTCGCGCTGCGCTGTCGTCAACGCTGCTAAAGCTGAGCGCACCCCCTCGACGTCCAGGAGGTGTTCCACGCCTTCCCAGGTCTGGTCGGGTTCGCTGCCACCGCTGCTGCCGGCCCATCGTCCGTCGCGTTCGGACTCCTTCTGGGCGGAGCGGACCCGGTCCACTGCACGCCGATGGGCGATGGTGTGCATCCACGCCCTCAGGCTGCCCTTGTCCGGCGACCAGCGGGCTGCCTGCCGCCAGATCTCCACGTAGACCTCCTGGGTGACTTCCGCGGCCAGGTCCGGAGCGCGCAGGACGCTGAGGATCAGCCCGTGGACGCGGGCGCTGGTGAGGTCATAGAACTCGGCGAAGGCAGCCTCATCGCCCTGCCTGACCCTGGCGAACACGTCATGCAGGGGGTCGCTGTTCCGCGGGTCCGACCCCGCGGGGGAGGTCCCGGGACCGTGGTCCTTCGTCATGTGCGGCGACCATGTCCCTTCCTCACCCCGTCAGGGCTGTAGCGAAGGCGATGACGTTGGAATCGTAGTAGTGCTGGGATGGGTCGTACTCGCCGCCGCAGGTGATCAGAACCAGCGTTGGCTCGTCGGTGGCAGCGTATACCTCCGCGGTGGGGAAGGTGTCCTTGGCGAAGGTGGCGACCTTGGTGATCTCGAACCGTGCCGTGGTGCCGTCCTCACGTTCGACGTCCACGATGGCACCGACAGCCAGTTCGGGCAGCCGGGCAAAGACGGTGTGGCGTCCATTCCAGGTCAGGTGACCGGCCAGCACGGCCCTGCCGGGGGCCCCGGGGGTGTGGGCGCCGGTGAACCAGCCCACCACGTCGGGATCAGCTGGGGTCGCGAGTTCGTTGCCGTCCAGTCCCAGGGGGACGGTGCCGGCGTCGACGCCAATGCTGGGGATCGTGACCCTGGTGGGTGCAGATTCGGCAAGTTCACGGTCGTCCGGGGTGGTCGCGGTGGGTGCTGTGGTCGGTGTGGACGTTGCTGTGGGCGCTGACGCGGTGTCCGGCGCCGCCGGCGTCACCCACGGTGAGGTGATGACAGCGGCCGTGGGCAGCGCTTGCGGTGCAGTGGCCGCGGGGAAGGCCAGGGCGGCGCCAATGACGCCCACCCCGACCAACCCTGCCATCCCCCCGATCAGCACCCGCCACGTGCGAGGTGACTGGGTCCGGGTCATGATCGTCGATCAGCCCTTGGTGGCGGCGGCCGAGCGACGACGGCTGACGGCGGCGGCAGCGCCACCGACCATGAGGATGCCCCCGGCGGCCAGCAGTCCGCCGTTGGCAGCGGTCGGGGCCTCGCCGCCGGTGTTGACGCCACCGGAAGGCATGATCATGCCGCAGGTGGCCGAGTCGGTGGCTTCGGCGGGGATGCCCTTGACTCCGAGCGACGCGGCGAACGTGGATTCACCGAGGCCCTCCAGGTCGTACTTGTCGTTGTCATTGGCGTCCACGCCGTGCTGCACGACATGCAGGTTTGTGAGGTTCTCCAGGGTGCCCTTCGGCAGCTGGGCGGCGGTCAGGGTGCGCTTGTACTTCAGGTTGCCCTTGGCGTCGGCCATGGGCATCCGGTCAACGGCCAGGCCGCTGGCCTTGGTGGTGTCTCCCGCGGTGGTCAGCGAGATGTGAATGTCGCCATAGTCGGGGAAGCCCTCCTCGACGCTGATGAAGCCGTTGTCGTTCTTGTCCGCCGACGGTGCCGGGCAGTGCTTCATCGCACCGGTGGTGTCGCCGTGGATGTGCTGGGCGTGCGGTGCGTTGGGCACCATGTCCTTGGCAGTGATTTCGACCACAAGGCCGCCGTCAGTGGTGGGGGTCAGGGTGGCCGTGCCGGTGGCGTTGCTGCCCTTCATGGAGTCGAGACGAAACGTCACGGCGTGGGCGTGATCCTCGCCATCGTGTGCACTGGCCGAGGTCGCGGCGAAGGCCAGCGGTGCGGCGACGAGCAGGCTGAGTGCAGCCGAGGCGGACAGGGACTTCCAGGTGCGGTTCATGAGTGAGTTCCTTTCGATGTGGTCTCACCCTTCATTCGGAGCCGTCGCCCCCGCGGATTGGTGGGTGCCGCAGAAAGTGTGTGCCCATCCTTCCGGCAGGTGGGTCGCCGACCCTCCCGGAGCCGCCCGGACTAGGATCAATGCGACGAGCACCCTCGAGAGGATTTCCATGGACTACCGCCGCCTGGGCCATTCCGGATTGACCGTGTCTGCTGTGGGGCTGGGGTTGAACAACCTCGGACGACGCGGCACTCCCACCGAGCAGCAGCAGGGCGCAAACCTGGTCGTCCACGCCGCGCTCGACGCGGGAATCACCCTGTTCGACGTCGCCGACAGCTACGGCTACGAGGCCGGCCTGTCGGAGGTGATGCTCGGCAAGGCGCTGGGCAGCCGCCGCGACGAGATCGTGCTGGCCACCAAGTTCGGCATGGACATGAAGGGCGTCAACGGCCTCGACTTTGGTGCCCGCGGCTCGCGTCGCTACATCGTCACCGCGGCCGAGGCCTCGCTGCGCCGACTGGGCACCGACTACATCGATCTGTACCAGTTCCACACGCCCGACCCGCAGACCCCGATCGACGAGACCCTGGCCGCGCTGGACGACCTGGTGCGCGCCGGCAAGGTGCGCTACATCGGCCACTCCAACATGGCCGGTTGGCAGATCGCCGAGGCCGAGTTCACTGCTCGGGCGAGCGGCGGCACCCGGTTCATCTCGAGCCAGAACCACTACAACCTGCTCGACCGTCGCGCCGAACTCGAGGTCACCCCGGCCGCCGAGAAGTTCGGACTGGGGGTGCTGCCCTACTTCCCGCTGGCCAATGGCCTGCTGACCGGCAAGTACTCCTCCGGCAAGGCGCCCGAGGGCAGCCGACTGACCCTTACCCGCCAGCACCTGGTCGACAACCTCGACCTGGCGCAGATGAAGGCCTTCGGGGATTTCGCGGCCGAACGTGGCCTCACCGAGATCGAGGTTGCCTTCTCGTGGTTGGCCTCACGTCCGAGCGTCGGCAGCGTCATCGCGGGCGCGACCAGACCCGAGCAGGTGCAGCAGAACGCCGAGTCGGCCGGGTGGGTGCCGAGCGCCGAGGACGAGGCCGCGCTGGACGAGATCTTCCCAAAGGTGGCCAAGATCGCGCTGTTCTGAAGCACCTTGTGGGTCCGGAGGCGTCTGCATACTGTGTGTCCATGACTCAGACCGAGGTCGTGGAGTGGCTGCTGGAATCCGACCCGAGCCTGCGCTGGCAGGTCGAGCGTGACCTGGTCGGCGAGCCGCAGGACGTGTGGCAGGCCACCCGGGCCCGGGTGGCCACCGAGGGTTTCGGCGCCGAACTGCTGTCCCACCAGGACGCGGACGGGCAGTGGGCAGGCGGGGCCTTCTTCCCTGCCGATTTCACCGGCGAGGAACCCCAACCCTGGACGGCCACCACCTGGTCGCTGAACCAGTTGCGGGAGTGGGGCGTCGAGCCCGACGCGCTGCGTCCCGACACTGCCGGACTGCTGAGGGCCAACGCCCGCTGGGAGTACGACAACCTGCCCTACTGGGACGGGGAGGTCGACGCCTGCATCAACGCCTTCACCCTGGCCAATGGCGCCTGGCTCGGCACCGACGTCTCACCCATCGCGACGTGGCTGCTGGAACACCAGATGGACGAGGGCGGCTGGAACTGCGAATGGATCGAGGGGTCGACCCGGGCCTCGTTCCACTCCACCCTGAACGCCATGGTGGGCATCCTCGACTACGAAAAGCGCACCGGTGACGTCCAGTTGCGTCAGGCCCGGCAGCGGGCCGCCGAATACCTGCTCGACCGGGGGCTGATGCGCCGACGCAGCACTGGCGAGGTCCACACACCGTGGGCCACCCATTTCTCGTATCCCTACCGCGGCTGGTACAGCGTGCTGCGTGCCCTCGACCACTTCCGCGAGGCGTCCCTGCACGACGGCGTCGCACCGGATGAACGACTGGCCGACGGCATCGACCACGTGCGCAGCGCCCGCGACGCGGATGGCACCTGGCACCAGCAGATCGCCAAGGACGGACGGGTCTGGTTCGACGTCGACGCGCCGGCCGGGCAGCCGTCGCGCTGGCTCACCTTCCATGCGATCCGGGTGCTGCGGTGGTGGGACGCGTGGCACGATGGGTCCCATGATTCCCACAGCCGGTAGCTTCGACCTCGGCCCGCAGACCGCCACCCTGGTGCTCAGGACGACGTCGGAGGGCAAGATGGCCCGCGCGGGCCACAACCTCACGCTGACCGTCGAGGACTGGTCGGGCACCCTGGTCGTGGGCGACTCACCGGTGACCAGTTCACTGCGGGTGACCGCGAACCTGGCGACCCTGCGGGTGCTGGACGCCCACGGCGGGCTCAAGCCGCTCAGCGACTTCGAACGTGGCCAGATCGAGAAGAATGCCGCCGGGGTGCTGGGCGTGGCCCACCAACCCGAACTCAGCTTCACCTCCACCGCCATCGACGGCACCTGGGAGCAGGGCCGGATGGAGGGCACCCTGACCCTGGCCGGACGCGCCGAGGTGCAGCAGTTCACCATCGCTGCCGCCGACGGGGTGTACACCGCCACCGGCACGATCACCCAGAGCCGCTACGGCATCAAGCCGTTCAGTCTGATGATGGGGGCACTGAAGGTGGGCGACGACGTCACCGTCGAGGTCACGGCCACGCTGCAGTGAGCCCTGTCGAACTCGTCATTCTCGCGTTCGCCGGAATCGCAGCCGGGGCCATCAATGCGCTGGTCGGTTCCGGAACGTTGATCACCTTCCCCACCCTGGTCGCCTTCGGCGTCGCCCCGGTCTCGGCGACCATGTCGAACGCCATCGGCCTGGTCGCCGGTGGCGTCTCCAGCACCTGGGGATACCGCCGGGAACTGCGTGGCCAGTGGGCACGGTTGCGCTGGCAGATCCCCGCCTCGCTGGTGGGTGCCCTGGTCGGCTGCTGGCTGCTGCTGCACCTACCCGAGACGGTGTTTGCGGCCGTCGTCCCGGTGCTGCTGGTCCTGGCGCTGGTGCTGGTGGTCTTCCAGCCCAGGATCAACGCCTGGGTGAAGCGCCGGACGACCGGCGGTGACGGTGCCGACGTCGGCCTCGGCGCCGGCCGGATGCTGCTGCTGATCGTGGGCACCTTCGCCATTGGCATCTACGGCGGCTACTTCACCGCCGCCCAGGGCATCCTGCTGATGGGGTTGACCGGGGCGATCCTGCACGATGACCTGCAGCGGCTCAATGCCGCCAAGAACGTGCTGTCGTTGGTCGTCAACATCGTGGCGGCCGTGACCTACACCCTGGTCGCCCCCGAACGCATCCACTGGGATGTGGTCGTGGTGATCGCGGTCGGGTCCACGATCGGGGGCTGGCTGGGGGCACGCTACGGCCGCAAGCTCAAGCCCGGTGCGCTGCGGGCGGTGATCGTGGTGGTCGGACTCATCGGGCTGGTGCGACTGCTGGGCAGCCGCTGACACTAGACCGTCCGGGGCACCTTGCCGGTCATCTTGAGCATCCAGCACATCACCTTGTGTCCGCCGTCGGCGGCCTCGCCGAACATCAGTGGGCAACCGCCCTCGATGACCGTCATGCCGTGCGCCCGTCCATACGCGGCCGCCTCGGGTGAGACGCTGCCCGCGTCCATGGAGCGGTGCATCCAGACATGGGTGATGCCAAGGTCGGCGGCCTCACGGACGGTGGACTCGGCATGCTCGGGGCGGGTGCCGATGACCACGGCCTCGACGCCACCGGGAATGGAGTGCAGGTCCGGATAGGTCGGGCCACCCTCGACGGTCTCGGCATGCGTATTGACGGCAAACGTCTCGAAGCCGCGCTCGCGCAGCCGCACGTAGACGGCATTGCTGCCGTGGCCCTTGGGTGCGTGGGACACCCCTGTGACTGCGATCCGCCGGCAGGACAGGAAGTCCTGGGCGGCCTGCTCGATCTTCATCGTCGTCGACTTTCACTGTGGCCCCTGAGCAGGGTCGCCTCATTCGAGACTACGCCCGGGTCGAAGGCGGCGACATCGGCGGGAGGCGATATTCGCCCGGCACGCTGCCCGTCCGTCGGCCCCGGCGTAGCCTCGGGACATGGCGGACGAGGTCATCGGCTGGCTGATGGGTGGTGACAGCAGCGTCCGGTACCAGACCAGGCGCGACCTGGCCGACGACGACCGGCCCGAATTGCTGGCCCGGATCGTGTCCGACGGGGACGCCGCCCTGATCCTGGCGGCGCAGGGGCCGGACGGTCACTGGGGTCGGGGCTTCTACCAGCCCAAGTGGACCAGCAGCCACTATTCGCTGCTGGAACTTCGCGACCTCGGGGTGCCCCCGGGACACGAACCCTGCCGGCGGACCGTGGAGCTGATTGCCCGGCAGAAGGGCCCGGACGGGGGCGTCAACCCGGCCGCCCGATTACGGCCAGCCGACGCGTGCATCAACGGGATGTTCCTGGCGTATGCCGCGCACTTCGGTGCCAATGCTGACCCGCTGATCAGCGTCATCGACTTCCTCCTGGGGCAGCGGTTGGCCGACGGCGGGTTCAACTGCGACGCCGCTCGTTCACCGGGCCGGGTCTCGTCGGTCCACACCACCACGTCGGTCATCGACGGCTTCGCCCAGTACCTGGCGTGCGGCTTCCTTCATCGCCAGGACGAGGTGCGCGAGGCGCTGGCGGACGCGGTCGAGTCACTGTTGGCCCGGAACTTGTACCAACGGCGGGGCACGACCGAAGCGATCAGGCCGGAGTTCACCCGGTTGCACCATCCCGCGCGCTGGCACTTCGACGTGCTGCGGGGCCTGGAGGTGCTGTGGGCGGCTGGTGTCACGTGGGATCCGCGGATGGTGGCGGCGCTGGAGGTGGTGCGGCGTCGGCGACGTCCGGACGGACGGTGGGCCGCGTCGTCGCAGTACCCCGGCGAGACGTGGGTGAGCTATCCCGGGGCGGGACAGCCGAATCGGTGGGTGACGTTGCGGGCGTTGCGGGTGTTGCGCTGGGCGAACGCAGCAGCGCGTTCAACCGGGCCGCCTGCCGGGTGAGATGGCCACGCTCGGCGGTGTTCGTCGCCAGCCCGGCCGCCTGGGCGTACAGCCGCGCCGCCGCGGCGAGTTCGCCGGCCTTCTCGTGCAGGTGGGCCGAGACCGCAGCATGGTGGGGCAACCCCGGATCGAGCTCGGTCAGCGCCGCCAGTCCAGCGCGGGCACCGTCCGCCTCGCCCACCGCCACCGCGCGATTGAGCCGCACGATCGAACTACCGGTGAGCCCGGCCAGTTCGTCATACCAGCCCACGATCTGTACCCAGTCGGTCTCGCCCGTGGACGGCGCGTCAGCATGCAGGGCGGCGATCGCGGCCTGAGCCTGGTACTCGCCCAACTGGTCTCGGGCCAACGCCGACTGCAGCACCGCCACCCCCTCGACGATCATGGCCGTGTCCCACAGGCCCCTGTCCTGGTGGGCCAGCGGCACCAGCTCACCGTCCGGCCCGGTGCGAGCCGGACGGCGGGCATGGTGCAGCAGCATCAACGCCAGCAGCCCGGACGCCTCCGGGTCATCGACCAGCGCGGACAACTGACGCGTCAGCCTGATCGCCTCGGCAGCAAGGTCAAGGTCACCGGAATAGCCCTCGTTGAAGACCAGGTAGAGCACCCGCAACACCGTGGCAACGTCACCGGGTTCGTCCAGTTCCAGCTCGGCCAGGGTCCGTTTCGCACGCGAAATGCGTTGCGCCATGGTCGCCTCCGGGACGAGGTAGGCGCGGGCGATCTGGCGGGTGGTCAACCCGCCGAGTGCTCGAAGCGTCAGCGCGACGGCGCTCGCCGGGTTCAGTGCCGGGTGGGCGCACAGGAAGTAGAGCCATAACGTGTCATCGATCGTCCCGGCGGCACCCGGCGCCGGCTCGGCAGCGACCAGTACCTCACGCTGGCGGCGCGCCACCGCGGAGCGGGACGCATCCACGAACTTCCGCCAGGCGACGGTGATCAGCCACCCTTTCGGGTCGCGCGGCGGGTTGTCGACCCATCGCTCGACCGCCTCCACCAGGGCTTCCTGCACCGCGTCCTCGGCCGCCGGGAAGGTGGCTCCGCGGCGGACGAGGACGCTGATCACGGTGGGAGTCAACCCCCGCAGCAGCGCCTCGTCCACGACAACTCACTCGGTGATGGTGGGTGGGGCACCGAGGAGTGGGCGCACCTCCAGCCATTCCTGCAGCGGTGTGCCACCAGGACCCGGGGCGGCGGACAACTCGCCGGCCAGTTCGAGTGCCCGCTCGTAGCTGTCGACGTCAATGACCATCCAGCCCGCGATCAAGTCCTTCGTCTCGACGAAGGGTCCATCGGTGACCGGTGGCCGTCCGGGCCCGTCATGGCGGACGAAGGTGCCCTCGGGTGCGAGCGCCTGACCATCGACGAACTCGCCGGTGCCCTCCAGCCGCTGGGCGAAATCGTCCATGTACTTCAGGTGCGCCGAGACCTCGTCCGGCGTCCACTGGTTCATCGGGACGCTCTGGAGCGGGGTCGGGCCACCGCGGTAGTGCTTGAGCAGCAGGTACTTCATCGTGTTCTCCTCGAACCGGGCCGCCACGGTGGCGGGCTCTACTGCAGGGACGGAGCAGTCGACGAGTTCTCGACAACGCGCCCGACGGATGAGTCTCAGTGGCTTCCTGCAACGCAGAACTGGTTGCCCTGGGGATCGGCCAGGGTGTGCCACCGGAAGCTCTCGTCACCCCGACGCTCGACCAGGGTGGCTCCGGCGGCGATCAGCCGGTCGGTCTCGGCGTCCAGGTCGTCGGTGTTGAGGTCGAAGTGGACGCGATTCTTGCCCGGCGTCGGGTCCTCCACCTTCTGGAACGCCAGCCAGCAGGGCAGGGTGCCGCCCTTGACGACGACGAACCAGCCGTCGTTGGTCTCGGTGATCTCGGCGCCGGTCTGCTCGGCCCACCATGCGGCCAGCGGTTCGGGATCGGTGGTGTCGGTGGTGATCATGCCCAGGGTCAGTGTCATGGCGCCCAAGTTACTCGCGGCACCGGGTGCGCAGGAGGGTTGTGACGATCCGGGGGCCACGGTCGGTTCACTCGGTCACCTGCCCCGCCCGGTTCGCCGCCGCATCGCTGGCGGACTGGTCGGCGTAGACGGCGCTGACCCTGCGGTAGACAGGGCTGAAGAAGGCGGCGACCGCGGCCAGCACCATCAGCAGGCCCGCCACCAGGAAGACCAGGGCGATCCCGCGTCCGGTGCCCTCACCCAGGAGTGGACGGAGGGTGCGGACGCCGTCGGCTGAGCGTGACCACGGGATGATCCACAGCTGGGCGATGGGCGCGATCAGGAAGGCGGTCACTGGTGCGGCGGCCATCTCGACGGCGCCGGCAAACCCGAAGACCCGGCCCTGGCGTTCCAGGGGCACCACCCGCTGGATGACGGTCTGTTCAGCTGCTTCGATCGCCGGCATCAGCACCATGTACAACCAGATCCCCAACATGTAGAGCCAGCCCCATTCCCGCACCGTGAACAACGCCCCCAGCAGACCCATGCCGATCACGCACAGCAGCATCGTCCGCAGCGGGTTGCGGCCCAGACCGAACTTGCCGATCAGTGCACCGCCGATCAGGAAGCCCGTGCCGGCCACCGCGAACAGTCCGCCCCACAGTTCGACGCTGAAGATCTCCAGGCCGTAGGGGTCCATCAGCGCGGCGTAGACACCGCCCACCAGATTGTTGAAGGTCGAGAACAGGATCAGTGCCATGAGACCCGGCACGGCGGAGACCGATCGCCAGGCACCGGCCAGGTCGAAGTGGCCCTGGGCGTCCGAGATCGCCGGTTCGACCTCTTCGGGCATGCCCAGGGTCAGCAGGTGGGCGAAGGACACCGCGGTCAGGCCGATCCCGATGACGATCGTCGTGCCCATTCCGAGTTGACCCACCGAGATGCCGGACAGGACGCTGGTCACCATGAAGGCCAGGCCCTGGACGACCCCCACCAGGCCGTTCGCCCGGGCTCGGTCGTCCGGGTCGATCAGGATCGTCACCGTCGTCGACAATGCGATGTTGCGCATGTTCTCGACGACGGCGCCGGCCAGGATGACCAGGCCGAACACCCAGACCCAGGGCCTGGTGAGATCGGTGATGGCCCCCGCGGGGGCGAGGAAGAACACCGCTCCTGCCAGCAGGAACATGCCGAACGTGAAGATGCTGGCGACCCGCATCACGGCCAGCTTGCGGAACCGGTCGACCAGGGTGCCGAAGCTGATGGCGCTGACTGACAGCAGCAGCATGTAGCCGCCGCCCAGGACCCCCGTGGCGATCACGTTGCGCGTCTCGAGGTAGATCCAGAACACCAGTGCGAACCACAGGTAGCCCGTGGTGATGTTGGCCAGACCGGTGTTGACCAGGATGGCGCGAAAGGTGCGCTGGCGCTGCTCGGGCGGACGCCGGCTCGTGTCGATGGCGTCCGGATTCCTGATCCCACCGGCCGTGTGGACCAGTTCGGGTGTGGGGTGCTGCGCCTCAGTCATCTCGAGCTCCTCGTCCCCCGATGGCCGCGCAGCAACAGTACGTGGGGTGTGCTCCCGGTCACAATGGGATTTCTGCAGCTTTGTCTCGTCCAGTCGCCACCTGCGCCCAAAAATGACGTCTGCCCCTGCTTCGAAGCGGGGGCAGACGAGACGTTCAGGGGTGGCTGCGTCGGTGACGCAGCGTGGGGGTCAGCGCGAGGAGCCGCCGAACAGACCCTTGACCCAACCGACGAACCCGCCCTGGCGGGGGGTGTTGGCGCGGGCCGGGGCCTCGGAGCCGACGGGTGCGGTGGTCTCGGGCTGCACGGTCTCGGGCTGCACGGTCTCGGTCTGCACGGTCTCGGCCTCGACCGGGGTCTCGCCCTCCACGGCAGCGGCTTCAGCCTCGGCGGCCACCTCGGGGGCGGCAGCGTCGTCCGACTTGATGGCCGAGACCTCGAAGCTCAGGGTGATCTCGTCGGAGACCAGCACCCCACCGGTCTCCAGCGCCGCGTTCCAGGTCAGGCCGAAGTCCTTGCGGTTGACCTTGACGACGCCGGACAGGCCCACGCGCTGGTTGCCGAACGGGTCAACGGCGGCGCCCTCGAAGTCGAAGTCGATGGTGACCGGCTTGGTGACGTCCTTGATGGTCAGGTCGCCCGTGACGCGCAGGACGTCGGCGTCGGGGGACGTGACCTCGGTGGAGGTGAAGGTGATGGTCGGGTAGTTCTCGACGTCGAAGAAGTCGGCCGAGCGCAGGTGCGCGTCCCGGTCGGCGCTTCCGGTGGAGATCGAGGCCACCTGGGCGCTCAGCGAGATGGCGGCGTTGGCGAGGTTCGCGTCGGTGGACGCGGTGCCCTCGAACTCCTTGAACGAGCCGCGCACGCGGGTGACCATGGCGTGACGGGCCACGAAGCCGATCTCGGTGTGGGCGGGGTCGAGGACGTAGTTGCCGGACAGGTTGAGCAGGTCGTTCATGGGAATCCTTGGGTGACAGGGGCGAACCGCTGGGGCCACCCGCGAAGGTTGAATGCTTAACTAAATTTACGCCAGTGGGCGGGCTCTGTCAAGAATCGCGGGTATCCGACGCACTCGCCCTCGGCCACGGCTCGGCGTAGCGTGGGACGCAGTCGTGTGCAAAGGAGCACCCCATGTCGTTGACAGGCTGCATCTCCATCCAGTTCCCCGGCAACGCTGCCGAGGCATTCACCTTCTACCAGACCGTTTTCGGCGGAAACCTGCAGATCTCTCGCTACCAGGACTTCCCTCCCATGGACATGACCGAGACGCCACCGGCCGAGGCCGTCGCGCATGCCGACCTGAGTGCCGAGGGGCTGCACATCGTGGGTGGCGACGCGGTCGGCGGGACTGTCGACCCGGCGGCCGGGCCCTACTCGATCATGCTGGTGCCGGACTCCCTGGAGGACGGTGAGGCGCTGATGGGCAAGCTCTCCGCCGGAGGCCAGGTCGTGCTGCCCCTGGAGGCAGCACCCTGGGGAGACCACTACGGGCAGGCCCGCGACCAGTTCGGCGTGCTCTGGGAGATCAACGTGCCGGGAGCCACCGAGGGCTGAGTCGCGACGGGCAGGCTCAGCCCTGCATGTCGACGAACCGGGAGTAGTGCCCCTGGAATGCGGTCGTGATCGTCCCCGTGGGACCGTTGCGGTGCTTGGCCACGATCAGGTCGGCCTCTCCGGGGCGATTGTCCTTGTCGTAGACGTCCTCACGGTGCAGCAGCACCACCATGTCGGCGTCCTGCTCCAGTGAGCCCGACTCGCGCAGGTCCGACAGCATCGGCTTCTTGTCGCCACGCTGCTCGGGGCCACGGTTGAGCTGGCTGAGCGCGATCACGGGAAGTTCGAGTTCCTTGGCGAGCAGCTTGATCTGGCGACTGAACTCCGAGACCTCGAGCTGGCGGCTCTCGACCTTCTTCCCGGAACTCATCAACTGCATGTAGTCGATGATCACCATCTTCAGGTCGTGGCGTTGCTTGAGGCGGCGTGCCTTGGCCCGAATCTCCATCATGGTCAGGTTGGGGGAGTCGTCGATGAACAGTGGCGACTCCGAAATCATGGGGGTCTTGTTGACCACCCGACGCCAGTCCTCGTCGTTCATCTTGCCGCCACGGATGGAGCCCAGGAACACCTGCGCCTCGGCGCTCAGCAGGCGCATCACGATCTCGGTGCGGCTCATCTCGAGGCTGAAGAAGACAGTGGCGAGCTTGCTCTTGATGGCCGCGGCGCGGGCGAAGTCGAGGGCCAGGGTCGACTTTCCCACGGCGGGACGCGCCGCAATGATGATCATCTGTCCGGCGTGCAGCCCATTGGTCAGTTCGTCGAGGTCGGCGAAACCGGTGGGAACCCCGGACATCACGCCCTTGCGACCCTCAATGGCCTCGATCTCGTCGATGGTGGGTTCGATCAGTTCCGAAAGGGGCTGGTAGTCCTCGCTGGACTTGCCGTCAGCGACCTCGTAGACCGCCTGCTGGGCGGCATCGACGATGTCGGCGACATCACCCTGCCCCTGGTAGCCGAGTTGGGCCACCTTGATCGATGCCTCCACCAGCCGTCGCAGCACGGCCTTGTTGTGCACGATCTCGGCGTAGTAGCTGGCGTTCGCCGCGATGCTGATGCTGGCCAGCAGGTCGGCCAGGTAGACGTGCCCACCGACCCGGGCGATCTCGCCGCGCTTGCCCAACTCGTCGGCGACGGTGATCGGGTCGGCCGGCTCGCCGCGACCGTACAGGTCGATGATGGCGTCGAAGATCAGTTCGTGCGAGGGTCGGTAGAAGTCGCGGCCCTTCAGAACCTCGACCACGTTCGCGATGGCGTCCTTGCTCATCAGCATGGCGCCCAGAACGCTCTGCTCGGCGGCCAGGTCCTGTGGGGGAGTGCGATCCATGCCCTGATCGAAGCCGTCGCTCACGACATCGCCCTCCTCTGCCTGTCCAAGTTGGCGCCACCAGCGCCGTCGGCCACTCTACGCGTCACCGGCCAGTGGTCCTGGCGCCGCTGTGTCTCGCGGGCCGGTGCACGGGTGCACGTGGTGCCGACCCGCCGGTGGGACCGGTGAACCGTACTGGTAGACAGACTACGGCGCAACCCCAGCACGCCCCAGAGTTGTCCACAGGCAGCCAGCGGACCTGTGGACAGGGGTGGAGCGGTGCGCGCGATGCTGTGGACAACCCGAATTTCTCTGGGGACAAAGAATTCATCTGGACTCGCCAACCCGTGGTTGACTAGGGATTTCACGGCCCCGCAACTGATTGTGGAGAGTGTGGGTAGTTGACGACGTGTTCACGTTCTGATCACGTCCGCGAGCGCCGTGGCACGTGGGGTTGGCGCCGTGGGGCAGGGTTGTCCACAGTTCGCCCCGGGGACCCGTCAGGTCGACGTGATCATGGACGGTCGCGGGGTCGGCTCGCGGAGTTTCGGCACATTGAGGAGTCCCCATGACCTGCTCGATACCCTGTGGGGGTATGGTTGCTCCATGACCGAATCACCGATTCAAGACCACCGACCCGATGAGCACGGTCATCACCATGGCTACATCAGTGCCAAGGACGACTACCTCAAGCGCCTGCGGCGTATCGAGGGTCAGAGCCGGGGTCTGCAGCGGATGGTCGAGCAGGACACCTACTGCATCGACATCCTGACCCAGGTCGCGGCCATGACGAACGCCCTGGAGGCCGTCGCCCTCGGGCTGCTCGAGGACCACCTGAGTCACTGCGTCCTGGATGCCGCGCGCCAGGGGGGCACCGAGGCGGACGAGAAGATCGCCGAAGCCATGGCTGCCATCCGACGCCTGGTCAAGTCCTGATGATCTTGACAGGCAGCAACCACCACCACCACAAGGAGACACCATGATCAGCACCTACACCGTCACCGGCATGACCTGCGGCCACTGCGTCAGCGCCGTGACCGAAGAGGTTTCCGCCGTCGCCGGGGTCGACCAGGTCGATGTCCAGCTCGAAGGCGGCACCATGTCGGTGACCTCTGCGGACGCCGTGGACTTCGACGCCATCAAGGCGGCCGTCGCCGAGGCCGGCGACCAGTACGTCGTCCAGCCCGCCTGAACACCCGGTTCCGCCCCCCCGCCTAGGACCACCCCCAAGGACATCTGATGAGCACCCCCAGCACGACCGCCCACCCCGCAGCGCCCGTTGACCGGCGGGAGTCGATCGAGCTCGACATCTCGGGCATGACCTGCGCCTCGTGCGCAGCACGCGTCGAGAAGAAGCTCAACAAGGTCGAGGGCGTGCAGGCCAGCGTCAACTACGCCACGGAGAAGGCGCACGTGCTGGCGCCCGTGGCGGTCACCGTCGGTGACCTCATCGCGGTCGTCGAGAAGACCGGCTACGGGGCCTCCCTGCCGGAGCCCGACGCCCGGCCCGTGGACCGTGCCGGTGCCCTGCGCACCCGCCTGGTCGTCGCGGCGGTGCTCACCGTGCCAGTCATGCTGGTCTCGATGCTCTCGTCCCTGCAGTTCACCGGCTGGCAGTACTTCGCCCTGGTGGCGTCGTTGCCGGTGTGGCTGTGGGCCGGGTGGGGGTTCCACAAGTCCACCGTGGTGAACCTGCGCCACGGTGCCACCACGATGGACACGCTCATCACCCTGGGCACGACAGCCGCGATGGGTTGGTCGATCTATGCCCTGGGGTTCACCCACGCGGGTGACCTCGGCTTCACCCACCAGTTCAGTTTGCGACTCGACCGCTCCATGTCGGGTGCGAACGTCTACTTCGAGGCCGCCACGGCGATCATCACCTTCATCCTGCTGGGTCGCTACATCGAGGCCCGGTCACGCCGCGAGGCAGGGGCGGCTCTGCAGGCGCTGCTGAACATGGGCGCCAAGGAGGTCAACGTCCTGCGCGACGGCCCCGACGGCCAGCACGAACAGCGCATTCCCATCGGCGAGTTGGCGGTGGGTGACGTCTTCGTGGTCAAGCCCGGCGAAAAGGTCGCCACCGACGGGGTCGTCCTGAGTGGCAACTCGGCCATCGACGCCGCCATGATCACCGGGGAGTCCGTGCCCGTGGAGGTCGGTCCCGAGGACAACGTCGTCGGGGCCACCATCAACACCTCGGGACGATTGAGCGTGCGGGCGACCGCCATCGGCAATGACACCCAGTTGGCCCACATCGCCAGGCTGGTCGAGCAGGCCCAGACGGGCAAGGCGGCCGTCCAACGGCTGGCCGACCGCATCTCGGGTGTCTTCGTGCCGATCGTGCTGGGGATCGCCCTGGTGACCCTCGTCGCCTGGCTGGTGGCCGGGTCCTCGCCCTCATTCGCGGTCACCGCGGCGGTCGCCGTCCTGATCATCGCCTGCCCCTGCGCGCTGGGCCTGGCCACGCCCACGGCGCTGCTGGCCGGCACTGGACGCGGCGCCGAACTCGGCATCGTCATCCGGGGGCCGGAGGTCCTCGAGCAGGCCCACTCCATTGACACGGTCGTGGTCGACAAGACCGGCACGCTCACCACCGGCAAGATGGCCGTCTCCCAGGTGACCCCGGCGACCGAGACCGGTGCCACCGTGGCACGGGTGCTGGGCATCGCCGCGGCGCTGGAATCACACTCGGAACACCCCATTGGCCGCGCCATCGTCGAGGCGGGGGTGGCGATCGGTGAGGTCACCGACTTCGAGAACCTGCCCGGTTCGGGAATCCGGGGAGTGGTCGACGGCACCACCTATGTCGTCGGCAACCGCAGCCTGGTCGAGCAGCAGGGCCACGGGCTGTGCCCGCAACTGGTCGCTGCCTCCAACCAGGCAGCCATGCAGGGCGCCACCCAGGTACTGGTGGCCGACCAGACCCACGTCCTGGGCCTGATCGCGGTGCAGGACACCCTCCGGGCCACCAGCGCCCGCGCCGTCGCGGAGCTGCGGGAGCTTGGACTGGAGCCGGTCATGCTCACCGGCGACAACGAGCACGCCGCCCGGGCGACGGCGGGACAGGTCGGCATCGAGCGCGTCCACGCCGACGTGCTGCCGAGCCACAAGCTGGACGTGGTGCGCGAACTGCAGGCCCAGGGGCGTCGGGTGGCCATGGTGGGTGACGGCGTCAACGACGCCGCGGCCCTCACCCAGGCTGATCTGGGCATGGCCATGGGCAGTGGCACCGATGCTGCCATCGCCGCCAGCGACATCACGCTGATCCAGGCTGACCTGCTGCTGGCCGCCGACGCCGTCCGCCTCTCGCGTGCGACCTTGCGCACCATCAAGACGAACCTGTTCTGGGCCTTCTTCTACAACGTCATCGCCATCCCGGTGGCGGCGCTCGGCTTCCTGAACCCCATGCTCGCCGCCGCGGCCATGGCCTTCAGCTCGGTGTTCGTCGTGGGCAACAGCCTGCGGCTGCGGGGCTTCACCCGCCGAACAAGCTGAAGATTTCTCAGTTTTGATTTGGGGATCTCTCAACAATCTCTTATTGTGGTAAGCGTTCGGCTTCGGCCGGGTCGTATCCAGACGAGCTCCGTCAACCCAGGTGCCCGTCATGTTGAGAGGTTCCATCACGTGAAGAAGATCTCCAAGGGCACCGCGATCGCGTTGTCGAGTGTGCTGGCACTCGGTGTGATCGGTGGGGGCGGCGCAGCAGCGGCCGTCGCCATGGACAAGGACACCGTCACCATCACCACCGACGGCAGCACCCAGACCGTTGACACCCGTGCCAAGACCGTCGCCCAACTGCTCGAGCAGCAGGGCATCACGCTGGCAGAGCACGACGTCATCCAGCCGCAGGTCGACACCCCCGTGGTCGACGGAGCGGCCGTCACCATCAAGATCGGCAAGCCGTTGACGCTGAACGTCGACGGCAAGACCATCACCAGGTGGACCACCGCCCTCACCCTGGACGAGGCGCTGGCGCAGCTTGACCTGGACGACGCCAAGAACCTGGTCTCGACCAACCGCTCGACCGCGCTCCAGCGCCAGGGTCTGCAGGTTGAGGTCGTCACCCCCAAGACGGTCACCATCACCACCGCGTCGGGCACCAAGACCGTGGAGGTGCCGGGCAATGCCACCGTCGGTGACGCGCTGAAGGCCGCTGGCCTGATCCTGGACAACCTCGACAAGGTCAGTGCCTCGCCGGCCAGCCCGGTAACCGCCGACCAGAAGATCACCTACCAGGACGTCGCCTACCGGCCGATCCTCGTGACCTCTGAGATCGCCTTCGACGAGAAGACCGTCGACAACGCCTCGCTGCCCAAGGGTGAGCGGAAGGTTGTCACCAAGGGCGTCAAGGGCCACAAGCAGACGGCCATCACCGAGGTCTACCTCGACGGCAAGCTCGTCTCGAACAATCACAAGACCGGCGAGAAGGTCACCGCGCAGCCGGTGACCCAGGTCGTCCACGTCGGCACCAAGCAGGCCGAGCCCGTCGACACCTCGTCGGAGACCAGCTCCACTCCGAAGACCACCACCCCGAAGACCACCACCCCGCCGCGCACCAACACCTCGGTGACGGCCAAGTCGGGTGGCTACTCGGGCAGTTGCGAGGCATCGAACTACTGGCAGGGTCAGGTAACCGCCACCGGTGAGCGGTTCAACCCGATGGGCATGACCGCCGCCCACAAGAGCATGCCGTTCGGCACCAAGCTCAAGGTCACCAACAAGGCCAACGGCAAGAGCGTCATCGTGACGATCAACGACCGTGGCCCCTACATTGGCGGTCGCTGCCTCGACCTGGCCAAGGGCGCGTTCCTGCAGATCGCCAGCGAGAACGCAGGCATCGCGCAGGTCAGCTACGTGCAGGTCTGAATCCCGTCCTACCGTGAACGCGGGCCCACTCCTTCGAGGAGTGGGCCCGCGTTTTCATGGGTCAATGATCAGGCCATGGCCCCGCTGAGCCACTGCTTGAACAGTTGGGCAGTGGTGGCGACATCTTCGGAGGCTATGAACTGCACGAAGCCGTCGGAAATGTCGATGATGCACGAGGACCCCGGCTCGTCGGTCTCGTCCTGTTCGAACTCACCGCAGACGAAATCGCCGACCACTTGGGGATTGACCAGCTCGGAGCGCGACTCGGTGCCGTCGGAGCCGAACGGGAGCACGCTGGCCATGACCAGCTTGTTCTTGTCGCCCTTGTGCGTGTACAGCACCAGCAGGGTGCCGGTGGCGTCGGGTGCGACGTTGACGTAGTCGCCCACCGAGGCCGGAACCTTGGTGAAGGCCTTGGAGCCGACCGTCTTGTACTTGCCGGGGTCCTTGGGGACGCTGCCCGTGTTCTTCGCGGTCGTCGCAGCGGTGCTCTGGGCAGTGGTGGTCTCGGGGGCGGTGGACTCCGGTTCGGTCGACTCGGCCTGGGTGGTCTCCGGTTCGGTCGACTCGGGTTCGCTGGTCTGGGCAGTGGTGCCAGCGGGGTCAGTCGACTGCTGCGAGGTGGTCGTGGCGGGGGTGGACGTCACGGTGTCGTCCTCGCGGGTGAAGAACCAGATCAGTCCCGCGATCAGGGCGAGCACGATGACGCCGACGCCGATCAGCATCGGGGTGTTGTTCTTCCTGGGCTGGTCGGGTCCACCGAACTGGGTCTGGCCAGCCTGCGGCGGCAGGCCACCACCAGCACCGGCGCCCGGCTGACCGTAGGGTTGCTGACCGTACTGGCCCGGCCCGCCCGAGGGTGGCCCGTACCCCGGTGGCTGCTGGCCGTACTGCCCACCTCCCGTGGGCTGGGGCGGCGGGGCGCTCGACTGGCTGCCGGGACTTCCCCACTGGTTCGGACTCTGGCCAGGACCCTGCTGGGAACCCTGGTGGGGGCCCTGGGGAGGGCCTTGATTCGGTGGGTTGGTCATGGCGGGCTCCTGAATCCTGATCATGCGAGGCCGGTCAGCGTCGCGTTGATAACTGCGTAATCTACGCCACAAATGCAGCCGTCAACAGATGCAGAACGCTGCCCATTTGGCGAGCAAATGGGCAGCGTTCAGGGAAGGAATGCGCTGGGTCAGGCTTTCGCAGGAGAGAAGCAGTAGGTGCGCTTGGCCTCAGGGAAAACGCGCACCCGGGTGCCCGCGCCACACAGGCTCTTGTCCGCCTTGTCATTCGCGCGCAGGACGATCTTGATGTCGGCGGCCAGGGTCGAGGCGGCGCAGTCGATCTTGGCGTAACCGAACGTCTTGGTGGTCGACTTGGTGTAGCAGGCGTTCTGCTGGAGTTCCTCGATCAGGCAGTAGCGAACGCTGGTGCCATTGCGGGTGACACGGTAGTTGGAGTAGGCCGGGTCACACGTGGCACCGTCGGTGTTGATCTTGGCGACGTAGAGCGAGGTTCCGGTCTGGTCGGCGCAGTCAGCCTTGGTCATGTTCCACGTGCTGTTCTCGCGCTGGGTCAGGCTGACGCATTCGCCGACCTTGACGTTCAGCAGGGCGGTCGTGGTGGCCGCGGTGCTGGTGGTCTGCTCGGTGGTCGTCGTCTCTTCGGTGGTGGTGGTCTCGACGTCGGTGGTCTCGGTCTCCTCCGAGGTGGTCGAGGTGTCGGTGCTGGGCGTGCTCGTGGTGACGACCGGCGTGCCCGACGTGTCGTCGCCACCACCGCGGGTCAATGCCCAGATGCCGACACCTGCGACCAGGACCGCCACGGCCACGATCGCGGCAATCAGGGGAGTGTTGTTCTTCTTCGGGGGCTGACCCTGGGGGTAGCCGCCACCCGCGGGGGGATAACCGCCCCCACCAGCGGGGGGATAGCCGCCCCCACCGACGGGGGGCTGCTGCCCGTAGCCACCCTGCGGGGGCTGTCCGTAGCCGCCGGGCTGCTGCCCGTAGCCGCCAGTCGCGGCGGTGGGGTCGTAGCCGGCGGGTGACTGCTGTGGGTACCCGCCGGGCTGCTGGCCGTAACCACCGGACTGGTCGTAGCCACCCTGGGGCTGCTGACCGTAGCCACCGGGCTGCTGGCCGTAGCCACCAGGCTGCTGACCGTAGCCACCAGGCTGCTCGCCATAGCCACCGGGCTGATTCGGATTGTTGGGCGGGTTCGACATGAGTACTCCTCGAGGATGGTCAAGCAGAGGTGCGAAGATCGTAGCGTCAGGCGGGGCCATCCCACCTTTTTCCCATTCAGGATGCGACTCAGGAGTCGTCAGCGGAAGCCCTCGTCAACGCCTCTTCGAGACGCACGAGCTTCCCGTCCAGTTCCCCGGAGTGACCGGGGCGAATGTCGGCCTTCAGTACCAGCGAGACCCGAGGGCCGAATTCGAGCATCGCTTCGCTGCACCGGCGCACGACGTCCATGCATTCGTCCCAGGTGCCCTCGATCGTGGTGAACATGGCATCGGTGCGGTTCGGCAGGCCCGAGTCGCGCACGATCTGCACGGCGCGAGCCACGGCATCGTGAACCGAGGCGTCCGGGTGGTTCGACGATGGGGCGACGGAGAAGGCGACGAGCATGGGTTCATGCTCTCACGGTGGTGCAATCTGCAACAGTCTCGTTTAATACTACCTAGCGTCGTACTGAGAGTCGTGCCACGCTAGACTGAGGCCGTGGCGATGTTGGGTGAGCTTGAGACGGCGATCATGCAGGTGTTGTGGTCCTCCGATGACCCCATGACCGTGCGCGCAGTCTTCGAAACCGTGACCCGCGAACGCCAACTCGCCTACACCACCGTGATGACGGTGCTGGACCGTCTGGCCAAGAAGGGCCGGGTCACCCGCCAGCAGGAGGGTCGCGCCTGGCTGTACCTGCCGGCGGCGACGCACTCTGAAATGGTCGTGGGGGCGATGGCCGAATTGCTCGACGAGGCCGGCGAGGAGACCAATCTGATCCTGGCCCAGTTCGTCGAGGGACTCAGCGAATCCCGTCGGGAGCACGTCGAACGCGTGCTGCGGGCGTTGCGCCAGCCCGTCTGAACCGGCCCGGCCACCGAGCGTCGGTACTCAGAGCGGTGCGGTGATGGTGCGGTAGCGGCCGCGGGTGTGGTGCAGAGGGCTCTCGTCGGGACCGACCTCGAAGTGGGTCGCCCGGCACGTCAGCTGCAGCGTCCAACCCACCTCGGCCTGCGACTCCAGTTCCAGGGCTGCCCAGGTCGCCGCGCCCGTCAACCGGGGCCCATGGTCGGTCTGCTCGAACTCGGCATGGGTGAAGGCGCCCCCGGGCGCCGGGGCCACGCCGCCGAACATGTCGGCGAGTCCCCGATGCTGCCACTCGAGCAGACAGACCACCGCCCTGCCGGTCGCCATGACCTTCTCGGCCAGGGCCGACTCGGGGTCGACGAACCCGATCACCCGCCACGGCTCCCCGGGGATGACCAGGGACGAGCTCACCGTCAGTCCGGCAGCGTCGTGCGCCCCGGCGGCCAGGTTCCCGGCGGTCCACAGGCTCACCCGGTTGCCCAGCCGACCGCGGAACTGGCGCCCCAGGACCCGTTCCTCGTCCATGAAGGGGTGGCTGCTGTGGATCGTCATCGGACCGCCTCCCGTTCCTCGTCGACCGGGCTGGCAGCCTTGAACTGCGACTCGTAGAGGTCGAAGTAGGGGCCCTGGGCGGCGAGCAGCTCGCCGTGGCTGCCCTGCTCGACGATGGCTCCGTGTTCCATCACCAGGATCAGGTCGGCGTCGCGGATGGTCGAGAGCCGGTGGGCGATCACGAAGCTGGTGCGGCCCTCCCGCAGGCGCGCCATGGCATGCTGCACCAGCACCTCGGTGCGGGTGTCCACCGAACTGGTCGCCTCGTCCAGGATCAGGATCGCCGGATTGGCCAGGAAGGCACGGGCGATCGTGATCAGCTGCTTCTCGCCAGCGGAGATGTTGGAGCCCTCGTCCTCGATCACCGTGTCGTAGCCCTCGGGCAGGGCGTGCACGAACCGGTCGACGTAGGTGGCCGTGGCAGCCTCGAGCATCTGCTCCTCGGTGGCATCCAGGTTCCCGTACATGATGTTGTCGCGGATCGACCCCTCGAACAGCCAGGTGTCCTGCAGCACCATGCCGAGCTTGCGGCGCAGGTCGGCGCGGGCCACCGAGGCGATGTCGACGCCGTCCAGGGTGATGGTGCCACCGTCGAGTTCGTAGAAGCGCATCAGCAGGTTCACCAGGGTGGTCTTGCCTGCGCCCGTGGGCCCGACGATGGCCACCGTCTGGCCCGGCGTCGCGGTGAGGTACAGGCCATCGATCAGCGGCTCGTCGGGCGTGTAGCTGAAGGAGACGTTCTCGAACCTCACCAGCCCTCGGGTCGGCGGCAGCGGCTGGCCACTGTCACCGACCAACTCGGTGGCGTCCAGCACCTCGAAGACGCGCTCCGCCGAGGCCACGCCCGACTGCAGCAGGTTGGCCATGGACGCGACCTGGGTGATCGGCTGGGTGAACATGCGGGAGTACTGGATGAATGCCTGCACGTCGCCCAGGGTCATCTGGCCGTTGGACAACCGCAGGGCGCCGACGACGGCGACGACCACGTAGTTGAGATTGCCGATCAGGAACATCACCGGCATCATCATTCCGCTCAGGAACTGGCCCATGAACGACGATGTGCGCAGCGCCTCGTTGCGATCGGCGAAGACCTTCTCGACCTCCCGCTGGCGTCCGAAGACCTTGACCAGTGCGTGGCCCGTGAAGCTCT
Source organism: Tessaracoccus sp. SD287 (assembly GCF_017355265.1). GTDB lineage: Bacteria > Actinomycetota > Actinomycetes > Propionibacteriales > Propionibacteriaceae > Aestuariimicrobium. The sequence goes on from NZ_JADIJQ010000007.1 coordinate 96,669, forward strand.
CCTCGATGGTCTGGTTGAGCTTGCCCGTCGATGCCCACATGCTGACGAACTGCACCTGGGCCTTCTTGCCGATGATGGCGGCGGCCACCCCCGAGATGGGCACGATCAGCAGGGTCACCACTGCCAGCAGCGGCGAGACCCAGAACATCATGATCATGACGCCGATCAGCGTGAGGACGGCGTTCAGCATCTGTTGCAGGGTCTGCTGCAGCGTTTGTGAGACGTTGTCGATGTCGTTGGTCATCCTGCTGAGCAGTTCACCGCGCGGCTGCTTGTCGAAGTAGCGCAACGGCAACCGGTCCAGCTTCTTCGACAGGTCCTTGCGGAGCCCGTAGACGGTGCGCTGGACGACGCCGTTGAGCACCCATCCCTGGGCGAACATCAGCAGGGCCGAGATCACGTACAGGCCGAGCACCACCAGCAGCACCTGTCCCAGTGCGCCGGAGTCAATGCCCTGGCCCGGGACGACCGGCATGGTGCTCAGCAGGTCGGCGAAGTCGCCGCGGCCCTCAGCGCGCAACTGCGCGATCAGCGCCTCCTTGGTGATGCCCGACGGGAGGTCCTTGCCGAGGACACCGGCCACGATCAGGTTGGTGGCCCGGCCCAGGATCTTCGGGCCGACAACGCTGGCCAGGACGCTGATGGCGGCCATGGTGATGACCAGGGCGATGAGCATTCGTTCGCCGCGCATCCGGGACAGCAGGCGCTTGAGCGAGGGCCCGAAGTTCACCGCCTTCTGGGCGGGCGCCATGCCGCCCATCGGGCCGTGACCACTGGCGCCGGACTTGCGGGCGACCTCCTCGTGCTCGCTGCGGGCATTCGCCGTGACGGGTTCGGTGTCGGGGGCGTCGGTCACGCCGAGCCCGGTTCCTGGGCTGCTCATGCTGCTGCCTCCTCGGCGCTGAGCTGGGAGTTGACGATCTCGACGTAGGTCGAGCAGGTCTCCATCAGCTCGGAATGGGTGCCCCGCCCGACGATGCGTCCGCCGTCCAGGACGATGATCTGTTCGGCATGGCGAATGGTGGCCACCCGCTGCGCGACGATCAGCACCGCCGATTCGCCGGTGACGGGCCGCAGTGCCTCGCGCAGGCGGGCGTCGGTCGCCACGTCCAGGGCCGAGAACGAGTCGTCGAAGACGTAGACCTCGGGGCGTTTGATCAGCGCGCGGGCGATCGAGAGTCGTTGGCGTTGTCCGCCCGACACGTTGGTGCCGCCCTGGCTGATGGGCGCCTCCAGCTGGCCGGGCATGGCTCGCACGAAGTCCTCGGCCTGAGCCACGCGCAGCGCCTGCCACATCTGTTCCTCGGTGGCCTCCGGTGAGCCGTAGCGCAGGTTCGAGGCGACGGTGCCGCTGAACAGCACCGGGCGCTGCGGCACGAGTCCGATGGAGGCCCACAGGGTGTCGGGGTCGAGTTGGCGCACGTCGACGCCGCCGACCAGGACCCGTCCCGCCGTCGCGTCGAACAGCCGGGGGATCAGGCTGACCAGGGTGGTCTTGCCGGCGCCGGTGGAACCGATGATGGCGGTCGTCTGGCCGGGGAACAGGTCGAAGGTGAGGTCCTGCAGCACCGGCACCTCGGCCCCGGGGTAGCTGAACTCGACGCCCTCGAAGCGGATCCGTCCCGGGGTGTCCAGGGACATGACGCCCTCGGCGGGTGGCACCACGCTGGACTCGGTGTCCAGGACCTCCATGATGCGCTCGGCCGAGACCATGGCTCGGGGGGCCATGAAGACCATCATGGTGGCCATCATCACGCTCATCAGGATCTGCACCAGGTAGACGAGGAAGGCCGTCAGTTGGCCGACCTGGAGTTCGCCGCTGTCGATGCGGGTGCGGGCAAACCACATCACCGCGACCTGCGAGACGTTCATCACGAACAACATCAGCGGGAACAACATGGCCATCAGCCGGCCGACCCGGATGCCCAACCAGGTCAGGTCCTCGTTGGCGTGGTTGAACCGCTGGCCCTCGTGGGGTTCACGGGCGAAGGCACGCACGACGCGGATGCCGGTGATCTGCTCACGCACCACCCGGTTCAGGGCGTCGATCTTGACCTGCATGGACTGGAACAGCGGGATCGCACGGGTGATCAGCAGGCCCAGGGACACGCCGAGCACGAGCACCGAGGCCAGGATCACACCGGACAGTTGCACGTCCTCGCGCAGCGCCATGGCCACCCCACCCACCATCGTGATGGGTGCGCTGACGAGCATGATCAACGACATCAGCACGAGCATCTGCACCTGTTGCACGTCATTGGTGTTGCGGGTGATCAGCGACGGGGCACCGAACTGGTTCACCTCACGACTGCTGAAGGACAGCACCCGGGTGAAGATGCTGGAGCGGATGTCGGCCCCCAGGCTCATGGCGATGCGGGCACCGAGGTAGGCCGCCCCGATCTGGCAAGCGGCCTGCGCGGCGGCGACGACGAGCATGATGACGCCGTTGCGCCAGACCAGTCCGGTGTCCTGGAGCAGGACGCCCTGGTCGATGATGCGGGCGTTCAGTGTCGGCAGGGCCAGCGAGGCTGCGGTGGCGATCACCTGCAGCACGATGACCGCGGCAATCAAGCCCGCGTACGGCCCGATGTGCTTGTTGACGAGATGGATGAGCTTCACGAGGACTCCTGCTGGGTGGAGGCGACACCGTAGAGGAAGACCCGGACGAGATCGCCCGAGTCGAGCGTCGGCTCACCGGCCGACAGCAGGGGGTGGCTGGCGCTCACGGCCAGCACCCGCAGGTGGAAGGCGATCGTCGGCAACGGCAACCGGAACTCGTTCGCGTGGGGGGCCAGGGCATGGGCGATGGCGGCATCGACCAGTCGCATCCGCTCCACGTGGCGGTGGTGGTGGTCGGCCATCGCGGTCTCGCTGGGCCGATCGTGGCGCTTCAGCGCGACGAGCAGGCTGGACTGCTGCTCGACGCCGCGCCGCAACGCGGTGAGGATGCCCAGGGTGAGGCTCTCCAGGTCATCGCCGGTGAGGCCGGCGAGCAACTCAAGGAGCGGGTCGGGGTTCAGCAGGTCGTCGACCACCGCCGAGACCAGTTCTGCCTTGGTCTCGAAATGGCGGAACAGGGTGCCCTCAGCGATCCCGGCAGCCTCGGCCACCTGCCGGGTGGTGAAGCCGGTGGGGTCGGCGAGCAGGATGGGGCAGGCGGCAGCGATGATCTCGGTGCGTCGCTGGTCGGGCGGCAGTGCCGCGGCGCGGGGTGGTGTCACGTCGACCCAGTGTAGTGAGTGAGCACTCACTCATCCAAGCGGCATGATGAACTTTCTCATCGCCTAGGGTGGGAGCGTGACCGCAGCCACTGACACCAGCCCAGCCGACCTCGGACCCCTGGCGGGTCGACACTTCGAAGCGATCATCTTCGACATGGACGGCACCTTGATCAACTCCCTGGCGGCCGTCGAGCGCAGCTGGGCGACCTGGGCCGTCCACTATGGAATCAGTGCCGAACAGCTGGCGAACTGGCACGGTGTGCCGTCGGCGGCCATCATTGCCCACCTCATTCCCGAACCACACCGTGACGAGGCCAAACGCTTCATTGACGAACTCGAGGTGGTCGACACTGACGGCATCGTGGCGCTACCCGGGGCCGTCGGCGCGTTGGAGGCGTTGGACGACTCGCGTCGTGCCATTGCGACCTCCTGCCACCGTGACCTGATGGACGCGCGGATCGTGGCCAGCGGCATCCCGCGTCCCGCCGTCACCGTGACCGTGGACGACGTCGAGCGCGGCAAGCCGAACCCCGACCCCTTCCTGCTGGCAGCGCAGCGTCTGGGTGTTGACCCGACCCGTTGCCTGGTGGTCGAGGATGCCACCGCCGGACTGGTCGGTGCCCGCGCCGCGGGTTGCGTGACGCTGGGCGTGGTCACCACCACCCCGCGGCAACTGGTCGCCGAGCAGGCCGATGCCGTCGTGACGAACCTGGCCGAGGTGCGCTTCACCCAGACGCCGCGCGGTGTCAGCCTGACCCTCGCCTGAGCCCTGCCCCCGGGCGCGGGGTAATTGTCCGCCTCCCACGCCGTCCGCAAACGGGATCCCTGTTGATCACACCCCTGCGGGTGCGAGATTGCACCCCCAAGGATGGCTTGTCGAGCCCGTTGCTGCCCCGGCCCGGGGCGCCGGGGCAATGTGGGGATGAGCATGTGGTCCGCATCACATCGACGAATGGAATGAGGGCAAGATGAGCACCTTTGGAAATGAATCCACCAAGGACCAGGCCGCGACCGAGGCGTCCGACCTGAAGCGCACCGTGAGCGACGAGGCCAGCACGCTGGCCAGCACCGTCGGCTCCGAGAGCCAGAACGTCATGTCAGAGGCCAAGTACCAGGCCAAGGGTTTGGTCGATGAGTCCGTCGGCCAGTTGCGCAGCCAGGCCGCCACCGGCCAGCAGCGTCTGGCTGAGGTCGTGCGTGAGTTCGCCGGTGAGGCCGGCACCATGGCTGAGGGCAGCGGGCAGAGCGGCATCGCCACCAAGCTCGCGTCTGACGCAGCCCGCGTCGGCGATGACCTGGCCAGCTGGCTGGAGGCCCACGGACCCGACGACGTCCTGCGTGAGGTCCGCCGGTTCGCGGCTCGCCGTCCGGGCACCTTCCTGGCCATCGCGGCCGGCGCCGGTCTGCTGGCGGGCCGCTTCCTGCGAGGCGTACGCGACGAGAGTGCTGACGACACCCGGGAACTGACCACCGGGTACTCCTACCAGGACCCGCGCCGCGCCGTCGGTGAGCACGCCTACAGCTACTCCGAGGACACCAGCCGACTCGGCGCCACGGGAGGCTCCGCCTACCCCGTGGACCCGGCCTACCCGTTGGAGGACACCTACGCTGCTGACACGGAGTACCAGACCTCCGGCGGCTACCAGACCTCTGCGGGCTACCCGGCGACACCCGGATACCAGGCGGGATCGGACTACGAGACCACCACCGGTCAGCAGGGCTACCAGAATGAGCCGCCGCGATGACCGACCCGAACCTGCAGGTGCCCAGCCGCCCCGTGGGTGCACCGGACCAGGACCGACACCCGAGTGACGGCCGTGACATCGGCCAGATCATGGGCGATCTCAGCAGGGACGTCTCGACGCTGATGCGCCAGGAGGTGGCGCTGGCCCGGGCCGAGATCACCCAGAGCGCCAAGAAGGCCGGCCGCGGGGCAGGCCTCTTCGGCGGCGCCGGCGTCGCGGCCCACATGGCGCTGCTGTTCGCCACCTTCGCGCTGTGGTGGCTGGTGGCCCACCTATTCGACAACGATGATCCCTGGTTCGGCTGGAGTTTCCTGATCGTGGCCGTTCTGTGGGGCATCGTCGCCGCGGTGATGGCTGTCAAGGGCAAGTCCGAATTCGAAGACGTCGAAGGCGTCCCCCGTACCGCCGAGACCATCAAGCAGATCCCGAACGCCGTGAAGGGTGATGAGGAGAAGAACCGATGAGCAACGATCCCGAAGAGATTCGTCAGCAGATTGAGCACACCCGCTCGAGCCTCAGCTACGACGTCAACGCCCTCGCCGATGAGGCGAACCCGAAGAACATCGCCCACCGGCAGGCCGACAAGGCCCTGTCGGGGGTCCGCGAGACCGCGACCAACCTGAAGGAGCGTGTCATGGGCACCGAGGATCACGCCGCCCAGGCCCTCAGCAGCACTGCCGGCGCCATCAGTGACTCCGCTGGCCAGGCCAAGCAGATGGCCCAGCAGGCACCCCAGCAGGTGCGCCGCCAGACCCGGGGCAACCCCCTGGCCGCCGGGGTGGTCGCCTTCGGTCTGGGTGCCCTGATCGGCAGCCTGATCCCGTCCACCGAACCGGAGCGCAGGGCCGCCGAGGCCGTCAAGGACAAGGCCGGACCTGCCATGGACCAGGCCAAGGAGATGGCGCGTGACGCTGTCGAGCAGGTCAAGCCCGCCGTCCAGGAGGCAGGCGAGCAGCTCAAGCAGGCCGCCACCGACGCCAAGGACGAGGTTGTCGGCCAGGCCCAACAGGCCAAGGACCACACGGTCGAGCAGGGCAAGACGGCCAAGGACAACCTGCAGTCCGGGACCGCCGGGTCGGGGCTGACCGACACCACCACCGGCTACTCGGGCACCACCGGGACCACGGACACCGCCACCGGGTACCCGGGCACCACGACCGGGACCACCGGCACGACCGGGACCACGGGCACGACCGGGACCACCAACGGACAGCGCTGGTAACCACCAGCCCCAGACACGCCACAGCCGGGCACCCTTCACGGGTGCCCGGCTGTGGCGTTGGTTCAGAAGTTCACGAACGGGTTCGGCTGGTCACCCTGGTCACCGGGGGCCGCGCTGTCCCCCTGTCCCTGCGGGGCGTCGCCCTCGGCCTGCGTACCGGGGGTTGCGGCAAGCGGAGCATCACCCTTCTCTTCGGCGTCGGTGCTGGCGCGTTGCGGGGCGCCGCCAAGCTTCACCGCGGTGCCATAGGCGGTCACTTCGGAGGCCCCCTCGCTGATCTTGCCGCCGTCGAAGCGCAGACCGATGACCGCGTCCGCGCCGGCCCGGGTGGCCATCTCGACCATCGCGGTGACAGCGGCCTGCCGGGTCTCGGTCAGGATCACGGCCAGGTCGGCCTGGGCGCGCATGTCTCGGGGACGGGTCACCACGCCGATGACCTCACCGAGGATGTCGGTGACCTCCTGACCGGGCAGGTTCTCGGTGGTGGACACGATCACGTCACGCTGCAGCAGTTCAGCCGTGCGCGGCTCCGGCTCGGGAACCGGGGTGGGGGGCACGGGACGCTGCGGCTGGGCCGACTGCTGGCCCTGCGGCCCCCAGTGCTGGGGTGACATCGGCGGCTGCTGGCCGGGGTGCGGGGGCTGGCCGGGATGCGGCTGCTGGCCCGGGTGCGGGGGTTGGCCCCAGCCCTGCTGGGGCGGTCCGCCGGGACCGGGCTGAGGCGCTCCCCACGGGGCGGGCTGGCCCCATCCCGGCTGCTGCGGCGGCTGGTTGCCGGCACCGGCTGGCGGCTGCCCCCACCCTGCCGAGGGCTGGGAGGAGGGTTGGCCATAGGGGTTCTGGCCGTACGGGTTCTGGCCGTAGGGAGGGTTGCTCATGCCCCCACGATAGTTGTTGGGGTTTCACCGCGGCAGGTCATCGAGGAGCGAAATTCCCCCGCGCAGGGACAACCATGGCATTGAATGGCTGCATGGGACGGGTACTGGTGCTCGGCGGGACCGGCTGGGTGGGTCAGCGGATCGCGGCACGCGCGGTCGAGCGTGGTGACACGGTCACCTGCCTGGCCCGCGGGGAGTCGGGCGCCGCGCCCCCGGGCGCGCAGTTGGTGCCCGTGGATCGCCGCCTGCCGGATGCCTACCAGGGGCTCGGCGGCGACTGGGACGAGGTCATCGAAATCGCCCATGACCGGGAGTTGGTCGAGTCGGCACTGCTGGCGCTGGCCGACCGCGCCCGGCACTGGACCCTGGTCTCGTCCGTCTCGGTGTACGCACGCACCGATGAACCCGGCGCCGACGAGTCGGCCGACCTGGTCGAGGTGGGTCCCGAGGACGGCGAGCGTGACTATGCCCAGGCCAAGGTCGCGGCGGAACGAGCGAGCGCCCACCACCTCGGTGACCGGCTGCTGGTCGTCCGCCCCGGACTGATCGCTGGCCCCGGCGACCCGAGTGACCGCTTCGGGTACTGGATGGCCCGGCTTGACCGCGGCGGCCCGGCACTCACCCCGACCACCCAGGGCCGCAGGGTTCAGGTGATCGACGTGGACGACCTGGCCGAATTCGTCGTCGGGGCGGCGGACCGGGCCGGGGTCGGGGTGGTCAACGCTGTGGGCCACAGTCATGACCTGGCCGACGTCCTGGCCCAGACCGCCCGCGCCACCGGGTTCACCGCCCCGTTCGTGGCCCGCGAGGACGAGTGGCTGCTGGCCCGCGACGTCGGTTACTGGGCGGGCCCGCGTTCGTTGCCGCTGTGGCTGCCGCCGACGCACACCGGCTTCGCCGATAATCGCAATGACGCCTACCTGGCCGCCGGTGGGACGATCCGTCCACTGGGGCAGACCATCAGCCGGGTGTTGGTCGACGAACGCTCTCGGGGCACCGCGCGTACGCGCCGTTCCGGGCTGGACCCCGCACAGGAATGGGCGCTGCTGCACGATGAGGGCACCGAGGCCCGACCTCGGTAGGCTGTCCGGGTGAGTGAGAACCAGGAATCGCCGACCGCCCCGTCCAGCACCTCCGAGGAACTTCGCGCCCAGGCCGAGGTCTCCGAGCAGATGCAGGTGCGCCGCGAGAAGCGCCAGCGGCTGCTCGACCAGGGCACCGAGGCCTACGCCTTCGACCTGGAACGCGACCACACCCTGGCCCAGGTCCGCGCCACCTGGGGCCACCTCGAGTCCGGTGAGGAGACCCAGGACGAGGTCAGCATTGGCGGGCGGGTGGTCTTCATCCGCAACACCGGCAAGCTGGCCTTCGCCACGCTGCAGGACGGTTTCAGTCCCGCCGACAACGGCGAGCGCCTGCAGGTGATGCTGTCGCTGGCCGAGGTCGGCAAGCAGCGTCTGGCCGACTGGAAGAGCGACGTCGACCTGGGCGACTTCGTCTGGGTGCGCGGACGGGTGATCAGCTCCCGGCGCGGCGAACTGTCGGTGATGGCCGCCGAATGGCGGATGGCGTCCAAGGCGCTGCGCCCGATGCCGGTCATGCACAAGGATCTGTCGGAGGAGGCCCGCGTCCGTCAGCGCTACGCCGACCTGGTGGTGCGCCCCGAGGCGCGTGACATGGTGCGCACCCGGGCGCAGATCACCCGCAGCATCCGCCGGACGCTTGAGGACCAGGGCTTCATGGAGGTTGAAACCCCCACCCTGCAGCTCATCCACGGTGGCGCGGCCGCTCGCCCGTTCAGCACCCACCTCAACGCCTTCGACCTGGACATGACCCTGCGCATTGCCCTGGAGCTGTACCTCAAGCGTGCGATGGTCGGCGGCGCCGACCGGGTCTACGAGATGGGCCGCATCTTCCGCAACGAGGGCATCGACTCAACCCATTCGGCCGAGTTCACCATGCTCGAGGCCTACCAGAGCTGGGGCAACCAGTTCACCATCGCCCGGGTCACCCAGGACATCATCCAGAACGCCGCCCGCGAGCTCGGCCTGCTGCAGCTGGAGACCCCGGCCGGCACCATCGACCTGGACGGTGACTGGGAATGGCTCGGCGTCCATCCCGGGCTGTCGGCAGCCGTCGGTGAAGAGGTCACCCTCGACACCCCCCGGTCGGTGCTGGAGTCCATCGCGCAGCGGCATGACGTCGAGCTGAACCCCTCGTGGAACGACGGCAAGGTCGTCATGGAACTGTTCGGTGAGATCGTCGAACCCACGCTGCTGCAGCCGACCTTCGTCTGCGACTACCCGGCGATCGCGCAGCCGTTGGCCCGCCCGCACCGCGACGACCCGCGGATGGTGGAGGCCTGGGACCTGATCATCGGTGGCGTGGAGCGCGGCACCGGCTTCACCGAGCTGATCGACCCGATCGTCCAGCGCGAGGTGTTGACGGCCCAGTCGCTGGCTGCGGCGGCGGGCGACCCCGAGGCGATGCAGTTGGACGAGGACTTCCTGGCGGCTCTCGAGTTCGGCGCCCCGCCGATGGGCGGTCTGGGTCTGGGCGTCGACCGCCTGATCATGCTGTTCAGCGGTGCCGGCATTCGCGAGACGATCCTGTTCCCGCTGCTGCGTCCCTCGGGACACTGACCCGGGCTGTTGCCCCCCCAGAAGGCTGTTACTTCCAGAGGGTCGAGATGGCGAAGGCGGCAGCCATCAGACCCATGCCAATCAGCACGTTCCAGTCGCCGAGTTCGCTCATGAACGGAATCTGGTTGCCGGCGATGTAGTAGGTCACCAGCCACAGACCGCCCAGCAGGCCCACGGCAATGAAGACCGGCGGCACCCACCGGCGTGAGGTGGGGGCCATGCGCTTGCGCTCGCGGCGCTTTTCGGCGTCCTCGACGACCTTCTTGGTCTTCTTCTTCGTCGCTGCGGACTTCGACACCTTGGACTCGGCCATGCCGTGTGTTCCCCTGTTCCCCCGGTCGTGCCGGACTCGCCAGACCGAACTGCGTCGGTTTACGAGAGGTAGCCTAGTCGACACCGGGTACGCCGCCGAAACCTTGGAGGACAGTTGAGCCCCGATCGCCAGCGCCACCCCCTGCGTCCTCGCCTGCGACGCCTGTGGCGTCGCGCCGGGGTCGGGCCGGGTGGCCGATCGGTGCGGGGTCGTCTGGCCAGCTCCGTGGTCCTGGCACTGGCGGCGCTGATGGCCACCGTCGGAGCCCTCTCGGTGCGCGGGGACGACCCAAGGGCCGGACGCAATGGTGACCTCACCGGACTGGTCCGGGCCCGCGCCCACGAGAACAAGAACCTGGCCGACACCATGGCCGCCCAACGTGCCGAACTCGACGAGTTGTCCAAGCAGTCCGACAATCCTGCGCTGAGCGCCCAACTCGAGCGGGCAGCCGCGCAGGCCGGTGCCACCCCGGTGCGGGGACCGGCCGTCAAGGTGGTGCTGGACGACGCCCCCTTGTCGGTCAAACCGCCGGACGTCGCCGACGACCTGCTGATCGTCCACGAGCAGGACATCCAGATGGTGGTCAACCTGTTCTGGGGTGCTGGCGCGGAGGCGATGACGGTGCAGGGGCAGCGGATGATCTCGACCACCGGCATCAAGTGCGTCGGCAACTCCGTCGTCCTCCACGGGGTGCCCTATGCACCGCCCTACGAGATCATCGCCATCGGCGACCCGGCTCGACTGCTGGCTGCGCTGGCTGGCAGCGACGAGGTCAAGGTCTACCAGCAGTACGCCGAGGTCTACCGCCTGGGCTGGGCCCAGGAACGTCTCGGTGAGGTGACCATGCCGGCGTACACCGGTCAGGCCGGGTTGAAGTACGCGAAGCCCCCAGCCTGAGGGTGCACAATGGGGCACGTGAAGATTCTGGTCATCGACAACTACGACTCCTTCGTGTTCAACCTGGTCCACTACCTGGCCCAGTTGGGGGCCGAGGTCGAGGTCTGGCGCAACGATGACGAACGCTTCGCCAACCAGGACTTCCATCAGGGCTACGACGGGTTGCTGGTCTCGCCCGGCCCCGGCACCCCCGAGGAGGCCGGTGTCTGCGTCGAGGTGATCCGAACCCACACCGGACGGGTGCCCATCCTGGGCGTGTGCCTGGGTCTGCAGGCGATGGCGGTGGCCCACGGCGCCACCGTGGGACGTGCCCCCGAACTGCTGCACGGCAAGACCTCGGCGATCCTGCACCACGGCACCGGCGTCTTCGCCGGGCTGCCCTCACCGCTGACCGCCACCCGTTACCACTCGTTGGCCATCGTCGAGGAGACCCTGCCGGAGGTGCTGGAGGTCACGGCGCGCACCGAGTCCGGGGTGATCATGGGCATTCGCCACCGGAACCAGCCACTGGAGTCGGTGCAGTTCCACCCGGAGTCGGTGCTGACCGAGGGTGGCTACCAGATGCTCGCCAACTGGCTGGCGGACTGCGGCGACGCCGACGCCCCGGCGCGGGCGGTCGGCATGTCGCCGCTGGTCACCCTGGCCTGAACCCGGGTCAGCCGCCGGGCGTCGAGGGCGCGCCGCTCGGGGTCTGCGACGACGTCGACGACGTCGACGGGTCCGGGGTCACCGGTGTCGACGGCGGGGGTGTCTCGGCGGGCGTGGTCTGGGTGCTGGTGGCCGTGCTGGGCGTGGCCACCGGAGTCGCCGGGGCCTCGGCGATCACCACCACGATGGGCTTGGTGCGGTCGGCGGCCAGTTCGTCGCCGGGCGTCTGCCGGAAGACCAGACCCTGGGTCTGGGTCGACTCGGCGCGCTCCACGGTGATGGTGAAGCCCCGCTGCCGGGCCAACGCCTCGGCCTCGGCCTCGGTCTTGCCGATCAGGTTCGGGACGATGGACATGCCCTTGGCGACGGTGATGGTGACCTCGGAACCCTTGGGCAGGTCGGCGCCCTCGGCCGGGTTCACCTTGGTGACGTCACCGGCGGTCGCGTCGATGGGTTCGTCGGCGGGGGTGTCGTCGACCTTCTTGACCGTGAAGCCGGCCGCCACCAGTGCCTTCTCTGCCTCGGCGGCGGTCATCCCGACCAGATTGGCCGGCACCTTGCTGGTCGCCGGGCCACGGTTGACCACGATGTCCACAGCGGTTCCCTCAGGCACCTGGGACTGTCCCTCCGGGTTCTGGCTGATCACCTGCCCCGCCTTCTCGGCGGTCTGGTTGACGTAGTCGACGGTGCCGACCTTCAGCCGGGCGTTGACGATGGTCGAGCGGGCTGCCTCCTCGGTCAGGCCGGTCAACGCCGGCACCGGAACCTGGGCCACCACGGGCGCCTCGACGGGCTTGAAGAACTGCCACAGCCCGAAGCTGACCGCCGCCAGCAGGGCCAGCAGGAGCACCCCGACCACGATCGGCAGGGTCCGGGCCTTCCTCTGCTCGTCCAGTTCGTCGTCGGCGGTGGCCAGGGCCGCTGGCGGCGCCGAGGCCACGGCGACCGGCGTCTGGCTGCCGGTCTGCCACGGTTCCGGGGGCAGCGGCACCGGCGACATCAACACTGCCGTGACCTTTTCGCCCGAGAGCAGGCGGGCGATGTCGTCGTGCATCTCCTCGGCGCTCTGGTAGCGGTCGGCCGGGTCCTTTGCCAACGCCTTCAGCACGATGGCGTCCATGTCCTGGGTGATCTCGGGGTCGAGCTGGCTCGGCGCCACCGGCAGTTCCCGGACGTGCTGGTAGGCGACACTGACCGGTGAGTCGCCGATGAAGGGCGGACGCCCCACCAGCAGTTCGTACAACAGGCAGCCAGCCGAATAGATGTCGGACCGGTTGTCCACGGTCTCGCCGCGGGCCTGCTCGGGGGACAGGTACTGCGCGGTGCCGATCACGGCGGCCGTCTGGGTCATCGTCGCCGACGTGTCCGAGACGGCGCGGGCAATGCCGAAGTCCATCACCTTGACCACCCCGTTGGTGGTCAGCATCACATTGGCCGGTTTGATGTCGCGGTGGATGATGCCGGCGCGATGGGAGTAGCCCAGGGCCTCCAGGGTGCCCTGCACGAACTCCAGGGCCCGTTCCGGCAGGATCTTGCGGCCGTCGCGCAGCACGTCCTTGAGGGTGTGGCCCTCGATGAGTTCCATCACGATGAAGGGCACCGAGATCTGCGTGTTCGGGTCCTCGGCCTCGCCGGTGTCGTAGACGGCGACGATCTTGGAGTGGTTCAGGCCGGCCGCGGACTGCGCCTCGCGACGGAAACGTGCCTGGAACATCGGGTCGGTGGCCAGGTCGACCCGCAGACGCTTCACGGCCACGTCGCGATCGAGGCGGACGTCACGGGCACGCCACACCTCGGCCATGCCGCCGCGCCCAATGATCTCGTCGAGCCGGTAGCGGTCACCGAGCACGGTTCCCTGCACGGACATCGGCCGGGTCCTTTCCGCGAGTGTGGGGGCGTCGGGGTCGATCGCGGGCATGGCGCGGGTGGCCGCCGCGTCGTGCGCGGCCTCGGGCCGCTGCCCCTCCTCGTCCGGGGGCAGGGCCCGAGCGGGCTGGTCCGGGTTCACGAAGGTGTCGTCGTTGGGAGTCATGGTCTCAGAGCCTCGATCACTGCCTTGGCGATGGGTCCGGCCAGTCGGCCGCCGGCGATGTCATTACGTTCCACTTCTGCATCCTCGATGAAGACAGCCACCGCCACGTTCGGGTTCTCGCTGAAGGCGACGAACCAGGCGTAGGGCGGACGATCGGGGTCGGACTGTGCGGTGCCGGTCTTGCCACCCACGCGCACCCCGGCGACCTGGGCGGCGCCGCCGGTGCCGTCGCTGACGACCTTGACCAGCATCTCCTGCAGCAACTCCGCGTTGCCGGTGCTCATGGCCTTGTCGAGTTTGACGGGGCGGTTCACGTGCACGATCGACAGGTCGTTGGCGCGCACCTCCTTGACCAGGGTCGGCGCCATCACCTGCCCATCGTTGGCGATGGCGCCGATCACCATGGCCATCTGCAGCGGGGTGGCGGCCACGTCGAACTGTCCGATGGCGCTCAACGCGGTCTGCGGCACGTCCAGTTCGCCGGGGAACTGGCTGGCCACGAAGGGGACGTCGGTGGCGACGGTCTTGTTGAACCCGAACTTCTCCGCCTGGGCGCGCAGCGCGTCGGAGCCCACCTGCATGCCGATGTTGGCGAAGGAGGTGTTGCACGACTTCATCAGGGACACCTCGAGGGTGACCTGGGTGTTGCCGCAGTCGACCTGGTTGGTGAGCACCACGTTGGTCTGGGGCAGCTTCAGCTCGTCGGGTGCCTCGAACAGGGTTTCAGGCGCCATGCCGTTCTCCAGCGCCGCCGCCGCCGTGACGATCTTGAAGGTCGAGCCCGGGGGATAGATCTCGCGGGAGGCGCGGTTCGCCAGGGGTCGGTTCGGGTCGGCGTTCAGCGTCGTCCACGCGTCGCGCGAGATGTTGAGGTCGGTGCTGGACAGCTGGTTCGGGTCGTAGGTGGGCAGGCTCACGTACGAGAGGATCTCGCCGCTGGTCCAGTCCATCGCCACCACGGCACCCTTGCGGCCGGCCAGACCGTCGTAGGCCGCCTTCTGCGCCCTGGGATTGAGCGTGGTCGTCACCGAACCGCCGATGGGCTCCTTGCCGGTCAGGGAATCGATGATGCGGTTGAAGAACTGGTCGTCGCTGGTGCCTGCCAGTTGCTTGGAGTAGTTCAGCTCGATGCCGGCCGAGCCGTAGTCGTAGGCGTAGTAACCGGTGGCGTGGGCGTACAGCAGCGGCTGGGCGTACTGGCGGGCGAACGCGAAGCGACCCTGGCTGGGCATCGACTGGGCGATGGCCTGGGTGCCCACCATGATGGCGCCGCGGTTGCGGGCGTACTCGGCGTCGGTCACCCGACGGTTGCGGGTGTCGTTGTTGAGGGTCTGGGCCCGGCCGACCTCGAGCCAGCTGGCATTGAGGAGCAGGGCGAACATCATCAGCGCTGCCAGCACGGCCACCTTGCGGATGGGACGATTCATCGGTTCACCACCTGCGTCTGGTCGTCGGAGAGGTCGGCGACATCGGCGGCCATGGCGGGGCCGGTGTGCACCAGCGGCACCGGTTTGCGGGCCTGGTGACTGATCACGACCAGCAACCCGATGATGACCCAGTTGGCGATCAGGGACGACCCGCCCTGGCTCATGAAGGGGGTGGTCAGCCCGGTCAGCGGCAACAGCCGGGTGACCCCGCCGATGATGGCGAAGACCTGCAGCGCGAACACGAACGACAGTCCGCAGGTCAACAACTTCACGAACTCGTCGGAACTGGCCAGCGCGGTGCGCAGGCCTCG
Organism: Tessaracoccus sp. SD287; assembly: GCF_017355265.1. Lineage (GTDB taxonomy): Bacteria > Actinomycetota > Actinomycetes > Propionibacteriales > Propionibacteriaceae > Aestuariimicrobium. Next base: position 112,005 of record NZ_JADIJQ010000007.1, read on the forward strand.
CGACACCAGGATGGCGTAGATCATGATGATCGCCATCAGGCCGGCGATGCCCAGTTCCTCGCCGGCGGCGGCGCTGATGAAGTCGCTCTTGGCGAGCGGGGTCAGTCCGGGACGGCCCAGGCCCCAGCCGCGGCCGGTGAGACCGCCCCAGGCGATGCCGAACTGGCCGCTGATCACCTGCAGGTTCTGGTCGTAGTTCTCGAAGGGGTGCAGCCAGGCGTTGACGCGCACCTGCACGTGCCAGAACAGCGTGAAGGCCAGCCACGCCCCCACCGCGAACAGACCGATGCCGATGATCACCCAGCTGGGACGCTCGGTGGCGACGTAGAGCATCATCACGAACAGACCGAAGAACAACAGTGCGGTGCCCAGGTCGGACTGGAAGACCAGCACCAGCATCGCCGCGCCCCACATGATCACGATCGGCAGAAGGTCGCGCAGCCGCGGGATGCGCAGCGGACCCACCTTGTGGCCACCCAGGGCCAACAGTTCACGCTTCTGCACGAGGTAGGACGCGAAGGCGATGGCCAGCACGATTTTGGCGGCCTCAGCCGGCTGGAAGGAGTACCCGGCCACCCGGATCCAGATGCGGGCCCCGTTCAGCTCGACCCCCAGCCCCGGCAACAGCGGCAGCAGCAGTAGCGCCAACCCGGCCAGGAAGAGCAGGTAGGGGAACCGGTCGAGTCGGCGCAGGTCGCGCAGGAAGAACAGGACGGCCGCGAACAGGGCCATGCCGAGACCCGTCCAGATGAACTGGGTGTAGCTGTCGGAGCGGGGCGGGGTGGGAATCAGGTCGATGCGGTGGATCAGCGCCAACCCGAGCCCGTTGAGCGCGACCACGCACGGCAGGATCAGGGGATCGGCATAGGGTGCCCGGAACCGAATCACCAGGTGGCAGGCCAGCGCCATGCCCACCCACAGGCCGCACACCCACGGCCAGTTCTCGGGCACCCGCCCGGTCATGTTCAACCCGGTCAACAACCAGCCGCCCAGCCCAAAGGAGCAGGCGACAAGCAGCATCGCCAGCTCGGTGTTGCGACGCTTGCGGAAGGTCACCAGCACCGGGCCCCGACTGGCCGTGGTGGGCAGGTCCGCCGGTGCCGCAGTCGCCGAACCTGTCGACAGGCGCGGAGCAGCCATCAGCAACCCTCTCCCGGGGGCGGTTCGGTGGCCGACGGAGAAGCACTGCTCGGCGCGAGGCTGCTGGGTGCG
>NZ_JADIJQ010000008.1 GCF_017355265.1 Tessaracoccus sp. SD287
CGCCGTCGAGGCGCTGGAGGCCTTCACCACGGTCGTCGAAGGTGTCATCTCGCTCAGCCCCAAGGTGCTCAGCACCGGCGGGATCGGCCGACGCGACCTGAAGACCTTGTCGGCCCGCGGCGACGAGTCGACCACGGCCCTGATGCTGGCCCTGGCCCGCCAGACCGGCATGATCGCCACCCACGGACCGGCCTGGCTGGCCACCAACGCCTTTGACCGGTGGGCCGGTCAGGACCCCTGGACCCAGTGGCGTGAACTGGTGGCGGGATGGTCCCGCCTTGACCGCTGGCCCGATCCCGCCGACGACCCGGTGTCCCCCACCGGCCAGCGCAGCATCATCGGCCTGCGGCGGGCGTTGCTCGCCGAGTTGCGGCGTGCGCCCGCCGGCACCCCGCTGGGCGCCGACCTGCTGGCTGCCCGGGTGGCCTGGCGCTTCCCCGCGTGGCCGTCCGAGCAGACCACCGCCGGGGCCCAGCACCTGGCGGCCGAGGCGACCGCACTCGGCATCATCGCGTTGGGCCGCACCTCGCACCTGCTGGAGGCGACCGATGACCCGGGCTTCCCGGCCCCCACCCACCAGTTCGTGGTGCAGGCAGACCTGACGGCGATGCCGGTCGGACCGCTGCAGGCCTCGGTGCGTCGTCGGCTGGACCTGCTCACCGAACGCGACCACACGGGGCGCCACTTCACCGCCGCGTCCATCCGACGCGGGCTCGACCAGGGGCTGAGCTCGGAACAGATCATTGACTGGCTGGCCAGCCACTCGTTGACCCCGCTGCCGCAACCGTTGACCTACCTGATCGGGGACGTCGCCCGCCAGCACGGCCAGATCAAGGTGATGCCGGCGGCGGCCGTGATCACCATTGAGGACCCCGCGATCCTGGAGGCGCTGCTGCGCTCCCCGCAGGCCCAGGGTCTGGGGCTCGCGAAGGTGGGACCCCAGGCAGTGGCCACCCAGGGTGATGTCATCGAGGTGGTGGAGGTACTGCGGGGGCTGGGCCATGCCCCGGTGGCGCAGTCGTCCGACGGGGAACTGTTGGCGGCCCCGCGACCACGGCGCGCGGGCCAGGGCCACCCGCCGGGCGGGGAACCTGACCCACCCACCCGGGACCAGGTGGCGCTGCTGGCCCGCCAACTGCTGCAGCCGGACCCGTCGGCGCTGGCCGACGACCTGGTCGCGACCCTGCAGTCGGCGCAGATGTCGGGTGAGTGGGTGCAGGTCACCCACGTCGATGGGCAGGGCCGACCCCGCACCGACACGGCGCGCATCCTGGGTGTCGCCGGCGGGCACGTGCGGATGGTCCGCCGGGCCTCACCGCCGCAAACCCTGCCGTTGGCCCGCGTGGTCGGCGTCGTCTCTTGAAGAGAGTCTGAAGAGTCACCGAGAGTGGGTGCGTCAGGAGGCTTCGGCGGCACGCACCTCGTAGGGTGAGGACGTGCGGAAGATCATGGTGCGTCGGATCGTCGCCCTGGCCGTCTGTGCCGTGGGCGGTGCCGCGCTGTACCTGGCACCCTTCCAGTTGGGTGATTCCCGCTCCCACCTTGACCAGTCCCGGCCCACCGTCGCCGCCTCCCAGGACACCTCCGGCACGGTGGCGACCACCCCGGCCGGGGCCACCACCCCACCAGCATCGCTGCCGAGCCCCAGCCTGCACAGCGACCGGACCCTGCCCACCCCGGTGCGCAACCTGCGGTTGAGCAGCAACACGGCCCGCACCTACACCGTCTCGTGGGGGCCCAGCAGGGACGCCGCCGGCATCCGTCACTACGTGGTGCTGGCCAACGGTTTCCTGGTCGGTCGGACCCGCATTCCGACCATCACCCTGGTCTGGCAGACCACCACCAGCAACATCTTGTTGCAGGTGGCGCCGGTCGACGGCAACGGCCTCCAGGGTGAGTGGCGGGCCTTGATGATCGTGCCCCCGCCCCTGTACGGACCGAACACGACCGCGGCGACCACCTCGGCGATGCCGAAACCGTCGTTGACCAGCCAGCCCCAGACCCCGCCCAGCCTGACCCCGTCGCCCAGCGTCGCCTCGGCCAGCGCGTCCCCGTCGATCCCCCCGACCACACTGGACCCGTGCTCGACCCAGGACGCGACCCGGACGGCCACGGCCACCGCCTCGCAGGAGCCGTCGGCGACCCCCAGCGTGTCGGCGCCGCAGACGACCCTGTCGCCCAGTGCCACCCCCAGCGCCACCACCGATCCGACCTCGTCGCTGTCGTCGGAGCCGGGGATGTCCCCGACCGGTGGGCCGACGGACATCCCCTCCTGCTAGGACCTCAGCGGACCAGGGCCTCAGAAGATGCGGTTGACGACCTCGGCCGGTGCCGCCAGCAGACGTTCGATCTCGTCGTCCAGCTTCACCAGCGTGATCGACGCGCCGGCCATCTCCAGCGACGTGCAGTACTCCCCCACGTAGCTTCGGGCGATGGTGATGCCCTGGGCCTGCAGCTTCTCGGCGGCGATGCCGAACAGCAGGTACAACTCGCTGATCGGGGTGCCACCCAGACCGTTGACCATCAACGCCACCCGGTCACCCGAGGCGAACGGCAGGTCACTGACGACCGGGTCGAGCACCATGTCGACGATCTCGTTGGCCGAGGCCAGCTTCGCCCGCCGCCGCCCCGGCTCGCCGTGGATGCCGACGCCGAGTTCGATCTCGTCGTCGCCCAGGTCGAACAGCGGCGATCCCTTGGCCGGCGGGGTGCAGGCGCTCAGCGCCACGCCCATGGTCCGGGTGACCGAGTTGACCCGCTCGCCGATGGCCTTGACCTCGGCCAGGCTGGCCCCTTCCTCGGCGAGTGCGCCCACCGCCTTGATCACGAAGAAGTTGCCGGCCACCCCGCGGCGACCCACGGTCCAAGTGGAGTCCTGCACCGCGACGTCGTCGTCGATGAACAGGGTGTCGCACTCGATGTCGTCGGCCGCGGCCATCTCCTGGGCCATCTCAAAGGCCATCTTGTCGCCGGTGTAGTTGTTGACCAGCAGCAGCACACCCTTGTCGGAGTTGACCCGCTTGGCGGTCTCGTAGACGTAGTCCGCGGGCGGGGCGGCGAACACGTCGCCGGGGCAGGCGGCGTCCAGCATGCCCTTGCCGACGACCATCACGTGTGCCGGCTCGTGGCCCGACCCCGAGCCCTGGACGATGCTGACCTTGTTGTTGTTGGGTGCGTCGGAGCGCATGATCAGGTTGTACTCGGGGACGTAGGTGATCGTGTCGGGGTTGGCCGCGGCGATGCCCTTGAGCATCTCGGGGACGAACTGCTGGGGGTCGTTGACGAACTTCTTCATGGTTGCTCTCCTGTGAATTGGGTGCGGCGGTGGTGGATGGGCTACTGGTCGGGCCAGGTCTCGGCCAGGCTTTCGGCGAGCACGGCGATGGCCATGGCGCCCGCATCGACCGAGCCGATGCTGCGCTCGCCGGTGTAGGACGCCCGGCCGCGGCGGGCCTGCAGCTGCGCGGTCGCCTCGGCGCTTTGCCGGGCGGTGGCGGCGACGGCGCGGATGGCCTCCGCCCCGGTGCTGCCCCTGGCGATCTCGGCCTCGAGGGTGTCGATGGCAGGGACCAGCGCATCCAGCAGCGTCTTGTCGCCGAGTTCGGCGTTGCCGCGCTGCTGGATTCCGCCGACCGCTGCCCGCAGTCCGGCGACCACGTCGCTGGCGCTGAACTCGGCGGCACCCTTGAGCTTCGCGCCGAACCGCAGGAAGGCGGTGCCCCAGATGGGTCCCGAGGTGCCGCCGATCCGGGCCGAGAAGGCCATGGCGATCTTGGTGATGAACACCCCCGGGTCGGTGCGGTCGAACTCGTCCCACTTCTGGGCGACGATCTCGAAGCCGCGGGCCAGGGAGTAGCCGAAGTCGCCGTCACCGACGACGGCGTCGAGGTCGCCGAAGTACTTCTCGTTGGCGAGGATGGTCTGGGTCATGGTCGAGATCACGCGCTCGACGTCGGCTTGCGTGCCGGGCATGGACGGCTCCTTGGTTCCCACGCGCGGCACCCGTGGACTCGGCCGTGAGCGGGGTGGTAGGGACATCAGGCGCACTCCCCGAACGGCTTCGTCGCTGCCCGGTGACCTGCGTTGTTCGCAGCCTAGGCCATGGCCACGACAAGGGTAAGGGGCAACTTTGGCCGACCACTGCGCGTTCGACGACTTGTCCGCTGGGGGATACTCAATGGTGATGAATCCCACCGCGCCCCTGATCGTGCAGTCCGACCGAACCCTGCTGCTGGAGGTCGACCATCCCGATGCCGAGACCGTGCGGATGGCGATCGCTCCGTTCGCCGAGTTGGAGCGGGCCCCCGAACACATCCACACCTACCGGATCACCCCGCTGGGCCTGTGGAATGCGCGGGCCGCGGGCCACGACGCCGAACAGGTGGTGGACGCCCTGCTGACCTGGTCGCGTTACCCCGTGGCCAGTTCCCTGCTGATCGACATCACCGAGACGATGGGACGCTACGGCCGGCTGCGGATCGAGAAGCACCCAGTACACGGGTTGGTGATGGTCAGCCAGGACAAGGCGGTCCTCACCGAGGTGCTGCGCGCCAAGAAGGTCAAGGGTCTGGTCGGTGAGCGGATCGATGACGAGACGGTGGTGGTGCACCCCAGCGAGCGGGGCCACCTCAAGCAGGTGCTGCTGGGGCTGGGGTGGCCCGCCGAGGACCTGGCCGGGTTCGTCAACGGCGAGGCCCATCCGATCAGCCTGGCCGAGGATGGCTGGCAGGTGCGGCCCTACCAGAGGGTCGCGGCCGAGTCGTTCTGGCACGGCGGTTCCGGTGTCGTGGTGCTGCCCTGCGGTGCCGGCAAGACCATCGTGGGGGCGGCCTCCATGGCCCTGGCCGGGGCCACCACCCTGATCCTGGTGACCAATACGGTCGCGGCCCGGCAGTGGCGCGACGAACTGGTGCGTCGCACCAGTCTGACCCCCGACGAGATCGGTGAGTACTCCGGCGCCCGCAAGGAGATTCGCCCGGTGACCATCGCGACCTACCAGGTGGTGACCACCAAGCGTGGCGGGGTGCATCCGCACCTGGAACTGTTCAGCGCCCGGGACTGGGGGCTGGTGATCTACGACGAGGTGCACCTGCTGCCGGCGCCGGTCTTCCGGATGACGGCCGACCTGCAGGCCCGGCGACGCCTGGGTCTGACCGCGACCCTGGTGCGGGAGGACGGCCGCGAGGGTGACGTGTTCAGCCTGATCGGTCCCAAGCGCTATGACGCCCCCTGGAAGGACCTCGAGTCGCAGGGCTGGATCGCGCCGGCTGACTGCGTCGAGGTGCGGGTCACCCTGGCCGATGACGAGCGGATGGCCCAGGCCATGGCCGAACCCGAGGTGCGGTACCGGTTGGCGTCGACCACTGCCTCCAAGCAGCGGGTCGTGGTCGACCTGGCCGAGCGCCACAAGGACCAGCCGACCCTGGTCATCGGGCAGTACGTCGACCAATTGGTGGAACTGGCCGAGGTGCTGGACGCCCCACTGATCACCGGCGCCACCAGCACCAAGCAGCGTGAAGTGCTCTACCAGCAGTTCCGTGACGGCGAGATCAAGCGACTGGTGGTCTCCAAGGTGGCGAACTTCTCCATCGACCTGCCGAGCGCCGAGGTCGCCATCCAGGTCTCGGGGGCCTTCGGTTCACGGCAGGAGGAGGCCCAGCGGCTGGGTCGGCTGCTGCGTCCCAAGGACGGGCTGGTGGCCCGCTTCTATGCGGTGGTCGCCCGCGACACCGTCGACGCGGACTTCGCCCAGCACCGCCAGCGCTTCCTGGCCGAGCAGGGCTACTCCTACCGGATCATCGACGCCGAGGACCTGGACGACCTGGACTGACGCAGCAGCCGTCGGTTCAGCCCTTGGCGACCTCGGCGGCCTTGGCGTTGGCCTCCGTCTCGGCGATCTTGGTGAGGAGTTCGTCGGTGCGGCTCTCCTCCTCCAGGCTCTCGGTGAGCAGATCGTAGGCGTTGCCGAGGGTGAGCATCTTCGCCCAGCGGCGCAGTGTCCCGTAGCGGGTGATCTCGTAGTGCTCGACGGCCTGCGCGGCTGAAATCAGTCCCGCGTCCAGGGCGGTGGTGTCCTTGTAGTCCTCCAGGACGCTGCTGCCCTCGGCGAGGATGCCGTCGATGGCCTCGCACCGCTTCGACGTCGGCGGCCGGTCGATTAGCGCGAAGACCTGCTCCAGCCGCTTGATCTGGCCCTCGGTCTCCAGGGTGTGCGCCTCGAAAGCCTGCTTCAATTCATCGGAGCTGGCATTGGCCTGCAGTGTCGGCAGATTCTTGTGGATGTGTCGCTCGGCGTAGTAGATGTCACGCAGCGTGTCGAAGAACAGGTCTTCCAGGCCCTTGTCCGCCATCGGTGTCTCCTTTGGTCACGGGCGCTTGAGTGCGCCGGGTAGGTGTGACACTAGGCCGATGCCCGGGGGCATTGTCGCCGAATGCGACATGTGCCACCCTAGGGGGTGGCGTCGACGTCAGGGGCCGGCACCGTGGACTCGTGCATCACGCCCCAGTCCAATGGCTCCTGACCGGCCCAGTGCACCACCTCGGCCAGGTGCACCGGCCAGACCTCCCGGTCGCCCAAGTCGTCGGCGCCGAACCATCCGTGGTCCAGCAGGGTCACCTTCTCGGCCTCGGTGAAACCCGAGGTGTCGACCTCGAAGGGATCGACGTCGACCAGGAAGAAGGCCTCCTGCTGCACGAGCACCTGGTCGGAGTAGCCGTGCACCACCACGCGGCGGGCGACCGGTCCCTGCAGCAGGTCCTCGGTGACCACCAGTCCGGTCTCCTCGAACAGTTCCCGCACGGCGGCCTGGGCGTCGGTCTCGCCGGGGTCAATGCCTCCGCCGGGGGTCACCCACCAGCCGCTGCCGGGGATCCCCGGGTCCCGGTCGGCGAACAGCAGCACCCGGGGACGTCCGCGGGCTGCGCCGCTGCGCACGATCACGCGCGCCGCGCGGCGCCGGCGCAGTGGCCGCCCGTCGGGACGCCGATCCATCCTCGTCCTCCTCCTCAGCGCTCCGGGTGTTCCTGCACGCTGCGCACCACGGCCGGTGACAGGTTGGCCCGGACGGCGCTGAGCAACAGCACCACCAGCACCAGGGTGGCCATCAGGTTGATGCCCACGAAGCCCTGCCAGGCCAGGACCGCGCCCGCGAAGGCGGTGATCCCGGCGGCACCGAAGTTCATGAACGTGTCCACGGTACCCTGCATCGGCACCCGGATCTCGGGGTCGACGGTCGAGGTCACCAGCGCCGACCCGGCGAGCATGGTGCACGACCAGGCGACACCCAGCAGGGTCAGGGCGGGGATCAGGCGGACCAGGTGGGACTGCCCGATGGCGTCCATGATGCCGACGGCAAAAGCGGCCAGGAAGATGGCCATGCCAATGTAGATCACCTTCTGCGGGCCGATCTTGTCGACCGCCCAACCGACCACCGGTGACAGTCCGTACATGCCCAGAATGTGGCTCGAAATGACGATGCCCACCAATTCGAGGCCCATTTCGTGGTGGTACATGTGCAGCGGGGTCATCACCATGACCGAGGTCATCATCATCTGCCCGGTGATCACGGCGACCATCCCGAAAAGGGTCATCGGATGGTTCCATGCCACCCGAAGGCATTCTGCGATTGACACATTGCGGCGCGGGGTGCCGGTGTCGTGCAGGGGCCGCTGCGGCTTCTTCATGCTGAGCGTGATCAGCGTCGCCAGCACGAAGGACGCCACCGAGAACAGGTAGGGGCCGACCAGGTGGTTCAGCCCCAGGGAACGACCCAGGGCGGCTCCGGGGGCCGACAACTGGGGGCCAGCCACCGACCCGACGGTGGTGGCCCAGACCACGATGGACATGGCCCGCGCCCGCATCTCGGGTGGGGCCAGGTCGGTGGCCGCGTAGCGGGACTGCAGCCCCGAGGCTGTGGCCGAGCCGAACAGCGCCAGTCCCAGGAACAGCACCGCCAGTTGGCGGCTCTGCACACCCAGCAGGATGAACACCGCACCGAGCCCGCCCAGGGCGAAGCCCAGGCCCAGCGCCGTGCGGCGTCCCCGGGAATGGGCCAGCCGTGACAGCGGGAAGGCCAGCAGGCCGGCGCCCAGCACGGTGGCCGTCTGGGCGAACCCCGCGACGCTGGTGCTGCCCGAGACCTCTTCGACCAGGACGGCGCCGACGGCCACCCCCGAGGCGATGCCCACGCCGGACAGCAGTTGGGCCACCGCCAGCCGCCACTGGTTCGGACGGTAGGCAGGGTCGACTGCTGCTGGGACCGCGGTGTCAAGGGCCATCTGGTTGGTCACGCCACTTCCTCCTGGGCGAGGTGCTGCGTGCCCAATTGTTCCTGTTCGGCCTGGTGTTGGGCCAGCGTCTTGCCGGGGTAGTGGCATTCGACGCGGTGGTCACCGTTGACGTGCATCGGCGGTGCCTCGGCGGCGCACAGGTCGGTGGCCAGCGGGCATCGGGTGCGGAACCGGCAGCCGCTGGGCGGGTTCATGGGCGAAGGGATCTCGCCCTTGAGGATGAATCGCTTGCCCTTCTGGCTGGGGTCGGGCACCGGTGAGGCCTGCATCAGCGCCTTGGTGTAGGGGTGCTCGGGATTGTTGAACACCACGTCGACCGGTCCTTGCTCCACGATGCGTCCCAGGTACATGACGCCGACCCGGTCGGCCATCTGGCGCACGATCGGCAGGCCGTGGGCGATGAACAGGTAGGAGATGCCCATCTCGCGTTGCAGTTTGACCATCAGGTTGGCGATCTGCGCCTGCACCGACACGTCCAGGGCCGAGAGTGCCTCGTCGGCCAGGATCAGCTTCGGCTTCAGGGCGATCGCCCGGGCGATGCCGACGCGCTGGCGCTGGCCACCGGACAGGGCCCTCGGCCGCGCCTTGCGCCGCTCGGGGTTGAGGCCCACCGACTCCATCAGCCGGACCACCTCGTCGTCCAGGGCCTTGCCCTTCATGCCCTTGAACACCTTCAGCGGCTCCCCAATGATGTCGCCGATGCGCATCCGGGGGTTCAGCGAGCCGTAGGGGTCCTGGAAGACCACCTGCACGTCGGGGCGCAGCTTGCGCATTTCGCCGTGGCTGGCGTGGGAGATGTCCTGGCCCTCGAAGACCACCGTGCCCTCGGTGGGATGGTCCAGCCGGACCGCCACCCGCCCGAGGGTGGACTTGCCCGACCCGGACTCCCCCACCAGCGCGTAGGTCTCCCCCGGCATGATCCGCAGGGTGGCACCGTCGACGGCACGCAACTTGTCGGGCGGGTTGAAAGGATTGGCGTGCTTGATGTCGAAGACCTTGACGACGTCGGTCAGTTCGAGGACCGGTTCAGCGGTATTGCTCGTCATGCCTGTGCACCTTCCAGCAGGGGGAGCCGATCAACGGCAACATTTCGTGGGTTCCAGCAGGCGGCCTGACCCTCGCCGATGGTCATCAGTGGCGGGTCCTGGGTGAAGCACCTGTCGGTGGCCGATCCGCAGCGCGGGTTGAAGGCGCAGCCGCCCGGCAGCTTCGACGGGTCGGGCACCGACCCCGGGATGGCGGGCAGCCACTCCTGGCGCTGCCCGCTGATCGGCGGGATGCAGGCCAGCAGCCCCTCGGTGTAGGGGTGGTGGGGCTGGATGAAGATGTCGGTCGGTGAGGCATCCTCGACCACCCGGCCGGCGTACATGACCACCACCCGGTCGGCCAGGTCAGCCGCGACCCCCATGTCATGGGTGACCAGCAGCACCGACATGTCGTTCTGCTGGCGCAGCTTGTCGATGAGTTCCAGGATCTGCGCCTGGATGGTCACGTCCAGGGCCGTGGTCGGCTCGTCGGCGATCAACAGTCGGGGGGACGAGGACAGCGCCGAGGCGATCATCACCCGCTGGCACATGCCACCCGAGAGCTGGTGTGGGAACGAGTTGAGCACCCGGGCGGTGTCACGAATGCCGACCTCGGTGAGCAGTTCGGCCATCCTGGCCTGCTCGGCCTGCTTGGAGCTCCTGCCGTGGGCCCGTCGCAGACCCTCACGCATCTGGTCCTCGATGGGGAAAACCGGGTCGAGTGAGCTCAACGGCTCCTGGAACACCATGGCCAACTCGGTGCCCCGCAATCGGGCGCTGGCCTGGGGGTGACCGACCAACTCCTGGCCGTTGTAGACGATCGAGCCGGTGGCCGAGATGTTGCGGTCCATCTGGATCAGACCCATGATCGCCCGCGAGGTGACCGACTTGCCGGAGCCGGACTCCCCCACCAGGGTGACGATCTCACCGGCGCGGACCTCGAAACCGACCTCCCGGATCAGGTCGACGTCGCGGTCGCCCCGGTCCAGGGTGACGGTCAGGTCATTGACGGACAGTACGGTTGATGCGGCCATGTCAGCCCTCCTCGAACTTGTCGCTCAGAGAGTCGCCCAGGACGCTCAAGCAGATGACGGTCAGGGTGATGGCCAGACCGGGGAAGGTGCTCATCCACCACGCCGACTCCAGGTAGGGCTGTCCCTGGGCCAGCAGCTGGCCCCAGTCCGGCAGGTCCTTGTGCGGGCCCAGGCCCAGGAAGGACAACGAGGCGGCCAGCACGATGGCGACGCCGATGGTCAGGGTGGCCAGCACCACGATCGGCGCGATGGCATTGGGCAGGATGTGGCGCAGGATGATGCGGGCCTGGCTGTAGCCGCTGGCCCGGGCAGCCTCCACGTAGAGGCGGTCGCGCACCGTCATGGTCTGCGATCGCATCACGCGGGCGAACTGCGGAATGGCGGCGATGCCGACGGCGATGACCAGGTTGGTGGTGGTGGGTCCCAGTGCCGCGGCGATCACCAGTGCCAGCAGCACACCGGGGAACGCCATCAGGATGTCGACCAGGCGACCGATCAGCATGTCCACCCACCCGCCGGCGTAGCCGGCCATCAGGCCCAGGGTGGTGCCCACCACCAGCGCCAGGACGGTGGCGCCCAGCCCGATCAGCACCGCGCTGCGGGCGCCGTGCACCAGCAGCCCCAGCACGCTGCGGCCGTACTGGTCGGCTCCCAGCAGGGTCTGCCCGGGTTCCTGCAGCACCCGCTCGACGTCGGGGGCGGCCGGGTCACCCTGCACCAGCAGGGTGGGGATCAGTGCGGCCACCACCACCACCAGGATCCACACGGCGGCCAGGGAGGTGATCACCGAGTTGACCGAGGTCTTGCGTCGGCGACGCTTCGGGGCGTCCGCCGCGGCAACGACCGGAACCGTGCCGGCGACTGCCTGCACCGGGGCCTCGGCCGTCTGCACCGCGGTCACCACGGCGGTTGTCTGGTCGCTCATGCCGTCACCGCCTCGTGGTTCAGGGTCGGGGCAGCGTGCGTCTTGTTCATGGGCACGAAGCCCTCGGGCAGCTTCGGCAACATGGGCAGCGCGTCGGGGACGAAACGCTGCCCGCGGGCCACGACCAGCTCGAGGTCCGACACCGCCGCGATGTCGGTCAGCGGGTTGCCGCGCACCGCGATCAGGTCAGCGTCCAGGCCGGGGGTGAGGCTTCCGGTCACGCCGCTGAGACCCAGCGCCTCGGCGGCGATCACCGTGGTCGAGCGCAGCACCTCGGCGGTGGTCAGCCCGTACTCGACGTAGAGCGGCAACGACAGCGGGAAGGCGTAGTGGGGCACGTTGTCGATGCCGGAGTCGGTGCTGGTGATGATCCTAGCGCCGGCGTCCCGCAACCCCTTGATGCGGGTGGCGAAACGGGCCGGGTCGAATTCCCGCGCCCGTACGTTGATGGTCGGTGAGACGTAGGAACCGCTGGCCGCGATCTTGTCGCCGAGTTCGGGTTCGTAGACGGTGTCACCGCCGGCGACCACGAACGAGCAGTGCTCCAGGGTGTCGACCCCTGCCTCCACCGCCCGACGGATGCCCTCGGTGCCGTGGCAGTGGGCCGCGACCCGCTTGCCGACGCGGTGGGCCTCCTCCACGATGATGCGCAGCGCCGCCGTCTCGAACTGCGGGAACCAGGGTGCCGAACCGGGGGTCATGAACCCGCCGGTGCTCATCACCTTGATGTGGTCGACACCGAACTTGTGGTGCAGCCGCACCAGCTTGCGGACGTCCTCGAAGGAGTCGGCCTCACCGCCCATGAACCAGCAGTGGCCGCCGGTGCTGGTGATGGGTGACCCCGCCGTCAGCAGTCGGGGGCCCTGCAGGGTGCCGTTGGCGATGGCGTCGCGCACGGCGACGTCGGTGTAGCCACGCGCACCCAGGTCGCGGGCGGTGGTGACCCCCACGCTGAGCAACTCCCGGGCGCTGCGCACCATCAGGGTCACCTGCTCGGCGTCGGTCTCCTCCTTCATCCGGGCGACCGGGGTCGGTCCCCCGTCAAAGGCAAGATGCACGTGGGCGTCGGTCATGCCGGGCATCAGCGTCACGTCGCCGAGTTCGACGATCTGGGCGTGCCGTGCGGCCTCGAGGTGTTCCAGGTCGCTCTGCCGACCCACCCACTCAATGCGGGAACCGTTGACGAGGACGGCCGCCATGTCGAGGATCTCGACCGGATCAGTGTTCAGTACGCGGTTGGCCTTGTAGACGATCATCGAAGGGTCCTCACTTGTTCAGGGATCGGCGGATGCGGGGGTCGATGTAGGCGTAGGAGACGTCCACGACGATGTTGATCAGGATGTAGATCATGGCGATGACCAGGACGACGCCCTGGACGACCGGGAAGTCGTTGGCGCCGATGCCCTGGACGAGCATCTGGCCCAGTCCTTGGCGCGAGAACACCGCCTCGACGATGACCGCACCGGCGACCAGGGCACCCAGCTGCAGGCCCACGATGGTGACCGTGGGGATGATGGCGTTGCGCAGCACGTGCTTGAGCACGATCACCTGCTGCTTGAGGCCCTTGGCGTGCAGCGCCGCCACGAAGTTCTCGCCCAGCACGTCGATGACCGAGTTGCGCACCAGGCGTGCCACCGTGCCGCCGGCGGACAGGCCGAGCGCGACGGCTGGCAGCACCAGGGTGGACAGGTCGCCCGACCCGGAGGCGGGGAACCAGTTCAGGGTGAACGAGAACAGCATGATCAGCAGCAGGCCCACCCAGAACGAGGGGGTGGAGGTGTTGATCAGGCTCAGCACCCGGATCATGATGTCGGGCCAGCGTCCGCGGTACATCGCGGCGAGCGAGCCGAAGATGATTCCCGAGACCGCGCTGACCGCTGCAGCGGCCAGGGCCAGCTGCAGGGTCGGCACGATCTGCTCGGAAATCATGTTCGTGACCGAGTCACGGGTGCTGTAGCTCTGCCCGAAGTCGAAGGTCAGGGCGTTACCGAGGTAGTCCAGGTACTGCTGCCAGATCGGCTTGTTCAGGCCGAACTGCTCGCGCAGCGCTGCCTCCACCTCCGGGGTGGCCGGGGCGCTGCCCAGGATCACCGCCACCGGGTCGCCCGGCAGCATCCGCAGGGCAATGAACAGGACGATGGTGACACCCAGGAGAGTCGGTATCGCCGCTGCGATTCGCTTCAGGATGAAGAACATTCAGCTCACGCCTTTCCCTTGACGTCGTAGAAGACGGGGTACCCTTCGGCGTCGAAGCGCAGACCCTCGATGCCACGAGTGGCCATCGTGTAGGTGGGCACGTAGACCGGCAGCGAGATCGCCTGGGCATTGATCTCCTTCTGCAGGTCGGCGTACATCTGCAGCCGCTTGGTCTCGTCCATCTCGGTCTGGGCAGCCGTCAGCTTGGCGTCCAGGTTGGTGACGTGGGCGAAGTTGAAGCCGTTCTTGTTGGGGGCCGGCTGGAAGGGCGAGCCGAGGATCGACCAGATGACGTTCGGGTCGACGTTGACCAGGCTGAGCCCCATGATGTCGTAGCTGCCGTTCTGGGTGCTGGCGGTCAGGGCGGCGACCTGCATGAGTTCGATCTTGACCTCGAAGCCGGCCTTCTCGGCGTAGGTCTTCACGAACTGGGCGATGTCCTGGCGCTTCTCGCGGTTGGGGCTCGACTCGTTGTAGACGACGGTCAGACGCTTGCCGTCCTTGACCCGGACGCCGTCAGCGCCGGCCTTCCAGCCGGCTGCCTCCAGCAGCGACTTGGACTTCTCGAGGTCGTAGGGCAGCAGGTCCTTGAGCGTCTCGTCGTAGCCGGGGGTGGTGGTCGACAGGTTGCCGGAGGCCTGCTGGTAGACCCCGAAGTAGAGCGACTTCACGATGGTGGCCACGTCGACCGACTGGGCGAAGGCCTGCCGGACGGCCTGGTCGGTGAAGACGCCCTTCTGCTGGTTGAAGTACAGCTGGAAGGGTGAGCCCGACTGGGGCTGGGCGACGAAGTCCAGGGACTTGTCGTTCTTGGTGTTCTCGGCCTCGGTCTCGGGGACGTTGCTCATCGCCTGGATGCGTCCGGTCTTCAGCGAGCCGAGCCGCACCGTGGGGTCGGGCACGATCTGGAAGGTGAGCTTCTTGAGATGGGCGGGGCCCTCGTGCTTGGCGCTGGCCGGGGCCCAGTTGTAGTCCTCGTTGCGCTCCAGCACGATCTGGGCCATCGGGGTGTACTCGACCATCTTGAAGGGGCCGGTGCCACTGGGCTTCAGGTTGTACTGCTCGGCGCCCATGGACGCGACGGCGGCCGGGGACACCATGCCGAGGAAGGGCGAGGTGAGTACCGCCAGGAAGGGAGCGTACTTGGCGCTCAGGGTGATCTCCGCGGTGGTGGCGTCGGGTGCCGCGCACGACTTGTAGGGACCGATCAACGAGATGGCGTACCGGGAACCGGTCTCGGGCTTCTTGATCCGGTCGAAGTTGAAGCAGACCGCCTTGGCGTCGAAGGCGCTGCCGTCGTGGTACTTCACGCCCTCCTTCAGGGTGAAGGTGTACTTCAACCCGTCCTCGGAGACCTTCCACTCCTTCGCCAGGCCGGCGACGATCTTGCCGTTCTCGTCCTTGGACACCAGTCCATCAAAAACTTGCCGCATGATCCGGGCGTCCTGGGCGGCGGGCGTGACGTTCGGGTCGAAGCCCACCGTGGGCGAGTCGATCGCGAAGATCATCTCCTCCAGGGTTGCCCCTGAACCCTTGCTGTCGGTGCCGCATGCCGAGGCGCCCAGGGCCACCGCCAGCGCCACGGCGACGCCCTTCCACACTTTTGCAACCATGTTTGTCTCCTTCAACGGGATGTAGGCGTCATCTTGCAGGACCGTGATAGTGATTACAAGAGTTGTTGCAGGACTGGCACACGATTGTCTTTTTTCCTAGGGAACGTGACGTAGATCACGCAGGACTTCAACGACGCGTTGTAGAGTCACGGCTCTTGCTTCGCGGAGACGCGTGGGCGTACTCTGAACCGACAGACGCCATCAACAGTTAGTGGAAGGAGCAGCCGTGGTCCTGGCCGACGATTCGCCACCGCCGCTGGCAGGCGGCAACGACCTGCGCATTCGCCGCAGCCTTGATGGTGAGCGGCTGCTCGCGGTCTTCTCGCGCCTGGTCGACCCGCTGGGCCGGTCCATGCCCGCCACCAGCGAGGTGGTGCTGCACGACCTCAGCCTGTTGCCGAACTCGATCGTGGCCATCCACGGCAACGTGACCGGTCGGGTGGTCGGCGACCCCGCCACCGACCTGCTGCTCGAACGCATCGCCAACCGGGACAACACCGATGAGCACCTCAACTACGAGACGGTGCTGCCCGACGGTCGCCGACTGCGGTCCTCCACGATGATCATCCGCGACGTGGCCGGCAACGCGGTGGCAGCGCTGTGCATCAACACCGACACCTCCGCCTGGGAGACGGTTGGGCTGGTCGCCCAGGCCATGCTGGGGCGGCTGGACGACACGGCCCGCGCGGCGCTGCTGCGTCCGGCCGGCCTGGACGCGGTGACCCCGCACCAGGTGCCGACGCTGATGGACGGGGACGGATCGACGGCTCCGCACGCCCTGGGCGAGACCTTCGTCCGAGACATCGACGAACTGGCCCAGGTGATCCTGAACCGCGCCATCGACGAGTCCGGGGTGCCGGTGGAGTTGATGCACAAGCGCCACAAGGTGGAGGTGGTGCGCCAGCTCGAGGCCCGCGGACTGTTCCTGCTGAAGGACGCGGTCGAACTGGCCGCGCATGCCTTGCAGGTCACCCGCTTCACGATCTACAACTACCTCAACGAAGTCCATGACCAGTCCGAGGAACACGATGACCGAAAGGCAACACATGAGGTTTGACGACATCACCGCCGAAGAGCTGTTCCGGGTCGGTGGCAGCAAGTGGAGCCGTTACGGTGACGCCCTGGGGGCCTTCGTGGCCGAGATGGACTTCGGTCTGGCCGACCCCATCAAGCAGGTGCTCCACCAGGCCGTGGACGCGGGCCTGTCCGGTTACGTCTCCCCCGTCTGGGACGAGCAGCTCAAGCAGGCGACGGCCGACTTCGTCGCCCGCCGCTACGGCTGGAACGTCGACGTCAAGAACGTGCTCACCGCCCCGGACGTGCTCACGGGGATGATGATCACGATGAAGCACCACCTCAAGCCCGAGGCACGGGTGATCCTTCCGACGCCCGCCTACATGCCGTTCATGTTCCTGCCGCAGATGACCGGACATGACCTGGTCCAGGTGCCGATGATCCGCACCGAGACCACCTGGGAGCTCGACTTCGACGCGATCGAGGAGGTCTTCGCCGACGGGGACATGTTCGTGCTGTGCAACCCGCACAACCCGATCGGCAAGGTCTACACCCGCGACGAGATGGTCCGCCTGTCCGAGATCGTCGAGCGGCACCACGGCCGCGTCTTCAACGACGAGATCCACGCGCCGCTGATGCTGGACGGCAACACCCACGTGCCCTACCCGAGCATCAGCGAGGTCGCCGACGGGCACACGCTGACGGCCATGTCGGCCTCCAAGGCGTGGAACCTGGCCGGCTACAAGTGCGCACAGCTGGTCCTGAACGACCAGGACCTCACAACGGCCAAGGACTTCGCATTCGAACTGCACGGCACCGCCACCCCGGGTGTGCTGGCCAACATCGCCGCCTTCACCGAGGGCGAGGAATGGCTGGACGAGGTCACCGGCTACCTCGAGGGCAATCAGCGTCGCCTGCTGGAACTGGTGGCCGAGGAACTGCCCGGTGCGGTCATGGTCCCCAACCAGGGCACCTACCTGGCCTGGATCGACCTCGAGGCGCTGGGTCTGGAGGGCAAGCCCAGCGACTTCTTCCTTGAGAAGGCCCGGGTCGCGCTCACCGACGGCGGCGCGTGCGGGGACGTCGGCAAGCACAGCGTCCGGCTGAACTTCGCCACCCCGCGGCCCGTGATGGAGCAGATGGTGCGCCGCATGGGTGAGGCCGTGCGCAACCGCTGATCGCCCCCACCACCCACAAGCAGACCCGGAACCCCAGTCACGGAGGGGTTCCGGGTCCTTTTCGTGGGTCGCCGCGTGCTCAGCGCAGGAACAGCTTGCGCAACCGCAGCGTGGTCAGCAGGGTTCCTGCGGCGGACATCACGAGGAAGTAGACGATGTGCCACGCCGTGGCCCAGGTCAGGTGTCCGACGGCCAGGTGGCGCATCATCTCGACCCCGTGCCACAACGGCAGGGCCATGACGAACCACTGGATCACCTCGGGAAAGACCTCGATGGGGTACAGGGTGGCCGAGAACAGGAACATCGGCAGCATGACGAAGATGATCACGTCCAGCTGCTGGAAGGTCTTCATGAAGCTGGTCACCCCCATGCCGATGCTGGCGAACCCAAAGGCGATCAGCAGGGCGGCGGGAATCATGGCCAGCGCCCACCACGAGGTCACCAGACCCAGCCCCGCCATCAGGGACATGAAGGCCACGGCATAGATGAGGCCGCGCAGCAGGGCCAGCACGATCTCGCCCAGGGCGACGTCCATGGGCCCCATCGCCGTCTGCAGCATTGCCTGGTAGAGCTTGGCGTAGTTCAGCTTGAAGAAGACGTTGGTGGTCGAGTCGTACAGGGCCCCGTTCATGGCGGAGGTGGCCAGCAGGGCGGGGGCGATGTAGGCGGCGTAGCTGATCGGGCGACCGCCGGGACCGGCCACCTCACCGACCAGCGCACCGACACCGATGCCCATGGCCAGCAGGTAGAGCACCGGTTCGACGAAGCCGCTGACCAGGATCACCCAGTTCTGCGTCTTGATGGCGATCCAGCCGCGCTCCAGGACGGCCAGCAGGTTGCCCGAGTACAGGCCGGGGAAGGGCCGCGGGGTGTCCAGTCGGCGCTCGATGTGCCCGATCGGGTCCGGCTTGGGAGTGATCAGTTCCTGCGCGGGAATGCTCGTCATGACCACAACCTCCGGCGGTAGGTGCCTGCTGCCAGGCGGGCGCTGACCACGGTCAGCACGACCAGGAAGAGCAGGTGGACCGCGACCAGCCACCACGGTTCGCTCAGCCCGTAGGTGGCCCATCGGGCCAGTTGCGACCCGTGCCAGATCGGTGAGATCCAGCCGATCCACTGCAGGTAGATGGGCATGGAGCCCAGCGCGAAGAAGGTGCCCGCGAACAGGAACATGGGCATGATCACGAACCGCTGGATCGTGGTGAACTGGGCACCCTCGTTCTCGAGGGTGGCCGCGAAGGCCTGCATGGGGGCCGCCAGGGACAACGCCGTCAGCGTCGAGACGGGGATGGCCACCCACGACCAGCCGCTGGGTGCGGCCCCGAAGGCCATCATGATCAGCCAGAAGGCCACCGACTGGGCGGTGAACCGCACCGCGACGCCGAGCAGGTGCCCCCAGGCGATCTGGGCGGGATCCATCGGGGTCGCCGCCGGCCCGAAGTAGGTGCGGTGCCACTTGAAGCCGCCCATGATCGGGTAGGTGGATTCCCCGAAGGCCGACTGCGAGGCGGTGGCGACCATGATGGCCGGGGCCACGAAGACCAGGTAGCTGACCCCGTCCACGGTGGTGCCGTTGCGGTCGAGCAGGCTGCCCAGGCCGACACCCATGGCCAGCATGTAGAGCAACGGGGTGCCGACGGCGTTGAGGACGATCGACAGCAGGTAGGCCCGGGCACCACGCAGGTAGGTCTCGGCGTAGTAGAGGACTCCCCAGCGGGTGGCGTTGGCGGCCATCTGCTCAGGCGCGGGGACGCGTCCGGAGCGCGCCAGGGCCCGGACGTCGAGGTCAGCGGTGTCAGTCAACGAGGGTCCTTCCGGTCAACCGCAGGAACACGTCCTCCAGCGAACTGCGCCGCACCAGGGAGGTGATCGGGTTGAGCCCCGCCTCGGTGACCTGGACCAGGGTGGCCTCGCCGTCCTGGGAGTAGAGCAGTACCCGGTCGGGCAGCACCTCGATCCGCTCGGCCAGACCTCCGAGTTGTGCGACCACGGCCGCATTGCGGTCGGAGCCGAATCGCAGTTCCAGCACCTCCCGCGTCGAGTAGTCGCGGATCAGTTGCGCCGGGGACCCCTCGGCCATGATGGAGCCCTTGTCCACCACGATCAGCCGGTCGCACAACTGCTCGGCCTCGTCCATGAAGTGGGTGGTGACGATCAGGGTGACACCGGCCTCCTTCAGCCGGAACAGCCGGTCCCACAGGGTGTGGCGGGCCTGCGGGTCCAGCCCGGTGGTCGGCTCGTCCAGCAGCAGGATCCGCGGCTCATTGACCAGTCCGCGGGCGATGGTCAGGCGACGCTTCATGCCACCCGACAGCTCCCGGACGCGGACCTCGGCCTTGTCGGTGAGCTGGGCGAAGGCCAGCAGCTCGTCCGACTTCGGCCGCAGGTAGTCACGGCGCAACCCGAAGTAGCGTCCGTACATGATCAGGTTCTCGCGGACCCGCAGGTCTTCGTCGAGGTTGTCCTGCTGCGGGACGACGCCCAGGTGGGCCCGCACCTGGGGGCCATGCGTCTCCGGGTCGAGACCATTGATGGACAAGGTGCCACCGCTGCGGCTGAGGGTGCCGCCGATCATCCGCATGGTGGTGGACTTGCCGGCCCCGTTGGGCCCGAGCAGGCCGAAGGACTCCCCGGGGGCCACGTCGAAGTCAATGCCGTCGACGGCGGTGAAGTCGCCATAGTTCTTGCGGAGGCCTCTGGCCTGGATCACGGGGGTGCTGGACACAATGGTCGAGCCTACGACCAACCGGTGACAGAACCCAACCGAATTGCTGGTCAGCTGACGTGGGCCACCTCGGTGTCGATGAGATGTCGCCACGAGGTGACCAGTCCGGCATCGACCCACGCCTTGTAGGTGCCCTGGGGCCTTGCCCTGCGGCCAATGTGGAAGCTGCGCACCCCGGCGCGGACCAGCCACGGCACGTGTTCTGGTTCGAGTTGGCCGCCGGCCATGATCAGCGACGCGGCTTGCGGCACCTCGGTGATCGTTTGCAGCAGGTCGTCCAGTCCGTGCTCGACGCCCCGAGGGGAGCCGGCGGTCAGCACCTGGTCGAGGCGCGGCAGCGTCGGCAGCACCTGCCAGGCCCGGCGGGCGTCCAACACATGGTCGATGGCGCGGTGGAAGGTCCAGGGCCAGTCCCCCTCACCGACCAGCGCCTGGATGACCTCGGTGTCGACGTCACCGTGACCGTTGAGGAAGCCCAGGACGACCCCGTCGGCTCCCGCGTCCAGGTAGGACCAGATCAGGCCCCGCAGCCGGGTTGCCTCTCCCCCGTCGGTGCCGAAACCGGGGCGCAGTCGCACCATGGGGCGCAGTGGGATGTCGATGCTGTTCCGGACCTTCTCGACCAGTGCCGGTTCGGGTGACAGGCCGTCCTCGTCCATGGTGCCGAGCAGTTCGATGCGGTCGGCGCCGCCCTCCTCGGCCCGGCGGGCGTCGTGCTCGTGGAGTGCGATCACCTCCAGCAGGCCAGTCATGCCCCCAGTCTGGGGCCGATGGGCCGGTGGGGGTGGGAGCAACGCCGAACGGGCGGCCCCCAGCTGGGGACCGCCCGTTCGGGTGGTGCGGTGGGGATGGACTCAGAAGTCCATGCCGCCCATGCCGCCGTCGGCGCCGCCGGGCATCGGGGAGGCCTTTTCGGGCTTGTCCGCGATCACTGCCTCGGTGGTGAGGAACAGCGCGGCGATCGACGCAGCGTTCTGCAGTGCCGAACGGGTGACCTTGGCCGGGTCGATGATGCCGGCCTCCAGCATGTTGACGTACTCACCGGTGGCCGCGTTCAGGCCGTGGGTGGGCTCCAGGCCGGACACCTTCTCGACGATCACGCCGCCCTCGAGGCCGGCGTTGATGGCGATCTGGCGCAGCGGGGCCGAGGCCGCGCTGAACACGATCTGGGCACCGGTGGCCTCGTCGCCCTGCAGGTCGACCTTGGCTGCCTTGGCAGCCTGCACCAGGGCCACGCCGCCGCCGGCGACCAGACCCTCTTCGACGGCAGCCTTCGCGTTGCGAACGGCGTCCTCGATGCGGTGCTTGCGCTCCTTCAGCTCGACCTCGGTGGCTGCACCGACCTTGACCACGGCCACGCCACCGGCCAGCTTGGCCAGACGTTCCTGCAGCTTCTCGCGGTCGTAGTCGGAGTCGGAGTTCTCGATCTCGTTGCGGATCTGCTGCACGCGACCGGCGATGGCCTCGGCGTCGCCGGCACCCTCGACGATGGTGGTCTCGTCCTTGGTGATGACGACCGAGCGGGCCTGGCCCAGCAGGTCCAGGGTGGCGGTCTCCAGCGAGAGGCCGACCTCCGAGGAGATGACAGTGCCGTTGGTCAGGGTGGCGATGTCCTGCAGCATGGCCTTGCGGCGGTCCCCGAAGCCGGGAGCCTTGACGGCGACCGACTTGAAGGTGCCACGGATCTTGTTGACGATCAGTCCGGCCAGGGCCTCGGAGTCGACGTCCTCGGCGATGACCAGCAGCGGCTTGGACGCCTGCATGACCTTCTCGAGCAGCGGCAGCAGGTCCTTCAGCGAGCTGACCTTGGAGTTCACGATGAGGACGTAGGGGTCCTCCAGCACGGCCTCCATGCGCTCGGTGTCGGTGACGAAGTAGGGCGAGATGTAGCCCTTGTCGAACCGCATGCCCTCGGTGAGCTCGAGCTCGATGCCGAAGGTGTTCGACTCCTCGACGGTGATGACGCCTTCCTTGCCGACCTTGTCCATCGCCTCGGCGATGATCTCGCCGACCGAGGGGTCAGCGGCCGAGATCGAGGCGGTGGCAGCGATCTGCTCACGGGTCTCGACGGGCTTGGCCTGGTTGGCCAGTTCGGCAACGATCGCCTCGACGGCGACCTCGATGCCGCGCTTCAGCTCGATCGGGTTGGCACCGGCGGTCACGTTGCGCAGGCCCTCGCGGACCATTGCCTGGGCCAGCACGGTGGCGGTGGTGGTGCCGTCGCCGGCGACATCGTCGGTCTTCTTGGCGACCTCCTTGACCAGCTCGGCGCCGATCTTCTCGAAGGGGTCGTCCAGCTCAATTTCCTTGGCGATGGACACACCGTCGTTGGTGATCGTGGGTGCGCCCCACTTCTTCTCCAGCACGACGTTGCGGCCCTTCGGGCCAAGGGTGACCTTCACCGCGTCGGCAAGGGTGTTCATGCCCCGCTCGAGGGCGCGGCGGGCCTCGACGTTGAATTCAATCAGCTTTGCCATGGTTGTTGGGGAATCCTCCCGCGTCGGGGGCAGCGTGCCCCATTGGGTGTGAACGCCAAGCCGGTGCCCGCGACGGACGGCCCGTGGGAGCCTCACCAACCTGACGGCGGTAGCACTCTGACGCTGCGAGTGCTAACTCCATTCTTAGCACTCGACCCCCGAGAGTGCAAAGATTCCGCACCCCCACTTCTGCCGGTCGAGCCCGGCAGAATGGACGTCGTGAGCAGCCCCGTGATGTCTCGTGTGCGCAACCTGGCCAACTGGTGCAATGCGTCCACCCCGTTCGGCCTGGCGGTGGCCGCCGTCGGTCGCGCGCGCGTGCGGCGTGGCCCCGACGGGGTGTGGCTGGCCGAGGGCTACCGGCTCGGCTTTCCGATGGCCGGGGCCTTCACCATCGGCTCGGTCATCCTCACCGCGTCCGGGTCGTGGGCTGACCTCGAGGCGCGCCACCCCGGTCTGCTGCAGCACGAGACGAATCACACGTGGCAGTGGGCCTACTCGATGGGGCTGCCCTACCTGCCGGCCTACGGCCTGGCCATGGGCTGGTCCTGGCTGCGGACCGGTGACCGGGCCGCGGCCAACGTGTTCGAGCTCGAGGCCGACCTGGAGCTCGGGGGCTACCGCGTGCTGGCGTTCCGTCCCCTGACCGAGGGCCTGGCGCACCTGCGCAGGGTGGTCAGCCGTGCTGGGCCAGGCGCGAGGCCGAGCGCGACCGCTGGCGCTGCTCGCGCAGCCGACGCAGACGTTTGACCAGCAGGGGCTGGGCGGCCAGGGCCGTCGGGTCGTCCAGGAGCGCGTTGAGGATCTGGTGGTAGGCCGTGGTGGACATGCCGAACCGTTCGCGAATCTCGCTGCCCTTGGAGCCGTCGGCCGACCACCACGACTTCTCGAACTCCAGGATGGCGCAGTCACGCTCGCTGAGGCCCTGCACCTGGACGCTCGCTTCGGGAACAGCGCTGATGTGGCTTCGGGCTGACATGCCGACGAGTCTAGCTGGCGAATCACAGCCATGTCATTCAAGGGCGGTGATTCAGGGGCGGTGATGGGGAGTCGTTACACTCGAGGGGTAACCGTCCCGCCCAGCCGGACGCCGTCACGACAGTAGGAACTGCGCAATGATGCACCTCGAGGGCCGGATCCAGAACTACGCCTGGGGATCGACAGACTCGATCGCCACGATCCTGGGGGTGGACCCCACCGGCGAGCCACAGGCCGAACTGTGGCTGGGCGCCCACGGGCTGGCGCCCAGCGAGGTCCCCGAGCACGGCACCGACCTGCGTACCTGGCTGCTCGACCATCCCGAAGCGCTCGGCGCGGCATCCCTGGACGCCTTCGGTCCCCGGCTGCCCTTCCTGCTGAAGATCCTGTCGGCGGCCCACCCGCTGAGCCTGCAGGCGCACCCCAACCGGGAACAGGCGCGGGCCGGCTTCGCCGCCGAGAACGAGCGCGGCCTGGCGTTGACCGACCCCCAGCGCAGCTTCAAGGACGACTGGCCCAAGCCCGAGATGGCCATCGCCCTGACCGACTTCAGCACGCTCAGCGGATTCCGCCCCGCGGCCCAGACTGCCGCCCTGTTCGCCCAGCTCGGGGTCAGCGACGAACTTGGCTCGGTGATCGGTCCGCTCACCCAGCGCAGCGGCAGCGCCGCCCTCGCCGAGGTCTTCCTCGACGCGCTGAGCCTGTCCGACCAGCGCCGCGGCATGGTGGACGTAGTGGTGGCGGCCGCCCTGCGCCACGCCGACGACGATTCCGCGCTGGGCGCCTTCGCCCGCACCGCCGTGGAACTGGACGAGCACTACCCCGGCGACCGCAGCATCCTGGCCGCACTGCTGCTGAACCGCCTGGACCTGCGGCCCGGCCAGGCCGTCCATCTGCCACCCGGGAACATGCACGCCCACCTGTCGGGCACCTGCCTTGAGATCATGGCCAGCAGCGACAACGTGTTGCGAGGCGGCCTGACCCACAAGCACATCGACGTCGACGCCCTGGTGCAGGTGGTCGACTTCGAAGGCGCCGTGCCGCACCTGGTGGAACCGGTCCTCGTGGCGCCCGGCCTGCGGCACTACCCCACCCCGTCACCGGAGTTCGACCTGTGGATGATGCACCTGGGTCGTGGCGGCCACCCCGAGCCGGTGGTGCTGCCCGCCGTCGGCAGCGCCCGCATCCTGATGGTCCTGGACGGGTACCTGGCCTGCGCCAGCACCGATGAGACGACCGAGCTGGTCAAGGGCCAGGCCGCCTTCATCCCGGCCGGTGAGGTGGTCCGGGTGCACGGCGACGGCGAGGCGGTGCTGGCCGGCGCCGGTGTCTGAGCCCCCTGTGGGAGTCGAACCCACGACCCCCTGTTTACAAGACAGGTGCTCTGGCCGCTGAGCTAAGGGGGCGCACCGCGAAGACGCGGGCCTGCCCAATTGTGCCGACATCCGGGTGCTGGGGGGAAATCGTTGCCCGATAGCATGGCGTGGTGAACCAGTCCCTTCGTGCACCGGAGCCGTCCAAGTGGGCGCGCATCATCGCCGCCGACCCCGACCACACCCAGCGCTACATCCAGCGTTTCAAGGTGATGGCCGAACAAGGTCACGATCTGTACGGCGAGGCGCGCTTCGTCGACGCGATGGTGCCGCGCAATGCGCACATTCTTGATGCGGGCTGCGGGCCGGGTCGACTGACCGGCCGCCTGCACCAACTCGGCCACCGGGTCGTCGGCGTGGACGTCGACCCCGGACTGATCGCGGCCGGCGACATCGACAACCCCGGCCCCACCTACCTCGTGGGTGACCTGGCGGTCCTCGACCTGCCGTCGGCGGGCATCGCCGAGGGCTTCGACGTGATCGTCTGCGCCGGCAACGTGATGGGATTCCTGGCCGAGTCGACCCGCGCCGAGGTGCTGCGCCGCTTCGCCACCCACCTGGTCGACGACGGCCGCGCCGTCATCGGCTTCGGGGCCGGTCGCGGCTACGCCTTCGACGAGTTCCTCGCCGACGCGGCGGAGGCCGGCCTGCGGTTGGAACTGGCCCTGTCCACCTGGGATCTGCGCCCCTATCGCGAGGGCGACGGCTTCCTGGTGGCGGTGTTCGCCAGGGGCTGAGCCCTGATCGGGTCGACCTGCCCCTGCGCGTGCGGAAGCGCGCCCAGCACCGTGGCCGAGATCTCGCTCAGCTGGCGCACCTGTTCGGGGGTGAGCACGTTGAAGATGACTTCGCGGACGTGCTCGACGTGGGCGGGGGCGGCCTCGCGGACCAGCTGCCAGCCCTGCTCGGTGAGGTGGGCATTGGTGGAGCGGCCGTCCTGCTCGCAGGGCTTGCGCTCCACCAGACCGCGCTGCTCGAGGCGCCGCACGGCATGGGAGAGCCGCGGCAGGGTGGAGTTGGCCCTGGTGGCCAGCGCGCTCATCCGCAGGGTCCGGTCCGGCGACTCGGACAGGATGGCCAGGACGTAGTACTCGAAGTAGACGAGGTTGGCGCCTGAGCGCAGCTGGGCATCGAAGGTACTGGGCAGCAACTCGATCAACGCCACCAGCCGGATCCAGGCCTCGCGCTCCTCCGTGGTCAGCCAGTCCGTGGCCATCGGCCCACCCTTCGCTTGTGTGGTCAACGGCCTCCATCGTATCAGTTGTCAGTTCAACCATTTGGCATCCGCGGGTCAGCGGATGTAGACAGCCGCGTTGTTCCCGCCGGTGCACACCGTGACGGGCCCCGCTACGCAGGTCATCGTGTAGGTCTGGTTGGTGACCGGACTGATGGCCCGCACCGTTGTCGTCCCGGTTCTGCTGGTGGACGACCAGGCGGCGGCGACGTTCGCGGCGAATTCACAGGAGGTGTTCCTGTTCACGCCGATCGACTCACTGCACTGGCTCACGCCTGCCGGGAAGGCGGGAAGACTCGTGGTCGGTGCGAGGGTTGATGTCCTGGTCGTCGTCGCAACCGTGGTGCTGGGGGCATCAGTGACCTGGGCCGTGGTGGGTCGGGAAGCACTGGGCGTGACGGTCGGGGCGTCCCGGCTGCCAAGCAGCAGCCAACCCACCACCGCCACCACCACGACCAGCGCCGCGAGGGCCAGCCAGACGCCCCGCCGCGAGTCTTTGGGCCGTGGTGGACGGTGCTGGGCGGTCGGCACGGGGGCCGGGGGCACGACGCGCGACACCTGGGCTGCGGCCGGTCGGAGTGGGGGCGGGGGCGCGGCCAGTCGGCGGGCTGCTGGCAGGCCGGCGACGCGTTCGCGGATGAAGGCCAACCGAGCGGCCACCTGGTTGGCGTCATCGGGTCGCCGCAGGGGATCCTTCGCGAGCAGGACGGAGATCTGGTCCCAGAGCAGGTCGGGCACCCCGGCAGGACGCCCGGGGGCCAGGTTCGCGTGCGCGTGGACCAGGTCGGCGGGCGCCACCCCGTCAAAGGGCCGGACACCAGTGCTCAATTCGTAGAGCATGATGCCCAGGGCGTACAGGTCCGAGCGCGGCGTCGGCACCGCCCCGGCGGCCAGTTCCGGGGCTTGGTAGGGCAGGTTCTGCGGGAGTGACTCGGCGGGCGGTCGGATCAGTCCATAGGCACCGAGCAGGGCGACGGCGAAGTCGCTGACCCGTGCGCTCAGCAGACCGTCGACCTCGTGCAACATCACGGTGCTGGGGCGCACCCCCTGGTGGGTGAGGCCCCTGGCGTGCAAGGCGCCCAGTCCGTAGGCGACCTGGCCGCCGACGGCAGCGACGTCGACCGGCGGCAAGGTCTCCGGGTCCAGCATCGCGGCCAGGTCGCCGCCGCCCGCCAGGTCCGTGACGATCGCGAGGCGGGTTCCGTTCAGCACCAGCAGGTCGCGCACCCGCACGACGTTGGGATGGTTGATGCCGGTCAGTAAGCCGCGTGCGTGGAGGAAGCGTTGCTCGGCGTCGGCCCCCAGCCCGGGCGTCAGGTCGAGCACCCTGACGGCCACGGGCGCGTCCCACTGGTCAACGGCACGCCAGACCTCGCCGACACCAGGGCGGCCGGTCGGGCCGATCCGGTCGATCACCAGGTAACGGCCGTCGAGACGCGATCCGGAAAGGGTCATGGGCCACGATACGTCCAGCGCGCACCCAGATGCGGTGCAGCGTGGTCAGTCGAGTGGCGCCCAACACGTTTTGTCAGAGCCCATTCGTAATGTCATTTCTGTCCTGGCCCAGTGGGTCGAAGCCATTCCTGGCAACGACTGGGCACAGGAATCCTGGCCATGACAGAAGGAAGTCACCATGCCGAACAATGCGTCGTTCGGGGCGTCCCAGCAGGGCGGTCAACAGTTCAACCCGGGCACCGGCCCGCGGGTCCAGCCACCCCAGCAGTTCCCCGGACAGCAGTTCCCGGGACAGCAGTTCCCTGGCCAGCAGATGCCCGGCCAGCAGTGGCCGCAGGCACCGATGCCCCCGAAGAAGAAGGGCAAGGGCCGCGTGGTGCTGGCCGTGGTCGGCGGGGTCGCGGGCCTGATGGTGATTTCCGCTCTGGCGGGGGGCGGCAACGCGCCCCAGGCCACCGCGCCCAGTAGCCAGGCGAGCACGATGCCTGCCGCGGCCGAGGTCAAGCCGACCGCCGCCGCCACGACGGCACCCGCCACGACCGCGGCCCCCACGACCGCCGCGCCTACGACCGCGGCCCCCACGACAGCGCCAGCAACGACCGCCGCCCCCGAGCAGAAACCTGTGGGCGCCCGTCTCGGCGCCCCCGTCGTCAGCGGTGACGTGGAGTTCACGCTGACGAACTTCAAGTGCGGTGTCCAGCCCACCGGGTTGGGGCAGAAGATCGAGCCGCAGGGCAAGTTCTGCGTCCTCGACGTGAGCGTCAAGAACGTGGGCAAACGGGAAGCAATGATCTCCGACTCGGACATCACCCTGGTGGATGGCAATGGCCTGGAGTTCTCCGCGTCGTCTGACACCTTCTTCGTCGAGGGTGTGCTGATGTTCGAGACCGTCAACCCGGGCAACAAGGTCTCGGGCAAGGTCTACTTCGACGTCCCCAAGGACGTGACCCCGACCAGCGCCCAGGTCAAGAGTGGGTGGTTCACCAAGACCCAGACCGTCACGCTGGCCTGAGTTGTCGTCGGCCCGGTCGGTGCTGTACTGGCCGGGCCCCCGCTCAGGCCCGCTTCTTGCGCGGGGCAAACATGGTCGTGGCGATGACGAAGACGACCAGGCCGATGGCGACGTAGTTGGCGTACTTGGCGTACTCCTTGAGCACCTTCACCGCCGGTTCACCGACCACCCACCCCAGCGAGAGGTACAGCAGCAGCCAGGTGGTGCTGGCCAGGAAGTCGAGCAGGATGAAGCGCTTGACGCT
The DNA here is from genome assembly GCF_017355265.1 of Tessaracoccus sp. SD287. Classification (GTDB taxonomy): domain Bacteria; phylum Actinomycetota; class Actinomycetes; order Propionibacteriales; family Propionibacteriaceae; genus Aestuariimicrobium. Next base: position 28,773 of record NZ_JADIJQ010000008.1, read on the forward strand.
CATCCCCGAGGCGCCGAAGAGCACGAAGATCACCTGCATCAGCGGCAGCGGAATCGGGACATAGGCGACGAACATGCCCAACCAGCCCAGCTTCTGCGCCCAGCGTTCGGCCCTGGCGTAGTTCTTGGCGGCGCGCTCGGAGCGTCCGGCCCACACCTCGATCATGCCGCGCCCCCAGAGCTTGCCCGCCCACCAGAACACCCAGTCGAACTTGATCGACATGACGGTGCCGGCCAGCAGGTACCAGACCCAGTTGTCGGCCAGGCCCTGCGAGGCCAGTGCCCCCATGGCGGCCGCACCTGACCGTGAGCCGGTGATGGCCACCAGCAGCGGCGGGTTCAGGCCCAACAACCAGCCGCGAAGCGGCAGCATCGCCAGCCCGAAGACACCCATGAAGGCGATCCAGGCCAGGCACGCGTAGTCCGACCGGGTGGGCTTCTCCCTCCACGGCATGCCGGGTTCCTCCCACCACTCCTTCTCAGGAGCAGGCTCGGTCGGCGACCCCCCGGGGGATGCCCCGGCCGCCCTGGCGGTGGCCTTGGCCAGGGCACGGTCAGCGGCGGCGACCACCGGGTCGGGGCCGGGCTGCTGTCCGGCGGGCTGGGATTCCATACCATCGAGGCTAGCCGGGGCGGTGGCATCCACCGAACTGCTCAGGACTCCCCTTCATTCGCTCACCGGCCCTGATCCCTTGCGTATTTCCCCTCAGGTCCTTTGCATCTCCGTTTTCGTCGTGGCGACTAGGGGATTCAGCATCCTGCGTCTGATGACGGCCCGGGCAATCGGTGACGACTGGCCCACGGTGGGGGGATTCCTGACTAGCCTCGCGCCCAACCACCGGGAACCAACGACGGTTCCCGGGCGTACTCGAAGTGAGGCACTTGTGAACCCCCTCAACTCTTCCCTGTCGCGTCGTGCTGTTCTCGCCACTGGCGCGGGAATCGCGGGCGCTGCTGCCTGCGCTGGACGGGCCAGCGCGTCGACCAGCCCGGACCAGCGCATCACCGGCTGGGTGCGTTCGACACTGGCCAGGATGACCGCCGACGAGAAGCTCGGCCAGTTGTTCATCGCCGAGGTCTACGGCGCGACCGCCGACACCGCCGACGCACGCAACCTGTCCCAGTTCGGACATGCCACCCCCGCCGACGTCGTCGCCAAGCTGCACCTGGGCGGCGTCATCTACTTTGCCTGGACCGACTCCTACAAGAATCCCCGGCAGGTCGCCGAGCTGAGCAATGGCCTGCAGCGAGCGGCCCTCGGATCGGCAGCCAAGGCCGCGGTGCCCCTGCAGATCGCCACCGACCAGGAGATGGGCGTGGTCACCCGACTCGGTCCCCCGGCCACCCAGTTCCCCGGCTCGATGGCGCTGGGCGCCGGACGCAGCACCGATGATGCCCGCACCGCCGCGGACATCACCGGCAAGGAACTGCGCGCGGTCGGCATCAACGTCAACTTCGCCCCCACCTCCGACGTCAACGTGAACCCGCTCAACCCCGTTATCGGGGTGCGGGCGTTCTCCTCGGACCCCACCCTCACCGCCGACATGGTTCGCGCCCAGGTGCGGGGCTACCAGGACGACGGCAACGTCTCGTCCTCGACCAAGCACTTCCCGGGCCATGGAGACACCGCCACCGACAGCCACTACGGCCTGCCGCTCATCGACCACACCCGCGAGGAATGGGAGACCATCGACGCCCCGCCGTTCAAGGCAGCCATCGCGGCGGGAGTGGACATGGTGATGACCGCCCACCTGCTGATGCCCGCCTTTGACGACTCCGGCGACCCGGCGACCCTCTCGAAGCCGATCATGACCGGGCTGTTGCGCGGCCAACTCGGTTACAAGGGCGTCGTGGTGACCGACAGCCTCGCCATGCAGGGGGTCCGGGACAAGTACGGGGACGACGAGGTCGCCGTCCGCGCGCTGGAGGCGGGGGTCGACCAGTTGCTGATGGCACCGAAACCCGTCGAGGCGATCGCCGCCATCAAGGCGGCCCTGGCCAGTGGACGGCTGCTGTGGGCCGACATCGACCGCAAGATTGAGCGCATCCTGACCCTGAAGTACCGCCGCGGCTACGTCCAACAGCCCTACGTCGACGCGGACAGGGTCGACGGCTACCTCGGCAACGACGCCCACATGGCTACCGCCGACCGGATCAGTGACCGCACCGTCACACTGGTCGAGAATGACGGGGTGCTGCCCCTGGCGGCGGGACGCAAGGTGCTGGTCACCGGCTGGGGGGTCTCCACCACCGCGTCGGTCGCCGCGCTGCTCACCGACGCCGGCCATGCCGCCACCGCCCTCGAGACCGGTCTGACGCCCACTTCTGCGCGCATCGGTGCGGCCGCGACGGCCGCAGCCAGCCATGACGTGGTCGTCGTGCTCACCAACAAGGCGTGGACGAACACCGCCCAGCGCACCCTGGTCGCCCGGCTGGGCGCCACCGGCACTCCCGTCGTCGTGGTCGCCGTCCGCGACCCCTACGACCTGAGCTGGGTGCAGGGCAACGCCAAGGTGGCGACCTACTCCTACTCACCGGTCACCCCCGGCTCGCTGGTGCGGGTGCTGACCGGCACGGTCAACCCCCGCGGCAAGCTGCCGGTCGACCTGGTCTCGCCCACCGATGTCACCTCCGTCGTCCACCCCTTTGGCCACGGCCTCAGCTACTGACCACCCCTCACGAAAGAAGACAGACATGGGAATCAACCGACGCATGATGATGGGCGGCGCCGGAATCGCCGCCGGCGCGAGCGCGCTGAGTTTCGGCGGCGTCACCGCCGCCAACGCCACCCCCGGCAAGGGGTCGGGCACCCGGGTGAAGACCGGGGCCGACGTGCAGGCAGCCAAGGGCTGGGCAGACCTGAAGGGACGCAAACTCGGGGTCATCACCAACCCGACCGGCGTGCTGGCTGACGGCACCTCGATCGTCGACTCGATGGCCGCCGCCGGCCTGGACATCAAGGGCATCTTCGGGCCCGAGCACGGCTTCCGCGGCACCGCCCAGGCCGGGGACGCCGAGGGCACCACCATTGACCCGCGCACCGGACTGACCATCTACGACCTCTACGGGGCGACGGTGGCGTCCATGGCCACCATGTTCACCAAGGCCGGCCTCGACACGATCGTCTTCGACATCCAGGACGCCGGCGCCCGGTTCTACACCTACATCTGGACGATGTACAACGCGATGCGCGCTGCGGTGCGTGCCGACGTGGCCTTCCTGGTGCTGGACCGTCCCAACCCCACCGGCGGCGTCGCCAGGGGGCCGCTGATGACGGAGTTCTTCACCACCTTCGTCGGGTCCGAGGCGATCGTCCAGCAGCACGGCATGACCGTCGGTGAACTGGCCGGCCTGTTCAACGGTGAGTTCCTGCCCCAGGACGAGGCGGGCGCGCGCCTGAGGGAACTGGTCGTCATCCAGAACAAGGGCTGGAAGCCGCGCGAGCTCTACCAGGACACGGGTCTGCAGTGGGTTCCGCCGAGCCCCAACATGCCGACCCCGGACACCGCCCTGCTGTACCCCGGCACCTGCATGTTCGAGGGGACGAACCTGTCCGAGGGACGCGGCACCACCCGACCGTTCGAGTGGATCGGCGCTCCCTACATGGACCACCGCTGGTCGGTGGCCCTGAACGATCGCAAACTGTCGGGCGTCCAGTTCCGCGAGGCGTACTTCACGCCCACCTTCAGCAAGCACGCCACCAAGGTGTGCGCCGGGGTCCAGGTGCACATCCTCGACCCGTACGCCCTGGACGCGGTGCGCGTGGGCGTCGAGATGCTGGTCGCCGCCAAGGCGCTCTACCCGGAGTTCGCCTGGCGCAACGACGCCTGGGACACCACCCGCCCCTACTGGATCGACAAGCTGACCGGGTCGTCGCGGTTGCGTGAGCAGATCGACTCCGGCGCCTCGGCCGACGCCGTGGTGGCGGCCTGGCGCAGCGAGCTGGCCGCCTTCGACAGGTTGCGGCAGCAGTACCTGCTCTACCCCGGCAACCGCGGATGAAGCGCCCGATGAGGCGGGTCTGCCTCGCCCTGGCCACGTCGGTGGCGTTGACGGTGGGACTGGTGGGTCCCGCCGTGGCGGCGGACTACACCACGGTGCACCAGGGCTATGCCGCCCCCAACACCGTGCTCACCACCGCCACCCCGCAGCGCCAGGGCCTGAACCCGGAGCCGATCGAGGCGGCCAAGGCCGCCCTGGACGGCTACACCCGTCCCCAACCCAACGGCTACCCCCTCTACCCGGGGTATGCGGCGGTGATGGGGCATGACGGTGCCATCGTGGCCCGGGCGGTGGGTGGGCACGCCCTGCTCTATGCCGACGCCACCACCACACTGCCCGAGTCCGAGCGGATCGCGGTGGTCGAGGACACCATCTTCGACCTGGCCTCGGTCTCGAAGCTGTTCACCTCCCTGGTGGCCGTGCAGCTGATCGAGGAGGGTGCCCTGGAGCTGGACGAACCGGTGGCCACCTACCTGCCCGCATTCGCGGCCAACGGCAAGCAGGACATCACCGTCCGGCACCTGTTGACCCACACCTCGGGTCTGGTGGCGTGGTTGCCGCTGTGGTCGGCACCCGACTACGACAGTCGCATCCGGGCCGTGCTGAACGCCACCCCCACCCACGCCCCCGGCGAGGTCTACCGCTACTCCGACCTCAACCTGATCACCCTGGGACTGATCGTGGAGAAGCTGCGGGGCACGTCCCTGGATGTTGTCGTCCGGGAACGCGTCACCGCTCCGCTGGGCATGGTCGACACCGGCTACAACCCGTCCGACAAGCGGCGGACCGCCGCCACCGAATACCAGGCGACCCCCAACCGGGGCATCGTCTGGGGTGAGGTCCACGACGAGAACGCCTGGTCGCTGAACGGTGTTGCCGGTCACGCCGGGGTGTTCTCCACCGTGAAGGACCTGTCGATCCTGTCGCAGGCGCTGTTGAACGGCGGCATCTACGAAGGTCGACGGATCCTCTCGGAGTCGTCGGTCGACCTGCTCATCACCGACTTCAACGAGAAGTTCCCCGATGACAGTCACGGCCTCGGCTTCGAGCTCGACCAGCGCTGGTACATGGCTGGCCTGGCGAGCCCGAAGACTGCCGGGCACACCGGCTACACCGGCACCAGCCTGGTCATCGACTTCACCTCACGGTCGTTCGCGATCCTGTTGACCAACAGGGTGCACCCGTCGCGGGCCTCAGGGTCGGTCAACCCGCCGCGACGTGACTGGGCCCAGGGGCTCGCCCTGGCGATGCCGGTGCGACCCACCACTGGCGCGACGGCGTGGATGACTGGCACCACCAATGCCACCACCTCCACCCTGGACCTGCCCGTCGAGCGCCTGACGCGGGACGCCAAGCTCAGCTTCGACCTGTTCATCGACGCCGAGGACCAGTGGGACCCGTTCTCACTGGAGCTCTCCACCGATGGCGGGACGACGTGGGCGCCGCTGCCCTACCGGCTCAAGGACCGCGACTTTCGCGCCCAGACCGTCGATGGACCGTTGGCCGTCAGCGGGCTGCGGCGGTGGATGAAGGCCGAGGCGCAGGTGCCGGCCGGGGACAACCTGGTCATCCGGTGGAAGCACACCACCGACAACCTGTACCTGGGCCGGGGTGTGTATGTCGACAACATCAAGCTGCGCGGTGGCGGGGTGCAGGTGAGCCCCGAGAGAAACCCGGAGCTGTTGCTGGCGAAGAACTGGACCCCCTCATCGGTCTAGCCTCATCGGTCCAGTGTGCAGAGCAGCGGCCGGCCCCCTCCTGCAGGGGGCCGGCCGTTGCCATTCGTCCACCTTTTCGGGGGGAAGTTGAGGCGGGAACGGTCTCAACTCCATTACGACGGCCTTCCGCCGTCACCGAGTTGCCGCTAGATTCGTTAATGTTCCCAATCAGTCACGGCTGACGCTGGGGCGTCGAAGCCCGCGAAGCTGCGGGAATCGTTTCCACTACGGATCGTCGGGCACGTACCTGCCCGTGGAAAGGACAATTGGCATGGCCAAGGTCACATTTCGGGACGCCACGCGCGTCTACCCCGGGTCTGAGCGCCCGGCTGTCAACAAACTGAACCTGGACATCGGCGACGGTGAGTTCATGGTTCTGGTCGGCCCCTCCGGTTGCGGCAAGTCAACCAGCCTGCGCATGCTGGCCGGCCTGGAGGAAGTGAACGCCGGCAGCATCCACATCGGTGAGCGTGACGTCACCGACCTGCCGCCGAAGGATCGCGACATCGCGATGGTCTTCCAGAACTACGCCCTGTACCCGCACATGACGGTCGCGGACAACATGGGCTTCGCCCTGAAGATGCAGAACGTGCCCAAGGCGGAGCGCCAGAAGCGCGTCCAGGAGGCCGCGAAGCTGCTGGGCCTGGAGGAATTCCTCACCCGCAAGCCGAAGAACCTGTCCGGTGGCCAGCGCCAGCGCGTGGCCATGGGCCGCGCCATCGTGCGTGACCCCCAGGTCTTCCTGATGGACGAGCCGCTGTCGAACCTGGACGCCAAGCTGCGCGTGCAGACCCGCACCCAGATCGCGGCCCTGCAGTCGCGGCTGGGCGTCACCACCGTCTACGTCACCCACGACCAGGTCGAGGCCATGACCATGGGTGACCGGGTGGCCGTGATGAGCAACGGTGAACTGCAGCAGGTTGACAGCCCGCTGGCCCTCTACGACACCCCCCGCAACCTGTTCGTCGCCGGCTTCATCGGTTCGCCGGCCATGAACCTGATGGTCGGCAAGGTCGTCGAGGGCGGCGTCATGATCGGCGACTACCTGGTGCCGATCTCGCGTGAGGTCCTGGACCGTGCACCGGGTGAGGAGACCCTGACCCTGGGCATCCGTCCCGAGACCTTCGTGCTCTCCGACTCCGGCGAGGGCATCGGCCTGGACGTGGCCGTGGTCGAGGAACTGGGTGCCGACGCCTACCTGTACGGCAGCCTGTCGGGCCTGTCCGACGACGAGAAGATCACCGCGCAGCAGCTGGTGGCCCGCATCTCGTCGCGTCGTCCCCCCTCGCGTGGCGCGCAGGTGCGTCTGGGTGTCGACAAGGACCACGTGCACGTGTTCAGCAATGTCAGCCAGGACCGGATCAGCTGAGGCTGGCCTGCGACAACGATCGATATCCCCGGAAGGGCTCGGCTTCGGCCGGGCCCTTCCTGCGTTCCCGCACGACCAGGTCAGGCCATGAAGAAGTCCCTCAACCCGTCCAGCATCATCTGCACCGCGATCATCACCAGCACCATGCCCATCAGCCGTTCGATCGCCACCAACGTCCTGTCCCCGACGAAGCGCTGCAACCAGCCGGCGCTCAACAACACCCCCGCCGAGATGGCCCAGGCCAGCACCAATGCCAACAGCCACCACGGCCACATGCCGGGCGCGCCGGAACTCACCACCAGGATTTCGGTGGCCAGCAGCGACGGCCCGGCCAGGTAGGGCACGGCCAGCGGCACGATGAACGGCTCCCCGCTGACGGGCTCGTGCAGGTTGCGCATCTCGGTCGGGAACACCATCCGGACCGCGATCAACAGCAGGATGACTCCGCCTGCGACGGTCAGCGCCTCCTGCGAGACGTGCAACAGGTCCAGCAGGAACCGGCCGAGTCCCAGGAACACCAGCATGATGACCAACGCGATCAGCACTTCCCGCAGGATCACCCGTGCCCGGCGCTCCGGGGCGGTGTGGCGCAGCGCCGCCAGGAACAACGGCACGTTGCCCAAGGGGTCCATCACCAGCAGAAAGGTCAGCGCGGCAGAGGTCCAGGTCACGGGGCGAATCTAGCCACATCCGGGCATACTCGCACTGTGCGCGTTCCCAAGATCCTGCTCTTCTACCACTTCACCCCCCTGGCCGACCCGGAGGCGATCCGGCTGTGGCAGTGGGAACTGTGCCATTCGTTGAAGTTGCGGGGCCGCATCATCGTCAGCCGGCACGGCATCAATGCCACCGTCGGCGGCTCGGTCGAGAACTGCAAGGCCTACCTCCGGAGGACACGTGCCCACCCCGGACTGCGCGCGCTGGAGGTGAAATGGTCGGCCGGCACCGCGTTGGACGCCGAGGGCTTCAGCACCGACTTCCCGAAGCTGCGGGTGCGCGTCCGCGAGGAGTTGGTCAGCTTCGGTGTCCCCCACGAACTGGTCGTGGACCAGACCGGCGTCGTCGGCGGTGGCACCCGGCTGAGTCCCCAGCAGGTCAACGACCTGGTCGCCGAGCGTCCCGAGGCCGTCTTCTTCGACGGTAGGAATGCCGTCGAAGCCGCCGTGGGCCGGTTCCGTGACGCGGTCGTGCCCGACACCTCGACCACGCACGACTTCGTGGCCGAACTCGACTCCGGCAAGTACGACCACCTGAAGGATCGGCCCGTGATCACCTACTGCACCGGCGGCATCCGGTGTGAGGTGCTGACGGTGCTGATGCGCAACCGCGGCTTCGCCGACGTCTACCAGGTCGACGGCGGTGTGGTCAGCTACGGCGAGCAGTTCGGCAACCAGGGACTGTGGCAGGGCAGCCTGACCGTCTTCGACGGTCGCTCGGTCATCGACCTCGGCCCCGACCCCGAGGTGATCGGCCGCTGCCACCGCTGCGCCGCACCGACCTCGCGCCTGCAGAACTGCTCCGACCTGGCCTGCCAGGAGCGTCTGGTCACCTGCGGGGGCTGCGCCGACGACCAGAATTGGTGCGCGGCGCACTAACCTTCGTGTCATGGACCAGCCCGAGACCTCCCGCCTCACCCGAGCCCTGCGCCACGGCATCGGCCAGGACACCCAGTACCGTGCGGTGGTGCCGGCCTGGTACGCGTCGACGAACTACACCTTCCCGACCATCGCCGAGGAACCCGACTACGCCTACAGCCGGTCGGGCAACCCGACCCGGGACCTGTTCGGCGAGGCCCTGGCGATCCTCGAGGGTGGCGCCGGGACGGTCATCACCTCCTCGGGCATGTCGGCGGCGACCCTGGCGCTGCTGGCGTGCGTGCCCGTCGGTGGACGCGTCGTCGCCGCCCACGACCTGTACGGCGGCACCTGGCGGCTGCTGAGTCGTTTCGCCAACGACGCCAGGCTGCAGGTCGACTGGGTCGACCTGACCGACCTCGACTCCGCCCGGGCAGCATTGGACTCCCCCGCCGACCTGGTCTGGATCGAGACCCCGTCCAACCCCTTGCTGCGGATCACCGACATCGCGGCGGTCGCCGACCTGGGCCATGCGGCCGGGGCCGTGGTGCTGGCCGACAACACGTTCTGCTCCCCGGCGCTGCAGCAGCCCCTGTCCCTGGGGGTCGACGTCGTGCTGCACTCCACCACCAAGTTCATCAACGGCCATTCCGACGTGGTCGGGGGTGCGCTGGTCAGCGCCACCCGGGCGCAGCACGACGACCTGGACTGGTGGGCCAACACCACCGGGGTGTCCGGGTCGAGCTTCGACGCCTGGCTGCAGTTGCGCGGCCTGCGCACCCTGGACGCGCGGGTCCGCGTCCACGACCAGAACGCCCGGGCGGTCGTCGACCTGCTGGTCGGTCATCCGGCCGTCGCCAAGGTCCACTACCCCGGCCTGAGCGACCACCCAGGCCACGCCCTGGCAGCGTCCCAGCAGTCGGGCTTCGGATCGCTGATCAGCTTCGAACTGGCGGGTGGGCGTCCGGCGGCCGACGCGCTGGTGGCGAGCCTGCGCACCTTCTGCCTGGCCGAGTCCCTCGGTGGGGTCGAGTCGCTGGTGGTCCATCCGGGAGCGATGACCCACGCGGCCATGAGCGACGAGGCTCAGGGCATGGCCGGTATCACGGAGGGACTCCTTCGGCTCTCGGTCGGCATTGAGCAGGCCCCGGACCTGGTCGCCGACCTCACCGTCGCCCTGGATCGGGCCCAACGCGCCACCCGCTGACGGTCCCGGGCTGGCAGACTGGGCCCGTGCCCCGTTTTCTGTCCGCCCAACCCGACTCGCGACTGCTCGCGCTGCCGTGGAGCACCCCGCTCGAGGAGTGGCCGACCGACCTGCTCGTCGCGCTGCCCCGCGGCATCTCGCGTCACGTCGTCCGGTTCATTCGGGTCGGCGACGACGTCTACGCCGCCAAGGAGGTCATCGAGCACCTCGCCATCCACGAGTACCGACTGCTGCACGACCTGCGCAGGATCGGTGCCCACGGCGTGGAGGCGCTGGCGGTGGTCAGCGGACGCACCACCCGCACCGGTGAGCAACTGGACCCGATCCTGGTCACCAAGCATCTGTCGTTCTCACTGCCGTACCGCTCACTGTTCCACTCCGGCGTGCGCCAGGACACCGTGATGCGCCTGCTCGACGCCCTGGTCGTGCTGCTGGCGCAGTTGCACCTGCTCGGCTTCCTGTGGGGCGACGTGTCACTGTCCAATGTCCTGTTCCGTCGCGACGCCGAGTCCTTCGCCGCTCACCTGGTCGACGCCGAGACTGGGGAACTGCACGAGAAACTGACCAACGGGCAGCGTCTGCACGACCTGACCATTGCCCGCACCAACCTGTTCGGGGAGTTCCTCGACCTGGAGGCAGGCGGCCTGCTCGACGCGTCCCTTGACCCGCTGGTGCTGGTCGACATCATCGAGAACCGCTACCAGGAGCTGTGGACCGAGCTCACCGGCGTGGAGGAGTTCGCGGGGTCGGAGTTGCACCGCATCGAACGACGCGTCCGCCGCCTGAACGCGCTCGGATTCGACGTGGCCGAACTGGACATCTCGACCTCGGCGTCGGGTGACCGGGTGCGCCTGCAGCCCAAGGTGGTCGACCCCGGCCACCACTCCCGACGCCTGCTGCGCCTGACCGGCCTGGACGCCGAGGAGAACCAGGCCCGACGGATGCTGAACGACCTGGACACCTTCCGCGCCCGCTCAGGTCTGGGCCACGTGGACGAGGCGGTGGTGGCCCACCGCTGGATGACCCAGTGCTACGAGCCCATCATCGCGGCCATCCCCGCCGACCTGCGCGGCAAGCGCGAGAACGCCCAGTTCTTCCACGAGGTGCTCGACCACCGGTGGTACCAGTCCCAGGAGTTCAACCGCGAGGTGCCGCTGGCCGAGGCCGCCCACAGCTACGTCCACGAGTACCTGGCAGAACTGCCTGACGAGGCCATCTCGTCGGAGTCGATGCTCCAGATCACCCAGAGCGGCAACACCCCGAACAACCCGTACGACCCGTCCAAGGGCTTCGCCGAACCAACCGACGAGATCCCCATCTTCGATCCGTGGGAGCAGGCGGCCGACGAGATCGACCCGTCGAACGCCAACGTGCTGGACATCGCCGCGTTGCGGGCCAAGGCTCGCGGCGGGTAGCCATATGACGGGACGCGCTGTGGGGAATTGTTTGGCCAGCGGCACACTTGACACCATGGGGTGATGGATCGCTTGTCGTGATCCCTGCCGCACCCGCGGCCACCCTGCCACCACGGCACGCCGCTCTTCGCGGCGTCGGGGCTTGTTGCCCCACAGTTGAAAGGAACACTCATGTTCAAGCGTTGGGCCACCCCGCTGGCTGCCCTCACCACCGCTGTTGCCCTGCTGCTGACCGGCTGCGGCTCCGGCGCCGACCAGGGCGTCGGCGACGGCCAGGACGCGCCGATCTCGATCGGCGTGGTCGGAGCCTCCGAGGAGCAGTGGACGATCTACAAGCAGAAGGCTGAAGCAGCCGGCATCAAGGTCGACATCAAGGACTTCACCGACTACACCACCCCGAACCCGGCCGTGACCGACGGTTCGCTCGACTCCAACCAGTTCCAGCACATCCTGTACCTGGCCGGTTACAACAAGGACAACAACGCCGACCTGGTGCCGATCGCCTCGACAGCGATCTACCCGCTGGCGTTGTACTCGAAGAAGCACACCTCGTTGGATGCCATCCCCCAGGGCGGGCAGATCGCCGTCCCGAACGACGAGACCAACAAGTCCCGCGCCCTGCACGTGCTGGCCGAGGCCGGCCTGCTGAAGCTCAAGGACGGCACCGGTGTCGTGGCCGGCGAGGAGGACATCGACCAGGCCGGCTCCAAGGTGACCGTCTCGCCCATGGACGCCCAGCAGACGGTGACCGCACTGTCCTCCATCGACGGGGCCGTGGTCAACAATGACTTCGTCAACGACGCGGGCCTCGACCCGAACAGCGCCCTGTTCAGCGACGACGCCTCGTCCAAGGCTGCCGAGCCCTACATCAATGTCTTCGTCGTCCGCAAGGCCGACGCTGACAACGAGCAGTTGAAGAAGCTCGCGGCCATCTTCCAGGACAAGGACTTCCAGGCTGCACTGCAGAAGAGCTCCAAGGACTCTGCCGTGCTGGTCAACAAGTCCCCCGAGGAACTGCAGAAGATCCTGACCGACGTCACCGAATCGCTGAAGTGACCACGGTGCCCACCGGACGACACCGATGAGTGAACCCATCATCACGCTGGACGGCGTGCACAAGCGCTTCGACGCCTCGTCGGGCACCGTGCACGCCGTCAACGGCGTCTCCCTGGACATCTACCCGGGCGAGATCTATGGCGTCATCGGATTCTCCGGTGCCGGCAAGTCGACCCTGGTGCGGCTGATCAACGGGCTCGAACCCACCACCTCGGGACGGCTGCTGGTGGCCGGGCACGAAGTCTCGGCCATGACCGAGAAGCAGTTGCTGCCGGTGCGTCACCACATCGGCATGATCTTCCAGCAGTTCAACCTGTTCGCCTCGAAGACGGTCAGCGAGAACATTGCCTACCCGCTCCAGATCGTGAACTCCGAGACCAAGCAGTGGGGCAAGGCCGAGCGGGACGCGCGGGTGGCCGAACTGCTCGACTTCGTGGGGCTGTCCGACAAGGCCCGCGCCTACCCCCACCAGTTGTCCGGCGGCCAGAAGCAGCGCGTCGGGATCGCCCGCGCCCTGGCCTCCAACCCCAAGATCCTGCTCGCCGACGAATGCACGTCGGCGCTTGACCCGCAGACCACCGACGAGGTGCTGGCGTTGCTACGCAAGGCCAACCAGGAACTGGGCATCACCATCGTCATCATCACCCACGAGATGGACGTGGTCCGCAACCTGTGCCACCGGGTCGCGGTGATGGAACAGGGGCAGGTGATCGAGTCCGGTGAGGTCTACGACATCTTCAGCAACCCGGCCCACCCGACCACCCGGCGTTTCGTGAACACCTCCCTGAAGGACCGTCCGAGCGAGGCGACGCTGGCCCGTTTGGCCCAGCACTACCCGGGACGGATGATCACCGTCACCATTCGGGACAAGGACACCGGCGGTCGCACCGTGGTCAAGACCCTGGACGAGGTCAACGTGCGCGCCGACCTGGTCTACGGCTCCATCGTCGAGATCAGCGACCGTCCCTACGGCTCGCTCACCTTCGCCCTCAGCGGCGACGAGGAGCACATCGACCATGCCCTGGGCCTGCTGCGCGACTTCACTGACGTCGACGAGTACGACGTGGCGCACCTGCGCGCCGACGCCGTCGAACCCGCAGCAGGGGGGCCGCGATGAAGTTCGACTTCTCCGTGAACGGCGACGTCTTCGTCGAGGCCATCTTCACCACGCTCTACCTGGTCTCGGCGGCGCTGCTCGTCGGCGGCCTGGTGGGGTTGACCCTGGGCCTGCTGCTGACCCTGACCCGCCGCGGCGGGCTGCTGGCCAACGGCCCGGTCTTCAACGTGCTGAACGTGATCATCAACTTCTTCCGACCCATCCCGTTCATCATCTTCGTGGCCGCCATGGGTCCGCTGACCCTGGCCGTCGTCGGCACCAGCATCGGCACCAATGCCTTCCTGTTCCCGATGATCATCATGGTCTCGATGGGCACCTCACGCATCGTGGAACAGTCGCTGGTGGCCATCGACCCCGGCGTCATCGAGGCGGCCCGGTCGATGGGTGCCTCGACCTGGCGGATCATCCGCACCGTGCTGATCCCCGAGGCGCAGGCACCGCTGATCCTGGGCTACACCTACCTGTTCGTCGCCGTCGTCGACATGTCGGCGCTGGCGGGCATCGTCGCCGGTGGCGGACTGGGTGCCTTCGCCCTGTCCTACGGCTACCAACGCTTCGACTGGGCCATCACCTGGATCACCGTGCTGGTGATCGTCGCCTTCGTCCAGGTCATCCAGTTCCTGGGCAACTGGTTGGCCCGCAAGTCGCAGCACCGCTGACCTGTTCCCGGGGACCACCCCTGCGCCCCACCCGCGGGGACGACCCCGGTCGTCCCACCCCCTAGACTGTGCGGGTGAGCTTCCGCCTGTACGACTCGGCCACCAGCCAGGTCCACGACTTCCGACCCCTCGTCGAGGGACGGGTCTCGATCTACCACTGTGGTCTGACCGTGCAGTCCTCACCCCACCTGGGCCACATCCGCAAGGAGGTGGTCTTCGACGTGCTGCGTCGCTGGCTCACCCACTCGGGCTACCAGGTCAGCGTCGTCGCCAACGTCACCGACATCGACGACAAGATCCTGGCGAAGTCGGCCGAGCGCGACGTCGAGTGGTTCGCCCACGCCTACGAGTTCGAGCGCGAACTGCACGTCGCCTACGCGGCGCTGGGCTGCCTGCCGCCCACCTACGAGCCCCGCGCCACCGGCCACATCCCCGAGATGGTCGAACTGATCCAGACCCTGGTCGAGCGCGGCCACGCCTACCCCGCCGCCGACCAGTCCGGTGACGTCTACTTCGACGTGCGCTCCTGGCCCGAGTACGGCGCCCTGTCCCACCAGCGGATCCAGGACATGGAGGCCGCCGCCGACGCCGACCCGCGCGGCAAGCGTGACCCCCGCGACTTCGCGCTGTGGAAGGGCCACAAGGACGGCGAGCCGTACTCGGCGTCGTGGCCCAGCCCCTGGGGACGCGGTCGTCCGGGGTGGCACATCGAGTGCTCCGCCATGGCCGGCAAGTACCTCGGCGACTCCTTTGACATCCACGGCGGCGGCATCGACCTGCGCTTCCCGCACCACGAGAACGAGCTGGCGCAGTCACGGGCCGCCGGCCGAGGGTTCGCCACGTACTGGATGCACAACGCCTGGGTGACCATGTCGGGCGAGAAGATGAGCAAGTCACTGGGCAACACCGCCCAGGTCACCGAGGTCACCCGGACCCACGACCCGCGCGCCGTCCGCTACTTCCTGCTGGCCCCGCACTACCGCTCGACCATCGAGTTCTCGCCGACCGAGGAGGCCACCCGCGGTTCGCTGGACGAGGCCACCAAGGCCATCGAACGCATCGACACGTTCATGACTCGCGCAGGCGAACTGGTCGGTGAACCGGCACCCGACGCGATGCCGTCGCAGCACTGGGACGACTTCGCGCGGTCCATGGACGACGACCTCGGCACCCCGGGCGCCGTGGCGGCCCTGTTCGCCGCCGTCAAGGACGGCAACACCGCACTCACCGGCGCGGACGCCGGGCAGGTGGCGTCGGTGCTGGCCGGGGTCGACCAGATGATGCGGGTGCTGGGCCTGCACCGCGGACTGCCCGAGTGGGCGCACCTGGCCTCCTCCGGCGACGCTGCCCTGGAACCGGTCGTCGACGGCCTCGTCAAGGCCATGCTCGACCAGCGCGGCGAGGCCCGCGCACGCAAGGACTATGCAGCCGCAGACGCCATCCGGGACACCCTGGGCGGGCTTGGGCTGAAGATCACGGACACCCCGCAGGGTGCCCGCTGGACACTGGAGAACTGACATGGCAGGCAACAGCCAGCGCCGCGGCGCCACCACCAAGGGCAAGGGACGCACCGCTGGTTCGGGTGGACGCGTCCGCCGCGGACTCGAGGGCAAGGGGCCGACCCCCAAGGCCGAGGACCGCCCCTACCACAAGGCGCACAAGATGAAGCAGGTCGCGGCCAGGCGTGCGGTCGGCCGCCAGACGCGTCCGGGCCCCGGCGGCAAGGGTCGTCCCGGTTCGGGCCCCGAATGGGTCGCAGGACGCAACCCGGTGCTGGAGGCGCTGAACGCCGGACTTCCGGTCAGGACGGCCTACATCGCCGAGGGGGCCGAGCGCGACGACCGCCTGCGCGACATCCTGAAGTTCGCCGCCGAGCACACCATCCCGATGATGCAGGTGCACCGGGTCGAACTCGACCGGCTCACCGGTGGTGCCCTGCACCAGGGCGTTGCCCTGCAGCTGCCCGCCTTCGAGTACGCCCACCCCGACGACGTGCTCGCCGATGCCATCAATGATGAGGACTCCGAGGCCCTGGTGGTCTTCCTCGACCAGATCACCGACCCCCGAAACCTGGGCGCGGTGATTCGTTCGGCCGCCGCTTTCGGCGCCCACGGGGTGGTCATCCCCGAGCGCCGCTCCGCGGGCATGACCGCCGCCGCCTGGAAGACCTCGGCCGGAGCCGCCGCCCGTATTCCGGTGGCGCTTGCCACCAACCTGAACCGCGCCCTGGAGAGCTACTCCAAGGCGGGCTTCACCATCATCGGGCTGGCCGGTGAGGGTGACGTCGAGGTGTCCGGCATCCCCGGGGTCGACGGCCCGTTGGTCGTGGTGATCGGCTCGGAGGGTGAGGGACTCTCACGCCTGGTCCGCGAGCACTGCGACCACCTGGTCTCGATTCCGATCACCAGCGACGTCGAGAGCCTGAACGCCTCGGTGGCCGCCTCCATCGCGCTGTACGAGATCAACCGCTGCCGCTGAACGCGACGGTTCCCAGCAGAATGCCGCAGGATGGCGATGACGGTGGTTTCTTGCTGGTTTGGGCCCATTCTCAGGCATCCTGCTGGGGCATCCGGTCGCGTTGGAAGCGTCGTACCCACTCGACCAGCTCATCGAGGGTGGCAGCGGTGAAGCGCAGCACCCTCCAGCCGTCGTACTGCAGCCAGTTGTGGCGGTTGGCGTCGTACTCCAGGTCCTGCCGGGTGCGGTGATAGGACCAGCCGTCCAACTCGACCGCCAGCTTCAGGCCGGGGAAAGCGATGTCGATGTAGAACACCCGGCCGCGGATGTTGACGCGATGGTTGCCTTTCCACCCTGTGATGCGGTGGTGCCGCAGGATCTGGTGGGCAGAGCGCTCAAGGGCTGACCACGGCTGCTCGCGGGACTCGTGCAGGAGCCTGCGGCGCAGAGCGTTGCCCCTGCGCCAGGTCATCTCCTCCATTGTCCTCGCCAGCAGTTCCAAGGTCACCACCCGTCGCCGGAGCCCTTCGTCAATCGCCGTGCCGCCGAGATCATCGACCATGTCCAGGACGGTCAAGGGCGCGGCGGTGATGCGCAGCTCTCCGCGACGGGTGACCAACGCATCGGGGATGGCCCTTCGTGAAACATGGAGCCACGGCGGTGGAGCGATGAACCTGGCCTGGTCGAGGTGAACCGTCTCATCGAGGCGTTCGGGCCAGAAGTCGAGCCGGGCTGCTGTCTGTCTCGACAGCACGGAACCAGGCCGCAGCTCATGGGCAGCCCAGACGCGGTGCCACCAACCCGGCTGCGGATCTGCACTGTAGGCGCCGGGCAGCACAGGTGTGAGTCGCCCGGCGCGGACCTGCTCGTCGAGCCGGCTTCGTTCGGTGGGACTGAGGTGCTTGCGAATGATCAACGGGTTCTCCATGACCCCGATTCCACGCACCGGCGCAGCCAGATCCGCGTTGTCCACAGCGTCCAGCGGCGTTGACAGAAGCTGTCCACAGTTCGGCCATTTCCCAGCAGGATGCCCGAGGATGTGTCCTGAACGGTCATGAGGGCCTCTGACACCGATCCTCAGGCATTTTGCTGGTTCACGTTGACGTTCACGGACGCCGGTGCCCGAGGACAACCGCCGCTCGCGCGGTAGATTGGCACCCACACCGAACTCCCGAGGAGCATGCTCGTGTCGAACGCGAACGCAGAACTGGCCAGCGCCTACAAGACCATCCTTGACGTCGTCGGCCGCACCGAGCCACGCATCGCCGAGGCCACCCGTCAGGAACTGGCCGACCAGCGCGGTTCCCTGAAGCTCATCGCGTCGGAGAACTACGCCTCGCTGCCGGTGCTCGCCACCATGGGCACCTGGTTCAGCGACAAGTACGCCGAGGGCACCGTCGGCCACCGCTTCTACGCCGGATGCCAGAACGTCGACACCGTCGAGTCACTGGCCGCCGAGCACGCCCGCGAACTGTTCGGGGCCGAGTACGCCTATGTGCAGCCCCACTCCGGCATCGATGCCAACCTGGTGGCCTACTGGGCGATCCTGTCCCACAGGGTCGAGTCCCCAGCCCTCGAGCAGGTGGGCGCGAAGACCGTCAACGACCTCACCGAGGCCGACTGGGAGAGCCTGCGCCGCGCGTTCGGCGAGCAGAAGATCATGGGCATGTCCCTGGACGCCGGCGGCCACCTGACCCACGGCTTCCGTCACAACATCTCGGGCAAGATGTTCCACCAGCGCGCCTACGGCACCGACCCCGAGACCCAATTGCTCGACTACGACGCCCTGGCCGCCTCGGTGAAGGAGTTCAAGCCGCTGATCCTGGTGGCGGGCTACTCCGCCTACCCGCGCCGGGTGGACTTCGCCAAGATGCGCGAGATCGCTGACTCGGTGGGTGCCACCCTGATGGTGGACATGGCCCACTTCGCAGGTCTGGTGGCGGGCAAGGTGTTCACCGGCAACGAGAACCCCGTGCCCCACGCCCACGTCGTCACCACCACCACCCACAAGTCCCTGCGCGGTCCCCGCGGCGGCATGGTGCTGGCCACCAAGGAGTTCGCCCCCGACGTCGATCGCGGCTGCCCGATGGTACTCGGCGGTCCCCTGTCCCACATGATGGCTGCCAAGGCGGTGGCGCTGGCAGAGGCCCGCACCGCCGAGTTCCAGACCTACGCCCAGGACGTCGCCGACAACGCGAAGTCGCTGGCCGAGGGTTTCCTGACCCGGGGCGCGAAGCTGGTCACCGGCGGCACCGACAACCACCTGGTGCTCCTGGACGTCACCAACTACGGGCTCACCGGTCGCCAGGCCGAGTCGGCCCTCATTGACGCCGGCGTGGTGTCCAACCGCAACTCGGTGCCGCAGGACCCCAATGGTGCCTGGTACACCAGCGGCGTCCGGCTGGGCACCCCGGCGCTGACCACCCGTGGTTTCACCGCCGACGACTTCGACCGGGTCGCCGAGCTGATCGTTGACGTGCTGGCGAACACCACCCCGGCCACCACCTCGGCCGGAACCCCCGGCAAGGCCAAGTACGTGATCGCCGATGGTGTGGCCGAGCGGACCATGTCCGCCGCCCAGGAACTGCTGGACGCCCACCCCTTGTACCCCGGCCTCGAGCTCTGAGACGTCCACCTGCCCCACACCACAACAGCTGCCCCCGCCTCGAGGCGGGGGCAGCTGCATGTGTGGGGTGCAGGTGGCGTCGTGGCTCAGCGCGAGAACAACCGACCCTGCACGGCCGTGATGAACGCGTCCAGGGATGCCGGCAGGTGGTGCAGGTGCCAGTCCGGGGGCGCGTGGTACCAGTCCAGCTTGGTGGAGTCGGCGTGCTCGTCACCGTCGGCGGCAACCATGGCCTCGATCCATCGGTCCTTGCCACCCAGGACGACCGCGTAGGGCAACAGTTCGGAGATCTCGTGCAGTTCACGGCCGTGGGGCATCTGGTCGGTGCGCTGGTGCTGCAGCAGGGACGCGAATCCGTGCAGACCGGCCAGGAGTTCCGAACCACGCGCCGAACGACGAGGCATCTGCTGCGAGACCCACAGCAGACCGACGGCGACGGCCACCAGGGCCAGACCGACCAGACCGAACCGGGTGAAGGCCACCAGCAGCCCCAACGCCACCAGGGCGACGACCAGGCTCACCCAGCCAGCGACCGCGAAGGTGTTGCGGGCCGCATCGGGGCGGTTCTCGAACCAGCCCTGCTCGACGACGTCGTCGTACAGTGCGTCCTGCACCTGGGGGACGACGGGCCCGACAGCCTCACCGATCCGTGAGACCAGCACCGGCTCACCGCCGACCGGGGCCACGGCGTCCAGCAGCAGCATCTCGTACTGGTGCAACTCGCCGCGGCCGGACTGCCGGCGGGTGAAGGACCAGTCCATCGGGCTGTGCCCATCGTTGGGCAGCTGTTCGATGCGCAGGTGGCCGCGCACGGCGAGGTCGAGCAGGGTGCCCGTGACGTCGACGGGGTCGACGCGCTCGTCGGCGACGGTGCCGATCTGCCCGGGGCGGACGTCGCTGACCATCGCGAACTGCGACTGTCCCTCAGCGATCGGCGCGAACTCGGCCACCAGGGTCGGGTGCGACATGGCCTGCACGTCACGCCCGGAGCGTCGGTGCAACGACCACAGCGCCAGTCCCCCCACCAGCAGCGCGCCAAGGGTCGCCAGGGCGGTGGGCCAGTTGACAGTGAAGGCACGGTCCAGGGTCCAGTGGTGGTCGATCTGCTCATTGGCCGCCAGAGCGCTGGTGGGCGAGATGAAACTGACCAGGACGACCTCGTTGGGGCCGCGCGGGCCGTCCTCAAAGGTCGGGACGGGGGCCTCGTGGGTGCCCGCCTGCCAGTTGGAGCAGGCACCGGGGGCGACCGGGTTGCCGGAGCGGCAGTCGATCCAGCTGACGGGCGCGGCGGTATTGATGGTGCCGCTCACCTGCGTCACAGCCACATTCAGGCCCTGCAGGAAGTGCCACGCAAAGGTCGAGGTGGCCTCGTGCTGGTCCGGCTTCGGGTTGGCCGAGACGGCGCCGATGACTCGGTAGCTGATCACGATCGGCTGGTTGTTCGCCTTGGCGGTGTCGATCTCGATGACCTTGTCGTCCCCGTCGTCGCTGACGGCCGCACCCAGGTCGGCACCACCAGCGGTGGCCTTCAGGTCGGTGATGGTGAACACGTAGTCACTGGTCGATGTCGCCGGACGCTTCGTCCGGAATGCCTGGCGCACGGTCTGCGGCTTCGTGTCGCCCAGGGTGAGGGTCGCGGTGACGCCCAGCGCCCCATCGGAGGCCAGTTGTGCCTCGATCACGTAGGACTGCGCCGTCTCGTCGGCGCGAGCGCTCAGGGCCAGCGGTCCCCCCACCATGACCGCGCCCAGCATGAGGGCGACCAGCAGTTGGATCGAGCGCGTCAACAGCGCACCCGGGGCGGCGTGGTGGGACATGACTGGCCTTTCCATCCGTGCAGGGGGCCGGCACGGCTCGCTGACGGATACTATTCCACACGGGAAGGGTCATTGCCGAGACCCTTGTGGCGGGTATTGTGACACCGTGATGAAGCCCCGGCGCACGTCCACCTGATTCGTCTGCCACCAGCCTCGTTGTCGTTCCCGCACCGCGCCGATGGAGTCGCCATGACCAACAATCCCCCGTACCCGCCTTTCCCACCGCCGCGCGGACAGCACCGGGTTGTCAGTGGGCAGGGATACGGGCATCCGGGTTTCAACAGCCAGCAATTCGGCAACCCATGGCGCGGCGTCCAACAGTTCCCCACCCCCCTGCCAGCTCCGGCACCGAGGAAGGCCTCGATCCTGCCGGCCGTGCTGATCGTCGCCGTGGCGCTGGTGGCGGTCATTGGGATGGTGAAGCTCGCCAGCGACGGGGGCGGCGGGGAGCGGCCGAGCACCCGCTACCAGCACGAGGACTACCAGATTCCCCCCGCCGCCCAGGAGCATCCCGCCCTGCCCTGGCCATCGACTGACGCCGACATCAAGAACTGGCTCGAGAACAACGCGCTCTACTCCCAACAGGTGGCGGTCCCGGTGCGCTGCGAACTGGGTGCCTTCGACCACACCACCGCTACCAGCGACCAGAAGAAGGCTCAACTGGAGAAGACGTTGGTCTGCCTGGTGCGGGTGTGGGGTCCGACCCTGGAAGCCGCCGGGTTCACCATCACCCATCCGACGGTGACCATGTACGACGCCCCCATCCAGAACGCCTGCGGCAAGGCCGAGACGCACAATGCCTTCTACTGCGGCGTCGACCAGAACCTGTACTTCGCCACTGACGTCCACGAGATCCTGGGTGAGAAGGCCGGCGATCCGTGGGCCTACGAGGCGGTGATGGCCCACGAGTTCGGCCACTCCGTGCAGGGACGGGCCGGCATCATCCCCGCCAAGGCGCTCAAGGCGCAGCAGGCCACCAACGAGGCCGGTCAACTCGAACCGACCCGCCGCAATGAGGCGCAGGCCGACTGCCTGGCCGGGCTCTTCTTCAACTCCGTCCAGGAGTCTATGGGTCTGGATGACGACCAGGTCAGCGGCATCGGGGGCTTCTTCGGCCAGATCGGCAACGACGACCCGTCCCGGTTGAGCTCCCATCCCCAGCCGCCGACCCGCGCCAGGTGGTTCGGACGAGGTGCGGGCAACACCGCCATCGGCGTCTGCAACAGCTACGTCGCCCCCCTGGACGACGTGAAGTAGCACGGCCGGCGGGGTTGACTGCAGCCAGTGCCGGCGACCCGGCCAGCGGCTAATCTGACGACGTGAGCAGCCACCAGCAGCCAGGATGGGACGACTTCGCCACGCGGCGACGCGAACCCGGTGCGGTCGGGGGCGGGTTCGGCACCCAGTCCCAGTGGCGCGCACCGGCACCGTTCCCGGGCCAGCAGCAGTACCCGGCCCCCCAGTACCCGCCTGCCCAGTACCCGCCGCCGCAGTTCCCCGGACAGTTCGGTCAGGGCGGCTACCCCCCGTACCCGGCACCGCCCCCGCATCCGCCGCGCAACCGCTCCGTGGTGCCGGTCATCCTGCTGTGCATCGTGGCCGTGGTCGCCGTGCTGGGGGTGGTGGCGCTGGCCACCGGTGACAACCGGCCCGGCGGGCAGACCAATCGCTACCAGAACGACGACTACCAGGTGCCACCGGCCGTCGGCAACCACCCGTCACTGCCCCGACCCACCTCGGATTCCCAGGTCAAGACCTGGCTCGAGGACAACGCGATCTACCAGCAGGACGTGGCCAAGCCGGTGCGCTGCGAACTGGCTGCCTTCGACCACACCACGGCGACCAGTGACCAGAAGAAGGTCCAACTCGAGAAGGCCCTCGAATGCCTGGTCAGGGTGTGGGGTCCGACCCTGGAGACCGCCGGTTTCACCATCACCCATCCGACGGTGACGATGTACAGCAGCCCCATCCAGGGTGCCTGCGGCAAGACCGCGATGCGCAACGCCTTCTACTGCAGCCTCGACCAGAACCTGTACTTCGCCACCGACCTGCACACCATCTTCGGCGCCAAGTCGGACGACCAGTGGGCCTACGAGGCGGTGATGGCCCACGAGTTCGGCCATTCGATCCAGGGCCGGACGGGAATCATCCCCGCGAGGAACCTGCTGCTCAAGGACGAGACCAGCAAGGCGGTCGCCTACCTCAGCGTCCGCCGCACCGAGGCCCAGGCCGACTGCCTGGCCGGGCTGTTCTTCAACTCCACCCAGGAGTCACTGGGGCTGGCCCCCGAGGACATCACCAGCATCCAGAACTTCTACGGCTCCATCGGCAACAAGGACCCGAACAAGATCAGCACCCACCCCCAGCCCCAGTCGCGCTACCGCTGGTTCCAGGCCGGCATCACCAATGTCTCGGTCGGCACCTGCAACACGTTCACGGTGCCCGCGGACGAGGTCAAGTAGGCCCGGGCCCCACCACCAGCGCGGTGGCGACGGCAGCCACACCCTCGCCACGTCCGGTCAGGCCCAGCCCGTCGGTGGTGGTGGCAGACACGCTGACCGGACACCCCAATGCTTCGGACATCAGCTGTTCGGCCTCGACGCGGCGCCCACCGATGCGTGGACGGTTGCCAATCACCTGCACCGACACGTTGCCCAGTTCGAAGCCGGCAGCGCGCACCCGACGCGCGGTCTCAGCCAGGAAGGCGACCCCGCTGGCCCCCGACCACGCCGGGTCGGACGTGCCGTAGTTGCTGCCCAGGTCACCGAGCCCGGCCGCCGCCAGCAGGGCGTCGCAGGCAGCGTGGCAGGCGACGTCACCGTCGGAGTGGCCAGCCGGCCCGGCCGTCTCGTCCGGGAAGTGCAGACCGGCGACGTGCATGGGGACGCCGTTCTCGAGGCGGTGGACGTCGACGCCGATGCCGGTGCGGGGCAGTCCGTCGATCACCCGTTGTGCCTCCAGTGGCGCCACACCCGGCGACCAGAGTGATGGCCGAGGGTCTCGCGCACCTTCCACAATGCCCGGGCGATCGTCAGGTCAGCCGGTTCGGTGATCTTCATGCCCATCCGCGAACCGTGCACCAACTCGGCCCGATGCCCCATGGCCTCACAGATCGAGGCGTCGTCGGTGAACCGGCGTTCGTTTCCGGCAACTGCCTCGTGGCACTCCCAGATGACCTTCAACGCGAACCCCTGCGGCGTCTGCACCGCACGCAGGCTGTCACGATTGATCAGGACGGTGTTGTTGTCCTCGTCCACCATGCGAATGGTGTCGGTCACCGGTACGGCGGGGATCACCGCGACAGCGCCCTCATGCACCTTGGCGATCACGTCCTTCACCACGTGCGCCGGCACCATGGGGCGGACGGCGTCATGGATGAGCACGATCTCGGCCTCGCGCAGGACGGGGTCGGCCATGATGGCCTGCAGTCCGCGGTGGACGGACTCCTGCCGGCTCGCTCCGCCGGTGGTCATCACGACCGGGATCGGGGAACCCGTCAGGTGCTTGATGAACCGGTCGGCAGTTTTCGGGTTGACGACGACCACGGCGTGGGTGCAGCCGCCGGCCGACATCGCCTCGATGGACATGCCCACGACGGCGCGACCGGTCAGTTTCAGGATCGCCTTCGGCGTGGGGCCGCCGTAGCGACTACCAATTCCGGCGGCGACAACGATGGCAACAACGGGTTTAGACACCAGTCGAGTATCGCATCCCGCATCCACCGGCTCGTCCACCGGCTGGTCACAGCATCTCCAGATGGTGCCCCTGGCCGCCCTTCACGGCTGGTGACCCGACCCTCAGCCGCCCACCAGGAAACGCAGTTCGTCACCCGCCAGGGCCAGGACCGCACTGCGCGCCGCCGCCGGGTCACGGGCGGTGACGGCCGCCTGGGCCATGGCGCGACAGGTGGCCAGGTCGGTGTGGCGCAGCGCGAACCGGACCGCACTCAGTGAGGCGCTCGACATGGACAGGCTGGTCACCCCGAGTCCGATCAGCACCAGCGCCATCAGCGGGTTGGACGCGGACTCGCCGCACACACCCACGCGTTTGCCCTGCGCCTGGCCGGCTCGAACCGTGCTGCTGATCAGGGTGAGCACGGCGGGCTGCCACGGGTCGATCAGGTCAGCCAGCGCCCCCAGGAGGCGATCGGTGCCCATCGTGTACTGGGCCAGGTCATTGGTCCCGATCGAGACGAAGTCCAGTTCGGCCAGCACCTGGTCTGCCTGGATGGCCGCCGAGGGAACCTCCACCATGGCGCCCACCGTGGTGTTGCCGGCGGCACGAGCCATCCGGGCGAAGTCGCGTGCCTCGTCCGGCGTGGCGATCATCGGGGCCATCACCCAGGCCTCGGCCTCGGGCACGTCTGCGGAGGCCTCCGCGATGGCCTCGAGCTGGGTCGCCAACAGTTCGGGCATGGTGCGGACCAGGCGGTACCCGCGGACGCCGAGCGCCGGGTTGTCCTCGTGGTCGACGTTCGCGAAGGCCAGCGGCTTGTCGGCGCCGGAGTCCAGGGTCCGGAAGACGACCCGGCGCCCGGCTTGGGCGCGCAGCACCCGCCGGTACACGTCGGCCTGTTCCTGCTTGGTCGGTGCCGTCCGGGCCGAGAGGAACAGCACTTCGGTACGGAACAACCCGACACCGTCGCAGGCATGTCCGGACGCCTCCTGGGCATCGGCCAGCCCACCAATGTTGGCCAACAACGTCACGGGGGTGCCATCAGCGGTGGCGGCCGGATCAGTGTCGGCGTCCAGACTGTCGAGCAGGTCGTTGCGCCGTCGGATGCGCTCCGCGTCCTGTTCCGAGGGATGGGTCATCACGATGCCGGCGCGCCCGTCCACCAGCGCCGGCGCGCCTTCGGGGAGCCGAGTGGCACCCTCGGCCTGGACCACGCAGGCCAGACCCCACTGGCGCGCGATGATCGCAGTGTGGGCGGTGGGCCCGCCCAGTTCGGTGACCAGGGCCCGGACCTTGCGCACGTCGAGGACGGCCGTGTCGGCCGGGGTGAGGTCCTCGGCGACGATGATGGAGTCCTCCACCAGTTCGGCACCGGCCATGCCCACGCCCAGCAGCTGAGCCAGTACCCGGTCACGCACCCCGTTCAGGTCGCTGACCCGTTCGGCCATGTAGCCGCCGAGTGCCTGGAACTGCTCTGCCACCTCGGCGAAGGCCACCCGCACGGCGACGGTGACCGATTCCCCCTGCTCGATGTGCGCCTGGGCCGCCTCGATGACGCTGGGGTCGTCGGCGATCTCCGCGGTGGCGACCAGGACGTCCTTCAGTTCGCCGTCCTGCTGCTGCTCGGCCAGCTCCGCGTACTGACCCGCGACGGCGGCCATGGCCGCCAGCAGGGTCTGCGTCGCCGCGGCCCGGTCGTCCTGGTCGACGGGACGGGGCAGGTCGGCGTCGAGGTCACCGCCGTGGCGCCACACGACGATCCGGCCCAGGGCACCGCGGACCCCCGCGCTGACGCCGCGGAGCTCGATCGATTCCGGCATCTCAGTGCGCCCCCTGCGACTCGACCAGGTCGCCGAGTTGCTGCAGCGCCTGGTCGGCACCCTCGCCCTCGGCCTGCAGGATGATGACCGTGCCGTGGTCGGCGCCCAGGCCCATCACCTTCAGGATCGAGGCCGCGTCGACGAAGTCCCCGGATTCGGTGCGCACCCGCACCTTCACCGGCTGCTTCTTGGCGAGGGCGACGAATTCTGCTGCAGGACGTGCGTGCAGGCCCTCCGGTGCGGCCACCGTGACGGTGCGTTCAGCCATGATTTCATTCCTCTCTTGCGGGCCTGCGCCCGTTTCGGGGTCTCTCCCCTGATTGCTGCGCGTGGTGATGAGCTACTGGCCGGGGTTCGGGGAGTCGGCGGCGCGCAGGACGGCCGTGGCCAGTTCCTCGTCGCCGATGAACTGGGTCAGCACGCCGGTGCGCAGGGCTCCCAGCGCGCCGAGCGCCTTCTCCATCCCCGCGGCGATGCCGACCACGGAGGGAATCGTGTCGAGCTGTTCAAGGGTGAGCCCGACGACCCTGTTGCTGGAGGGCAGCCCCAGCGGGCGGCCCTCGATGTCGAAGAAATGACCGCAGAGGTCACCCACCGGATTCTGGGCCATGAAGGTCTGCTCCTCCTCCGGGGACAGGCGCATCGCCCGGATGACCCTGGACGAGGAGTGCACGCCCAGTCGCCCGATACCGACCAGGGCGACCTCGCACCGCTGGGCCCGTTCCAGCGCCTGGATCACCCCCGACTCCTGGTTGAGTGCCTTCCAGGTCACCTCGGACTCGACGACGGCAGGTGAGTCGAATCGGTAGGCCAGCGCGCCGCAGCGCCGGGCCAGCGTGTCGAGCGCCACGTGTCCCGACGCCCCCGTGGGCTGCATGGTCGGGGCCCCGCCGGCCAACGGGCACAGTTCGAGTCGCGGGTACACCGGCTCGACCTGGACGTGGTCGGTGAAGGAGGCGATCGTCTCACCCCAGCTGAGCCCGAACCGGCTCAGCCCCGGCACGACCTTCTCGAAGATCCGGGCGGCCATCTCACCCACGATGTCGACCGCGGTCCGACCCGGGGGACGCACCACCACCTGGGCTGACTGCAGCGAGAATCGCTCCATCAGCGCCGCCTCCAGCTCCGCGTCCCTGGTCAGGGAGCGGTCCTGGTGGATGCGGATCTCGACGATGCCGCGCTCCCGCGCCGACAGCAGGGTGCGCGAGACGCTGGAGCGCGACACCCCCAGGGCCTTGGCGATCTCGCCCTGGGACTTGCCGTCGAGGTAGTACATCCGCGCAGCACGAATCAGCACGTCTTGGGAGCGGGGAGCGGGCACGTCTTGAACCTCCGATACTCGAGCCTGAACGGTCAGAGCATGCCCTGACCCAGGAGCGAGTCTTGCAGGCGTCGCATGGCAACCAAAGGTCGGGACTCGTCGAGCACCACGTCGTCCCACCCGATCACCTCGTCCTTGGCGATGTCACGCACGAGCTCGGCGCCGGCCAGCAGGCCCATCGGAAGGGCGTTGCGCTCGCGTGCCTCCTGAACCGGCACCGTCCAGCCGCGGGCGTGGTAGCCGCCCATGCCGTCCAGGACGGTTCCGGCCGGCAGGTCGATCTTGGCGCGCGCGACCACCTCACTCGTCCAGGTGGCTGCCTGGAAGCTGGCGGTGCCCTCCAGGACGGCCTGGCCGATCGAGAGGTGAGCCTCGATGGAGGCCAGGTGGTAGGGGCGGTAGAGGACGTAGTAGGGGCCCTTGCCGAGCTTCAGGTAGTCCAGTTCGTGGGTCACCACGTCGGACTCCGACTTCACCACCACGAAGACTCCGGGGGCAACATTGCCGGTGACGAACTCGACGACCGGGCTCTGGCCCAGGATTCCCCCGTCACCCTCGGGCACCAGCATGGTGGCCAGCTCGTCCAGGTCGCAGGCGGGCCCGTGCATGCCCGAGACGTCCACGGGGTAGCCGGTGGCGTTCGACAGGGCGCACATCTCGAGTTGGGTCTTGGTCCCGTCGGTGAACTCGCACAGCATCTTGGGGTTCATCCCCTTGCCCTCGGCCTCCGCCCGGACGTCGTCGGGGGTGTCGTAGGGACGGTTGGGATTGTTCTTGCCCTTGCCGGCCGCGACCACCGTCAGGCCGAGGTCCTCGGCGTAGTGGACCAGCTCGAGGCATTCCACGGGTTCGTCACCGCGGCAGACCGTGTAGACCGAATTGCCGGCGTTCGCCATGGAGGCGAGCAGCAGGCCCACCGTGACGTCCGCCTCGACGGTCATCAGGGCGACGTGCTTCTTGGCGGTGATCGAGGCCCAGGCGACCGAGGCGGCCACGTCCGGCACCCCGGAGACCTCCAGGACGAGGTCGACCGGCAGCTGGGGCAGCAGCCGCCCGTCGCGGAGCACGACCCGCTCGCCCCGCTGAATGCGCTCAATCGCCTCGGTGACGTCCTCGCAGAGGACGGCTCCCGGAAGGCCGGCGCGTTCGAGGGCCCCGACGGCCCGGTCCGGGGCAATGTCTGCCACGGCCACCACCTCGATGCCCTTGGCGCGGCTGAGCTGGGCGATCAGGCCGCTGCCCATCTGTCCGGCTCCGACCTGCGCGACGCGGACGGGGCGTCCAAGCTCGTCCTGCCTGCGCAGCAGTGCCTGGGTGTAGTACATGGTCAGCTCCTCGGGGTTTCGGCGCCGCCGGCGCGGGTCAGGGGGGTGGCGCGACGGGTCACACGGACACGGTCCTGCTGCCGGCCGGCGCCGGGGGCGACTGTCGACAGGGAGGTGTCGCGCTGCCCGCGCAAGCTCTTCAGGCGGGTCAGGGCGTCCTCGATGGCTCTGCGGACCTGGACGTCGGTGGTGCGCTCGGCGATGGTGGCCACCGGGCCGACCAGGTGCGGGGCGGGACGAAGCCGCGCCACCACTGTCGCCCCCGCCATCACGCTGGCCGCCACCACGTCCTGGCTGGCGCTGTCCACCACCAGGACGACGACGGCGCCGCGCAGGCGTCCCTTACCGCGTCCGGAGACCAGATGCCGCCCGGGGGCGTTGTGGGACAGCGCGATGGCATTCACGTCGGCGGTGTACTTCTTGGTCTGCCACACCGACAGCCCAACGCTCAGCAGCAGGGCGGTCAGCAGCAGGATCGGCAACAGCCATTCCATGTCGGTCACTCCCCCCGGGTGAATCGGAGGGTCAGGCCGGGCAACGGCATCGGGACGCCGTCACCGGCCGCCTTGATGGCGCCGGGCAGCAGCTTCTGGTCGGGCTGGTTGGCGTAGACCACGACGTGGCCGAGTTCGGCCAGGTTCGCGTTCGCCCGTTCGCCGACCTCTGCCACGGTGAAGCGGTCCTCACCGATCCAGAAGTCGTCGCCGGGGCGCACCTCGGCCGCCTGCCCGGCACCGTCGTGGACGATGCTGACATCGGCCAGGGCGTCGGGGACGGGTTCACCGAACAGGATGTAGCAGCCGGCGTCGAACATCTCGGGTGCGTCGTCACCAATGCGGGTGACGGTGGCGGACCAGATGTCAGTCATGGGTTCTCCTGGGGTTGTTGGGGGCAGGTGCGTGACCACCCGCCCCCAACCGATCAGATGAGGAACGAGGCGAGGAAGGCGATGATGACCGCGATCGGCGAGGTGATCAGGCGACTGAACAGCACCGCCGGGACACCGACCGACACCGTCTCCGGCTGGGCCTCCCCGAGGGACAGGCCCACCGGGACGAAGTCACAGCCCACCTGCCCGTTGATCGCGTACAACGTCGGCAGGGCATACTGCACGGGCACTGCCCCCTGCGCGATCTGGGTGCCCATCAGCACACCCACCACCTGGGCAATCGCCGCACCGGGACCCAGAATGGGTGACAGGAACGGGAGCGCGGTGATGATGCCGAGGGCCACCAGCCCGATCGGGTTGGACGCCATCGGCGAGACGCCGCGGGCGATCCAGTCCGAGATGCCGGTGTAGGTCACGATGCCGATGAGCAGCGAGACGTAGACCATGAACGGCAGGATCGTGTTGAGCATCAGCTTGACCGACTGCCGACCCGAGCTGAGCAGCGTGTTGATCAGGTAGCCGATCGCGCTGCCGAACTTGACCACGATCCCGGTGAAGCCGCCGCCGGCGGCTGCCGTGGCCGCCTCGCGGCGTGCCTCGGCACGGGCGGTGGTCTCGCGCAGTTCCTCCACGGGGGTGGGCTTGGCGGTGGTGACCACGTCGCCCTCCTCGGCCAACTGCACCTGGGACTCGCCCACCGCCGAGACGAAGATGTCCTCGGTGATGTACTGGGCCAACGGACCACCCGGCTCGCCGGCGAAGACGTCGACGGTCGGAATCCCCTTCTTCGGGTAGACCCCCACGCGGGCAGTGCCGCCACAGTTGATCACCGCAGCCATCACCTGGGCGTCGGCGACGTGGTTGGTGAATCCGTCCACGACGTCGGCACCGGACAGTTCGGCGATCCGCTGGGCCACCGGATGGATTCCTCCGCCGGTGACCGACAGGACAACCTTCTTCTCCTCGGTGGGGGTCAGCACGAGTCCGGTACCCCAGCCGCCCTGCCCCTTCGAGATTCGAACGCTGCGGAACATCAGAACACCCCTCCGGTGGTGGCGGCACCGGCACTCTGGAAGTGGCCGTGCTCGTAGGCCTCGTCGAACTTCTTGAAGACCTCCCCGTGACCACCGCGCTTGATCAGCAGCGCAGTGATGACCTGGGTGACGTAGCCACGAATGGCGATCACGACGATGCCGGTCAGGAAGTACAGGGCCGCCAGGCGGGCGTATGCCCCGTCGTCGACCTGCATGACACCTGCGGAGACGCCGGCCCACACGAAGATCTCACCCGCATTGGCATGCGGGAAGAACGACGTGACCGGGTGGACGAAGGAGACCGCGGAGTCGTAGAAGGCGGGCTTGTAGCGCTCGGGCAGGAATCGTCCGAACGAGTAGCACATGGGGTTGGTCAGGATCAGGACGCTGATCACCGGCATGATCGTGTAGCGGGTGAGGGCGTACTTGCCGGCCCACTGCACTGCCTTGGTGACGCGCTCCTCCCCGATCCATGTGGTGATCGCATACATCGCGGTCAACAGGACCAGCAGCAACGGCAGGATGCCGGTGATGAGGCCCAGGAGACTCTCGGCGGACGCGTTGAACAACCCGATGAAGTGGGTTGCGAACCAGGTGATGCCCCGCATCACCGGGTTGCTGCTTGTCTCAAGCAGCACGAAGTCAAAGGCGGGCATACTCAACTCCTCTGTTGGTGAGCACCTTTATGCACATCCATGCGAGCAGATGTGCAGTTGCGGATCATCATGACACCACGCCGGCGCTCTTGCCAAGGCCCGACACCCAGGATCGCTGTGCAAATAGTTGCAGATACATCTGCACCGTTGTGGGCTATGGTGGTGGCCATGTCAGGAGATCACACTGAGCTCGCCACCGATACCCTGCGCACGATGTGGCGCATCCGCCTCTTCGAGGAGGCCGTCGAGGACCTGTACGGCCGGGGCATGATGCACGGCACGATGCACCTGTCGATCGGCCAGGAAGCCGTGCCCACGGGCGCGTGCCAAACCCTCAAGGGCGGTGACCAGATCACCTCCACCCACCGCGGTCACGGCCACTGCATCGCCAAGGGGGCCGACCTGGGCCGCTCGATGGCCGAACTGCTGGCCAAGGACAACGGCTACTGTCGTGGCCGCGGCGGCTCCATGCACATCACCGACGTCTCCCAGGGCAACCTCGGAGCCAACGGCATCGTGGCCGGCGGCGTCCCGATCGCCACCGGCGCCGCCCTGTCCAACAAGATGCGCGGCACGGACAACGTGACCCTGTGCTTCCATGGCGACGGAGCCGTGGGTGAGGGCGCCTGGCACGAGGCCGTGACCCTGGGCTCCATGTGGTCCCTGCCGGTCGTCTACATCTGCGAGAACAACAAGTACGGGATGTCGATGCCGTCGGAAAAGGCGTTCAAGGTCGAACGGCTCTCCGACAAGGCGGCCGGCTACGGCATCCCCGGCGTGACCGTCGACGGCAATGATGTCGACGCCGTCCGTGAGGCCGTCGCCGAGGCCGTCGAGCGCGCCCGCCGTGGCGAGGGTCCGACCTTCATCGAGTGCCTCACCTACCGGTGGCGCGGGCACTCCAAGTCGGACAAGAACCTGTACCGCACCAAGCAGGAGATCGCGCAGTGGCGCGACCGCGACCCGATCGCCGCCTACGCCCACAAGTGCCTCGAGAACGGGTCACTGACCCAGGAGCAGATCGACGCGGTGGCCGACGAGGTGCGGACCCAGATCCGGGAGGCTGTCGTCTTCGGCACCCAGGGCGCCGAACCCACCCTCGAGGACATGCTCGCCGGCGTCTACGCCCCCTCCCCCGTCGACGCCCAGGACATCGCGAAGGGTCTGATCTGACATGACGAACACCGAAACGCGAACGATGACCTACGCCGAGGCCATCCGCGAGGCCATGGCACAGGCCCTCGAACAGGACCCCCGCGTGTTCCTGATGGGCGAGGACGTGGGCGTCTACGGCGGCGCCTTCGGCGTCGAGAACGACCTCATCGACAGGTTCGGTCCCGAGCGCATCCGCGACACGACGATCTCCGAACTGGGCTTCGTCGGTCTCGGGGTGGGGGCCGCGGTCACCGGGATGCGGCCCATCGTCGAGATCCAGTTCTCCGACTTCACCGCCCAGGCCATGGACCAGATCGCCAACCAGGCTGCCAAGCTGCACTTCATGGTCGGCGGCCAGCAGAGCGTCCCACTGGTCATCCGCGCCCCCGGTGGCTCCGGTACCGGTGCGGCGGCGCAGCACAGCCAGTCCCTCGAGGCGTGGTTCGCCCACGTCCCCGGGCTCAAGGTCGTCATGCCCTCCAACGCCACCGACGCGGCGTCGCTGCTGCTCGCCGCCCTCGAGGACCCCAATCCCGTCGTCATCCTCGAACACAAGCTGCTGTACAAGCAGCAGTTCGAGTGCCCCCTGGAATGGCCGAAGGCCCTGCTCGGCCAGGGGCGCATCGAGCGGGAGGGCACCGATCTGACGATCGTCGCCACCGCCATCGAGGTGCAGCGCTCGGTGCAGGCCGCCGAACAACTCCAGGCCGAGGGCTTCTCCGTCGAAGTCATCGACCCCCGCACCATCAAGCCCCTCGACACCGAACTGATCCTGGCATCGGTGCGCAAGACGGGTCGGGTGCTGCTGGTCCAGGAGGCGGCCAAGACCGCGGGGTTCATGGCCGAGGTGTCGGCGATGATCACCGAGTCGGACGCCTTCGCCTACCTGCAGGCGCCCGTGAAGCGACTGTGCGGCCTGGACACGCCCATCCCCTACAACCCCCAGTTGGAGAAGGGCACCGTTCCCCAGGTGGACGACATCGTCCGCGAAGCCAAGCAACTGATCCAGGAGTGGTGACCATGCCCCGCATCCCGATCAACATGCCGAAGATGTCGATGACCATGGAGACCGGCACCCTGGTCGAATGGTCGGTCAGCGTCGGTGACGAGGTCCATGACGGCGACGTGCTCTGCGTCGTGACCACCGACAAGGTGGACATGGACGTCGAGAGCGTCGCCGACGGGGTCATTGCGGAGTTGCTGATCGACGCCGGCGACTCGCTGCCGGTGGGCCAGCCGATGGCCTGGCTGGACTCGGCCAGCGAGGACCTGCTCGGGGACCTCTTCGCCGGGTCCCCGGCGCAGGAGAAGGCTGCCGACACCCCGGCGATTGCCACGGGCGACTTCGAGTCCGATTCCGCGGACGAGCCCGCCCAGGGCGGACCTCCCGCTCCCACCGAGCGGCTCCGCGCGGTGCCGCTGGCCCGCACCCTGGCCAAGGAGCACGGCCTGGACCTGCGCCAACTGGCCGCAGCCCAACCCGGACGCGTGGTGCGCGCCCGCGACGTCCGCGAAGCACTCGAACGCCAGGAGCAGCCAACCGCCGCGCCCGCGCCCCAGCCTGAACCGGTCCGCGCCGAACCGGTCCGCGCCGAACCGTCGCCCAAGCGTCAGGCACCGGCGACCGACCGCAGGTCCCGCGTCCGGCAGGCCACCGCGCGGGTGATGGAGACCTCAGCCCTGGTCCCGCAGTTCACTGCCTACCGCACCCTCGACCTGACCCAGACGGCGCGCGCCCGCACGGCCGGCCTGAAGGGCGTCTCGTGGACGACGATCCTGGTCAGGGCCTACGCCATGATGCTGGAGCAGTACCCCGACCTCAACGCCTCGTGGGTCGACGGCCAGGTGACGGCGAACGAGGACGTCGTGGTGTCCCTGGCCGTCGACACCCCCGACGGTCTGCTCGCACCCGCCGTGACCAACCCGCAGCGGACCTCGATGAAGGCACTGGATGCCCAGATCCGCGACCTCGCCTCTCGGCTGAAGCAGGGAGCACAGGACCGCGACCTGTTCGCCCAGGGCACCGGCACCGTGTCCAACCTGGGGGGCATGGGGGTGGAGATGTTCAATGCCCTGCTGACTCCCCCGCAGGCCACGGCCCTCTCGCTGGGCTCGGTGGGCCACAAGTTTCGGACCGACGAGGCCGGCGCGCCGGCGGCGTTCATGGGCTGCACGGTGGGGCTGACCATCGACCACCGCGTGGCCGATGGAGCTGACGCGGCTCGTGCCCTGGACACCCTGCAGGCGCTCCTGGCCGATCCGATCACCCTGCTGGCCTGACCGACGGGGTCAGCGTCCACCAACGACGAGGGGACCCATCCTGGTGGATGGGTCCCCTCAATAATGTCGCCGTATGTCGCAGCCGGACGGCTCAGGAGGCGAGAACCTCGTCGAGCAGTACCTCGGCGCGCTCCTCCTCGACCTTCTCGGCCAGGGCAAGCTCCGAGACCAGGATCTGTCGGGCCTTGGCCAGCATCCGCTTCTCGCCAGCCGACAGGCCGCGGTCCTTCTCGCGACGCCACAGGTCGCGGACCACCTCTGCCACCTTCAGCACATTGCCTGAGTGCAGCTTCTCGAGGTTCGCCTTGTACCTGCGCGACCAGTTGGTGGGCTCCTCGGCATGGGGCGCACGCAGCACGCTGAACACGCGCTCCAGCCCTGCCGCGTCCACCACGTCGCGCACACCCACGAGATCGAGGTTGCAGGCCGGGACCCGCACCACCAGGTCGTTTTGTCCGATGATCCTCAGGACCAAGTACAGCTGGTCCTCGCCCTTGATTTTCCGGGTCTCAATGTCTTCAATGACAGCCGCCCCATGATTGGGATAGACCACCGTTTCGCCAACCGTAAACGTCATGAGAATATTACCCCTTTCGCCACTCAATTCTAGCACGTCGTGGCGGGGTCAGCCTGACCGATCATCCTAGCCACAGCGACGCCCGATGTCTTGACACCGACCCCGCCGTGTGCCCGGCGTGTCGTCCAGAAGCGCACGTCACTGTGCCAGCGCCAAGGGTTTTCGCTAGTCTACCCGTGGACGCGGGGTGACCCGGCAGTGCAGAACGAGGGAGATGACATGGTTACGGCCCGTATGCGTAGCGCCGCGGCAGCTCTGGCCCTGGCTGGGGTCGTGGCGCTGGGCGGTTGCACCAGCACCTTCACCGCCCAGCCCTACACTCCCGGAGTCGGCACGAACATCGACGCAGGACCCGTCAAGGTGCGGGCACTCGTGCTCGTCCTGGACGGCGACAGTGCCCGGTTGACCGGCTCGATCGTCGGCATCGAGTCCGACACCCTGGTGGCCATTCGCGGGTACGCCCAGGATGCCTCGTTCACCAACCTGGGCGCGCTCACCTTCCCCGACGCCCGCATCGCCGTGGCCCCGAACAAGCTCACCTCGCTGACTGACAAGCTCCTCACCACCACCAGCCCTGACCTCACCGCCGGGCTGACGGCCGAGATCGTCCTCGAGTTCGAGAAGGCCGGCCCCGCCACGCTGCAGGTGCCGGTGGTCAGCTCTGACCACGGCGACTACTCGACGCTGGGAACCCCCGGCGCCTGAACCACCGCCGTGGCCCCAGGGCTCAGCCGTCGAACTTGTAGCCGAGCCCGCGCACGGTGAGCACCCGCACCGGACGCGACGGGTCGGCCTCGATCTTGGAGCGCAGCCGCTTGATGTGCACGTCCAGCGTCTTGGTGTCCCCGACGTAGTCAGCGCCCCAGATGCGGTCGATGAGTTGACCGCGGGTCATCACCCTGCCGGCGTTGCGCAGCAGCACCTCGAGCAGTTCGAACTCCTTCAGCGCCAGCCGCACCGGGGTGCCGTCGACCGACACCTCGTGGCGCTCCACGTCGACGCGCACGCCCTGGCCCTCGACCACGTCGGGGCTCAGGTCCGGATCGACCCCGCGCCGCAGCACGGCGCGGATCCTGGCCACCAGTTCGCGGTGGCTGAACGGCTTGGTGACGTAGTCGTCGGCGCCCAGTTCCAGGCCCACCACCTTGTCGACCTCCGAGTCACGAGCGGTCACCATGATCACCGCCACATTGCTGCGCTGCCGCAGCTGGCGGCAGACCTCGGTGCCGGGCATGCCGGGCATCATCAGGTCGAGCAGGACGAGGTCTGCACCGTTGCGCTCCATCTCGGCCAGACCAGTGGCACCGTCCTCGGCCTCGGCGACGTCGAAGCCCTCGCGGCGCAACATGAATGCCGTCGCCTCACGATAGGACTGCTCGTCCTCGATGATCAGGATCCTGGCCATCAACTTCCCTTCACCGGAGTGGTCACTGTGTGGCTCAGCCCTGGTCGGCGTCCGCGCTCGTGCGCGGCAACCGCAGGGTGAACGTGGAACCCTGACCGGGCTGGCTCCACACGTTCACCGTACCGCCGTGAATTGCCGCCACATGCTTCACGATCGCCAATCCGAGACCGGTGCCACCACTGCTCCTCGACCGGGCATAGTCGACGCGATAGAACCGTTCGAAAATGCGCTGTTGTTCTTCGGGGTTGATCCCTATGCCATTGTCGGCCACCGCAATCTCGACGAACTCGTCGTCGCCGTCGACGACCGTTCGGTAGGTGATGGCGACCCGACTGCCTTCATCGGAATAGACGATGGCGTTCTGCAGCAGGTTGGTGACGGCATCGGTCAGCCGCCGCGCGTCGCACCGCAGCCCCAGGTGCTCGTCCCCCGCGGTGGCGATGGTGACCTGGCGCTGCTGGGCCAGTTCGCGGGTGCGGTCGATGGCACCCTCGACGATGCCGTGCACCTCGGCGACCTCGTCGCCCAGCAGCGGCTCGGCCGCCTGCAACCGGGACAACTCGATGATCTGGCCCACCAGGTCGGCGAGCCGGCGGGACTCCTTCGACAGGCGCATCGCGAAGTGCTCGACGGCCTGCGGGTCGTCCGCGGCCTCACTGACCGCCTCCGACAGCAACGAGATGGCCCCAATGGGCGTCTTGAGTTCGTGGGACACGTTCGCGACGAAGTCACGGCGGGTCTCGTCGACCCGCAGCATCGGGGTGCGGTCCTCGGCCAGGACGATGACGACGCCGTCGTCAAGCAGCGCGACCCGCACCGTCAGGTGCAGGGTGGACGAGCCGGCGCCACGGCTGACCTCGAGGTCGGTGGTGGTGCGGTGGCCGCTGACCCGGCACTCCCGCACCAGGTTGAGGATGGCAGGAATGCCGATGCGGTCGGCGCGGGCCAGGGTGTAGGTGCGGGCAGCGGCATTGGAGCCGATCACCTCGTCGTGGGGCCCGATCACCATCGCCCCCGCCCTCAGGATGCCGATCATCGTGCGCACCTGGGGATGCACCTCGCCGAATCTGCTCACCGCTTGGCTCCGGGCAGCTCGCCAGACGCGCCAGCGGACCGCGACAGCGCCGATGACGATGCCGACCACCAGGCACCCGGCCAACGCCGCTGCTAACCACCACTCCACGCCGCCAGCTTAGGGTGCGGCCCGCCTCGGTGCGTCCCCGGACCACCCGTTCAGGTGCTGTTCACCAGCGGTTCACCGTCACTGCCCCACACGGTCGTCTGGGACCCCTAGTCTCTGACCCGAAGCCCGCCGGTCGGCCCGTCGCGGTGCCGATAACTATCGCCTGTAGTAGATTAGGATGTTTGCAGTTGGTCCAGTGCCAGCCGCAGACGAGGGAAGGACGCACCGATGCGCGCGATGCGAGAGAACTACCACGACGAGCTCAACTCGGTCATCAGTGACCTGGTCGCCATGACCGAGCTGGTGCAAATCGCGCTGAGGGACTCCACGCGTGCCCTGCTCGAGGCAGACCTGACCCTCGCCGAGCAGGTCATCAGCAACGACGCCAGGATCGACGCGATGAACGACGACCTGGAGCAGCGGGCCTTCGTGCTGCTCGCGCGCCAGGCTCCGGTCGCCGGGGAACTGCGCACCATCGTGGCCGCGATGAAGATGATCTTCGAGCTGGCGCGGATGGGCGACCTGTCGGCCCACATCGCCAAGATCGCACGGTTGCGCTACCCCGAGAAGGCGCTGCCGAGCGACCTGGAGCCCAGCTTCGCGCGGATGGCCGAACTGGCCGGTGAGATGGTCGCCACCGCCAACCTGACGCTGACCAAGCGCGACACCTCGGTGGCCCTGACCCTGGCCGACGAGGACGAGGAGATGGACAAGCTTCGTCGTGACCAGTTCAAGGTGCTGCTGAGCGACCAGTGGCAGCACGGCGTCGAGAAGGCCGTGGACGCGGCCCTGCTCGGCCGTTACTACGAGCGGATCGCGGACCACGCGGTGGCGCTGGGCCGTCGCATCATCTACATCATCACCGGCGAGGCGCCCGAGGGCGAGAACTGGCCGAACACGTTCTAGTTGCTGACGAGCAGGAAGACCCCGGGGCGGCGCGCGCCCCGGGGTCTTCGTGTCTGGTGGGACTGGTGCTCCCCCCGGGGCTACTTCTTGCCCTGGTTCTTGACTGCCTCGATGGAGGCGGCAGCAGCCTCCGGGTCGAGGTAGCGACCGCCGCGGGTGACCGGGGCGAAGTCGTCGTCCAGTTCGTAGAACAGGGGCACCCCTGTCGGGATGTTCAGGCCCGAGATGTCGTCGTCGGAGATGCCGTCCAGGTGCTTGACCAGCGCCCGCAGGGAGTTGCCGTGGGCAGCGATCAGTACGGTCTTGCCGGCGGCCAGGTCAGGCTTGATGTCGGACTCCCAGTAGGGCAGCATCCGGGCGACGACGTCCTTGAGGCACTCGGTCAGGGGACGCTCGTTGGCGGGGATGTCGGCGTAGCGCGGGTCGTGGTACTGGCTGTA
Source organism: Tessaracoccus sp. SD287 (assembly GCF_017355265.1). Taxonomy (GTDB): domain Bacteria; phylum Actinomycetota; class Actinomycetes; order Propionibacteriales; family Propionibacteriaceae; genus Aestuariimicrobium. The sequence continues at coordinate 68,455 of NZ_JADIJQ010000008.1, forward strand.
CTCGCCGTCCTGGTCGATCGGCGGCGGCGGCACGTCGTAGCTGCGACGCCACTGCATGAACTGCTCCTCGCCGAACTGGTCGCGGATCTCCGTCTTGTTGAGGCCCTGGAGCTTGCCGTAGTGGCGTTCGTTCAGGCGCCAACTGCGCTTGACCGGAATCCAGTGGCGGTCGCACCCGTCCAGGGTGATCTGGGCAGTGTGGATGGCGCGACGCAGCAAGGAGGTGTGCAGCACATCGGGCAGCAGGCCCTCGGCCTCCAGCAGCCCGGCGGCCTTCTCGGCCTCGCCCACGCCCTTCTCGTTGATGTCGACGTCCACCCAGCCGGTGAACAGGTTTTTGGCGTTCCATTCGCTCTCACCGTGGCGGAGCAGGATCAGCTTCGAGGTCATGCGGGTGATTCTAGCGAGCACGCCGGACCGGCGTTCGGGTGGGTTCGGCTGACTAGGCTGACGGCATGCCCGATTCCCGCACAGCGATGCAGGTGAGCATCCGCACCCGGATCATCGCCCTGGTCATCCTGTTGACGGCGCTGGCGTTGGCCGTGTCGGGGTTCACCCTGTACGTCCTGCAACGGGCCAACACCCTGACCCGGGTCGACGACTACCTGCTCAAGGTTGAGGAGGAGTTGAAGATCCTGGCCCAGGACGGCGTTGATCCCGTCACCGGCGAGCAGTTCACCGGCCCCAGCGAGGTGCTGCGCACCTACCTCGAGCGCAACGTGTTGGCCGCCAACGAGGGACAGGTCGCCGTCGTCGCCGGGAAGATCCGCTGGACCGCCGCCGAGGGTGTGGCGCTGCGGCCCGAGGACGATGCCGAGATGATGCGCCAGTTGGTGCCGCTGGCCGACCTCGACCGTGTCTCCCGCGGCCAGATCCAGACCGCATCGGGTCGTTACGTGTACTTGGTCGTCCCCTTGCACTTCACCTCGCTGGGCGACTCCTCCGAGGCCCGGGGCGCGCTCATCCACGTCCACGACCTCGACGTGGAGCAGGCCCTCATTGACCAGACCGTCAGGCAGTATGCGATCGTCGCCAGCGGTGCCCTCGCCCTGGTCTCGGTGCTGGTGTGGCTGGTCGTGGGACGCCTGCTGCGGCCCATCGAATGGTTGCGCCGGACCACCCAGTCCATTGGGGAGGACGACCTCACCACCCGCATTCCCGTGCAGAGCCGTGACGACCTGGGCGGGCTGACGACCAGCATCAACGGCATGCTCGACCGGGTGCAGCACTCCTTCGAGAGCCAGCGCACCCTGCTCGATGACGTGGGCCACGAGCTGCGCACCCCCATCACCATCGTCCGGGGCCACCTGGAACTGCTCGACCCCCACGACCCCGATGACGTGACCGCCACCCGCGACCTGGCCCTGGACGAGTTGCAGCGGATGGGGAACCTCGTCAACGACCTGCTGCTGCTGGCCACCTCATCCCGCCCGGACTTCATCCAACCCGGCTGGGTCGACGTGGCCACCCTGCTGGACTCCACCTTTGAGAAGGCCCGGGCGCTCGGGCCCCGGACGTGGCGCATCTCCGCCATGGCCTCCGGTGAATGCTGGCTCGACGAGACCCGGATCACCCAAGCCTGGCTGCAACTGGCCGCCAATGCGGTGAAGTACTCCCAGCCTGAGACCACCATCGCCCTGGGCACCCGAGTGACCCGAGGCGAGTTGCACCTGTGGGTCACCGACCAGGGCATTGGCATCGCCGAGGAGGACCTGGTCCGCGTCCGGGAGCGCTTCGGCCGCAGCCGGGCAGCCGCGAACCGGGCCGATGGGGCCGGGCTGGGCCTGAGCATCGTCGAGACCATCGTCTCGGGCCACCACGGACGGTTGCAGATCGACAGCCAACCGGGCAGCGGGTCGACGTTCACGATCGTCCTGCCCATCACCGCCGGCGAGGGCACCGAGGTCGATGGGTATCGTGGCGGACATCGTGTCGCTGCGTCGGCACCGGCTGGCGAGGACGAGGAGGGGTCGCCGTGAGCACCATCCTGATCATCGAGGACGAGGTTCGCATCTCGAGCTTCATTGCCAAGGGTTTACAGGCTGCGGGCTTCACCACCCACGCCACCACCTCGGGGGTGGAGGGGGTGCAGCACGCCGTGCACGGCAACTTCGACCTGGTCGTACTGGACGTGGGGTTGCCCGACATTGACGGATTCCAGGTGCTGGAGCGGTTGCGCGGCCAGGGGGTGAACGTCCCGGTCATCATGCTGACCGCTCGCGGATCGGTCACCGACCGCGTCGCCGGCCTCGAGGGCGGAGCCGACGATTACATGTCCAAGCCGTTCAGCTTCGAGGAGTTGCTGGCCAGGGTGAAGCTGCGACTGCGGACCGAACCGTCCACCGATTCCGGCACCCGGACCGCCACCACGATCTCGTACCACGGGTTGAGCCTGGACTACCGCACCCGACGCGCCGAGGTCGACGGCCGCCAGGTCGACCTGTCCGCCCGGGAGTTCGCCCTGGCCGAGACCTTCCTGCGCCACCCCGAGCAGGTCTTCAGCCGTGAGCAGTTGCTGTCCAACGTGTGGGGCTACGACTTCGACCCGAACTCGAACGTGGTCGACGTGTACGTGCGCTACCTGCGCAAGAAGCTCGGTGCCGAGCGGATCGAGACCGTGCGCGGCATGGGCTACCGGCTGGTCTGAGCGAGCGCGCCCTGCTGCTCCCGCGACGCTCAGTCGTCGTCGTCCACCTCGTCGTCATCGTCATCGTCGGTGTCGTCGTCATCGTCGGTGTCGTAGACGACCTTCTTCGGCGGGGCCTGGGTGACCTTCTTGGCGGTGGGCCTGGCCACCTGCGGCGATGTGGACGTGGCTGGTGCTGCCGGCTGAGTCGTCCTCGCCGCTGCGGGGGTGCTGGGCCCAGCAGTCGTCGCCGCAGTGGTCGTCGTCGCAGTCGGCGGCGCCGACGTGGTGGGGTCGGGCAGCGAACCCACCGTCACGGCGGGTTGGGTGCCGACCGTGATCGCGGGATTGTTGGGCTCCTCGCCCCGGTCGGTGGCGGCTGCGGCCCAGACACCGCCGCCCACGCCCACCAGTCCCAGGAGCAGGGCGATGATCCATCCGTACGACTTGCCCGACATGTTCGTTTCCCCTCAGTTCGTGGTCCCACCCCACCATCGGCAGATGAGGTGACGGGGACGCCACGATGAGAGAACTCTCATCCGCGCCGCTGGACCCGGTGCGGCACCTGAGGCTCGCATGCCAGACTCGAACCATGAGCCACACCCCGCCCCCCACCACCCCACCGACCCGCACGGCGCTGGTCACCGGCGCCTCGTCCGGCATCGGCGCCGCCACCGCACGCTGGCTTGCCGACAACGGCTACCAGGTGCTGTTGGCGGCCCGTCGCGTTGACCGGCTCGCCGAGGTCGCTGCCGAGACCGGCGGACAGGTGGTCCGCTGCGACATCACCGACCCGGCCGAGGTCGCCGCACTGGCCCAGGCCGTCGGCGATTCGCTCGACCTGCTGGTCAACAACGCCGGGATGGCGTTGGGCCAGGACCCGCTGAGCAGCGCCGACCTGGACCAGTGGGAGCAGATGTACCGGACCAATGTGCTGGGCACCGCGCGGGTCACCCAGGCCCTGCTGCCCGCCCTGGAGGCGGCCCGCGGGTGCATCGTGTTCGTCACCTCGACCGCAGCCGACGCCCCCTACGAGGGCGGCGGTGGCTACAACGCCGCCAAGACCGGCGAGCGGGCCATGGTGGGGGCGCTGCGTCTGGAGATCGTCGAGCGGCCGATCAGGGTCTGCGAGATCTCCCCCGGCATGGTGGCCACCGAGGAGTTCTCGCTGACCCGTTTCGGGGGTGACCGGGACCGCGCCGCGTCGGTCTACCAGGGCGTGGACGAGCCGCTGCTGGCCGACGACATCGCCGAGTGCATCGGTTGGATCGCCACCCGCCCGGCGCATGTCAACATTGACCGGATGGTGGTGCGTCCCCGGGCGCAGGCGGCCAACCACAAGGTGCATCGGCGGACCACATGAGCGCCTCGGCGACCGGCACCGACGAGGCCGACCGGCACGCGAGCATCACCGACGCCCACGGCCTGAAGCCGCGTCGTCCGGGGTGGAACATCTCGCTGCTGCCCGCCTTCCTGGTGTGTGTGTCGGGGTTGTTCCTGTTCGCCCTGGAGTGGCGGCCGGTCGGCTACCTGTGTATGGCGGCCGGGATCGCGCTGTGCACCTGGCTCGACCGGGTGCTGCTGCGCGACCTGCTGCTGATCGCGACGGGCATGGTGATCGTCTCGACGGTCTCGGTGCGCGCCAACGTCAGCTGGGCGAACGTGCTGCTGCTGGGCACCGTGCTGACGATGGCCGTGGCGGTCCCCTACCTGATGTCCCGGTTCGGCTACGGCGACCACGCCGTCCGGTTCCAGTGGCTCTCGGGTGAGCGCTGGACGCGTCCGATGATCATCTACCTGTTCGCGGTGCCCGCCATCGGTTGGCTGGTGCTGCCGGCCTACTTCGTGCGCAGCGGCACCTACCTGAACTGGCCCCCGCTGGCGGACTGGACCGAGGTGGTCCGCTTCTTCGTGGGGGTCAACTACATGGGCTCATGGGACGAGTTCTTCTTCATCTGCACCATCTTCGCGTTGCTGGCGCGCCACTTCTCGTTCCTGTGGGCGAACCTGCTGCAGGCGATCGTCTTCGTCAGCTTCCTGTGGGAACTCGGCTACCAGTCCTGGGGACCGGCGCTGACGATTCCGTTCGCGCTGCTGCAGGCCTACCTGTTCATGAAGACCCGATCGCTGCTCTACGTGCTGTGCGTGCACCTGCTGTTCGACGTGGTGGTCTTCCTGTCCATCGTGCATGCCCGCTACCCCGACCGGCTGCCCATCTTCTGGTACTGACCCAGCTCGGCGGGGGCTGGCTCAGTGCAGTTCGATCAGTGCCTGACCACCCTGGACGGCCTGGCCGGGCTTGACCAGGATGGCGCCGACGGTGCCGGCGTGGGGTGCGGTGATCTCGGTCTCCATCTTCATGGCCTCCAGCACCAGCAGCACTGCACCGGCCTCGAAGGCGTCACCCTCCTGCACCAGCACCCGGGCCACCGACCCTGCCAGCGGTGCGACCACCGCATTGGAGCTGGCCGCCGGCATGGATGCCGTGGTCGGGGCGGCCACGTGGGAGGTGGCGCCGCCGCCGATGATGATGGCCGCGGGACGCTGCCGTTCCTCCTCGGCGACCTCGACCTCGACCTCGTACTCGGTGCCGTTGACTGTCAACTTCAGTTGCATGACTTCCTCTTCTCGATCACCGGACGTGCAGGACCTGGCGGTTGTGGATGCGTCCACGCGCCTCGGTGGTCCAGGCGCTGGACTGCCGGAACCGGACGGCCTTCACCGTGGCCGAGTGGCCGAGGTAGGCCGCGACGGCGGCCGAGATGGCGATCAGGTCCTCTTCGGGAATGCGCTGGCTCCTGGCCAGCCGCTGCACCTGCGCCTCGAGGGCCTCAACCTTGGCGGTCAACGCCTCGACGGCGGCGAGCAGTTCGCTGTCACTCATGTCAGCCTCCTGTCAGGCAGGGCCGAGGCCATGCTTCTTGGCGGGGCGGAGTTCACGCTTGCTGGCCAGCAGCTCCAGGGCAGTCGCGATCTCGCGGCGGGTGTCGGCCGGGTCGATGATGTCATCGACCAGGCCACGGGAGGCAGCCACGTAGGGCGTGGAGAAGGTTTCGCGGTACTCCTCGACCAGTTCGGCACGGCGCTTGGCGGGGTCCTCGGCCTCGGCGATCTCTCGCTTGAAGACCACGCCGGCGGCGCCCTCGGCGCCCATCACGGCGATCTCGGCGGTCGGCCAGGCAAACACCTTGTCGGCGCCGAGGTCCTTGGAGCACATGGCCAGGTAGGCACCGCCGTAGGCCTTGCGCATGACCACGGTGATCTTCGGGACCGTTGCGGCCGAGTAGGCGTAGAGCATCTTGGCGCCGTGGCGGATGATGCCGTTGTGCTCCTGGGCCACGCCGGGCAGGAATCCGGGCACGTCGACCAGGTTCACCACCGGGATGTTGAAGGCATTGCAGAAACGGACGAACTTGCTGGACTTGTCCGAGCTGTCGATGTCGAGCACCCCCGACATCACCGAGGGCTGATTCGCGATGATGCCCACGGTGCGGCCCACCACCCGTGCGAAACCGACCACGATGTTCATCGCCCAGCCGGCCTGGACCTCCAGGAAGTCGCCGTGGTCGACGAGCTCGGTGATCACGTCGCGCACGTCGTAACCCTTGCGTCCATCGGCGGGCAGGATGTCGCGCATCTTCGGGTTGGGGGTGACGTCGAGGTCGGCGTCGACGATCGGGGCGTCCTCGGTGTTGTTCTGGGGCAGGAAGCTGAGCAGCTTCTGCGCGATCAGGATGGCCTGGGCATCGTCATCGACCACGAAGTGGTTGACACCCGAGCGGGACATGTGGGCATCAGCGCCGCCGAGCTCGTCCTGGCTGACGTCCTCACCGGTGACCTGCTTGATCACACCGGGACCGGTGATGAACATGTGGGCCTTGCGGGTCTGGATGATGAAGTCGGTCAGCGCCGGGGAGTAGGCCGCGCCACCGGCGCAGGGGCCGGCGATGATGGAGATCTGCGGCACCGCGCCCGACAGTGCCACGTTCTGGTAGAACACCTGGCCATAGCCGGACAGCGAGTCTATGCCCTCCTGGACGCGGGCGCCACCGGAGTCGTTGATGAACACGAAGGGGGTACCGGTCTTCAGGGCCGAGGCCATGGTTTCGGCAACCTTGATGGAGTGCGCCTCGCCCGCCGAGCCACCGACCACGCTGAAGTCCTGGCTGGCCAGGTGCACCGGGCGCCCGAAGACGGCTCCGGTGCCGGTGACGACGCCGTCGGCGGGCATGTCGGCGGTGTCCATGCCGAAGGTGGTGGTGCGATTCCGGCGGAAGGCACCCGTCTCCTGGAAGGTGCCCTCGTCGACCAGCGCGTCGACGCGTTCACGGGCGGTCAGCTTGCCCTGGGCGCGTTGCTTGTCGAGTCGCTTCTCGCCGCCGCCGGCATGCACCTTCGCCCGCGCCTCGCGCAGGTGCTCCAGTCGCGTGGCCATGGTGTGTTGTTCAGCCATTGTGGTCCTCTCGATCCGTCAGCGGCGCTCAGGCCGGCTCGACCTTGACGTGGTGGGTTCGCCCGCCGAGGGTGATGTCGTAGGCGATGGGTCCGCGGACGGCGTGCGCATTGCCCTTGGCGGCCTCGGCGTCAGCCTTCAGCTGGGCTTCGGTCTTGCCGACATTCTTGGGGCCCTCCGCGCGGGTGGCCAGGAAACCGGGGGCGACGCCGGGGAACATCGCGTTGGTCAGCACGTCCTCGTCGGTGCCGTCGAAGCCCTCCAGCTTCTCGGCGTCGCTGACCAGCTTCTCCCATTCGGGTTCCAGCAGGTCGGCGGGGCGGACGGTGATCGCCTCCTTCTTGGCCTGTGCCCGGGCAATCTCGACGACCTCGGCATTGCGCTCGCCGGGGCATTCGCCGTAGTAGCCGAGCATCAGGTCGGCGAACTCGCCGGTCATCACCTGGTAGCGGCCCATCAGCACGTTGAACACGGCCTGGGTGCCGACGATCTGCGAGCTGGGGGTGACCAGCGGCGGGTAGCCGGCGTCCTTGCGCACCCGGGGCACCTCCTCCATCACGTCCTGCATCCGGTCGGCCGCACCCTGGTTGCGCAGCTGGGACTCCATGTTGGACAGCATGCCGCCGGGAATCTGGGAGTCGAAGATGCGGGTGTCGACCAGGGTGGCCGACTCGAACTCCTTGTACTTGGGACGCACCCGCGCGAAGTGGTCACGGATGGCGCCCAACCGGGTCTTGTCGAGTCCGGTGGTGTACTCGGTGCCCTCCAGCATCTCGACCAACGCCTCGGTGGGGTTGTGTCCCGGGCCGAGTGACATTGAGGAGATGGCGGTGTCGACCACGTCGGCCCCGGCCTCAATGGCCTTCATCAGGCTGACCAGGGTGACACCGGTGGTCGCGTGGCAGTGGACGTTGATCTGGACCTCGGGGTAGGCAGCCTTGATGGCGCTGACGACGTCGAAGGCGGCCTGCGGCTTCAGCAGTGCGGCCATGTCCTTCAGTGCCAGCGACTGGGCACCCATGTCGATCAGGCGCCCGGCGAGCTTCACGTAGCCCTCGGTGTTGTGCAGCGGGCTCACGGTGTAGCAGATCGTGCCCTGGGCGTGCTTGCCCGTCTTGGCGACCGCCGCCATGGCGTGCTCCAGGTTGCGCGGGTCGTTGAGGGCGTCGAAGACCCGGAAGACGTCCATGCCGTTCTCGGCCGACTTCTCCACGAACTTGTCGACGACCATGTCCTCGTAGTGGCGGTAGCCCAACAGGTTCTGACCGCGCAGCAGCATCTGCAGGCGCGAGTTCGGCATCAACTCGCGGAACGTCCGCAGCCGCTGCCAGGGGTCCTCGTTGAGGAATCGGATCGCGGAGTCGAACGTCGCCCCGCCCCAGCACTCCACCGACCAGTAGCCGGCCGCATCAATGTCGGCACAGGCCGCCACCATGTCCTCCATGGCCATGCGGGTGGCCATCAGGCTCTGGTGGGCGTCCCGCAACGCTAGTTCGGTCACACCAATCTGTCGCTGACTCATGAGGCAAACCTACCCAGCAACCGGGCTCCCATTTGAGGGGGGCGCGTCAAATGTCGGAATCCACGGGGGCTAGTGCCGCCCAGTACAGCAGCTCGCGCAGCGATGCACATCTCGTGCAACGGATGGCAACAGGGTCATGGACCACCAACGGGGTGCTCAGGCGGCGTTCTCGTCGGGCTGGTGGATGCCAAAGGTGTTGCCCTCGGTGTCGAGGTAGTAGCCCTGCCAGGCCATCCCCGGCAGGGCGTACTTGGGCAGCGCCACCTGCCCGCCGGCCTGCAGGATCTTGGCCTCGGTCTCGTCGTAGTCGGCGGTGCCCATCGTGCAGACGAAGGCGTTGGTGCCCTGCTCGGGGGCAGGTGCCGGGACGGGCCGCTGCAGCAACCCGCCATTGATTCCCGGCTCCCCCTCGGTGCCGGCGACGATGCCGAAGTAGGGGGCGCCGGTGATCTGGCTGTAGTCCTCGAACGTCCAGCCGAAGACGGCGCCGTAGAACGCCTGGGCACGGTCCAGGTCGTCGGCCTGGATCTCGAAGTGAACAGGACCGGACATGGTGGCTCCTTGGGGTGTGGATCGACGCTGTGCCGATGAGATGACTGTGCCACTGGCCGCCGACAAATTCTGGTCCCAGCGACTCTTCGGCCGAGTCCGTGCCACACTCGCCCCATGGCACGCGAACTGGCACAGCACCCCTGCCGCACCGAATGCTCGTGGTCGGGACAGGAGGACTTCATCGACGGCCTGCGCGTCTTCGCCTGCGCGGGCTGCGGCTCGGAGTGGACTGCTGCCGAACCCTGGGCGCCGGCCAACGTTGATGGCACCCAGCCCCTGGACGTGATGGCGGCCCGGATCGCCGCCCGGATGAGGACCGGCCAACCGGGCTGAACGCCGACCAACGGCCACTTCACAACACCCGCCCGCGGGTGTGCAATGTGTATCAGGGACAGGCCACCGGAGTTCCTGTCAGGTGACGTCGTTCCTGTACCCCTGGAGGTTCCACCGTGCCAGCGTCCCAGCTCCGCATCCTCGATCCGCTCACTGCCGAGCCGCTCCCGCACGGCACCATGCCCCGCCCGGTGGCCTACCTCGGTGACCACGTGCTGGTGCGCGGCCTCACCGAGGCCACCCGGGCCGGCGCCCTCGACCTGCTCCGCAAGGCGGCCCAGTCCCTGGGGCTGGACATCGTCGAGCCCCGGGCGTCCAAGGTCGAGTCGATGCTGCGCGAGGACCCCGAACTGGCCCGGCGCCTGGACCTGATCTGGACCACCACCGTCACCGTGGTCCGCGCCGACGGGCCACCGGCCGACGCCTGGCCCGTGCTGCAGCGGGCCCGACGCCTGGACCCCGCCCTGGCCCGCCACCTGCAACTGGACCACCTGGTCCAGTTGGCCCCCGACTACCAGGGCATGCCCTACTACGTCTCGATGCCGTACTACGTCTCGATGCCCTACTACGTGTCGATGCCGACCGGTGGTCCCCCGGCGGCCGAGTACACCCGTGCCGGCAGCGGCGGACGAGCACCGGTCGCGGTGGTGCTGCCCGACCCTGCCCTGCGCGCGCGCCAGTTGCGGCGTCCGCCGCTGGTGGTGGTGCCGGACACGGGTCTGGGCAGCCATCCCTGGTTCACCGACCCGGCGCGGGCCACCGACGTGGTCCATGCCCGCGGCTTCCGGCTGGGCCTGGGCGGTGACGTACCCGCCATCAGCGGGCCGCCGTCGGCGCCGGACCCGTTGCAGGGACGGGTCGCGCCCTACGCCGGTCACGCCACCTTCATCGCGGGACTGGTCCGGCAGGTCTGCCCCGAGGCCCGGCTGCAGGTGATCAGCCTCTTCGACGACGCCGGCACCATGCCCGAGGGTGCCCTGCTCGAGGTGCTGGTCCTGCTGTTGGTGCGACAGTGGGACGTGCTGGATGGCCGGGGCGCCGTCGAGGACCTGATCGACGTCCTGTCGTTGTCGTTGGGCTACTACCACGAGGACCCCGACGACGCCCTGGAGGATGTCCCGCTGCGACTGGTGCTCGACGAGTTCGGACGCAGCGGGACGGCGGTGGTCGCCTCGGCCGGCAACCAGGCCACCACCGACAAGCTCTACCCGGCAGCCTTCGCCGGCCACACCGCCCCCTTCGACGCCTCCCGGGTACCACTGGTCAGCGTCGGAGCCCTGAACCCCGACCTGACGACCGTCGCCTATTTCTCCAATGCCGGCGACTGGGTGTCCTGCCAGCGCGCCGGGGCGGCGCTGGTCAGCACCCTGCCCTGCGACCTGGACGGTGAACTCCAGTCCGCCGCCGCACGGGTCGCCGTCGGCCAGCAGCGAGCCACCATCGACCCCGAGAACTTCCGCGGAGGTTTCGCCACCTGGTCGGGAACCTCGTTCGCCGGCCCGGTGCTGGCCGCCCAGGTGGCGGCCCGACTCGTCGACGACCCACGCCTGGACGACACGGATGCCTCCACCGGCGTCGGTCGCGGCTGGTCCGCGCTCACCGCCGAACTGGGGTGGACACCGTGACCACGACCACCGTCTTCGACCAGGCCGCCTCCGCCTTCAGCGACTACCGCGAGGGGCAGACCGGGCGCATGTACGACCTGGTCCGACTGGTCACCCCGGCCCTGTGGGCCATCGCCCGCTCCTGTCACCTCGACCCGGCCCAGGCCGAGGACGTCGTCCAGACGGTGTGGGTGCGGCTGGTGGCCAGGGCCGACAGCATCACCGACCCCCAGGGCGTGTTCGCCTGGCTGTTGACCACCACCCGACGCGAGGCGTGGCGGGTGAGTGGGACCAGCGTCCGGGAGGCCAACCCTGACCAGGACCTGGATCGACTCGTCTCCCCCGACCCCGGCCCGGAGTCGGTGGTCACCACCGACGACCAGAACAGCAGGTTGTGGCGCCACGTGGGTCTGCTGAGCCCCCGCTGCCAGGCCCTGCTGCGGGTGATCGCCTACGTCACCCCACCCGACTACGCCGCCATCTCGCAAGCGCTCGGCATGCCCGTCGGGTCGATCGGACCCACCCGCGGCCGCTGCCTGGCCGCCCTGCGCACCTCATTGACCGCCGACCCCTCCTGGACCCACCTCGAGAACGGACGCCCGGCATGAACGACGACGCACGCGCACCCCTGACCGACGATGACCTCGCACTGCTCGCCGACATCGGCCGCGCCCAGGACGAGCTGGACCCGCTGCCGCCGGGCCTCCTCGAGCGGATCGAGTTCGCGATCTCACTGGAACTGCTGAACGCCGAACTGGCGACGCTGACCGACGCCGAACTGCTCACCGTCCGCAGCGAGGAGGCAGTCGTTACCGACACCGTCACCTTCACAGCCTCCAGCACCAGCCTGATGATCGTGCTCAGTCCCGACCAGGATGCGGTGCGCATCGACGGGTGGGTCACCGGTGGCGGCATCACGGTCACCCTGCATGCCGGCGCCGACAGCCATCCGGCCGTCTCGGACGCGACCGGCCGCCTGGTCTGGTCGGGGGTGCCGCACGGGCCGGTTCGCTTCCTGGTCGCGCCCGCCCGTCCCGGCGGGCGGCCCGTGGTCACCCCGATGATCGAGGTGTAGTGCACCAGGCCGCCCAGTCGTTGTACGAGCAGGCCCGGTCGGCCCTCGCGGAGCAGCGGACCGAGGATGCCGACGCGCTGCTGCGCCGGGCGGCCGCCACCTGCCCTCCCGGCGACATCGCGCTGGGCCTGCGGATCAGGATCTCGGCCTCGTGGGTGGTTTTCGAGCGCGAGGGGTTGACCGCTGCCCTGGCCGCGGTGAGGTCCGTCCGATCCGCCGCGGCCGCGGCCGGGCTGACCGAGGTGGTCGCCAGCGCCTCGGTCCAGCAGGGAATCCTGCATGCCCGCTCGGGTGACCTGGCTCAGGCGTGGCGTTGCCTGGCGCGGGTCGATGCGACGGCCCTGGCCCTGCCCGACCGGATGCGGATGCTGATGAACCGGGGCACCATCGCCTCCGAACTGCACCATCTCGACGAGGCCGCCGACGACCTGCAGACGGCCGCCGACCTGGCTGACCAGGTGGGGGTGGCACCCCTGCAGTTCATGGCACGCCACAACCTGGGCTGGGTCCAGTTCCTGCGTGGCGACCTGCCCGCCGCCCTGCGTCAGATGCATGACGCCGACCGGTGGGGCGCCGAGCTTGACCGCTCGGTGGCCCGACTCGACCGGGCCCGGGTGCTTCTCGAGGCCGGGCTGGTCACCGAGGCCGAGGACCTGCTGGTGGCGGCGCGCGCCGGGACCCCGTCGACGCAGCAGGCCGCCGAGATCGACCTGGACCTGGCCCGGTGTGCCCTGCTGTTGGGCCACCGCGAGTTGGCACGGCAGCGGGCCGCGGCCGCCGGCAAGGTCTTCGCCCGGCGCCACGAACCGGCCTGGGCTCGTCGCGCGGCCCTGGTGGGCCTGTTGGCCCGACCCACGATGGCCGATGCCCGGCGGCTGTGGCGGCGCGCCACCGACGCCGACGACCGGACGGTGGCGGCCCAGGCCGCAGCGGCCGCGTTCAGCGTCATCGGTGATCGTGACTTCGTCGGGCTGGTGGAACTGGTGCCGGACGCGCGCCGGCTGGCCCGCTCCCCCACGGTGTCGCTGCGGCTGGCCGGGCTGGTCGCACTCGCCCACGCCGAGAACGCGCAGGCCCGCCCTGATCGTGCCCGGCGGCTGTTGCGTCGGGCCAGCAGCAGCCTGACCCGGGCACAGACAGGCCTGGCCAGTCTTGACCTGCGCTCGGCGGCAGCGCTGCACGCCGAGGCGGCGGCCGCCCTCGACCAGGACCTGGCAGCGGCCCGCGGTCCCGCCGCCCTGGTCGAGGCGATGGAGCGGTGGCGGGCCGCCGTCCGACCCATCCCACAGCTGCGCCCAGCCGCCGACCCCCGGGTGGCTGCCGCGGCCACCACGCTGCGGCGGCTGCGGGCCGACCACCCGGCGGGGGCGCCCCTGTCGTCGGCGGAGCGGAGGGAGATTACCGCCGCCGAACGCCACCTGCGGGCCATGACCTGGGGTGCGACGACGGCCCTGCCGCCTGCCACCGTCACCCTGTCTGCCCCGCAACTGCGTCGGGCCGCGGCCGAATCAGCCGTGTGCGTGGTGGTCGTGATCCGTCGCGGGGACGACCTGTCGGCGGTGCTGCTGGACGACCGACCGGCGCGTCTGGTCTCCCTCGGGTCGGCCCGCAAGGCCACCGACGCGGTCGCTGACGTCCATGCCGACCTCACCGCGTCGGCCCGGCTCGGCCCCGCCCACCCCCTGTCCGGGCCGGTCCGCGCCTCGTTGGCCCTGCGCCTGCAAATCCTCTCGCAGCAGCTGGTCAGCCCCCTCGGTGAGCTCACCGGCGGACTGGTCATCGTCCCGACGCGCGCCCTGTCCGGCGTCCCGTGGCCGGCGCTGCCCGGACTGGTCGGGGTGCCGGTCACGGTCGCGCCCACCGCCTCGAGCTGGGCAAGCGCCGGGCGCGAACTGCCCCATCCCCGCGTGGCCGTCCTCACCGGCCCCGAACTGCCCTGCGCCGCCCTGGAGGCCAGGGCTGTGCGTCGGGTCTGGGCCCAGACGTCCACCGCCGCTCCGGCCTCGCTGGTCGACGCCTTCGGCCACCATGACGTGCTGCATGTCATCGCCCACGGTCAGCATCGCGGCGACAACCCGCTGTTCTCCAGCCTGCACCTGGACGAGGGTGTGGTGGTGGCCCATGAACTCGAGGGGGTCGACCTGCGGGCGAGCCACGTGGTGTTGTCGGCCTGCGAGGTGGGGCTCACCACTCATCGTCCCGGCGACCAGCCGCTGGGGCTGACCTCGATGCTGTTGTCCTCGGGGGTGGCCAGCGTCATTGCACCGGTCGCCCCCGTCAATGACGAACTGGCGGTCCGGGTGATGTCCGACTACCACCAGGGCCTCAGCGCGGGTGTCCCGTCCGCCGACGCCCTGGCCGCCGCCGTCGGTGACGATCCGCGGGCCGGCGCCTTCGTTTGCTTCGGGGCTCCCTGGCGGGTCGGCCTCGGCAGCCAGGGCTGAGGCACCCGAACCGAGGACGTATCACCAGCGGCGCTCATCACTCCTGTGGAAATGACGGTGCATCCCCGCACCGGCCCACGATTCCAGGAGGCGCCATCATGGCCCAGGCAATGGGACCGACCTACGCCGGCGGTTCTCAACCCATCACCAAGGACGGGTACGACGTGCTGTACCTGCCTGACGTCAACAATCGCGAGTTGATCGAGGCTGGCGAGGCCCCTGTCTTCTACTACATTCCCAACCAGGTGCGGATGGCCCGCAAGGAGGGCCCTGACAAGGGCGACTACCTGTTCAACCTGCTCCGCTTCGCCGGCACGGGCGGCGAGGGCGTCATTGGTGGCGGCGGGGACGTCGCCGGCGGCATGCTCACCTTCTCGGTGACCGGCGCCCTGCCCGAGAAGACCCGCACCCAGGCCGAGGCCCAGATCACGTCACAGTTCGGGAACTCCGAGGACGTCTTCTTCGGGTTGAAGAACGCCCGCAAGGCACCGATGTTCCGTCCGGCGATCATCACCGCGAGCACCACCAGCGTCTCGAACCTGGCCCCCACCCCCACCGGGTTCCCCACCGTCGACCCCGCGGGCAATCGCGGCGCCGGGGGCGGGTTCCGCACCATCGGCATCCCCAGCAGCCAGGTGCGCAACCGCGACGCGGAAACCGGCCAGACGCCGGTCGACAGCAACCTCGACCCCTGGTATTGCGTGATGCAGGGACAGGGTTCAGGCTCGATCGACCCGTCCGGCACCCACGCCTTCTCGGGGCTGCTCGGCAAGTACCCCACCTCGATCGCGTGGGCATCCTTCCACGGCGGGGGCAGCCCCATGATCGTCATCCAGAACTACAAGCTCAAGGTCTGGTCCCCGGTCTGCACCATCAAGATCGACGGCAACTGGAAGGCCGTCTTCGACCACCTGTCGGTCGCCGGTTCCGGACGGTACCTGTGGGCCAAGGTGGACGTGGCCGCAGAGTTCAACAGGATGAAGAAGTCCGGCACCATCAAGGTCGACGTCAAGGTCGACACCACCCTGCCCGGCGCCGAGGAGATCGCCCGCCGGATGGAGGAACGCTCCGACCTGGTCTTCAACAAGTTCATGGAGATGGCCCAGCGCACCATCTTCGACCAGCCTGCCCCCCAGGTGGAGGCCGCCAAGGCTGATTCGGGCAGCTGGTCACCGTGGGGCGTCGGACTCTCGCTGAAGGCCCGCCACGACGAGACCAGCCTGGAACTGCACTACGAGGAGACCAAGCAGTTCGCCTACCTGCAGGACCACACCATCTCGAGTTCGTTGGCGGGCATGGCGGACGACATCAAGGCCGATCCCGATGCCGAGCGCAAGTACTTCCAGACCGTCTACCTGGACGACTGGCCGCGTCGGCTCACCCGGGTGGTGCGTCCGGTGGCCAGTTGGACCGACAAGACCGTCCAGTTCATGTCGGTGCAGGTCGGTTACCCGAACACCAGCGGAGCCCTCAACTGGGAGGGTCACAGCTTCTCCTCCAGCGACGGCAACGACCCCACCTGGAAGTTCCAGACCGCCCAGAAGGAGGCCGCCGACGTCAGCAACGCCCCCGGTGGGTGGACGCCGGACAAGACGTTCGTGAAGCGCAAGGTGCACCTGGCCGAGCCGCCCAGCGAGACCCTCGACCCGTACCACCGTGTCCAGATCGAGCGCAATGTGATCGACCTCGACCCCGAACCCAACGGCACCCTGCTGAACGACACCACCCTGGAGGTGCGTGCCGACACCGCCGGACGCATTGCCGTGGGGCCGATCGGCCTGGGCATCATGCTCGAGGACAACTCGCAGACGGTCGAGGTGGTCATGGAGCCCACCGACCGCGACTACAAGCCGCTGGGGATGCCTCCGGTGCGGTTCCGGTGGAGCTTCAACGACATCGACACCGACCGCAGCTGGACCGTCTTCAGTGGTGACCCCGAACTGCTGCCCTACTACCGCTACCAGGTGACTGCCACGGTGAAGGGCACCCTGTTCCGCAAGGGACAGAGCTGGACGGGTCCGTGGACGTCCGCCAATGGCAACGGTCCGATCATCGTCGACGTGCCCCCGCCCGACGGCGCCGGCGTCACCACCCGTGCGCTGACCGAGGACCGCGTCCGTCGCCTGCGGGAGATTGCCTCAGCGCCGAGCGACCGAGAGGTCGGGTCATCCGAACAGCCCGCCGCTGAACCGGAGACGGCGCCCCACAAGCGTGGCGAGGACACCCAGCCGCTCACCTTCCTGTCCTACCAGCTGTGAGCGGAGCACTGCCATGACCGGCCCCGACCCGGGCACCGAGATCGACCCGGGAATCCTCGAGGTACAACGCGACGACTCGGGTCGTCCCCGCCTGTCGGTGACCTTCCTGCTGGGTCGGACCCCGGCTCCCCATGAACCGATCGGTGCCCTCGTCCTGAGTGCCACCATCTCGGTAGGCCTGGTGAGTCGGCTGGACGACCTGGTCTGGACGGGCTTCAGCCTGGAGGTGGCCGACCCGGTCCGCGCGGAGTCCCACGGCCCGTTCGGGTCGGCGGCCCTGGCCACCACGCTGGCCGGTGAGGAGGCCCAACGCCTCCTCACCGCGCTGGCGGCGGGACGCGGCGGGCCCACCCTGGAGTTCCGGGCGCGGCGCTCCGACCAGACCACCGCCTACTGGCTGTTCGACCTGGCCGAGGTACTGGCACCAGTGCTGGCAGGCGACCCATCCGCCCTCGTGCACCTGGTCACCGTCGAGGGGGGCACGGTGCGTGAGGTTTTTCGGCCGCGGGCGGCGACCCGCACCAGGGGACCCGGTGACCCCGGCCCGATGGTGCTGCGCCAACAGGTGATCATGCCGATCGCCCAGGTCGTCCGCCCCGACCTGTCGGCCCGACTGGAACTGCACACGATCGGCCACATCGGCCTCAAGGAGCAACTGCTCGGCATCCACGTCGACCCGCAGGAGGTCGGCCCCGTCCTCGGGGCGGGGCCCCTGCTCGACGACCGAGGCGGCGCCACCCACTGGTACCTGCCCGAGGTCACCCTGCTGCGGCCGACGGCTGGTGCGGATGCCGAGACCTCACCGTTCCGCTTCGACCTGGCCACCTCCGGCCACCAGCCAGACGGCACACCGGGGTTGGAGGCCACCGTCCTGGTCACCCTGGCGGCGGGGCCGTCAGCAGCCACCCTCCAGGCATGGGAGCAGGCCGGCAAACCCGCCATGGCACCGCTGCCCTGCAGTGTCCAGGTTGGCCTGCGCATCCCGTTCCGCGACGCCCAGGGTCGGGCGCAGGTCGAGACGGTGATGGCCACCTCGGTGCTTCAGGCGGGGACATTCGGTGACCGGGGATCCACCCTGCAGGCGTCATTCAGCCTGGCCAACAACTGGGCACGGATGGCCTACGGCGCCCTGTCGACGCCGAACTTCCAGACGACGCCACCGACCCTGCAGGTCATCCTCGACCACGCCGGGTGGCAGTCCCAGGGCACGGTCCTTCCCGACAAGTTCTTTGACCAGGTCGCCACCAACAAGCTGATCGCGCTGCGACAACGCGGTGACCTGTCCCGTCCGCTGGCCAAGACGCAGATCGCCAGCCTGGCCAAGGCGGGCGTGCACCTGAACCCGACGCTGGCCAAGGTGAACCTGCCCGAACGGCTCCGTCCGGGCGTGCTGGCCTGGTCCTGGATCAGCAGGTCGACGGCCGTCGAGATCGACGTCGTGATGCCCTGCGCCGAGCACGGCCAGCTCTACCGACAGGCCGGCGACCAGGGCTGGGTGGCCATCGGTTGCCAGCCCGCGCTGAACCTGGGCCAGTCCGAGTACCGCACCTGGCAGGCCGAGACCATCACCTCGGTGACCGGCCTGCGGGTGTTCCGATCGTTGACCCAGCCGGGCCGCTTCCTGGTCGTCCCCGAGCGTTATGGCGTGGGACGCCACCCCGCCAGCGATTCCGTCCGGTCGCTGCGGCCGACGTTGCTGCTCACCTCGACCATTGACGTCGACGACCCCGCCAACATCCTGTGCGTGCTGGCCGCCGCCCTGGAACCGGTGACCAACCGGGCCGAGTTCGACCTGGTTGCCGCCGAACTGGAGCAACGGACCGGCCGGGAGGTGACCCTGCTGTCGCCCGGCCAGGCCGGACTGGTGCCTGACGTGGTCTGGGCCATCCCGGGGGTCCGCAGCCTCGACAGCGTGCCCGTCGACACCGGTTTCACCGTCGTGATCACCACCGGGGTGCCGGGGTTCCTGGCCCTGAAGACCTTGTTGACAACCGGTTCGGTGGTGGGCTCAGCCCGCTACCGGTTGCCGGGCGGCATTGAGTTCGCCAGCACCCTGCGGCTCGACCTCAGCAATGTGGTGGGGCCGGCCGAGGGGCCGGTGGCGGTGGTCCGCACCGGCGACGAGATCACCGTGACCAACCCTTTGGGACGCCGGGTGGCGGTGCACCGCATCGTCGCCGCAGGAACCGTCGCGGCCAGCCCCGAGGTGGTGCTGGCGCCCGCCACCAGCGCGACGGTGGCACTGCCAGCGGGTTCAGCCGAGCCGATCACGGTGGACTTCAGCGTCGAACCCGGTGCCGAGAGCCTGGACGAGACCCGCAGCTACATCGAGGACCTGCAGTTGGGCATCACCTTCATTGCGACCGGTGACCTCACCAGCATCGCCGGGCTCGAGATCGCCTGCGTCTTCCTCGGACATGCCGACGAGGTGTTCACGCTGACGGCTGCCCAGCGCAGCCGGGAGCGCGACTTCGTGCTTCCCCTGACCGCCTACGCCACCGACCCGGCGCTCACCTTCACCGTGACCGCCGTCGGCACCGACGGCACCCGCACCAGCGCCCCCGCCGTCACCTGGCCGGTGCGCAGCCGCGGCGTCCTCATTCCCATCGATACCCCCACGCAAGCATCCTGACGAAAGGAACCACTCCCATGACCGGTTACTCGCTCCACATCGGGGTCAACGTGGTCGACCCCAACTCCTACATCCCGGCACCGCAGGTGCTCGGCGGCTGCGTCCACGACGCCAATTCCATGCAGACCATCGCCGCGAGCCAGGGCTTCCAGACCCGGACGATGCTCGACCACCAGGCCACCTCGGGGGCGGTGCTGACGGCCCTGTCGCAGATGGCCTCGATGTCGGCCGCCGGTGACATCGCCCTGATCACCTACGCCGGTCACGGCGGCCAGGTTCCGGACTCCAACAGCGACGAGGAGGACGGCTACGACGAGACCTGGTGCCTGTACGACCGGCAGGTGCTGGACGACGAACTGCACCAGATGTACTCGCAGTTCCCGGCCGGGTCGCGCATCGTGGTGGTCTCAGATTCCTGCCATTCGGGAACGGTGGCCAGAATGGTGCTGGCCCTGGCCACCCGCGAGGCGCTGGTGCGCAACCCGCTCGGCCGCGAGTTCTGGGGCGAACAGGTCAATGTGCCGAAGCTTCGTCCCCGCAGCATGCCGTTGAGCACCTGCCTGGCCGACAGCGAACGTCGACGTGACTTGTATGCCTCGGTGCAGGCGCTGTCGGCTGGTGCCAGCAGGGCTGCGAACCTGTCGGCCGAACTCATCCTGATCTCGGGCTGCCAGGACAACCAGTTGTCCAGTGACGGGGACTTCAACGGGCTGTTCACCGAGCAGTTGCTGAACGTGTGGCAGAACGGATCGTTCACGGGTGACTACCAGACCTTCCACGGCGCGATTGCCCGGCGGATGCCACCCGACCAGACCCCGAACTACTACACCCTGGGGCCGATCTCCCAAGGCTTCCAGGCCCAGCCCCCGTTCACCCTGGCCGCTCCCGCCCCCAGCGGCGGATCCGGCGGCGGATCCAGTGGTGGGTGGGGCGGAGCGACCCCGACACCCACCCAACCGAGCACGACCCGGCCGACCCTGCGTCGGGGGTCGTCCGGTGAGGACGTCCGGTACCTGCAGCAGAAGCTGGTCGACCGCGGAGCCTGGCTCTCGGTCGATGGACAGTTCGGTGCCGCCACCGAGGGAGCCGTGATCAGCTTCCAGCGCAGCCTGGGGTTGGATGCCGATGGCGTGGTGGGCCCGGCCACCTGGACGGCCTTGGAGGGCGGCTCGCCCGGCGGGGGTTCGACGGGTGGTTCGACGGGTGGGTCGACTGGCGGCGGTTCCACGGGCGGCTGGGGCGGTTCATCCGGCGGTTCGTCCGGCGGCGGTTCATCCGGTGGTTCATCCGGCGGTTGGGGTGGCTCCACTGGTGGCGGCTCCACTGGCGGCGGGTCCACTGGCGGCGGGTCCACTGGCGGCGGGTCCACTGGCGGCGGGTCCACTGGCGGTTCATCCGGTGGTTGGGGCGGTTCCACGGGTGGTGGCTCCACTGGCGGCGGGTCCACTGGCGGATCCACCGGCGGCGGCTCGACAGGCGGCTGGGGTGGTTCCACGGGCGGGTCCACTGGCGGAAGCTCCACCGGTGGCGGTTCGACGGGCGGTGGCACGACGCGTCCCACGCTTCGGCGCGGTGCCACCGGCGAGGACGTCCGCTACCTGCAGCAACGCCTGTCGTACTGGGGCTACTCGCTGAACGCTGACGGCCAGTTCGGGCCGGCCACCGAGTCCATGGTGCGCAGCTTCCAGCGCAGCCGAGGGCTCTCCTCCGATGGTGTGGTCGGTCCACAGACCTGGACCGCCCTGGGCTGACAGCGCCCGAGATGGGGAGAACCTGAACCTCTCGCACAGAACAAGGAGTTCATGCCAGTCCCACCCGACCGGCATGAACTTCTTGCCTGTGGGCACCGAATTCACGGGCATGCAGAACGGGGCGACCCCGAAGGATCGCCCCGTTCGTGCGGCTCAGGTGAGAACTACCGAGCTCACTCAGCCTTGGCGTTGGCCGAGGTACCGGCCGACCGCAGGTTCTGGCAGGCCTCGACGATGCGCTGGGCCATGCCGCCCTCGGCGAGCTTGCCCCAGGCGCGGGGGTCGTAGGCCTTCTTGTTGCCGACCTCACCGTCGATCTTGAGCACGCCGTCGTAGTTCTTGAACATGTGCTCGACGACCGGGCGGGTGAAGGCGTACTGCGTGTCGGTGTCAATGTTCATCTTGATGACGCCGTAGTCCACGGCAGCGGCGATCTCTTCGGCAGTCGAGCCCGAACCGCCGTGGAAGACCAGGTCGAACGGCGACTCCTTGCCGTACTTGGCGCCGACGGCTTCCTGGATCTCCTTGAGGACCTCGGGACGCAGCTTGACCGCGCCCGGCTTGTAGACGCCGTGCACGTTGCCAAAGGTCAGGGCGGTGATGTAGCGGCCCTTCTCGCCCAGGCCGAGCACCTCGATGGTGCGCATGCCGTCCTCGACGGTGGTGTAGAGCTTGTCGTTGATCTCGTTGGACACACCGTCCTCCTCGCCACCGACGACGCCGACCTCGATCTCGAGGATCATGCCGAGCTTGCTGGTGCGTTCCAGCAGTTCGGCGGCAATCTGCAGGTTCTCCTCGACCGGCACGGCCGAACCGTCCCACATGTGCGAGTTGAACAGGGGTGCCTCGCCGTTCTTGACGCGCTGCTCGGAAAGGTCAAGCAGCGGACGCACGTAGCCGTCCAGCTTGTCCTTGGGGCAGTGGTCGGTGTGCAGGGCGATGTTGACGTTGTAGTTCTTGGCGACCTCACGGGCGTAGGCGGCCAGCGCGGTGGCGCCGGTGACCATGTTCTTGATGGTCGCGCCCGAAGCGTACTCGGCGCCGCCGGTCGAGACCTGCAGGATGCCGTCGGAGCCAGCTTCGGCGAAGCCACGGATGGCACCGGTGACAGTCTGCGACGACGTGATGTTGATGGCCGGGTAGGCGAACTTGCCTGCCTTGGCCCGGTCGATCATCTCGGCGTAGACCTCAGGAGTTGCGATGGGCATGGATGCCCCTTTCTGGCTCGATGGCCACTGTCGGTGGCCTGACAAGAAATCTTCGGGTCCAGTCTCTCAAAGTCCCGTCCTCACTGCGAGGCCGGGGTCGGACGTTGGACGCGCAGGGCGCGCCCGTCGCCGTGTGCGGTGCGTCGGGCCGAAGAGGCTCAGCGCAACGTGGCCAGCACCACGTCGCGCGCATTCTCGGCCTCGCCGAGGGTCGCGATCAGGTGGCCGGCGGCGTCGGCGTACTGCTCGTCGGTGATCAGGCTGACCACCTCGAGTTCGCCCTCGACGGTCGCCGTGGACGAGACCCCGGTGCCCCGCACGTTGACGGTGGGCGGACGAACGGTGCCATCGGGTTTGGCCACCGAGGCGGCGGTGTCGGCCTCACGGATGGTGCGTTCGAGTTCGGCCAGGTAGACCGGGTCGAACATGGCGTCATAGACGTAGCGGGTGCCCAGCACCGTGTGCTCGGTGGTGCCGATGAAGCCCTCCTCGGCGTCCTCCAGGGGGGAGCCGCGGAAGGTCACCGGCAACTGGTAGATGTCGTCGCCGACCTGCAACAGGAAGGTCTCGACGCCCACCTCGCCGTCCGGGTCGACGAAGCGGAACCGGTCCAGCATCTCGACCTGTTCGGGGTCTCCGCTGAACCAGACCTGCTTGGGCAGCCAGGTGCGGGCCAGCTCGACCTTGGTCGGGCTGATGCTTGCGTCATGGACATGCGCGATGCCGGCCATGGGTGTGCCTCCTTTTGCCGTGGGAACGATGACCAGTCAACCAGATGGGCCTGATCCGCACCCGCAGTTGCAGGCTGCGGTCATTCACCCCAGATGGAGTCCATGCCGGACAGGTCGAGGCTGCGACGCCCACCCGAGTAGGCGCGGATGGCCGAGTCGATCGTCCCCGGCAAGGTGTCCAGGAACGACACGGGCACCTTCCACGTCTGCTGGGCACCGGTCAGGCTCAGGTCGGGGCCGGCGCCCAGGCGTCGTCCGCCCACGCTGATCTCGTGGAGCTGTGCCCAGTCGAACTGCTGGGCGGCGCCGGCGGCGTCCACATGGATGCCGCGGTGGTCGATCCTGAGCGCCTCCCCCGCCGGGACGCTTCCCAGTGACCGACGAGCCGCCCGCAGCTCGAGGAACCGCCAGACCAGGAAGCCGAGGACGATGGCTGCGGTGGGGATGAAACCGACCAGGATCTGCCAGGTGCTCAGCTGGTCGCGCAGCCAGAACCACAGTGCCACCGAGATCGCCACGTACAGCGCCACGCTCAGCCAGGCTCGCTTGCGCAGGGACTGCGCCTTGGCGACGCGGCCAGCCGCTCGGACGGGGCTGTAGCCAACGACGAAGGCCTCGGGTGTCTGCATGGCTCCTAGGCTAGTGCGCCCGGGTGGCCGCGTGCCCCGGATGACCGGCGGCAGCATGCTGCAGCGCCCAGTGGTACAGCGTGACCGCCGCAGCGGCGCCGGCATTCAAGGATCGGGTCGAGCCGTACTGGGTGATGGCGACCAGGCTGGCGCAGGCGGACACCATCTCGTCGGTCAGTCCCGGCCCCTCCGAACCGAAGACCAGGCACACCGACTCGGGCAACACGGCGGTCTCCAACGGCACCGAACCGGGCAGGTTGTCGACCCCCACCAGCGGGATGCCCCGCTCTGCCATCCACGACGCCAGGGACGCCTCGTCGGGGTGGTGGTGCACGTGCAGGTAACGGTCGGTGACCATGGCCCCGCGACGGTTCCAGCGGCGGCGTCCGACGATGTGCACCCCGGCGGCATTGAACGCGTTGGCCGTGCGCACGATGGATCCAATGTTGAAGTCATGCTCCCAGTTCTGGATGGCGACGTGCACACCGTGGCGGGTCTTGTCCAGGTCGGCGACGATCGCGTCCATGGTCCAGTAGCGGTAGCGGTCGATGACGTTGCGCCGGTCGCCGTCGGCGAGCAGTTCGGGGTCCAGGCGCGGGTCCTCGGGCCAGGGCAGCGGGTGCGGACCCACACCCACCTCCTCACCCGGGAATGACGGCGGGGCCCCGCTCTCGCGAGGCCCCGAGATGTCGTCTGTCACTGCTGCGGCGGCTGCTGCTGGTTCTGGAACGGGGCCTGGTATCCGCCCTGCTGCTGATTCGGCTGCTGCTGGTTCGGCTGCTGCTGGCCGTAGCCAGGCTGCTGGCCGTAGCTGGCCTGCTGGCCGTAGTTGGCCTGCTGGCCGTAGTCAGCCGAGGGCTGGCCCTGCGGAGCCTGGTACTGCTGCTGGGGCGCCTGCCCCTGCGGGGCCTGGTACTGCTGCTGCGGCTGGTACTGCTGCTGCGGCTGGTACTGGGGCTGCTGCTGGTCCTGGGGTGCCTGGTACTGCTGCTGGGGCACGGTGTGCTGCTGGTTGAACTGCTGGGTCGAGCCGAGCGCCGGGGTGCTCTGCTGGGCGTCGTTGCCGGGCCGGTAGCTGATCTCACCGAAGTTGACGTCGGGCGCCTGGCGCACGGCGACGTCGTTGACCTCGAAGTAGGTCGCCTTCTCGAACTTGAACATGTTGGCCACCAGGTTCGAGGGCACCTGCTCGACCTTGGTGTTGTAGTTGCGCACGTTCGCGTTGTAGAAGCGGCGGCCGGCGGCGATGCGGTCCTCGGTGTCGGTCAGTTCACGCTGCAGTTCCAGGAAGTTCTGGTTCGACTTCAGGTCGGGGTAGGCCTCGACGGAGACCAGCAGGTTGCGCACGGCCCCCGAGAGCTGGGCCTCGACGTCGGAGCGGGCATCGCTGGGGCTCGAACCGCCCTGCTGGCTCATGGCGGCGGCCTGGTTGCGCAGCCGGGTGACCTCTTCCAGGGTGTTGCGCTCGTGGGCGGCGTAGGCCCGCACGGTCTCGATCAGGTTCGGGATCAGCTCGTAGCGACGATTCAGTTCCACGTCGATCTGGCGCCAGGACTCCTGGATGACGTTGCGCATCTTGACGAAGTTGTTGTACGGGGCGACAAAAAGAAGTCCGCCCAGCAATAGCACTGCCGCGATGATGATGATCGCAACGATGACGCCGCTCATGTTCACTCCTGCTTGTCGTGTGCTGCCGTGTCGACCACGACAGGTGCCCTGACCACGGGACACAGCCAATCTAGCGGGGGCTGGGCGCAATCGGGAGTGGGTCGATGCTCAATCGGTCGGACGCTGGCGCTGCGCCTTGGTCTCGGAGCGACGTTTCTTGGCCGCCAGTCGGCGGTGCACCGATCCCCTGGTCGGCCGGGTCGCCCGCCGCGGCGGGGGTGGTGGGGCCAGCGCATCGCGGACGATGGCGGCCATCCGATCGCGGGCCTCGGAGCGGTTGCGGTGCTGGGAACGGTGCTCGGAGGCATCCACCATCAGCACGGTGCCGCTCAAGCGAGGCCCCAGCACCCGGACCAGTCGTCCGCGCTGGGTGTCGGTCAAGGTCGTCGAGGCGGCAATGTCGAAGCTGAGCTGGACGCGGCTGTCGGTGGTGTTCACCCCCTGACCGCCGGGCCCCGACGAGCGGGCGAAGCGTTCGACCAGGTCCCCGGCGGGGACCACCAGCCCGTGCGGGATGCCGGGCCCGGGGGCGATGACCAGGTCGGGCATGGTCTCAGTCCAGGTCGAGGTCCGCCAGACCGAGGGCCGCGCGGTACTCCAGCCCGGCCTCGCGGATGGCTTCCTCGGCGCCGGAGGCCCGGTCGACGATGACGGCCACACCCACGACCTCGGCGCCGGCATCCCGCAGCGCGGCGACGGCCTGCAGCGGCGAGCCGCCGGTGGTCGAGGTGTCCTCGACGACCAGCACCCGACGACCCGCGACCTCGGTGCCCTCGATCAGGCGTTGCATGCCGTGAGCCTTGGTGGCCTTGCGAACCACGAAGACGTCCAGCCGCTCCCCCGCCGCAGCGGCGGCGTGCAGCATCGAGGTGGCGACCGGGTCGGCGCCCAGGGTGAGCCCGCCCACGGCGTCGAAGTCCCAGTCGGCCACCAGGTCACGCATGACGCGTCCGACGATGGGGGCGGCGGCCCCGTCCAGGGTGACCCGGCGCATGTCGACGTAGTAGTCGGCCTCGCGACCCGACGCCAGGGTGACCCTGCCGTGGACGATGGCCAGGTTCAACACATGCTCGATCAGGGCGTCGCGGTCAGTCATGCCCCTGAGCTTAGGGGAGTCGGACAGGGGTCGGCGCTGGCTGAGGGGTGCTGGGCTCAGCGCTGGTCGACGAGTTCGGCGAAGACGACGGCGCGACGCTGGGTGGCGACGAGGTCGGCGGCGGTGGTCAGCGTCATCAGGGCCTGCTCGGGCTGGCGGTTGTCACCGGGCACCGGGTCGAGCACCCATGCCCCCGCCGGTCCCGAGTCGACCCGGGCTGGCGGGGCCACCACCCGATAGGTGAAAGTCTCGGTGGCGGTCTGCAGGGTGATCAGGTCACCGGGAACCAGGTCGAGCAGGTGCCGGAAGGGTGAGCCATGGGTCACCCGCAGGCCGGCGACGGCGAAGTTGCCCGGCTGGCCGGGAGCGCCCGTCTGCGGGTACCAGCCCAGGCCGCGGTGGAGTTGGTCGGTGTCGACCCCGGCCAGCACCGGCCACTCAATGCCGAGCCGGGTCGAGCGCAGGATCGCGACGACCTCACCGGTCTCGGGCACTGCGTCGGGAGGCTGGGTGCGCCACTGGTCGCGGGTCCGTTCCAGCAGGGTGGCCACCCGGTCACGGGCGAGGGCATCGGTGCCGATGGTCGCCCAGCCGAGCGAGAGCAGTCCGGCGACCAGGGCCACGATGATGATGCCGACGGTGAGGCCCAGGGCGGTGGGGCGACGCCGGCGAGGGGTCCGGCTGGACCCTTCACGACGACTGGACCCTCCACGACTGTTGGACACGGTCACATTCTGACAGCACCCGAGGGGCTCAGGGTTTGCGTGCCACCAGAGTGAAGCTGGCCGGCAGCCGCTCGGGGCGGTCCTTGAGCCGCCACTCCCCCGCCTCGTCGACCACCATCAGGCCCGGCTGTGCCTCCCAGGGCACCGAGTCGTGCTCGACCAGCAGCTCCAGGCGCAGGCCGGCGTCCAGCACCGCCATCACGATCTCGCTCAGCGCGTGGTTCCATTCCTGGCTGACGGGTGAGGTGACCGTCCCGGAGCCGGCATAGGTCTGCTCCTCGGACCACAACAGACCGTGCTCGTTCTCCCAGTAGGGCAACTCGAGGGCTGGGGTGGCCTGGCCGGGGCCCGAAATCCACGATTGCTGGTCGCGGTCTGGGTGGTGGTCGCGCACCGTCACCCCGACCAGCGTGTTCAGCACCGGGTGGCCGTCGCGGACGAACAGCCGCCCGCCGGAACGCAGCAGGCGGGCCACGACCTGGGCCCAGCGACCAATGTCGGGCAGCCAGCACAGCGCACCCACGCCGGTGTAGACCAGGTCGAAGTCACGCCCCGCCAGCGCCTCGACGGCGGAGTACACGTCGGCCTGGACGTAGTCGACCTGGACCCCGGCGCGCTCGGCGATGGTGCGGGCATGCTGCAGGGATCTGCCGGACAGGTCGACCCCGGTCATCGAGGCGCCGAGGCGGGCCAGGCTGATGGTGTCGGTGCCCAGGTGACATTGCAGGTGCACGGCGTCGAGTCCGGCGACCTCCCCCAGCCGGGGCCGGTCGAACTGCACCACCTGCGAGATCCACTGGGGGTCGGCGATGCGGGCGAGGTCATAGCCGTCGGGGCCCACGTGCACGTCGGCACGGGCATCCCAGTTCGCGGCATTGACGGCGAGGTAGTCCAGGGGTGCTGCCATGGGGCCATCCTCACCCATGTCTGACCAGCTGTGTGCATCCAGTGCCAGCAGTGTGCATCCACTGCGACCCACTGGCCTGTCTGGGCCCCTTCAGGCCCACTGGGTGCACGTTGCTGGGCGGTCCGGCCCGGCAGGCCCGATTCCATGACCGCTGGCGCTCAGCGGAACCAGAGGGCGGTGTCCCCGGTCAGGTTCGGGGAGTCCTCGGCCGAACCGTCATGCATGGGTTGCGCCCCGCCGATCGTCGACTCCAACTGCGACCCCGAAATCATCCGGTAGGTGAACACGGCCCGGGCCGCCTCGCGTGACAAGTGGTCCACGGGCAGGGGGTCGGTCGATCCTGCCAGCACCAGGTTGCCCTTGCGGCGTCCCTTCAGCGTCGACGGCTCGGCCGAGAGCGTGCGTTCAGTGAAATAGATCCGCATCCCGGCCAGCACCCGACGGGTCCAGTCGAAGGGCAACCGGTCGGTGACGTTCATCACCAGCAGGCCACCGGAGTGCAACACCCGGCGGTACTGCGCGAAGGCCTCCACCGTGACCAGGTCGGCCGGCACCACCAGTCCGGCGAAGGCATCCACGATGATCACGTCGGCGTAGTCGTCGGGCATCGCGGCCAGCCCGGTGCGTCCGTCGACGGGTCGCACCTTGATGCCTGACTGCTTCGGCAGCGGGGCCCGTTCGCGCACCGCGGCGGTGAGTTCCTCGTCGGGTTCGCAGACGATCTGGGCAGACCGCGGACGGGTGTGGGCCACGTAGCGGGCCAGGGTCATCCCGGCACCGCCAATGTGGACCACCCGCAGCCGCTGCCCCTCGGGGGCGTGGGCATCAATATGGGCGGCGATCCGCTGCACGTAGTCGAACTCGAGCCGGGTCGGGTCGTCCGGGTCGATCCAGGACTGGTCGGCGCCACCCACCCGGACGACCCAGGCGCCGGGCACGTCGGGGTCGGGCAGGATGCCGTCGAGCATGGTCACGCCGACAGCGTATCCAGTGGGCCTCTGCACGACGACGGCACGCCTGCCCGTGATCGAGCAGGCGTGCCACGTCGCGGAGTCCCACCGATGGGACGCCGGGCTGCCGATTACTCCCCGTCGACCCCGTCGGCGATCACCAGTTCGTCGTCGGCCACGTCGAAGCGGACGGTCGCCCCGTCACCGACGTGCCCGGCCAGCACTTGGCGGGCGACCTGGTCCTCGATGGTGGTCTGCACCAGTCGGCGCAGCGGACGGGCACCGTAGACCGGGTCGAAGCCGGTACTGGCCAGCCATGCCTTGCCTGCCTCACTCACCTCGATGGTGATGCGCCGTTCCGCCAGTCGACGGTTCAACCGGGCCAGGGTCGTGTCAACGATCCGGACCAGGTCGTCCTGGGTCAACGGGTCGAACATGACGATGTCGTCGAGCCGGTTCAGGAACTCGGGTCGGAAGGCCTGGCGCACCACGCCCATCACCGAGTTGTTCTTCGCCTCCGGCGACAGGGTCGGGTCGGCCAGGAACTGCGAGCCGAGGTTGCTGGTCATGATCAGGATCGTGTTGCGGAAGTCGACGGTGCGGCCCTGGCCGTCGGTCAGCCGGCCGTCGTCGAGCACCTGCAACAGGATGTTGAACAGGTCGGGATGAGCCTTCTCGACCTCGTCGAGCAGTACCACTGAATAGGGACGGCGGCGCACCGCCTCGGTCAACTGACCGCCCTCCTCGTAGCCGACGTAGCCGGGGGGCGCCCCGACCAGCCGCGAGACCGAGTGCTTCTCGGAGTACTCCGACATGTCGATGCGCACCATGGCCGACTCGTCGTCGAACAGGAAGTCGGCCAGCGACTTGGCCAACTCGGTCTTGCCGACGCCGGTCGGACCCAGGAACAGGAACGAGCCCGTCGGCCGGTTCGGGTCGGAGATGCCGGCCCGGGAGCGACGCACCGCGTCGGCAACGGTGCTGACCGCCGCCCGCTGCCCAATCAGCCGCTCGCCAATGATCGCCTCCATCGACAGCAGCTTCTCCGACTCGCCCTGCAGCATCTTGCCGACCGGAATACCGGTCCAGGCGGAGACGACCTCGGCAATGTCATGGGAGTCCACCTCTTCGGAGACCATCTTGGGGGTGGTCTCCTCGGCCTCTGCGGCCGCCTCCAGCTGCTTCTCGAGTTCGGGGATGCGTCCGTACTGGATCTCGGCAGCACCACCCAAGTCACCCTCGCGCACGAGCTTGTCGGCCTCCGTGCGCAGCTTGTCGATCTGCTCCTTGAGGTCGCCGACGGCGTTCAGGCCGGTCTTCTCGGCCTGCCAGCGGGCCTCCAGGGAGCGCAACTGCTCCTGGGCGTCGGCCAGGTCGGCGTTGAGCCGCTCGAGTCGCGCCCGGGAGGCGGGATCCTCCTCCTTCTCCAGGGCGAAGACCTCCATGCTCATCCGGTCGGTGGAGCGACGCAGCTGGTCGATTTCCTCCGGGGAGGAGTCGATCTCCATCCGGAGCCGGGACGCGGCCTCGTCGATGAGGTCGATGGCCTTGTCGGGCAGCTGACGGCTGGTGATGTAGCGGGCCGACAGGCTGGCCGCAGCGACCAGCGCGCCGTCGGTGATGCGCACCTTGTGGTGGGCCTCGTAGCGTTCACGCAGGCCGCGCAGGATCGCGATGGTGTCCTCGACCGAGGGCTCACCGACGTAGACCTGCTGGAAGCGGCGCTCCAGGGCGGGGTCCTTCTCGATGCGTTCCCGGTACTCGTCCAGGGTGGTGGCACCAATCATCCGCAGTTCCCCGCGGGCCAGCATCGGCTTGAGCATGTTGCCGGCATCCATCGCGCCCTCGCCGGCCGCGCCGGCACCGACCACGGTGTGCAACTCGTCGATGAAGGTGATGATCTGGCCCTCGGCGTCCTTGATCTCGGTCAGGACCGCCTTGAGACGCTCCTCGAACTCACCGCGGTACTTGGCACCGGCGACCATGGAGGCCAGGTCGAGGGAGACGACGCGGCGCCCCTTCAGCGAATCCGGCACGTCGCCGGCGACCACCCGCTGGGCCAGTCCCTCGACGACGGCGGTCTTGCCGACGCCGGGCTCGCCGATCAGGACAGGGTTGTTCTTGGTGCGCCGCGCCAGCACCTGGACGACCCGGCGGATCTCGGCGTCACGTCCGATGACCGGGTCGAGGCGACCCTCGCGGGCCTTGTCGGTGAGGTCGACGGAGTACTTGTCCAGCGCCTTGGCCCCGCCCTCGTCCTCGGCGGAGGTGACCCGCTTGTCGCCCCGGTTGGTGTTGAAGGCGGCCTCGATGGCGGCGGCGTCCAGTCCGACCTGCTGCAGGATCTTCTGGGCGTCGGACGCGACGGCGGCCAGCCCGATCAGCAGGTGTTCGGTCGCGACGAAGTCGTCGCCGAGCTTGTCGGCGCGGGTCTCGGCGTCGGCCAGCACCCGGGCGAAGGGCCCGGACAGGGTGGGCTGGGTGACCGAGGACCCGTGGGCGCTGGGCAGCTTGGCGATGGCCCCCTGGGCAGCCGAGTCGACCAGCGCGGGGTCGACGTCGAGGCTCGCCAGCAGCGGGGCGACGGTGTTGTCGGGCACCAGCAGCAGGGCGTGCAGCAGGTGGCTCGGTTCGGCCGAAGGGTTGCCGTTGGTCAGGGCGTTGCGCAACGCCGCCGAGACGGCGTCACGGCTCATGGTGGTCAGCTTGTCAGTGTTCACGGCATCGCTCCTGTGCGTTGAAGTCAAAGTTGAGCTTACTGGACTCAACCCTGATTCCCGAGGGTTTGTTCCCACCCATTCCGAGGTCCCCACCCGTCAAGGGCGGCCCTCGCGCCTCCGGTCGGCAATGCCCGTTACTTCAGGTCGGATCCCGGGTCGTCGGCTAGATTCGTGGGACCACGCTGGCCGTACGAAGGAGTCGGAACGTGACCGAGACCGCAGTGCCCACCGTCCTTGAGGCGCGGCCAGAGGTCGTCGGCGAGTCCCGGTCACGGGTCTCGATGACCAGGGCGGCGCTCGACCTGATCCTGACGCTGTGGGCCAGCCACGGCCCGGTGATGTTCCACCAGTCCGGCGGCTGTTGTGATGGCTCGGCCCCCATGTGCTTCCCGGCCGGTGAATTCCGCACCGGCGGTTCGGACGCGTTGCTGGGCACCTTCGAGATCGCTGCCGACGTCCTGGCCGGTGCCGGGATCTCGCCGGCCGAGGATTCGGAGATTGGTTTCTGGATGAGCCAGGAGCAGTTCGAGTACTGGCGCCACACGCACCTGACTTTGGACGTGGTCTCAGGCCGAGGCGCCGGCTTCAGCCTGGAGGCACCCGAGGGCAAGCGGTTCCTGATCCGTTCGCGGCTGCTGGACGACGCCGAATGACGGCCTGGTCACCCTCCGAGGTCACCTACCAGGCTGCCGTGCTGCGCGCCCATGCCCAGCTGGGCGACTCCGCCGCGACGTGGATGCCTGCCGCTGCCGGGGCGGGTGACCATCGGGTGCGTGCCTCGGTGCTCGACTCGTGGCGACGTTCGCTGGCGCACCTGTCCTCGCAGAGTGCCCCACGGACCCACCTGGCCTATGACGAGGCTTCCCTGCGCGAGGCCCGTGACCAGCACGCCTTCGCGCTGGTGTTGCCACTGCTGCGCTCGCGACTGATCGAACCGGCCACCGACGCCGGGCTGTTGGTGGCCCTGGGCGACGCCGCGGGACGACTGCTCTGGGTCGAGGGCGAGTCACCGGCGCGGCACCAGGCCGAGACCATGGGATTCGTGCCGGGAGCCGACTGGTCCGAGTCCGTCATGGGCACCTCGGCGCCCGCCCTGGCCCTGGTGACGAACTCCGCTGTCCAGATCGCCGGCGCCGAACACTTCGCCGAGGTCGTCCACCCGTGGAGTTGTTCGGCGGTGCCGGTGCGCCATCCCTTCACCGGCGAGACGCTCGGCATCATCGACATCACCGGCGGCGCCGAAGCGGCCTCGCCGCTGGTGGTCCCGCTGCTGGAACTCACCGCTCGCGCCGTGCAGGAGGAACTCGGCGCCCATCTGCGTGCCCACGACCTGGGTCACCGCCCGGCACCGCCCCGACCAGCGACTGCTGCCCCGCCCCATCGCACGGAGGTGCCGCGTCTGCACCTGACCGGACGAGGGACGGCCCGACTCAGCACCGGCAGCCAGTCCCTAGAACTGTCCGGACGCCACGCCGAGCTGTTGACCCTGCTGCACGGCCATCCCGATGGGCTCAGCGGCGCCAAGCTGGCCGAGGACGTCCACGATCGGGCGGGCTCCGAGGGCACGGTGCGCGCCGAGCTGGTGCGACTGCGCAAGGTGCTGCAGGAGTTCGCCGGCAGTGCCCATGGGCTGGTGCTGACCAGTCGTCCGTATCGTCTGGTCGGCGCCCTCGACAGCGACCTGGCCCGCGTCCTGGCCGCCCTCGACCGCGGCGACGTGGACGGCGTCCTGGCCCACTACCGGGGGCACCTGCTGCCGGCCTCGGAGGCGCCCGCCATCCGAGTCCTGCGTGAGCAGACCCATGCCCTGGTGCGTGAGACGGTCCTGGCCCAGGGCAGCTGGCAGCAGGTCTGGGACTATGCCCGGCTGCCGGAGGCGAGCGACGACGTCGACGCGCTGATGACGGTGCTGCGGCTGGCGCCCAGTGATGCCCCCGAACGGGCGGCTGCGCTCGTCCGGGCTGAAACCCTCGAGGCCGAGGACCGCGTGGCCTGAGCCCTCGCCCGCCCCGGTCTGTGACGTGGCTCACAACAGTGCAACGTCGGTGCAACGTTGCCCTTCGTAGGCTGCCCAGCATCCGACCTTGCCGTCGGCGCCACCACCGAGGTGTGGCGCGCGACGTCTGAACGCGGTTCGTCCGCACCGAAGGAGTAGCCAATGGCTGTCTACGCACGTCCCGGGGAAGAGGGTTCGAAGGTCACCTTCAAGGCCCGTTACGAGAACTACATTGGCGGCGAATGGGTGCCGCCGGTGCGCGGCCAGTACTTCGAGAACCCGACGCCGGTCACCGGCCAGGTGTTCACCGAGGTCGCCCGCGGCACCGCCGAGGACATCGAACTGGCCCTGGACGCCGCCCACCGGGCCGCCCCTGCCTGGGGCAAGAGCTCACCGGCCGAACGCGCGCTGGTGTTGACCAGGATCGCTGACCGCATAGAGCAGAACCTCGAGACCATTGCCGTGGCCGACAGCTGGGACAACGGCAAGCCCATCCGCGAGACCCTGAATGCCGACATTCCGCTGGCGATCGACCACTTCCGCTACTTCGCCGGGGCGATCCGCGCCCAGGAGGGCAGCCTGTCGCAGATCGACGACGACATGGTGGCCTATCACTTCCACGAGCCGCTGGGCGTGGTCGGTCAGATCATCCCGTGGAACTTCCCCATCCTGATGGCCGTCTGGAAGCTGGCCCCGGCCCTGGCGGCCGGCAATGCGATCGTCCTGAAGCCGGCCGAGCAGACCCCCGCATCGATCCTGGTGCTGATGGAGATCATCGGCGACCTGATTCCGCCGGGCGTGCTGAACGTCGTCAACGGCTTCGGGCTGGAGGCCGGCAAGCCACTGGCCTCGAACAAGCGCATCCGCAAGATCGCCTTCACCGGTGAGACCACCACCGGACGACTGATCTCGCAGTACGCGTCGGAGAACCTGATCCCGGTGACCCTGGAGTTGGGCGGCAAGAGCCCGAACCTGTTCTTCGCCGACGTCAACAGCGCTGATGACGCCTACTGGGACAAGGCCCAGGAGGGCTTCACTTTGTTCGCCTTCAACCAGGGCGAGGTCTGCACCTGCCCCTCGCGGGCACTCATCCAGGAGTCCATCGCCGACGAGTTCTACGAGGCAGTCGTGGCCCGGACGGCAAAGATCAAGCAGGGCAACCCGCTGGACACCGACACCCAGATCGGCGCCCAGGCCTCCAACGACCAGTTCGAGAAGATCCTCAGCTACCTCGACATCGGCAAGCAGGAAGGTGCCGAGGTGCTGCTCGGTGGCACCCGGGCCGAGGTCGAGGGTGACCTGGCCGGTGGCTTCTACATCGCGCCCACCATCTTCCGTGGACACAACAAGATGCGCATCTTCCAGGAGGAGATCTTCGGACCCGTCGTGGCGACCACCACGTTCACCGACTACGACGACGCCATTGCCCAGGCCAATGACACCCTCTACGGCCTCGGCGCCGGTGTCTGGAGCCGCAATGGCAACGTCGCCTACCGTGCCGGTCGTGACATCCAGGCGGGTCGGGTGTGGGTGAACAACTACCACGCCTACCCGGCGCATGCCGCGTTCGGTGGGTACAAGTCCTCGGGCATCGGGCGCGAGAACCACCTGATGATGCTCAACCACTACCAGCAGACCAAGAACCTGCTGGTCAGCTACACCGAGAACAAGCAGGGCTTCTTCTGAGCCTCATCACCACGAGGCCTGCTCGACCGTGGCGAGTTCTGCACCGAGTTCGGTGGAGAACTCGCCACTGTCGGCGTGTCGTCCGTCAGACCCGGATGCCGCTGGGCGCCTCATTGCCGGACGGGCCCGGCCCCTGCTCGGGCACACACTCCTCGGGTCGCACCTCACCCGTGGGGTTCCGGTGGATCGACTCGTCGCCACCGACCAGCGAACCACCTGGCGCGCCGCTGCGGGCAGCGATCACCTGGCCCATGATCGAGACGGCGGTCTCTTCCGGGGTCTCCGCGCTGATGTCCAGACCGACCGGGGCGTGCAGCCGCGACAACTCCTCGTCGGTCATGCCGGCCTCGCGCAGCGCCGCCTCACGGTCGCGGGTGGTCTTGCGTGAGCCCAGCGCGCCGACGAAGGCCGCACCGCAGCGCAGCGCGACCTGCAGCGCCGGGATGTCGAACTTCGGGTCGTGGGTCAGCACCAGGATCACCGTGTTCGGGGCGACCCGTCCGGCCTCCACCTCGCCGGCCAGCCAGCGGTGCGGCCACTTCACCACCAGTTCGTCGGCCTCCGGGAAGCGCTCGGGGGTGGCGAAGACCGGACGGGCGTCACAGACGGTCACCCGGTAGTCGAGGAACTTGCCCAGTCGGACCACGGCGCGGGCAAAGTCGATGGCACCGAAGACGATCAGCCGGGGCGAGGGCGCCCACGAGCAGACCAGCAGTTCCTCGGCGGTGGCGGTCTCGTCCAGGTACTGCCCATCAATGCCGAGCGTGCCCCGGGCAATCGACAGCGCGCGTTCGTCGGCCTGGGCCGACCCGAGCGAGCCGACCAGCGAATCTCCCCCCGTGTAGGCGACCCAGCGGCCCAGCCCCGCCGCGCCGGCGCTGCCGGGTCGGGTGTCGACGCGCTGGATGAACACGACGGCGCGCTGCTCGGCCAGGGCCTGCTGCACCACCCGCAGCGGCTCGGCCTGGCCGGGGTCACCGGGGTCGACGCGGCTGATGGTGACGTCGATCTCGCCGCCGCAGGTCAGCCCCACCCGCAGCGCGTCCTCACCGGAGACGCCGTAGTGGGTGCTGACCGAACCGCCCGCCTCAATGGTCTGCAGCGAGGTCTCGTAGACCGCGCCCTCAATGCAGCCACCCGACAGGCTGCCGATGGCTGCCCCCGCGCCGGTGACCGCCATGAAGGTGCCCACCGGCCGGGGTGACGAGCGCCAGGTGCGGGCAATGATCGCGGTCGCGAACGGCTCGCGCTGGGCCAGCAGCACCTGCAGTTCGTCGGCGATCTCACGCATGGGCGGGCACCTCTCTCAGTCCTGCGGGTCGGGCAATGGCCCGACCGGCCTCGGCCAGGGCATCGACGCAGTCACCGGCCACCAGTTCATCCACCCACGGCAGGGCCGCGACCAGCGCGCGGGTGGCAGGCTGCCATCCTTCGGCGCCGGCCCGCGGATGGATCCAGACGATCTTGTGCACCAGCCGCGCCACCCGCGCCACGGCATGGGCGAAACCCGCAGGCTCGCCGGTGTCCAGCCCGTCCGACATCAGCACCAGCACCGCTCCTCGCAGGGGGCCGCGTCGTCCCCACCCGTCGACCAGTTGGGTGAGTCCGTCGGCCAGGCGGGTGCCGCCGGTCCAGTCGGGCACGGTCTGGCCGGCGGCAGCGATGGCGGCGGCCACATCCCGCTGGGACAGTTGCTCGGTGACCCGGGTCAGCCGGGTGGCCAGGGTGAACACCTCGGCCTGGTGGCTGCGGCGCAGAGCGTAGGCGAAGCGCAGGTTGGCCTCGGCCCACTCCTTCATCGAGCCCGACACGTCGACCAGCACCACCACCCGGCGGGGTCGGGTCGCATGCTCCCGGTAGCGAAGCTGCGGCAGTTCGGCGCCGCTGCGGACCAGGGCGCGGGTCGTTGCGGCCGGGTCCAGGCGATGGCCGCCCTTGGTCCGCCGCCTGACCCTGCGCATCGGCCGCTCGACCTGCAGCCGGGCCAGCAGCCGCATCGCCTCGTCGCGTTCGGCATCGGCCAGGCCACGCAGCGGACGACGACGCAGCCGTTCGGCCAGATGCGGCGACTCGTGCGGCGGGCCCGGTTCACCGAGGCCGGCCTGCCCGTCCTCATCGCCGGGCAGGGGCACCTCGACCGGGTCGGTCTGGTCGACCGGCAAGCGGTACCAGGCGAAGTACTGGCCAAAGACCGCGTCGTGTATCGCGATGTCCTCGGGACTGGCGCACAGGGTGGCGCGGGTGGCTGAGGCGACGGCGTCGCGGTCGAGCAGATCCACCAGGGACACCGCCGCCACCATCGTCATCGCCCGGTCGGGCGGCAGCACCATCCCGTGCTCCCGGAGCGCAGCGACGAAACCGAGCAGCACCTCGTCCAGACCGCTCACCTGGACACCCCGGCCGAGACCAGGCCAGCCCCGCGCGCCCGATCGAGGTCCTCGGCGTGCTTGACGACCGCCGGCAGGGTCAGTTCTGCCAGCGGGTCGGCCAGGTCGTCGACACCCAGCAAGGTCAGCGCCTTGACCCAGTCGATGCTCTCGGCCAGCCCCGGCGGCTTGACCAGCGCCAGGCCGCGCAGCCCGGCCACCGCGTCCATCACCTGCTCGAGCATTCCGGTGCGGGCCTCGGGCACGTGGTGGCGCACGATCGCCAGTTCGCGTTCCCTGCTGGGCAGGTCAATGTAGTGGTACAGGCAGCGCCGCTTCAGGGCGTCGTGCACGTCGCGGGTGCGGTTCGAGGTGACCACCACGAAGGGCGGCACCTCGGCGCTGACCCGTCCCAGTTCGGGAATGCTGATCGCCCAGTCCGACAGCACCTCGAGCAGCAGGGCATCGAACTCGTCGTCGGCCCGGTCGACCTCGTCGATCAACAGCACCGCCCGGTGCTCGGTCGTGGAGCCCCGCAGGGCGGCCAGCACCGGACGTTCCAGCAGGTACTTGCTGTCCCACAGGCCGGTGTTGACGTCGTCCTCCGACCCCAGCGCCTGGGTGCGGGCATGCAGCAGTTGCCGCGGGAAGTCCCATTCGTAGAGCGCCTGCTCGGGTTCAATGCCGTCGTAGCACTGCAGCCGGAACATGGGTCCACCCAGCACCCCGGCCATCGCCGCCGCCAGGGCGGTCTTGCCGACCCCGGGCACGCCCTCGCAGAACAACGGCCGTTCCATCCTCAGCGCCAGCCAGGCCGACGTGGCCAACTGCTCGTCGGCGAGGTAGCCGTGGGTCTGCAGCGCCTGGGCAAGCTCAGCGCGGTCCATCATCATTCCTTCCGAGCGACCTCGTCTTGAGCGCGGTCGGGGTGTCGACATCGTCACCTGCGGCCAGGTCACCGCATTCCACCAGGGCCACCCGCTGCCGGGCGAGCCAGTCACGAGCCCCACGGTCACCCTGAAGGCCTGCGGCCAGCGAGCCCCAATGGTCTCGTCCAATGACGACCGGATGCCCCGGGCTGCCACCATACGCGGCCCGGACAACGGCGGCTGTCGCGGCGTCCGGGGCAGTAGCCGCGGCCGCCGCGAGCACCCGCGACACCACGGGAGCGTCCACGTCGGGCAGGTCGACCAGCATCAGGACGAGCACCTCGGCGTCCGGGTCGTCGGCCTCGACAGCAGCCAGACCGGCGGCCAGGGAGGCCCCCATGCCCTCGGCCCAGTCGTGGGCCACTACCGGGCGGGCCCCGGCGGCGACCAGCAGCGGCGCGACCTGGTCGGCGGCGGCGCCAACCACCACGCTCACCCGATCACACCCTGCCTCGACCAGCACCCGGATGCCACGCACCACCCAGGGTTCGCCGTCGGCGCCGGTGACCAGCGCCTTGGGCGTGCCCATCCGGCGACCGGCCCCGGCCGCCAGCAGCAGTGCGTGGCTTCGCATGCAGCAACCCTAGGCGGACACCGCGCGGGCGGCCAGCGCGTCGATGGCCTGGCTGAAGCACTGCGCGGGCGGGGTCACCAGCCCGGCGCCGACCTGTCCGGTGCCGGCCACCGCGCCTGCCATGCCGGTGTTGATCTGCGGCAGGATGCCGGTGCGGGCCACCCGGGTGACGTCGACCCCGTGCGGGACGCCGCGGAACTCCAGGATGGGCAGCTGCCACATCGGGTGCTCGGAGGCGGTGATCTCGTACATGGTGCGGCTGGTGGTCAGCGCGAAGGGCACGTCACCGCCGACGAGCTTGACGATCGCGGGGGCGGCGGCCATGGCGAAGCCGCCGATGCCGGCGGTCTCGGTGATGGCCGAGTCGCCGATGTCGGGGTTGGCGTCCTCGGGTCCGTAGGAGCCCAGGAACAGTCCCTCGGGCTTGTTGGCGGGGCCGGTGAACCACTCGTCGTCGGTGCCGGCGGTCTGGATGCCGAAGTCGGTGCCGTTGCGGGCCATGGTGACCATGATCGTCGAGCCGGGGATCCCCTTGCCGGCGGCCATCGCCAGCTTGCAGGTGGGCATCACCAGGTTCAGCGCGAAGTGGTCGTTGGCGCCCACGAAGCGGGCCACCTCGGCGACGTCCTCGGGGGCTGTGCCGCTGGCGACCAGCGCCGGCAGCAGGTCACGCAGGAACATCAGCGTGGCCGACCGGTTGCGGTTGTGGCCCTCGTCGCCCATCTGCAGCATCTGGGCGACCATCGCCTTGGTGTCAATGGGTCCGTGCACGGCCATCGCCTTGGCCAGGGCCGGGCCGAGCACCCGCGACATCCACTGCAGCCGCTCCTGCACCTCGGGACCGTAGGCGCCGTAGCGCAGCACCTTGCCCAGGCCCTCGTTGAGGGAGCAGTAGGCGGTGTTGCCGTGCACGGGGTCGCGCAGCTCGAACATCCACATGGACGGCGACACGACACCAGCCATGGGACCTACCGCGTCGTGGTGGTGGCAGGGCTCGAAGCTGGCCCGACCGGCGGCCAGCGCCGCCTCGGCAGCCTCCGGCGTGTCGGCCAGGCCCTCGAAGATCATCGCGCCGATCAGGGCGCCCTTCATCGGGCCGGAGGCCCGCTCCCATTCCAGCGGCGGGCCCGCGTGCAGGAACTGGCCCTTCTGCAGGCCGAAGACCTCGCTGGCCGGACGCAGCCCCACCACCTCGGCACCGGCGGCCTGCATCCGGGAGATGGCGGTGGCGTTGGCCTCGACGCGGCGCGGGTCGGCCATCACCGCAGCCAGCGCGGCGGTGTTGACGCCGTCCATGGGCGGACGCCAGTCGACCTCGCGGACCGAGACGCCCTGGTCGCGCAGGGCGTCGGCGAACAGGCCGGCGCCGGCGGTGACGGCGGCCGCGGGGGCATGGAGGAGCTGGTGCAGGGTCGGGGTGCTCATGACAGGTTCCCTTCGGTGAGCTGGCTGATGGCGTGGCGGGCGGCCTGCGCATTGGAGGTGAAGACCGAGGCTCCGGCGGCGCTGAGCGCCTCGGCGACGCGGGCGAGTCCCTGGGGGTCGGACTCGGTGCCGATCAGCGAGACCACCACCGGCAGCTCGCGTCCCTCGGCGGCGGCCGCCGCGCGGGCGTCCCGGATGGCGTCGGCATGGTCGGTGGCCGGGTCGGGGTGGGCCCCGTAGCCAATCAGCAGGTCGAGCAGCAGCACCCCGCAACTCGGGTCGCGGCCCTCGGCGCGGATCCGCTCCAGGCGCAGGCTGGGGTCGATCATCGGGTGCGGACGACCGCGGGTCATCTCGTCGTCGCCGAAGTCGAGGACGACATGGCCCTCCGAGGGGGCATCGGGTGCCAGGGCGAGGGCGGGGTCGCTGACCAGGTTGGAGCGGATGTCGCCGAGTGCCTCCTCGGCGATGAACATGGCCTCGTCGGCCAGGGTGCCACCGCAGAACAGGCCGCGGAGCTTGCCGGCCACCGGCTGGGCGGCGTCGACGCCGGGCCACGACGGCCAGGTCGGCACCTCGTGGCCGCCTTCCCGCAGCGCCGCCTCGACACCGGCGGTGAGGTCGGGAAGGCCCCTGCCGAGGGTGGCCCAGGTGACCGTCTTGCCGATGCCCGCGGCCTGCTGCTCCAGTCGGGCCACCACCTCGGGGGCGGCGGGCTTGGAGACCAGGATGATCTGGTCGGTGTCGGGGTCGGCGCCCAGCGCGTCGATCGCCTGGCTGGCCGACCGGCCACCGACGGCCGCCCCCAGGTCACGGCCGCCCAGACCGAGGCAGTGGCTGATCCCGACCCCGGCCAGGTCGAGCAGGCACATGACCTGCTGCGCGCCGGTGCCCGAGGCGGCGATCATGCCGACCGGGCCACGGCGGACCACATTGGCGAAGCCCAGGGCCATGCCATTGACCACGGCGGTGCCGCAGTCGGGGCCCATCAGCAGCACCCCCCGGCGGGCGGCGGCGTCCTTGAGGGCAATCTCGTCGGCGACGGGCACATTGTCGCTGAACAGCATCACCGACAGGCCCGCGTCGATGGCGTCCATGGCTTCGGCGAAGGCGTGGGCACCGGGCACCGAGATGACGCTGATGGCGGCGCTCGACTCGCGCTGGGCGGCCGAGGCCGAGGTGCGCGAGGCAACATCGTCGGCGCCGGTGCCGGCATTGCGGGCCTGTTCGCGCAGGGCCGCCAGGTTGGCGTCCAGGGCGGCGAGACCCCGGGTGAGGGCCTCCTCGGAGTCCGCGCGCAGGGCCACCACCACGTCATTGGGGGTGACGCTGGCCGGAATGTCGTAGCCCGACTGCTGCAGCAGTCCGACGTTGAGTTCGGTGGCCATGCCGATCTGGGCGTCCTCGACGCCGTCGGTCATCTTCACCTGCTGCGAGATCTGCATCAGGCTGACGGAGTCGTAGTAGGTGCCTTGGCGCACCTCGACGTGAGCTGTCGTCATCACTGTTCCCTTCGTGGTCTGATCAAGGTCGTTCGTGGTCGATCCGCGTCATCAGTGACGTAGTTTTCATACCGAAGTCGGTATGAAAACTACGTC
>NZ_JADIJQ010000009.1 GCF_017355265.1 Tessaracoccus sp. SD287
CTGGCAACTCACCCAGCCCTCCCCGGGCACCTTCCTGTGGCGATCACCACTCGGGTTCGGCTACCTGGTCACGCCCTCGCACTCGTGGATGATCGAGGACCCCTCGGGTCAGATCCTGCCCAAGCAGCAGCACCCCGCACCGGCCGCCCTCGCCAGCTGATAACCGAACAACCAGTACCCGCCGTCACCCGGCGGGCCACTGGCATGTCTGCATCACGGCTCCACGCCCAGTCGGGGCCACCTGCAGTCCAGCGCTGACCCGCTCCTGATCCCGGCTGTTGGCCGCTGAGGCGGCTCACCCCACCGCAGGTGGCGCCTCAGCTCACCCGGGTGGCGATGTCGTCGCAGGCGCGCAGCAGCGCGTCCTTGGCCTGGCCTTCGGGCAGATTGGCCAGGTGACCGCGGGCCAGATCGGCGCGGCGCTGGACCTCGGCGCGCGCCTGGTCGATGACCGGGTGGTCGCGCAGTTTCGCCAGGACAGCAGCCAGTTCGGCGTCGTCGTCCAGGTTGGAGTCAATGGCCGCGACCAGCTCGGCATCGGCCGGGTCGTCGGACGCGCGCAGCAACAACGTCGGTAGCGTCGCAACACCTTCGCGCAGATCGGTGCCCGGCGTCTTCCCGGTCACCTCGCTGGTGATGTCGATGACGTCATCCGAGAGCTGGAAGACCAGTCCGATCTCGTCGCCGAACCTGCGCAGCGACTCCAGGTGCTCATCGCTGACGCCGGCGACCATGCCCCCGAAGACCGCCGAGGTGGCGATCAGCGAACCCGTCTTGTCGGCAATGACCTGCAGGTAGTGCTGCAGGGGATCTGCCCCGTTCAGCGGGCCAAGGGTTTCGGCGATCTGCCCCTGCACCAGGCGGGCGAAGGTCTCGGCCTGCAGCGAGACGTAGTCGACGCCCAGGGTGGCGACGGTCGACGAGGCCCGTGCGAACAGGTAGTCACCCACCATGATGGCCACGCTGTTGCCGAAGCGGGCGTTGGCCGAGGCCGCCCCACGGCGGAGGTCGGCCTCGTCCATGACGTCGTCGTGGTACAGGCTGGCCACGTGCGTCAACTCGACCACGGCAGCGGCCTTGACCAGTGCCTCCACGTCGGGCTCACCACCGAACGCGCTGGCCAGGACCACCAGCAACGGACGGAACCGTTTGCCGCCCGCCGAGATGATGTGGTTGGCCGCCTCGGTCATGAAGGGCGTGTCCGCCCCGGCGAGCTGCTCCAGGCGCTGCTCGACCAGGGCGAGACGTTCGGTCACCAGTGCCGAGAATGCCTCGTCGCCCGAAACGCTCACGGCGATCCTTTCGAAGGGGTGGGTCAGCGCAGGAATTCAGCAGCGCTGATGGCCAGGTCGGCCAGTGGTCCACTCCACAGACCAAGGGCAAGCGTACCGACGGCGGCGACGATGATCACAGTCCAGGTCATCCAGCTGGGCGAATCGACGGTCACACCCTCAGCGGCCTCACCGGGCTCGCGGAAGAACATGACCACGATCAGGCGCAGGTAGAAGAACGCTGCCACCAGGCTCATGAAGACCGCGACCAGCACCAGCCACGCGTAGCCACCCGCCCAGCCGGCCAGGAAGACCTGCAGCTTGCCGATGAAGCCACCGGTCAGCGGAATGCCGGCGAAGCTCAGCATGAACAACGTCATCAGGGCACCAATGAACGGGTGGCGACGACCCAGACCGGTCCAGGCGGCCATGTTGTTGGCCTCACCACCGGCCTTGCGGACCATCATCACGATCGCAAAGGCACCCAGCGTGGCCAGTGCGTAGGCGGCCAGGTAGAACAGCACCGCGTCCACCGAACCGACCGAAGCCTTCTGGTGGGTGGTCGAGGTGACGGCGCCCGCGATGGCGACCAGCAGGAAGCCTGCGTGGGCAATCGAGGAGTAGGCCAGCAGACGCTTGATGTCGGTCTGGCTCAGGGCCACGACGGAACCGACGAGCATGGTGAGCACCGCCAGCGC
Source organism: Tessaracoccus sp. SD287 (assembly GCF_017355265.1). Taxonomy (GTDB): domain Bacteria; phylum Actinomycetota; class Actinomycetes; order Propionibacteriales; family Propionibacteriaceae; genus Aestuariimicrobium. Next base: position 1,970 of record NZ_JADIJQ010000009.1, read on the forward strand.
GGCCACGACCGGCTGCCAGTCCCAACGGATGCCGCCCAGCCCGACGTAGAGCACCCGCATCATCGCCAGCACGGCGGCTGCCTTGGTGGCGATGGCCATGTAGGCGGTGATCTGGGTCGGGGCGCCCATGTAGACGTCAGGGGTCCACGAGTGGAACGGGACGGCGCCGATCTTGAACAGCAGGCCGACCAGCACCAGCACGGTGCCGCCGTAGAGCAGCGCCGGACTGGAGTCGGGGTTGGTCTGGATCGCGGCGGCCAGGTCGCTGAGGCGCAGCGAGCCCGAGAAGCCGTAGAGCAGCGCGGTGCCGTACAGGAAGATCGCCGAGGTCAGCGACCCGAGCAGGAAGTACTTCAGCGCGGCCTCCTGGCTCAGCAGGCGACGACGACGCGCCATGCCCGAGAGCAGGTAGAGCGGCAACGAGAAGATCTCCAGCGCCACGAACATGGTGATGAAGTCATTCGCCGAGGCGAACAGCATCATGCCGAACGTGGCGAACAGCACCAGCGGGTAGACCTCGGTGTGCTCGTTGCGCACCTCGAATGCCTTGGCCTCCGCGGCCGAACCGGGCACCGACGAGGCCAGCGGGGTGAAGTTGGTGGCGCCCTTGTTCAGCTTGCGCTCGCTGACCAGCAGCATCGCCAGCAGGGTGACGACCAGCAGCAGCACCCAGATGAAGTAGGTGGGACCGTCGGTGGTGACCGAGCCCAGCGCATGCACCCCGAACTCCTCGGTGCGCCAGTTCTGGATCGCCATGGCCAGGGCACCGAGGATGCCCAATGCCGAGACGATCATCTGGGCCTCGTCGCGCAGCCCCTTCTTGATGATGCCCTCGATGAGGACACCGAACGCCGCGGCGGCGAACAGGATGATCAGGGGTGCCAGCGCTCGGTAGTCGAGCTGCACCTCGAGCAGGGTGATCATCGGTTGCCTCCCGTGGCGGGATCGGTCATGCCAATCTGCGACATGGTGTCCTTCGATGAGGTGTTGAGCACGTCTGTGAATGGCTTCGGGTAGAACCCGAAGAACAGCAGCAGTGCGATGAGAAGACCTGCGACGGTACGCTCACGCGCGCCGAGGTCGGTGGTGATCGTCGACTCGACCTGGTCGGTGACCGGGCCGGTCATGGTCCGCTGGTAGGCCAGCAGCACGTACAGCGCGGCCAGCACCATGCCGAGGCAGGCGACGGCGGCGTAGATCGGGTGACGCTGCCAGACCCCGGTCAGGACCAGGAACTCGCCCACGAAGCTGGCGGTGCCGGGCAGTGACAGGGCCGACAGGCCGGCCACCAGGAAGGTGCCCGCCAACAGCGGGGCCTTCTTCTGGACGCCGCCGAAGTGGCGGATGTCGGCGCTGCCGCGTCGATCAATCAGGAAGCCGATGATCAGGAACAGCGCTGCCGTCGAGAATCCGTGCGCCAACATGTAGTAGCCGGTGCCGGTGATCGAGGCGGTGGTGAAGGCAAAGATGCCGAGCACCATGAACCCGAAGTGGCTGACCGAGGTGTAGCTGATCAGGCGCAGCAGGTCCTTGGCGCCAATGGCCATCAGCGCGCCGTACAGGACGCTGACGACCGCCAGCACCAGCACCAGCGGGGTCGCCCAGGTGCTGGCCTCGGGGAAGATCTGCAGGCAGAACCGAAGCATGCCGAAGGTGCCGATCTTGTCCAGGATGCCGACCAGCAGCGTCGAGGCACCCGGACGGGCCTGCTCGGCAGTGTCCGGAAGCCACGTGTGCACCGGCACCATGGGCGCCTTGATCGCAAACGCGATGAAGAAGCCGGCCCACAGCCACTTGCCCATGGCGGAGTCGAAGTCCAGAGCCGCGAGGTCACTGACCAGGAAGCTGACATTGCCCTGGGCGGCGGACTCGGCACCGACACCGACCACGCTGAACAGCATGATCAGGCCGCCGGCCAGGGAGTAGAGCAGGAACTTCATGGCGGCGGCGCCACGCTTGGGCCCGCCCCATCCGCCGATCAGGAAGTACATCGGGATCAGGGTGGCCTCGAAGAACAGGTAGAACAGCAACGTGTCCACGCTCATGAAGCAGAACAGCGCGAAGCTCTCCAGCATCAGCGCCAGCGCGAAGAACGTGCCGGTGCCCCAGCTGCGGTCGCGTCCGTGGGTCATCGTGGTCTCGCCGCCGACGCGCCACTCGGCGATCAGCACGATGGGGACGACGACCACGGTCAGCAACACCATGGTCATGGTCAGGCCGTCGTCGCCGAGGGCGTAGTAGGCGCCGATCGACCGGATCCAGCTGTAGGTCTCGGACAGGTCGGTGCCGCGGGCCGCGATGAAGGCCCAGACGCCGAGGCCGAGCGTGGCGATCGAGAACACCAGGCCCGTCCAGCGAGCGGCCGCGCCTCGCAGCGCAAAGGTGATCAGTGACCCGACCAACGGCAGCAGCGCCAGAGCAGTCAACAAGGGGAATCCCATTTCTTCTTCCTCCCCCTCAGGCCAGGTGGCCCAGGTACATGGCGGCCGCAAGCAGCAGCACGCCAACGATGATGGTCAGGGCGTAGCTGCGCACGTACCCGTTCTGCAGGCGACGCAGCGCCATGGACATGCCGGTGAAGACACCGGCACCGCCCCGCACTGCCCCGTCGACGATGCCGTCGTCGAACGTCGCCAGCCCGCTGACGACCTTCTCGCCGGGACGCTGGAAGGCGTACAGGTTCACGTCGTCACCGAACAGGTCGCGGCGACCAGCCAGCACCAACGGGTTGCGGGTCTCGGGCTGGGTCTGCGGGATGCTGCGGCGGTGCAGGGCCCAGCCGATCAGGACTCCGGCGGCGACGGTGGCCATGGTGGCCCAGCCGATGGGGGTGATGTGCAGCAGGCCGGTGGTGTGCGGGTGGTCGTCGCCGACGGCCGGTGCCAGCCAGGTGCCGATCCAGCCGTTCATGACGATGCCGGCACCGACGCTGAGCACGGCCAGCACGATCAGCGGGACGGTCATCGTCAGCGGGGACTCGTGCGGGTGCACGTCGTCCTTCCAGCGCTTCTCACCGAAGAAGGTCATCATCATCAGTCGCGTCATGTAGTACGCGGTGACGCCGGCGCCCAGCAGGGCCAGCAGGCCGAAGGCCAGGTGCTTGTCCCAGGCCGCCTCGATGATGTGGTCCTTGGAGTAGAAGCCGCTGGTGAGCGGGAAGCCGATGATGGCCAGGTAGCCGAGCCCGAAGGTGACGAAGGTGATCGGCATGTACTTGGCCAGACCGCCGAAGCGTCGCATGTCGACGTCGTCGTTCATGCCGTGCATCACCGAACCGGCACCCAGGAACATGTTGGCCTTGAAGAAGCCGTGGGTGACGAGGTGGAAGATGGCGAAGGCCGCACCCGCCGGGCCGATGCCGGCGGCCAGCATCATGTAGCCGATCTGGCTCATGGTCGAACCGGCCAGCACCTTCTTGATGTCGTCCTTCGAGGTACCGATCCAGGCACCGAACAGCAGGGTCACGGTGCCCACGATGGCCACCGCCAGGGCGGCCTCCGGCGCCAGCGTGTAGATCGGGTGGCTGCGCACGACCAGGTAGACACCGGCGGTCACCATGGTGGCGGCGTGGATCAGTGCCGAGACGGGCGTGGGGCCCTCCATGGCGTCCAGCAGCCAGGACTGCAGCGGCACCTGGGCGGACTTGCCGCAGGCGGCGAGCAGCAGCAGGAAGCCGAGCAGGACGACCCAGGTCTTGTCGACCTGGCCGATGCCGGCCGCGACCTCGGTGAACTTCACCGAACCGATCTGCGACAGCATCACGCCCATGCCCATCACCATGCCGAGGTCGCCGACGCGGTTGACCACGAAGGCCTTCTTGGCGGCCTTGGCGGCGGAGTCACGGTGCTGCCAGAAACCGATCAGCAGGTAGGAGGCCAGACCGACGCCCTCCCAGCCGACGAACAGCAACAGGTAGTTGTCGGCCAGCACCAGGATCAGCATGGCGGCAACGAACAGGTTCAGGTAGGCGAAGAACCGGCGGCGGTTCTCGTCATGGGCCATGTAGCCCAGCGAGTACACGTGGATCAGCGAACCCACCCCGGTGATCAGCAGCACGAACACGATCGACAGCTGGTCGACCAGCAGGTTGACCCGGAAGGTCCACTCGCCGGTGGTCAGCCACTGGTAGACGGGCACCTCGACGGCGCGCTGGGCCGCATCGCGGCCCAGCAGGTCGACGAACAGCAGTGCACCGATGACGAAGGAGGCGATTGGCGCCAGCGTGGCCAGGTAGTGGCCCCAGCCGTTGGTGGCCCTGCCACCAACGAGCAGCAGACCGGCGACCACCAGTGGAATGGCGATCATCAACCAGGCCAGGCTGAACAATCCCGAGGCAGCTACCGGCTCGGTGACGGTTTCGAGGAAATACACGCCCTACCCCTTCAGAACTTCAGCAGGTTCGCGTCGTCGACCGAGGCCGAGCGGCGGGTACGGAAGATGGTCACGATGATGGCGAGCCCGACCACGACCTCGGCGGCCGCGACGACCATCACGAAAAAGGCAGCAACGTGTCCGTCCAGACCACCGTGGTGGTGGGCGAAGGCCACGAAGGCCAGGTTCGACGCGTTCAGCATCAACTCGATGGACATGAACGCGATGATGGCGTTGCGTCTCAGCAGGAAGCCGAGCACCCCGATGGTGAACAGGATGGCCGACAGGATCAGGTAGGCGTCGGTGCTCATTCCAGTTCTCCCATGTTGTTGGGCGACTTGTTGGCGCTGATGGCCGTGAAGGTGGCCTCGCTGGGTGCCTTGAGCTCGTTCGCGTCGACGAAGGCGCCGCGTTCGCTCAGGATCTTCGACACCGAGGTCTCGGCGACGCTGCCGTCAGGCAGCAGGGCCGGGGCGTGGATGGCGTTGAAGCGTGCGTAGACACCGGAGTTGGGCATCGGGCCGATGTGCTGCCCGTCCTTGGCGTAGGCGGCCATCTTCTTGGCGGCGGTCTGCTTCTGGTCCAGCTTGGGGATCATCCGCTCACCGTGGGCCAGCACCATCGCACCGACGGCGGCGATGGTGAGCAGCGCGGCCGTGGCCTCGAAGACCACCACGTAGCGACCGAAGAGCAGGTCGGCCAACGCCTGCACCGACCCGCCGGCGGGCGCGATGGCCGCGTCCAGTCCGACGGGGGCAGCAGTGACGGCGCGGCCGGCGACGGAGATCACCAGCAGGCCGAAGGCGAGTGCGGCCAGCGTCGAGGCCAGCCGGTGGCCCTTGATGGTCTCGATCACCGAGTCCGAGGTGTCGACACCGATCAGCATCACGACGAACAGGAACAGCATCATGATGGCGCCCGTGTAGACGATGATCTGGGCGACGAACAGGAACGGCGCGGCCAGCGACGCGTAGAGGGTCGCCAGGCCGATCATCATGCCGACCAGCCAGACGGCCGAGTGGACGGGCTTGCGGCTGAGCACCATGCCGAGGGCACAGATCACCATGATCGGTGCCACGACCCAGAACGCCACCGACTGGGCGCTCGCGAGTGGGAGCAACATCACTTGTCGCCTCCCTTCTGGGCACTCTCGTGGACCGGGGTCCGGTTGTCAGGCTTGCCGGTGGGCGGCAGGCCCAGGAAGTAGCTCTGCTCGTCGGGGCCGAGACGGCGCGCGTGCGGCGGCTCCTCCATGCCCGACAGCAGCGGGGCCAGCAGGTCGTCCTTGGTGTAGATCAGCGACTCGCGGCTGGTGTTGGCCAACTTGAACTCGTTGGTCATCGTCAGGGCACGCGTCGGGCAGGCCTCGATGCACAGACCACAGAAGATGCAGCGCAGGTAGTTGATCTGGTAGACGTGCCCGTACCGCTCCCCCGGTGAGTAGCGGCCGTCCTCGGTGTTGTCGGCACCCTCGACGTAGATGGCGTCGGCGGGGCAGGCCCAGGCGCACAGCTCACACCCGACGCACTTCTCCAGACCGTCAGGCCAGCGGTTGAGCTGGTGGCGCCCGTGGAATCGGGGCGCGGTGACCTTTTCACCCTTGTGCGGGTAGTTCTGGGTGAACGTCTTGCGGAACATCGTCTTGAAGGTGACGCCGAAACCGCCCCACTGCTCCATGAATCCCATCAGGACTCGTCTCCCTTCGATGACGCGGTCGCGTCGGCAGGTTCGGTTTCGGTGGCGTCATCGGTGGTGACCGAGGTCCCCGACAGCACGCCTGCCAGTTCGGGCAGGGTCTGGCCGGGCATCGGGGGCACCGGGTAGCCGCCCGCGAACGGGTCGAACGGCTCGGAGGTGTCGACCGCACCCCGTCGGGTCTCCTCCTGGGTGCCACCGCCCCACAGGATGAGCCCCAACAGGGCCACGACGAGGACGCCGATGATGATGAAGAAGACCGGCCCCGAGAACCAGCCCTCGCGCTGGCCCACCTTGAGCAGGGCGACCGCAACGATCCAGGCCAGGGCGATCTCGATCAGCCACTTCCAGCCCAGCTTCATGAACTGGTCGTAGCGGAAGCGTGGCAGGGTGCCGCGCAGCCACACGAAGCCGGTGATGATCAGCTGCACCTTGAGGATGAACCAGACCGGACCCATCCACGCGGAGTCGAGGAACTCGATCTGGTTGAACGGCCACGGCGCCCGGTAGCCACCCAGGAACAGGGTGGTGGCGATCGCCGAGACGGTGGCCATGTTGATGTACTCGGCCAGGAAGTACATGGCGTAACGGAAGCCGGAGTACTCGGTGAGGTAGCCCGAGACCAGCTCGGACTCACACTCGGGCAGGTCGAAGGGCGCCCGGTTGGTCTCGCCGACCATCGAGATCAGGTAGATCACGAAGGCCGGAGCCAGCAGCACGGCATTCCACTGCGGCAGGCCGGTGTCGAAGCTGCCGAAGGTGAAGGTCCGCGACTGGCTCTCGACGATGGTCGAGGTGCTCATCGAACCGGCGAACATGAACACGCCCACCAGCGACAGGCCCATGCAGGCCTCGTAGGAGATCATCTGCGCGGCGGAACGGACCGAACCGAGCAGCGAATAGGTCGAGTTCGACGCCCAGCCGGCCAGCACGATGCCGTAGATGCCCACCGAGGCGATGGCCAGCATGAACAGCATGCCGACGGGCAGGTCGGTCAGCTGCAGCCGGGTCTCGACACCGAACATGGTGACCTGCCCGCCCAGCGGCATCACTGCCCAGGCGGTGAAGGCGGCCATGCCGGTCAGCAGCGGGGCCAGGTTGAAGATCCACTTGTCGGTCTTGGTCGGCCGGAAGTCCTCTTTGAAGATCAGCTTGGCGCCGTCGGCCAGGGCCTGCCCCAGCCCGAAGGGGCCGTTCATGATCGGTCCGAGGCGGTGCTGCATCTTGCCCACCACGCGACGCTCGAACCAGACGTTGAAGATGGTCCAGACCAGCAGCAGGACGAACAGCCCCACCACCTTGATCAGCACGATCCACCAGGGATCGGGCGGCCACACGTTCTCCAGCGGCATCAGGTCCAGGGGATTCATGCCACACCTCCCACGAGTCGGACTCGGTCACCGGCCACAGCGCCCAGCGCGCTGGCCGTCTCGGTGCCGCTGTTCAGCGGCACCCACACCACGTCATCGGCCATGTCCTCGACGATTTCGAGGGGCAGGGTCAACTGGCCGTTCGGCCACACCACGGTTGCCTCTGCGGCACCGGCCAGGCCGTGGGCCTGAGCGGTGGCGGCGGAGGTTCGGACGACCGCACGCGGTGCGGTGGCCATCAGGTCGATCTCATTGTCGGTCGACGCGGAGTTGTCCAGCAGCACCCGCCAGGTGGCCAGCGTCAGGTCGCCCTGGCCGACCGGCTGGTCGGGAGCGGTCGGAGCCTGGGCGAGCGCCGGACGCTCACCGTCCCAGGTGCCCAACTCGTCGATCGAGGCCAGCGCGTCACGCGAACCGCGGAAGCCGAGGTCGCTGCCCAGGGCGTCGGCCAGCGCGGCCAGCACCCGGATGTCGGTCATCGGCGCCACCTGGTGCGCGATCACGGTGTTGACCCGGCCACGACGGTGCTCCCAGTTGAGGAAGGTGCCGGCGTGCTCCTCGATCAGGGCGACCGGGAAGACGACGTCGGCGCGCTCAGCCACCGCGCTGCGGCGATTCTCGATGCTGACCACGAAGGGGGCAGCCTCCAGGGCCTCGGTGACCAACGCGGGGGTGCGGAAGTCCTCGGGCTGCACCCCAGCCACCACCAGCGCCTGGAGGCCACCCGAGCGGGCGGCAGCGACGATGGCGTCGGCGTCCAGTCCCTCCGCGGTGGGCAGGGACTCCACGTCCCAGGCGGTGGCGACGTCGACGCGGGCGCTGGCGTCGGCGAGCGGACGTCCACCGGGGAGCAGGTTCGGCAGGCAGCCGGCCTCGACGGCGCCGACCTCACCGGCCCGACGCGGCACCCAGGCGAGCTTGGCGCCGGTCTGCTCGGCCAGGTGGGCGGCGGCGGTCAGGGCGCCCTGGGACAGGTTGGCCCGCTCCCCCACCAGCAGGATGGTCTGGTCGTCCAGCAGGCCCTCGTCCTTCAGGCTGCCGAGCACCTGGGCCTCGGTGCCGGGGACGCAGGCGACGACCCGGGCATTGAGCTTCTGGGAGCCACGCGAGGCGTAGGGCGCCAGGGTGACGACCTGCAGCTTGTTCTTGCGGTGGGCCTTGCGCAGGCGCAGGAAGACGATGGGTGATTCGTCCTCGGGCTCGAAGCTGACCAGGACGACGCGCTTGGCGTTCTCCAGGGCCTCGTAGGTGACCGAGTCCGCCAGGGTGCGACCGGCCACGGTGGCGGCCAGGAACTGGCTCTCCTCGCCGGTGTGCGGACGCGAACGGAAGTCAATGTTGTTGGTGCCCAGCACGGCCCGCGCGAAGCGGCTGTAGGCGTAGGCGGCCTCCATGGTCAACCGCCCACCGGGCAGCACGCCGACCTGCTGGCCGGCGGCCCGCAGACCGTGCACGGCGGCGTCGATGGCCTCGTGCCAGCTCGAAGGCTGCAGGACGCCGTCACGGCGCACCAGCGGGGTGGTCAGCCGGTCCGCACCGCGGGCCGAGACGAAGGCGAAGCGGCCCTTGTCACAGTTCCACTCCTCGTTGACCTCGGGCAGGTTCCCGGCCAGGCGACGCTTGACCTGGTAGTGGCGGTGGTCGCTGCGCAACTCGCAGCCGGCGGCGCAGTTCTCGCAGGTCGTGGTGGTGCTGACCAGGTCGAAGGGCCGGGCCTGGAAACGGTACGAGACGCTGGTCAGCGCACCGACCGGGCAGATCTGGATGACGTTGCCCGAGAAGTAGGAGTCGTAGGGGTCTTCCTGGTACGTGCCGATCTGCTGCAGGGCGCCGCGCTCGACCAGGGCGATGAACGGGTCACCGGAGATCTGTTCGCTGAACCGGGTGCAGCGGGCGCACAGCACGCAGCGCTCGCGGTCGAGCAGGATCTGCGCCGAGATGTTGACCGGCTTCGGGAAGGTCCGCTTGATGCCCTCGTAGCGGCTCTCGCCGTAGCCGTGGCTCAATGACTGGTTCTGCAGCGGGCACTCGCCGCCCTTGTCGCAGATGGGGCAGTCGAGGGGGTGGTTGATCAGCAGCAGTTCCAGCATCCCCTCCTGCGCCTTCTTGGCGACAGGCGAGGTGAGGTGGGTGTTGATGACCATGCCGGGGGCGCACTCGATGGTGCACGAGGCCTGCGGCTTGGGGAAGCCGCGGCCGTTGCCCGCGTCGGGGATCTCGACCATGCACTGGCGGCAGGCGCCCACGGGGTCGAGCAACGGGTGGTCGCAGAACCGCGGGATGTCGATGCCGACCACCTCGGCGGCACGGATGGCCAGGGTGCCCTTGGGCACGCTCACCTCGATGCCGTCGATGGTGAGGGTGATCAGGTCTTCGCGCTTGGCGACCTCGGCGGCCCCCTCGCCGTGGGGGGTGGCTTCGGTCCTGGACTTGGCGTCGACGCTCATGCGTGTGCACCTTCCTTGTCACTGGCCACGCTGGCAGCAGCGGGCCTGGCGAACAGGGCGCTCTTCTCGTAGGGGAAGAGTTCCCATGCCGGGGTCGTGTACCCGGCCTCGAATTCCTCACGGAACTCCTTGACGGCGCTGGTCACGGCAGCGACGGCACCATCGGCCAGGGCGCAGAAGGAGCGTCCGCCAATGTTGTCGCAGACGTCGAGCAGCTTGTCGACGTCGCCCTCGGTGCCCTTGCCTGCCTCGAGGTTGCGCAGTGTCTGGACCAGCCACCAGGTGCCTTCACGGCACGGGGTGCACTTGCCGCAGGACTCGTGCTTGTAGAACTCGACCCAGCGCAGGGTGGTGCGCACCACCGAGGTGGTTTCGTCGAAGATCTGCAGCGCACGGGTGCCCAGCAGCGACCCGGCGGCGGCCATCGCCTCGTAGTCCAGCGGCAGGTCGACCTTGTCGGCGGTCAGGATCTGCGTCGATGAGCCGCCGGGGGTGAAGAACTTCAGCTGGTGGCCCTCACGCATGCCCCCGCCCAGCTCGATCAGCTCGGCCAGGGTCGTGCCCAGGGGTGCCTCGAACTGGCCGGGGCTCTTGACGTGGCCGGACAGCGAGTACAGCACGAAGCCACGCGACTTCTCGGTGCCCATCGCGTTGAACCAGCCCTCGCCGTTGGCGATGATGGCCGGCACCGAGGCGATGGACTCGACGTTGTTGACCACCGTCGGGCTGGCGTACAGGCCGGCGACGGCGGGGAACGGGGGGCGCAGGCGCGGCTGGCCGCGGCGTCCCTCGAGCGAGTCGAGCAGCGCGGTCTCCTCACCGCAGATGTAGGCACCGGCACCGGCGTGGACGACGACCTCCAGGTCGCGTCCCGAGCCGAGGATGTCCTTGCCGATGTAGCCGGCGGCGTAGGCCTCGCGGACGGCCTGCTGCAGGCGGCGGATGACGTGCAGCACCTCACCGCGGACGTAGATGAAGGCGTAGACGGCCTTGGTGGCCATCGCCGAGATGATGACGCCCTCGACCAGCGTGTGCGGGCTGGCCATCATCAGCGGGATGTCCTTGCAGGTGCCCGGCTCGGACTCGTCCGCGTTGACCACCAGGTAGGTGGGGTTCGGGTTGTCCTTGGGCAGGAAGCTCCACTTCATGCCCGTGGGGAAGCCGGCGCCGCCGCGGCCGCGCAGGTTGGAGGCCTTGACCTCGTTGACGATCTCGTCGGGTGACATGGAGACGGCCTTGCGCAGCCCCTGGTAGCCGCCGCGGCGCTCGTAGTTCTCGAGCTTCCAGGCGCGGTCCTCACCCCAGTTGGCGCTGAGAATCGGGGTCAGCTTGTCGATGCTCACTTGCCCTCCTCCTTGTGGTCGGCTTCCGGACGCACGGTGTCCGGTGCCGGGGCGGTCCAGCCCTCGCGTTCGGCAATGCGCAACCCGACCAGCGAGGCGTGTCCGGCGGTGGGGCCCTCGTCGGCGCGTCCGTCGGGGAAGCCGGCGAGCACGCGCTCGGCCTCACGCCAGGAGGTGATTCGGGCGCCGCGGGTGGAATGCACCTCGTCGTCGTTGGCCAGCTTGTCGAGCAGGTCGTCGGCCTTCTCGGGGGACATGTTGTCCATGAACTCCCAGTTGACCATCATCACCGGCGCGAAGTCGCAGGCGGCGTTGCACTCCAGGCGCTCCAGGCTGATCTTGCCGTCGGCGGTGGTCTGGTTCTCGCTGATGCCGAGCTTCTTCTCGACGTGCTCCAGCAGGATGTCGCCACCCATGACGGCGCACAGCGCGGTGGTGCAGACCCCGACGTGGTGCTGGCCGGCGGGACGACGCTTGTACATGGTGTAGAAGGTGGCCACCCCCGAGACCTGGGCGGTGGTGATCTCCAGCACCTCGGCGCACACCTCGATGCCGCGCGGCGAGATGCGGCCGTCGACGCTCTGCACCAGGTGCAGCATCGGCAGCAGCGCCGAACGCTTCTGCGGGTAGCGGGCCGCGATCTGTCGCAGTTCGGCGATGGTGGACTCATCGATGCTGGTGCTGGTGTCGGCGTAGTCGATGCCACCCGAGCCCGGCTGCTGCGGGTCGTCGAAGTGGGACTGGAACTCGTGACCGCTCATCGGTCAACACCTCCAAGAACGGGGTCGATGGAGGCCACGGCGACCACCACGTCGGACATCATGCCGCCCTCGCACATGATCGGCGTCGCCTGCAGGTGGTGGAAACCTGGGTCGCGCAGGTGGGAGCGGTACGGACGGGTGCCCCCGTCCGAGACCAGGTGTACGGCGAGCTCGCCCTTGGGCGACTCGATGGCCTGGTAGACCTGGCCGGGGGGCACGCGGAAGCCCTCGGTGACGATCTTGAAGTGGTGGATCAGCGCCTCCATGGACTCACCCATGATGTGCTTGATGTGCTCGTTGGAGTTGCCCTGGCCGTCGGGGCCGAGCGAGAGCTGGGCGGGCCACTTGATCTTGGGGTCCTCGATCATCACCGGCTCGCCGGTCGACTTCTCGAGGCGCTCGGCGCACTGCTTGACGATCTTCAACGACTCCCACATCTCGGCCTCGCGCACCCGGAAGGCGCCGTAGGCGTCGCTGGTGTCCCAGGTGGGCACGTCGAAGTCGTAGGTCTCGTAACCGCAGTAGGGCTCCGACTTGCGCAGGTCGTGCGGGAAGCCGGTGCCGCGCAGTCGGGGACCGGTGACGCCCATGGCCATGGCCTGGGTCAGGTCAAGGTGCCCGACGCCCATCCGGCCCAGGAAGATCGGGTTCTCGTTGCAGAAGATGCCGTACTCGGGCAGGTACTTCTCGAGCCAGCTGATCACCCGGCGCAGGTGGTCCAGGCCGCCCTCGGGCAGGTCGTTGGCGACCCCTCCGGGACGGATGTAGGCGTGGTTCATCCGCAGGCCTGTGACGGCCTCGAAGAAGTCGAGGATCATCTCGCGCTCACGGAAGCCGATCGTCATGACCGTCAGGGCGCCGATCTCCATGCCGCCGGTGCCGATCGCGACCAGGTGTGAGGCGATTCGGTTCAGCTCCATGAACAGCACCCGCAGCACCGTGGCGCGCTCGGGGATCGCGTCGGTGACATTGAGCAGCTTCTCGACGCCCAGACAGTAGACGGCCTCGTTGAAGATCGGGGCGACGTAGTCGGCGCGGGTCAGGAAGGTCACGCCCTGGGTCCAGGTGCGGTACTCCATGTTCTTCTCGATGCCGGTGTGCAGGAAGCCGATGCCGGGACGAAGGCTCGTCACGGTCTCGCCGTCCATCTCCAGGATCAGGCGCAGCACGCCGTGGGTCGAGGGGTGCTGGGGACCCATGTTGACCACGATGGTCTCGTCGCCGCGTTCGGCCTGCTCGGCGACGATCTCGTCCCAGTCACCACCCTGGGACAGGTAGACCTTGTCGACGTCCCCGTCGCCGATGCTGGCGAAGCCCTGGTTCATGGCCTCGGTCGAGCTGGACGGGATGGCGCGCTCAGCGTCGTGCTCGTGGATGTTCTGGGTGCTCATCAGGAGTAGCTCCTACGCTCGTGCGGCGGCGGGACGACGGCGCCCTTGTACTCGACATCGACGCCACCGAGCGGGTAGTCCTTGCGCTGCGGGTGGCCGTGCCAGTCATCGGGCATCAGGATGCGGGTGAGGGCATGGTGGCCATCGAAGATGATGCCGAACATGTCCCAGGTCTCACGCTCGTGCCAGTCGACGTGCGGGTAGACGCTGATCAGCGACGGGGTGTGCGGGTCAGCGTCGGGCAGGCCGACCTCGAGGCGGATGCGACGGTTGTGGGTGATCGAGAGCAGGTGGTAGACCACGTGCAGTTCCTCACCGACCGAGTACGGGTAGTGCACCCCGGACACGCTGGGGCACATCTCGAAGCGCAGCTGGGCGTCGTCGCGCAGGGCGCGGGCCAGCTCCACCATCTTGGCGGGGCGCACGTGGAAGGTGATCTCGCCGCGGTCGACGATGGTGCGTCCGGTCGAGAAGCCGGGAACCAGCGCCTCCATCCGGTCGGCCACCTGGTCAAACCAGCCGCCGTAGGGACGCTGGGCCGACTCGGGCATGGTGATGGTGCGGGCGATCTCGCCGTAGCCGGAGGTGTCGGTGGAACGCTGGCCACCCCACATGCCCTCGCGCACCCGCAGCACCTGCGGGTCGCCGGCCTGCGGCGTCTGCGGGGCCAGGTGGACGGTGCCGGTGGTCTCCGACGCCCGCGCGTCCTCGCGTTCGACGCCCGCCTTCGGGTTGGGCTCGGCAGAGCCCTGCTTCTCATGGGCGGGGGCATCGGGGGCCGGGGTGTTCGGCGAGTTGTTGTCCTGCTTGTTCTGCTCGCTCATCGCATGAGTCCCTTCATCTCCATCGTGGAGGGCGCTTCCAGCGCTTCGGCCTCGCGGGTCTCGATCTGCTCGACCATGTTGGGGCCGATGGGGGTCTTGGCGACGATGCCCTTCTTCAGCTTGAAGACGGCGTCAATGAGCATGTCGGGGCGCGGCGGGCAGCCGGGCAGGTAGATGTCGACGGGCAGGAAGTGGTCGCAGCCCTGGACGATCGCGTAGTTGTTGAACATGCCGCCGGAACTGGCGCAGGCGCCCATCGAAATGACCCACTTGGGGTTCGGCATCTGGTCGTAGACCTGGCGGATGACCGGGGCCATCTTCTGGCTGACCCGGCCCGAGACGATCAGCAGGTCGGCCTGGCGCGGGGAGGCGCGGAAGACTTCCTGGCCCCAGCGGCCGGCGTCGAAGCGGGGTGCACCGAATGACATCATCTCGATGGCGCAGCATGCCAGGCCCATCGTGGCCGGCCAGAACGACGCCTGCCGCATCCAGCCGGCGATGGCCTCGATGCTGGTGAGAATGACGCCACTGGGGAGCTGTTCTTCAATACCCATGATTGTTTCCTTCCTGGGTTTCTGGTCAGTCCCAGTCCAGGCCGCCGCGGCGCAGGACGTAGAAGTAGGGGATGAACACGGTGACGATGAACAGGAGCATCGCGAGCACCGGGAAAAGGGTCATCTGGTTGAACGCCACGGCCCACGGGTAGAGGAAGACGATCTCGATGTCGAAGATGATGAACATCATCGCGGTGATGTAGTACTTCACCGGGAACCGGCCGCCGCCGACGGGCTGGGGGGTCGGCTGGATGCCGCACTCGTAGGAGTCGTACTTCGCCCGGTTGTACCGCTGCGGGCCCACGTGGCCGCTGAGGTTGATCGAGACGATGATGAACAGCGAAGCCAGCGCAAAAATCCCGAGAATGGGAATGTAGGCGTTCACGCGAGTCCTCCCCCGAGCCGACGAGGCTCTGATGTGGTGGTGCAGTGGGTGTGGCGGATCGCGGTCATGCCGACGGAGCAATCCGGGTCAGGGTGTTGATCAGGCGGTCGACGACGTCCCCGTCGTGCTGGTCGGTGAGGTTGGCCAGCAGCTTGTGGACAATCTTCATCAGGCTCTTGCGGGGCAGCCCGTAGCGCACGCAGACCTTCATCACCTCAGGATGGCCGATCAGCTTGGCAAAGATGGTGCCCAGGCGGAAGTACCCGCCCATGTCGGCCCTCAGGCGGGTGACGTAGCCCTGCAGCGCCTGCTCGGCGTTCGGGGTGCCCCAGCCGCGGGAGCGGGCCTCGGCGATGGCCTCGGCGGCGATCTCGGCAGCCTCCAGGGCGTAGTCGATGCCCTCACCGTTGAACGGGTTGACCATGCCGCCGGCGTCGCCGACCAGCAGCAGGCCGCGGGCGTAGGCCGGCTGGCGGTTGAACGCCATCGGCAGCGGGGCGCTGCGGATCTCGCTGATCCGGTTGTCCTCGGTGAAGCCCCACTCGGGCGGGGTGGCCGCGAGCCAGCGCAGCATCAGGTCCTTGTAGTCGGTCCTGGCGAAGGCCGGCGAGGTGCTCAGCATGCCGAGGCCGACATTGCTGATGCCGTTGCCGCTGGGAAAGGCCCAGCCGTAGCCGGGCAGCAGCGCCGACTGGTGGGGTTTGCCGTCCCACAGTTCCAGCCAGGACTCCATCCAGTCGCCCTCGCCCCGTTCGCACTCGTAGTAGGCGCGAGCGGCCACACCCATGGGACGGTCGTCGCGCTTGGTGATGCCCATCTGCACCGACAGGCGCGAGGAGGGACCGTCGCAGGCCACGACGATGGGAGCGCGGAACTGGCGGCCGTCCTTGCTGGTCACCCCAACGATGCGGTCGGTGCGCTCGTCGATGATGGGGGTCTTGACGGTGCATCCGGTGATCAGGGTGGCGCCGAGTGCTTCGGCGTGCCGAGCCAACAGTTCGTCGAAGTCCTGGCGCCGGCGCACCAGTCCGTAGTTCGGGAAGTCGGACAGTTCCGGCCAGGGCATGTCGAAGGGTTCCACCCGGCCGCCGTAGACGCGCAGGCCCTTGTTGCGGTGCCAACCCTCGGCGGTGGTGTCGATGCCCAGGTTGACCAACTGCTTGACGGCGCGCGGGGTCAGTCCGTCGCCGCAGATCTTGTCGCGGGGGAAGGTCGCCTTCTCGAGCAGCAGTACCTGCAGCCCGCGGCGCGCCAGATGGGCCGCGGTGGCCGCACCGGCGGGGCCGGCGCCCACGACGATGGCGTCTGCCTGCAGCACCTCGACTGACTCGGAGGTGTCGTCACGCGGGGTCTGGTCGACCGCGACGTCACTCATCTTTCCTACTTCCTGAGGGCTCATTCCTCTGGGAGTCTAGGCACTTTTTTCACGAGCGGCGAACCGGCGTCCCACGAGGGATTTCGGCAACATCGGGCTACTCAAATTGGGGCACCCGGCCTGCCCGACCCGTGCGGTGGGTCGGCTAGGCTGCCCCAGTGACAAGGAGCGACCGCCGCGGCCGCCTGCGCGCGCGCACGGTTGCCATCCCTGACCCCGGGCCGCTGGAGGCCTACCTGCCGACCGGTGCTGCCACCGCTTTCCTGCGGCGGGGTGACGGCATCATCGGGTTGGGTGAGGTGCACCGCGTCGAGGTTCGGACGGCCTCCCAGGCTGACGCCGCCTGGTCGGAGTTCATCGCCGACGTCGAGCACGAAACCGAACTGATGGGCCATTTCGGCACCGGCCCGCTGGCCTTTGGCTCGTTCCTGTTTGACCCCGACAACAGCGCCGCCACGTCGGTCCTGGTCGTGCCCGAGCTGCTGGTCGGACGCCGCAAGGGCGTCAGCTGGATGACCCTGGTCGGCTACGACACCCTGCCGGACCTGTTGCCGATCCCCCAGCCGGCCCCGATGCCCCATGGTCGGGTCACCTGGCGCGAGGGTGCCATGGCTGGTGAGGCGTGGAGTGAGCTGGTGGCCACCGCCATCCGGGCCATCGACGCCCACGAGGTCGACAAGGTGGTCCTGGCCCGCGACGTGGTGGCCACTGCTGTTGACCCCATCGACCCCCGGTCCCTGGTCAACTACCTGACCGCCGAGTACCCCACCACCTGGACCTACCTGGTCGACGGCATGGTGGGCGCCACCCCCGAGATGCTGGTGCGACGCGAGGGCGGTCTGGCGACCTCGCGGGTGCTGGCCGGAACCATCCGCCGTCATGGTGTCGGGCCCGAGGACGCCGCCCTACTGGCCGATGCGCTGAGTTCCTCGTCGAAGGACCTGCGCGAGCACGAGTTCGCGGTCACCTCGGTGGCCGAGGCCCTGGAGCCGTTCTGCTCGGGCATGAACGTGCCCGACGCCCCCTACGTCCTGGAACTTCCGAACGTGCTGCACCTGGCCACCGACATCACCGGTGTCGCCCGTCCCGGGGCGACGTCGCTGGCCATGGCGGCGGCGCTGCACCCGTCGGCGGCCGTCTGCGGCACCCCCACCGACGTGGCCCGGTCGCTGATCGCCCGCATCGAGGGCATGGACCGGGAGCGCTACGCCGGCCCGGTGGGCTGGATGGACGCCGACGGCAATGGCGAATGGGCGATCGCGTTGCGCGGCGGCCAGCTGAACCGGGCCAACCCCCGCGAGATCCGCCTGTTCGCCGGTGGTGGCATCGTCGCCGACTCCGACCCGGTCGCCGAACTCGCCGAGACCCGGGCGAAGCTGTTGCCCATGCGGGCGGCCGTCGGCGACTAGGGCCCCGACCAGACCCGGGTGCGCCCGGGTCAGCGTCCGCGGGTGACCTTGATCTTCTGACCCGGTGTGGCGTTGGGCGTGGACCCGGGCTTGCCGCCCTTGGTGGTGGCCCGCGCCTGCTCCATCTGCTTGCGGTTCTCCTCCTGCATGGCGGCCAGTTCCTCCTGGTCGATGCCGCCCATCCGCAGCACCGAGAAGCAGATGACGGCCAGCACAATGCTGATCCACACCGACCAGCCCAGCAGGGCGGGCAGGGTGATGATGGCGACCATGTCGAAGCCCCGCACCAGGTTGAAGATCATCCCCGGCGGCAGCGCCCCCATCTGGGTGGACACCATGGGCGCCTGGTAGTTGGCCGGCTTGGCGCTGACCCAGCGAATGGCACCGACGAAGCCGGCCGCGGCGGTGACGACGGCGATCATGGCCGTCTCCAGTGGACCCGCGCCGATCATCGGGGCATCGGCGACGCCCATGATGGCCGGGGTGATCAGGATTGCCCACAGCAGCGCCAGCACCGCCGGGACGACCGAGGCAGCGGTGCGGATCTGGCTGGTGGTGAACGGCAGCATCCGGGCCAGGCCGTTGCTGCGCGACAGCACCCGCAGCGTGTTGAAGAACGGCACCAGCGCAGCCAGCAGCACCAGCGCCGAGATCGGGATGGTCAACCGGCCCAGGCCGAGGGCCTGCATGGCGTAGGGCACGATCGCGCTGGCCAGCAGGGTGAGCAGTGGCCGCGGGAAGCGGTGCAGGCGCTGCACGTCGCGCATCACCAGCGCCTGCAGGCCCGTGGACCGGCCGCGGGTCGGCTTCACGTGCCCGCGCTCGTTGGCCTCGCGGGTCACCAGGATGTCGCGCATCAGGGCGAAGTCGAGCGCGAAGGCAGCGCCCTGCATGCCGCTGACCAGGTTGCCGCCAGCGACCAGCCGGGCGCGCCGGATGCGGTCGATGCGGTGGTTGGCGATGATCGACGAGGCGATCAGCATCACCAGTCCGATGCCAGCCACCACCAGGGCCAGCAGTTCGGTGACGTCGCGGCCGAGCACCGGGTGCAGCCAGCCGGCGGCGGTGGCGACGACCAGCAGCAGGGCAGCCATCGCGGCCAGGGCCATCACCGAGTGGATGAGCTTGACCCGCCAGGTGCGCTCGGCGCCCTGTTCGGCGGCGGCCAGCGCGGTCAGTCCGCCGGCACCCAGGCCACAGGCCAGGGTCCAGGCCACGATCGCCCCGGGTGCCGAGCCGGTCAGGGTGGCCACCAGCGCGCCCAGCACCGCCCCGCTGACCAGTGCGATCAGCACGGCAGCGAGCAGGCGACGGCCCAGCAGGCGGCGGCGCGACACCGGCGCCTCCATCAGCCAGAAGCCCTCGGCGGCCGAGGCCAGCACCGGGCCGAACATCCGGGCGATGGCCAGGGTGAAGGCGAGCACCCCGAAGGTGGCGGCCCACGGCAGCAGCCCACGACCCGAACTGCAGGCGTCGGTGCTGCAGTCGGCGGCCAGTGACTGGGCACGGATCAGCGAGCTGACCACCATGGCCACGATCATCACGATGGCGAAGACGGCGATGTAGGCGTCGCTGAGCGCCTGCCACAGGTTCTTGGTGGCGCGGCCCTTGCGCCAGTCGTCCATCAGGCCGAGCAGGGCGCGTTCGTCGACGACGTGCTGCTCGAAGGCGTTGACGTCGTGGGTGAGCACCAGTGCCGGTTCGGGCACCTCAACCGGGACCGGCTGCTGGGGCGCGTCGGGCTGGGGCTGGGCCGCGGACTGCGCCTTCTGGGCGCTGCGACCGACCCGTCGGTTGCGTCGGGGCTGGCTCATCGGGTGCCGACCTCGACCACGCGGGCGTTGAGCGCCTCGACCAGGGAAGGCTCGTGGGAGGCCATCAGGATCGCCAGCCCGTTCTGCTTCTCCACGGCCAGGCGCTTGCCGAGCCAGGCCACGCCCTCGACGTCGAGGCGCTGCTCCGGCTCGTCCAGCACCAGCAGTTTGCGGGGCCGGACCAGGGCGGTGGCCAGGGCCAGACGGCGGCGCTGGCCCGAGGACAGGGTGCCGGGGAGCTGGCCCGACTGGGGCACCAGCTGCACCTCCTCCAGCACCTCGTCGACGAGCGCGTCGACGTCGTCCAGGCCGTGCGCGCGGGCCAGCAGGTCGAGGTGCTCGACGACCGACAGGTCGGGGAAGAAGTCGAGGTCGTCGATGACGGTGGCCACGTTGCGGCGGATCTCGGGGTTGGTCTCGGCAACCTTCATGCCCAGCACCTCGACGGTTCCCTCGGTGGGACGGTCGGCACCGACGATGCACCGCAGGATGGTCGACTTGCCGGCACCGTTGCGTCCGGTCAGCGCCACCGCCTCGCCCTCACTGATGGTGAGGCTGAACTTGTCGACGATGGTGTGGTCCCCGTATCGCTTGACGAGGTTGTCCACGCTGAGCACGGTCTTCGCTTTGGCCATGGACACATTGTTCACCATCGACCAAGGTGCTCCGACACCCGTCGGCGCCTCACTGCTCGGACGTGGGCCTGCACGTGCTGTCGGCGGCTTGTGGGAAGATTGGTGGCATGTCCCAGACCCGTGCCACCCTCGCCAAGCGTCGCGCTGACGTGGCCGCCATGTTCGACTCGGTGGCCACCCGGTACGACCTGATGAACTCGCTGATGACCTTCGGCGTGGTCGAGCGGTGGCGCAAGGACGTGCTCGAGGCAGTCGACCCGAAGGCGGGCATGAAGATCCTCGACCTGGCCGCCGGCACCGGTGCCTCGTCGGCCCCCCTGGCCGCCACCGGCGCCCACGTCTTCCCCACCGACATGAGCCTGGGCATGCTGCGGGTCGGCAAGCAGAAGCTGCCCACCCTGAACTTCATTGCTGGCGACGCCCTGTCGCTGCCCTACGCCGACAACTCCTTCGACGTGGTCACCATCAGCTACGGACTGCGCAACATCGAGGACACCGCCGCCGGCCTGCAGGAGTTGTTGCGGGTGACCCGGCCGGGCGGCCAGATCGTCATCGCCGAGTTCTCGACGCCGACCAACCGGCTGTTCCGCAGCGCCTACGGCTTCGTGCTGGGCACTGTCATCCCGACCCTGTCCAAGGGATTCGCCAGCAACAGCCCGGCCTACTCCTACCTCACCGAGTCGATCCGGGCCTGGCCCGACCAGCAGGGACTGGCCGAGTTGATGTCGGGGGCCGGCTGGAAGGCGGTCGGCTGGATGAACCTGACCGGCGGCATCGTGGCCCTGCACCGTGGCTGGAAGGCCGGCCCCGACCCTCGTCGGGCAGAATGATCCTGCTCGACGCGTACGCCGCGCGCAGTTGCCCGGTCAAGACGCAGAACCAGTTCGACCCGACCATCGCTGCGCCAGGCGAGGGCGCCGACGCAGAACTGCAGGAGATCTTTGCCGGGTCCCAGCAGTACAAGGACCTGGTGCTGGGCCGGTTGGCGGGTGCACCAGGCGCCGTGGACCTGCGCACCCAGCGCGAGGGTCGGGCCGAGGCCACCGTCGCTGCCGTCGCGTCGGGGGCGGCCGTCATCATCGGTCCCTGGCTGCCCCTGGACGCCGGCGGTCACCGCCGCGGCAACCCGGACGCTCTGGTGCGCGGCCAGGACCGACCCGATGGTCGTCCCGGCTACCACCCGGTGCAGGTCAAACGCAAGCTGCTGGTCGAGAAGCGCCGCCCGACCGAGGTGTTCTGCTGGACGACCCCGCTGGAACAGCCCTTCGCGGCCGCGCTGCAGCCACTCAACGAGCACTCCTTCCGCACCTCGCGCGACGCCGAGTTGATCCAGATGGCCCACTACGTGCGCGCCCTGGAGAACCTGGGTTGGGCCGCCGAGCGGGAGGTGGCCGGCCTGATCGGCACCGACCAGTTGATCGGGCTGGAGGACGAGCGGGCAGCAGATCATGGCATCGTCTTCGTCGACCTGCGGCATCGTTTCCTGCGGACCTTTTCGCGCACCGCCGAGACCCATTGGCGGATGCGCTCGGCGCTGGAGCGCTACGACCATGAGTTCGGGTTCCGCCTCACCGTCGCCCAGACCGCCCAGGGCCATCGTCCCGACGAGCCCTACCACCCGCGGGTCACCCCGATCGTGGTGCGCGAGTGCGCCTCATGCCCGTGGTGGCAGCGGTGCGAACCGCTGCTGGACGCCGACGACCTGAGCCTGCGGATCACCAAGACACCGCTGGACGTCCGCGAAATCTCGGTGCTGCGCAAGCTGGGCATCTCCACCCTGGACGACCTGGCCGACGCCAGCCTGGAGGCGCTGCTGCCGCAGTACCTGCCCGAAGTCGCCCACCGCAACCAGGCCGAACGACGATTGCGCACCGCCGCCCAGCGGGCGCAGATGATGCGGGCCGGGGTGGCCCTCAGCCGGGTGGGCAACGACCCGATCGCCCTGCCGGCCGGTGACATCGAGGTCGACCTGGACATCGAGACCAGCAGCAATGACGAGATCTACCTGTGGGGGCTGCTGGTCAGCGCCGACGGGCAGCCGCCGACCTACCATGCCTTCGTCCACTGGGGTCCGATGACCACCGAGGCGCAGGTGGGCCTGGCCCGCCAGGCCATGTCCTTCCTGGAGGACCTCTTCGCCACCGGACGTCGGGTCCGGGTCTACCACTACTCCGACTACGAGCCGCGCCACCTGCGTGAACTGTCCTCGGCCGACAAGAGCCCTGACGACCTGTTGGGACGGGCACTGGGACGCGTCGGCCAGCACTGGGTCGACCTCTACACCGTGATGGAGACCCACTTCTTCGGGGTGCAGGGACTCGGCCTGAAGGTGGTCGCCCACGAGGGCGCCGGGTTCCAGTGGCGCGACGACGAGGCCGGCGGGTTGAACTCGCAGGGCTGGTTCGCCGACGCCATCGACCCGTCCTTGTCGACCGAGGAGCGCGACGCAGCCCGGCAGCGGGTGCTGGCCTACAACGAGGACGACGTCCGGGCGACCCAGGTGCTGCGGGCGTGGTTGCGCACCGAGCACGGGGCTCGTTGAGGCCAGGCGGCACATCGTTCACCAAGTGCCGGTCCTGACCGAGCCAGGCGGCACATCGTTCACGAAGTGCCGGTCCAGGCAACCCCAGACGGCACATCGTTCACAAAGTGCCGGGCCAGACCAACCCAGACGGCACATCGTTCACGAAGTGCCGGCGGAGAACTGACGCCCTGCCAGGCGCTGCACCTGAACCGCGGCGGGCTACCCGGCTCGGCGGGCACTCCGGTCCACCTGCACCACCACGACCTCGACACCTGCCGGGGGCCGCGCCAGCGCCGCGGCCAGGTCATCGACCGCGCTGACCTGGGTCACCGTGGCACCGAACCCGGCGGCGACCATTGCCAGGTCAACGCGTTGCGGGGTGGCGAAGACCCGTTCGAAATGCCGCTGGTAGTCGGCGGCACCCTGCTCCAGGCCATGGAAGATGGAGCCCCCATGATCGTCCAGGACGACCACCCGCAGGTCGGGACGCCGCTCCAGGTCACCGATGCCGAGAGCACTGACGTCATGCAGGAAGGTGAGGTCCCCGACCACCACGGTCACCGGACGACCTGAGCCCAGGGCCAGGCCGATGCCGGTGCTGATCGTGCCGTCGATGCCGGCCAGCCCGCGATTGGCATGCACCACCGGGCCCGAGTCCATGATCGGCAACAGGTCGGCGTCCCTGATCGGGTTGGACGAGCCGAGCATGACCAGGTCGTCGGCGCCGAACCCCGCCCACACCGTCCGGGTCGCGAGCCGCGGCGACAGCACGCCGTCCACGTCGTCCCCGAGGCTGGTGCAGGACTCGAGCTCGCGGTCGGCGGCCAGCCATTCCTGAAGCCACTCCTCCGAGCCGCGGTCCTCGGTGGTGACGCCATCGACGACGCTGCTGGCGCCATGGCCCGGATCGATCCAGTCGGCACCTGCCGACACCATGATCAACTCCACGTCGTGGCGGGCGAGCAGCGCCGAGACGGGACGCGACAGGGTGGGCCGTCCAAAGACCACGACGCGCTCGACCCGGTCGGCCAAGCGCGGCAACAGCAGCCGGTACCCGGCGATGGCGTGGGCGCCGCGACGGGCATTGCTGGACGGTTCGGCCAGCAGCGGTGCCCCGGCCTCGGCCGCGAAGGCCACGGCCCGGGCGCCCACCGCGGGCGGGGCGTCGCCGGCGACGACCACGGTGCGCGGGCGACCGTCGAGCAGCAGCGGCGAGGCGGGCATCGGCTCCCGGACGGCCAGCACCGCCGCCGGTTCGACTGGCTCCAGCAGCTCCGGGCCGACCAGGGGCGCGGCGAGTTCGACGTTCAACTGGACCGGTCCCGGCTGGCGGGTCCTCGCCCCGGAAGCCAGCAGCACGGCCCGCCGGACCAGGTGGCGCCAGTCCTCGACGCCACCAGAGTCCGAGGCCACCCGCA
This sequence comes from Tessaracoccus sp. SD287, assembly GCF_017355265.1. Taxonomy (GTDB): domain Bacteria; phylum Actinomycetota; class Actinomycetes; order Propionibacteriales; family Propionibacteriaceae; genus Aestuariimicrobium. The sequence goes on from NZ_JADIJQ010000009.1 coordinate 26,286, forward strand.
GGCACTCCAGGGCATGCTCACCGAGCAGTCGGTCCTGTCGGGTGGTCTGGTTCGCCCCGGAGTTGATCATGGACGAGGGCCGGTCAGCGCTGAGCACCAGCAGGGGCACCCCGGCATGACGTGCCTCCATCACGGCCGGCAGCAGGTTTCCCACGGCGGTGCCCGAGGTGGTCACCACCGCTGCCACCTCGCCGGTGGCGCGCGCCAGCCCCAGTGCGATGAACCCGGCGCTGCGCTCATCCACCCGCACGTGCAATGACAGCTGCCCTGCCTGTTCGGCGGCCGCCAGGGCCAGCGCCAGGGGGGCGTTGCGGGACCCGGGGGCCAGCACCACCTGCCGCACCCCCTGGGCCAGCAACGTGGCCACCACGGTCCGGGCCAGGTCGACCGAGCTCACGCGTCGGCCTCGACCAGGTGGTGCAGCACCCCGTCCAGACGTTCCAGCCAGCGTTCGGTGACCCTCTCGTCAGCGGCAAACCGGGTCAGCGCCTCGGCATCGACGTCCAGCTCGCCGACCTGCAGCACACCGTCAACCTCGCGCAACGAGGTGGTGGTCAGGTCGCCATCCAACAGAGCGGCGGTGTTCAACCCGCACGCGAACGGCAGGTCGGGCAGGGCGGCGGCCAGCGCCAGACCAGCCCGCAGCCCGATGGACGTCTCCAACGCCGAGGAGACCACCAGCGGCAGCCCGAGCCGCTCCCCCAGTTCGAGGCAGGCCTGCACTCCACCCAGGGGCTGCACCTTGATCACGGCCACGTCAGCGGCCTCGAGTTCGACGACCCGTTCGGGGTCACCGACCCGCCTGATCGACTCGTCGGCGGCAATGGGCACATTCCACCCGCGGCGGGCCAGTTCCCGGCGCAGCCGGGCCAGTTCCTCAGTGGTGCGGCAGGGCTGTTCGACGTACTCCAGGTCGAATCGGCGCAACTGGTTGATCATGGTCAGCGCCTGGCTCGGCGTCCAGGCGCCATTGGCGTCGATTCGCACCCGACCCTGGGCGCCGAGTGCGTCACGGACCGCCTCGACCCGGGCGATGTCGTCGGCCGGGCCCTGGTTCGTCTCGGCGACCTTGACCTTGGCGGTGCGACATCCCGAGGCCGCCACCCGGGCGTGGGCGGAGGCGGCGTCCTCGGCGGGCACCGTCACGTTGACCGGCACCTGGTCGCGGACCGGCTCGGGGAAACCGCTGGTCGCGGCGGATTGCGCTGCCAACCACCAGCGGGAGGCCTCGGCGATGCCGTACTCCTCGAAGGGGCTCCACTCGACCCAGCCGAGGGGGGTGCGCACCACCATGCCGCGGCGGGCGGTGATGCCACGAAAACGGGTGGGCAGGGCAATGTCGTAGACGACCAGGTCGTCGATCCACTCCACGTCACGAACGCGCGCGGGCCAGTCCATCTCAGGCCAACGCCGCTTCGAGCAGGCGGTCACGTCCGGCCAGGTAGTCCCGCCAGGAGTTCTGGACGTCCACGTCGGGACGGAACTCGCCGATGCCCTGCAACAGGAACTTGTCGGGCAACCACACGTCGCTCCACGGCCCCGGTTCGGAGCCGACGTCGTGCCAGTCGTGGCAGAGCTGGACGACCAGTCTGCTGTGCGGCAGGGTGATCGTCCGGCCCTGGGCACGGCTGCGCAGCCGGTCGCCGACGTCATTGCCCAGCACCGTGGTGCGCTCGGGGGCGTGGGCCAGAAACTGCGAGGCGCTGATCAGTCCGCCGCCGATGGTGTTGGGGCCGACCAGCACCTTGATCGGCACGTGCCCGGCGCGGGCTGCCCTGGCGATGGCCTTGACCAGCGGAAGGGTCACCCGGTAGTCCCCGCCGCAGTGGTAGCGCACGTCGACGACGTAGCGCGCGTGGCCGCCGGCGCCAATCACGCCCAGTGCCTCGTCGACGGCGTCCTGGTCGGGGTCATCGCCGTCCGGGTTGCCCATCAGGCGCAGGTAGAGGGCGTGCTGGTCGCTGCCGGGCAGCGGCACCTGGACGGTCCGCAGCAACGCATCCCAGTGCTGCAGGTAGAGCGGGCTGGGCGCCTCGGGGCTGTCGGGGTCCTCCCCCGGGTCGAGCAGCGCCGTGCGCCACCCGCGGGTCCCCAGCCCCTCATCACCGGGGAAGCGGTCCCTGAAGTCGGCCATCGGACCACCGGGCATCGGCTCGGACGAGGCGGTCAGGCTGACGTGGCTCAGGGTTCCGTCCGCTGCCTCCAGTTCGAGGGCGACGATGCCGCCGTGCACCCCCATCCCGATCTGGCGCAGCGCCTCGGGGACGGTGAAGAACCAGGCCGAACGGTTGCGCAGCCAGGCCGGGGTGCCTCCGCCGACGAAGCGGGCGAACAGGGGCCAGGTCACGTCCGGTGCCCCGCCGGCGATGGACAGCACCCGCTGCCCGGCGAGGTGGGCATGGTCAGGGGCCGCCTTGGCGACCACCAGTGAGTCCCTCATCCAGGCGAAGCGCACCGGCAACCGGTGGGCCTGGGTGATCAGCACGGTGGTGGCAGCGTTGTCGAAATGGGCCAGCGCCTCGCAGCAGGCCAGCGTCAGTTCGTCCAGGGTGCGCACCGGACGGTTCGCGAGCACGTCGTCGAAGGCCTCGCGCTGGTCGGCGCTGATGCCGAACTCGTGCCAGCGCACCGCATCGCGCAGGAACTGCACGTCGCCCCCGTAACCGACCAGCCCGCCCCGAGGACGACGCATGGGCAGCCACGTGCGGAACAGCGACCCCTGGTCGACCGAACTGGCGACCACGGTGCCCGCAGCACCGGCGATGGCCGCGCCCAACGCCCACTTCGTGCGACGGCTGACCATGATGACTCCCCTCGACTGGTGTGGCCAGCCTAGCGGGATGCCTCCTCGTCACCGGTGAGGACCTGCAGGTCCAGCAGGGAGCGACGCAGGGCGTCGAGCCGCCGGCTGCCCAGGACCTGGCGCCAGTCGTCCTCGATGCGGGCTTCCTCGGCGCGGGCATGGGGGATGATGGCGCGTCCCCGCTCGGTCAGTCGGACCAGGCGAGCTCGACCGTCGGCTGGGTCGGGCAGGCGTTCGACGTACCCGTCGGCCTCGAGCCGGTCCACCAGGGGGACGGCTGTCTGCTTGGCGATGCGGGCGCGCTCAGCCAGGACGACCAGACGCGTGCCGTCCGGGTCAATGCCGGCCAGCAGGCGCGCCTGGGCCCTGGAGATGTCATCAAACCCCGCCTCGGCGATGGCACCCACGATGCGGTCCTCGGCCGCCCGGAAGGACGTGAACAGCAGCAACACCGTGGGCCACTCCCATGGCTCATCTGGCAACGACACGATTTCTCCTGGGGACGGGGGCACGGACCACTCTTGTCCACCAGCCAGAATAGTCCTATTATCGAACCATCTGCACGACGGGAGGGGACTCCGATGGACGACGAACAGGTGTGGGCCGCCGTGGATGCACGGCGAGCAGGGCTGGTCGAGTTGTTGTCCGGCCTGGCCCAGCGCGACTGGGAACTCACCTCGGTCTGCCCGGAATGGACGATCAAGGACGTCGCCGCCCACCTGACGATGCCGTCGCTGGGCCTCCGCACGATGCTCGGCCTGGCCCTGCGCCACCGGCGCGGCACGAACACCTTGATCCGGGAGGGCTCGCGGGAACTGGCCAGACGGCACTCCCCCGACCAGATCATCGAGCAACTGCGGGCCATGATTGGCTACCACCGCCACTTCCCCACGCTCACCTGCCGGGAGGCGCTGATCGACATTCTGGGCCACAGCCTGGACATCGCGATCCCGCTGGCTGCGGCCGGCTCCACCCCTGCGGCCCAGCTGGCGTGCGGCCTGCCCGCCGAGCAGGTGGCGGAGGCGGCCGATCACGTCCTGTCCTACCGCGGCAATCGCAAGTCCAAGGTCTTCGCCCCCGTCCCCCTGGATGGCCTGCTGCTGCGGGCCACCGACCACCCATGGAGTGCTGGCGCCGGACGTGAGGTCAGCGGGACCATGACCGACCTGTTCCTGCTGCTGATCGGCCGGGACGTGCACCTGGACCGACTGGTGGGTCCGGGGTGCCGCAGGTGCAGGACGACTCAGGGCGGCTCAGTACGGGTTGAGGACGACGGAGACGATCATGGCTGCGAATGTCCGAATAGGGTGGCGAGGTGATCCCCACCGTCTGCCGCCCCGACGAGATCTTGCGCCTGCTTCCCGACGCGCTGGCCGGACGAGCCGTCCTGCTGCCTGTCAAGGATTCCCGCGACGCTGAGCCGCTCCGGCCAGACCTTCCGGTCATCGAGCCCGGTGCCGCGGTGATCGTGACCACGTCCGGGTCGACCGGTACCCCCAAGGGTGTCGTGCTGTCGGCCGCTGCCCTGCTGGCCTCGGCCGGCGCCACGCGTGAGCGGCTCGGTGCCGCGATGCGCTGGTACTCCCCGCTGCCGCAGCACTACGTCGCCGGGTTGATGGTGCTCGTGCGTTCCCTGGAGGCCGGCACCGAGCCGGTGCTGCTGGCCAGTGACCTGTCCGACCTGCCGCCGGCCGACCTGGCCGAACCCCGGGCGCTGTCGATCGTCCCGACCCACCTGCACCGCGCCCTCGACGACCCGGAGACTACCGGCCGACTGGCGGCTTTCGACGCCGTCCTGCTGGGCGGGGCACCCGCGCGTCCCGACCTGCTCGACCGCGCCCGCGCCGCCGGCATCCGAGTGGTGACCACCTATGGCATGAGTGAGACCAGCGGCGGGTGCGTCTATGACGGCGTCCCCCTCGACGGTGTCGACGTCCTGGTCGACCCCAACGATGGACGCATCAGCCTGGCCGGGCCGACGCTGTTCAGCGGCTACCGCCTCGACCCCGGACTCACCGCCGAGACGTTGGTGGGGGGACGCCTGCTGACCCACGACCGCGGCGTGTGGCAGGACGGTCGACTGCACGTCACCGGACGCATCGACGACGTCGTGATCAGCGGCGGGGTCAATGTCGACCTGGCCGAGGTGCAGCGCCACCTGGCCCTGGTCGACCCGCACCCCGGTGTCGTCGTCGGGGTGCCCGACCAGGAGTGGGGCACCCGCATCGTCCTGGTCACCGAATCGGGCGAGACCGACCTGGCGCTGTGGCGCCAGCGCCTGGCCGGCGCCGGCCTGGCCCGCCCGGCGCTGCCCCGCCAGGTGGTCACGGTCTTTCGACTGCCGCGCACCGTCTCTGGCAAGATCGATCGGCAGGCCCTGGTCGCGGCCGTGACCCGCACCTCGACCAGTTGAACACCCACCCACCCCAGGAGGAACCGTGGCCACCAGGCAGCAATGGGTCGAAGGCGCCCGTCCGCGCACCCTGCCCGCCGCCACGGCACCGGTGATGGCCGGCACCGCCACCGCCTGGCATGCGCTGGGCGAACTCACCGGTCGCGGGTTGCTGCTGGCGCTGCTCGCGGCCGTGGTGGCCCTGGCCCTGCAGGTGGGCGTGAACTACGCCAACGACTACTCCGACGGCATCCGCGGCACCGACGACGACCGGGTCGGCCCGATGCGCCTGGTCGGCTCCGGAGCCGCCGAACCCCGACAGGTCAAGCGGGCCGCCTTCTTCTGTTTCGCCCTGGCCGCCGTGGCCGGTCTGCTCGTCGTCCTGTTGACCCAGGCCTGGTGGCTGCTGGCGGTGGGGGCGGCGTCGATCCTGGCCGCCTGGTTCTACACCGGCGGCAAGAACCCCTACGGCTATGCCGGGTGGGGTGAGGTCTTCGTCTTCGTCTTCTTCGGCCTGGTGGCCGTCTGCGGCACCCACTACATCCTGACCGGGGGCCTCACTATCGCCTCCGTGGTGGCCGCCGTCGGTGTCGGGGCGCTGGCGTGCGCCCTGCTGGTGACCAACAACCTGCGTGACATTGCTTCCGACATCGCCTCGGGCAAGCGCACCCTGGCCACCCGTCTGGGCGAGCGCGGCACCCGCACCTTCTTCGTCGCGCTGGTGGTGGTGGCGGCCCTGGGTGTTGTCCTGGTGGCCGCACTGACCACCTGGTGGGCGCTGCTGGGCCTGCTCATGGTCCCGTCGGCTGCCATGTCCATCCAGGTGGTGGCCTCCGGCGCCCGGGGGCGCGAGCTGGTGCCGGCGCTGAAGTCCACCGGCCTGGCCGAACTGCGGATGGGTCTGGGACTGCTGGCCGGGGTGGCCGCCACCCATCTGTTCTGACAGGCTGCGGCGTCCGGCACCGACTGGCCCCGGCCCGTCCGCGGGGATATCGTTAGCTGAGTGAAGCATCTGTCGCCCCTCGGCGGCCCGATGCCCTGCAACGCCAGCCCCGAGGACCCCGCCCAGATGACATCCACTGCTGAACCGACCGTCCAACAGGTCGCCCATGAGTTGCGCGCCGCGTGCATGCGGATCACCCGCAAGGTCCGCTACGAGGCCTCCCACCTGCCACCCCACCAGGTGGCGGTGCTCTCGCACCTGAACCAGCGTCCCCGCACCGCCGCCGAACTGGCCGACGCCGAGTCGGTCAGCGCCCCCAGCATGTCCCGCACGGTCGGTGAGCTCGAAGCCGCCGGGCTGATTTCGCGCGAGGTCTCGGCCACCGACCGCCGCCAGCGCATTTGCACCGTCACCGACCATGGCCACGCCATGATCGAGGCCATTCGCTCCAGTCGGGACACCTGGATGGTCGAACGCCTGATCGCCTGCACCGACGAGGAACGCGACACCCTGGTCGAGGCAACCCGACTGCTGAATCGAATGCTCCACCAATGAACTCGACGTTTGCGAGCCTGCGTGTTCGCAACTACCGGCTGTGGTTCATCGGTGTCACCACCAGCAACGTGGGCCAGTGGATGTCGCGCACCGCCGCCAGTTGGCTGGTCCTGGTCACCCTGACCGACGGCAACGCCCGCGCCCTGGGCTGGGTGACCAGCCTCAACTTCCTGCCCACCCTGCTGCTCGTCCCGATCGCCGGTTCCATCGCCGACCGCTACAGCAAGCGGCTGGTGATGAACTGCGCCCAGGTCGTGCTCGCCATCGACGCCCTGGTGCTGGCGCTCCTGGTCATCACCGGACGGGTGGAACTGTGGCACGTCTACGCCCTGGCCCTGGTCGACGGCATCGCCGCGGCGATTGACCAGCCCGCCCGCCAGTCCATGGCCGCCGAACTGGTGCCCAAGGAACTGCTGACCAATGCCATCAGCCTCAACTCCGCCTCGTTCAACATGGCCCGCCTGGTCGGTCCCGGCATCGCCGGGTTCCTGATCGCGGCCATCGACACCGGCCCCGTCCTGGCGGTCAGCGTGTTCACCTTCGCGGCGCTGATCAGTTCGCTGTTGCTGATGGACCGCTCGAAGATGAGCAACACCCGCGCCAAGCGGGGACAGGGCGGCATGGTGCAGGGCGTGAGGTACGTGGCCCGGCGCGTCGACCTGCTGGTGTTGCTGGTGATCGCCTTCGTGATGGGCGCCTTCGGCTTCAACTTCGCCATCAGCAACGCGGTGATGGCCACCGAGGCCTTCGGCCGTGGTGCCAGCGAGTACGGCCTGCTGGGCTCGGTGATGGGCATCGGCTCGTTGACCGCCGCCCTCACCGCCGCGCGCCGGGAGCGGCCCCGGTTCCGGTTCATCCTGGCGGCCATGGGAGGCTTCGCGGTCTGCATGATCGCCTCGTCCTTCGCCCCCAACTACTACGTCTTCGCGCTGCTGATGATCCCCATCGGCTACTGCGCGGTCACCACGCTGATCAGCGCCAACGCCCTGGTGCAGACCAGTGTCAGCCCCGAGATGCGCGGTCGGGTGATGAGTGTGTGGGGTGCGGTCATCCTGGGCGGCACCCCGATCGTCTCCCCCATCGTGGGCTGGATGGGTGACGTCATCGGCCCCCGGTGGACGGTACTGGGCCCGGCCATTCCGGTGCTGCTCACCTTCGTCGGGGTCACCGCCTGGATCATGCGCCACGACCGGCTCTCGGTGCGCTTCGACCGCGCCAAGAAGGCGCCCTGGTTGACGCTGGTGCACGGCAGGGTGACCGAGGACATGCCCCATCCGCTGCGCTGAATAGGATGGGGCCCGTGTCTGCCAACGTCGCCGCCCCCGAGTCCCCCACCGCCGTCCGCATCATTGCCCGCGGCGGTGACGCCGAGTCGGCCCGCGAGAACACCCTGGCCGCCATCCTGGCTGCGATCGACGCCAAGGCCACCGACGTCCAGGTCGACGTGCGCACCAGTGCCGACGGCATCACCATGGTCATTGGCGATGCCACCACCCTGCGCCTGTGGGGCCACGCCGCCCCCGTCGCCCGCCAAACCGCGGACGATCTGGCGGCCCTCGGCACCGAGGGCACCCGCATCCCCACCCTGGGCCAGGTCCTTGACCTGCTGGCCGACACCGACCAGGCGCCCCGCCTGGTCATCAACACCCCCGCCGCCGACGCCGCCGCCGCCTGGACCACGCTGCGCCAGCACCCCGCCGGCCGCCACCTCGACGTTGTCTGGCGCGGCGACACCGCCGCGATGGGCACCATTCGCCGCCTGGACGCCGACGCCAGCCTCCACCTGCCCCACCCCGGCGGCGACCTGGACGAGTCGGCGATCGCGGCGCTGCGACCCGAGGCCATCGACGTCGACTTCGCGCTGCTCAGCCCCGAGCTGGTTCGCGCCGCGCGCGCCCTGGGCCTGCAGACGCTGGTGGGCACCCTGTCGGATGCCGAACAGATGAGTTGGGCCATCGACGTCGGTGCCGACCAGATCGTCACCGACCGTCCCCGCCTGCTGCGCCAACTGGCGACCACGGGCTACAGCCCGCTGGCATTGGCCTGGGCAGGGGCCGACCGGGTGGCCGAACGCCTCGGACTGGGCGACGAGCTGGCCACGTGGCTGCAGGTGGCCCGCCAGGTCGCCGAGTGGACCATCCACTACACCCGCACGGCTGCGCTGGGCACCATCGAGACCAAGGGCCACCCCGCCGACGTGGTGACGGCCGTCGACCGGGCCGTGGAACAGCACGTCCGCTCGGTGATCGCCCACGAACTGCCCGACCACGTGGTGGTCGGTGAGGAGTTCGGCGGCGCGGCCGACACCGGCCGGCCGACCTGGTTCCTCGACCCGGTCGACGGCACCAACAACCTGGGCAGCCACCTGCCCTGGACCTCGATGAGCCTGGCGCTGGCCATCGACGGCCAGCCGGTAGTCGCCGTCGTCGCCCAACCGTGGACTGGCGAGATCTTCCTGGCGGCCCGCGGTTTCGGCGCCGTCCTCAACGGACGGCCGCTGCAACTGGGCCGGGTCAACGCCCTGGCCGGTCGCACCGTGATGACCGAACTCCACGTCCACGAGTTCCACCCCGGCCAGGACGACTTCATCCGGCGCCTGGGCGAGCACCATGTGGTCACCCGGATCATGGGTTCGGGCACGCTCACCCTGGCCCGGATCGCCGCCGGGGACTCGGTGGCGGGCATCGTGGAACGCTTCCACCCGGTCGACCACCTGGCCGGCGCCCTGATCGCCCACGAGGCGGGCGCCCGGGTGGTCAACTCCGATGGCGACGACAACCTGTTCCCCGACGGCGGTGGCATGATGGTCGCCGCCCCGGGGGCAGCCGAAAGACTGTGGCCCTTGTGGCAGCCGCAGTAGGCGCAGCGATAGCATTTCCCACACCCGTTGTTGAATCCACCACCGCAGTTGGAGATTTGTGATGATTGGCATCGTCGTCGTGTCACACAGTCGGGCACTCGCCGAGGCAGCCCTGGCCCTGGCCCTGGAAATGACCCCCGACCCGCCGCAGGTTGCCATCGCCGCGGGCCTGGACGACGGGTCCTTCGGTACCGATGCCGCCGCCATCAGCGAGGCGATCACCCAGGTCGATTCCCCCGACGGCGTGCTGGTGATGCTCGACCTGGGTAGCGCCATCCTCAGCGGCGAGATGGCCTGCGAGTTCCTCGACCCCGACACCGCCGACCGGGTGCTGCTCAGCCCCGCGCCGCTGGTCGAGGGTCTGGTCGCCGCCCTGGTGACCGCGGCGTCCGGCGGGTCCCTGCAGGAGGTGGCCGAGGAGGCCGCCGCCGGCTGCCAGGCCAAGCAGGAGCACCTGGGCGGTACCGACGCCGCCCCGACCACCACCACGGCCCTGGCCGCACCGGCTGCTGACGCCCTCGACTTCGAGTGGACGATCCTGAACCCCCACGGCCTGCACGCCCGCCCGGCCGCGGCCTTCGTCCGTGCCCTGCGCGACGTCGACGCCGTGGTGCAGGTGTCCAACGCCACCACCGGCGCCGGGCCCGTGACCGGCACCAGCCTGTCCCGGATCGCCACCCTCGGCCTGCGCAAGGACGACGTGATGCGCGCCACCATCAGCGGCCCCGAGGCCGCCCGCGCGCTGAACAACATCACCCGCCTGGCCGAGGCCGGCTTCGGTGAGGACGTCACCGGCTCCACCCCCGTCGAGGCCCCGAAGCCGCTCACCGCCACCGCCGGGGGGCCGGCCAGGTCCGGCAGCCAGGTCGTCATCGGCACCGCCTTTGTCACCGGGGGTGAGGTCGACACCCGCGGCTACGTCCCGAGCCCCGACGAGCGGGGACGTCTGCGCACCGCCATCAGCGTCGTCCAGTCCCGCCTGACGGGCGCTGACGACATCCTGATGATGCAGGCCTCGCTGCTGGACGACCCGTCCCTGGTCGACGCACTGACCGAGGACATGCTGTCGGGCCACCCGGCGCCGGCCTCGGTCGACTGCGTCTTCACCCGCGTCGCCGAGCAGTTCCAGGCCCTGGACGACCCCTACCAGGCCGAACGCGCCCAGGACGTCCGCTCGTTGCGGCGGCTGCTGCTGGCCGAACTCATGGGCCAGAAGCCTGAGGAGCTGCCCACCGGGGAGCACGTCCTGGTCGTCCCCGAACTCGACGCCGCCACCGCCGCCCAGCTCGACCCGGTGGCCTGCCTGGGGGTGGTGACCACCACCGGCGGCGCCACCGGCCACGGCGTCATCATCGCCACCGGACGCGGCATCCCGGTGCTGACCGGACGCGCCGACGCCGCCGGGCTGCAGACCGGCCAGCGGGTCGCCTTCGACCCGGTCGCCGGCCAGTTGTGGTGTGACCCGGACGAGGCCACCATTGCCGAGATCGGCCAGCGCGCCCAGGCTCGGCAGGCCGAGGAGGCCCAGGCCGAGGCACTTGCCCAGGAGCCGGCGCTGACCCTGGCCGGCAAGCGCATCACCGTCGAGGCCAATGTGGGCTCGGTCGAGGACGCGGTGCGCGGTGCCGCCGGCGGCGCCGAGGGCTCCGGCCTGGTGCGCACCGAACTGCTCTTCGGTCACCTGAACGTGGCGCCCACGGCCCAGCAGCAGGCCGCGGTGCTGGTCGAGATCGGCCAGGCGATGGCACCGCACCCCATCACGGTGCGCACCTGGGACGTCGGCGGCGACAAGCCACTTCCCTACCTCAAGCAGGACAAGGAACTGAACCCGTTCCTCGGCGAGCGTGGCCTGCGGACCATGCGACGGGTGCCGGAGTTCTTCGCCGAGCAGTTGCGCGGTATCGCGCTGGCCTCCCGACAGGTTCCGGTGCGGGTGATGTTCCCCATGGTGACCGAACCCGAAGAGATGGCCTGGGCCCGCGAGATGGCCCTGCGGGCGATCGCCGAGGTGGGCGCGGAGCCCTTCCCGATCGGCATGATGGTCGAGGTTCCCGCGGCCGCGCTGCGGGCCGCGGAGTTCGCCGGGCTGACCGACTTCGTCAGCATTGGCACCAACGACCTGACCCAGTACACGACGGCCACCGACCGCTCGAACGGGGTGGTGGCAGGCCTGGCCAAGTCCGATTCGGCCGGTGTGCTGGAACTGATGAGGATCACCTGCGAGCGACTGCCCGGGGTGCCGGTGGCCGTCTGCGGCGACCTGGCCTCCAAGCCGGGGTTGACCGCCACCCTGGTCGCGATGGGCGTGAGCGAGCTGAGTTGCCGCCCGCCGCTGGTCGGACAGATCAAGCAGGCCGTGCGCGCCAGCTGAGCAGGCCCCGTCGACGACTCGGGCCGCCGCAGCAGACGAGTGGTCCCAGTAACGTGCAGCCAGTGGGCCACATCGGGCCCCGGCGGGCGATGTTGGCCCACTGGGTGCACGTTGCTGGGCGAATCCCTTGACCCACTCGGCGATCCGGGCACGGTGGGGTGAAGTTTGCTCGATCAGCCCTCACCCGACAGTTCCGGGCGCTAGTTTCACTGGCATGACTGAGTTCAACCTCGATGAGTACTACGACGCCGTGGTCTTTGACATCAACGGCGAAAAGGTCGGCGGCGTCGGCCAGGTGTTCCTGGACGAGGAGTCCGGCCAGCCGTCGTGGGTGACGGTCCGCACCGGTCTGTTCGGTCTCAAGGAGAGCTTCGTGCCGCTCGTCGAGGCACGCCTCGAGGACGGCGTGCTGCACGTGGCCTTCAGCAAGGAGTTCATCAAGGACGCCCCCCGACAGGATCCTGAGACGCCGATGACGGTCGCCGAGGAGGATGCCCTGCAGGCCTACTACGGCACCGAGGACGAACCCGAGAAGGTGTCGGCCAACCTGAAGGCGCAGCAGGAGGCCATCGCGTCGGGGCAGGCACCGGCCGACCGGGAGGAGTTCCAGGACGCCGACCAGGAACGTGCCCGCGAGGAGGCCGACGACACCGAGCCGCTGGCCCCCGACGCCGACCGGCCGGTCGCCGACACCGATCCGCTGGTCGCCGACACCGATCCGCTGGCCCCCGACGCCGACCGCCGCGTGCCACTCGACGACGAGCGGTGAGCGAGCGCTCATCGCACCGGCCCCCGCGGCGTCGCTGGCGCGCCTGAGTCCCTAGGATCAACGTCATGAGCCATTCACCAGCAGCACCGCCGCCGCACCGCGCCATCGTGATGTCGCGGGGCCTGGGCACCCGCATGCGCGCCGAGGCAGACGGCGTCGAACTCACCAGCGGCCAGCAGGCGGTCGCCGACACCGGGGTGAAGGGCATGGTCTCGGTGGGTCGTCCCTTCCTGGACCACGTCATCAGCGACCTGGCCGACGCCGGCTTCGACGAGGTGTGCCTGGTCATCGGCCCCGAGCACCACCTGGTGCGCGACTACTACGACTCGCTGAGCACTGATCGGGTGAAGGTCTCCTACGCCGTCCAGGAGCAACCGCTGGGGACGGCGAACGCTGTCTGGGCAGCCCGCCAGTTCGCCGGTGACGAGCGGGTGCTGGTGATCAACGCCGACAACCACTACCCGTCCTACGCGGTGGCCAAGCTGCGCGCCATCCCCGGCGCCGGCACGCTGGGATTCGACCGGCGGGCGCTGGTGGAGGGTTCCAACATCACCGCGGAGAGGGTCGCCAAGTTCGCGCTGCTCACCCGCGACGCGGACAACCAGTTGACGGGCATCCACGAGAAGCCCGATGCCGAGACCTTGGCCGCCCTGGGCGAGGACGCCCTGGTCTCGATGAACTGCTGGCTGTTCACCCCGGCCATCGTGGCCGCCTGCGGCACGGTGGCACCTTCACCGCGTGGCGAACTCGAGATCGTCGACGCCGTCCGCGACGCGATGGCCGCCGGTGTCCGGGTGGAGGTGGTCCCGGTCAAGGCCGGGGTGCTGGACCTGTCCACCAAGCTCGACATCGGCGCGGTGGCCGCGCTGCTCGTGGGCCGGGAGCCGCACCTGTGAGCCTGACCAATGTCGTCGACGCGCGACCCCTGGGCCAACCGGTCGCGTGGTTCTCACCGGGCCGCATCGAGGTGCTGGGCAAGCACACCGACTATGCCGGTGGCCGCTCATTGTTGGCGGCCGTCGACCGGGGGGTCACCGTCAGCCTCATCCCCGCCAAGCAAGGCATCACCGCCCGCACCGCCGCCCTGGCCGGTGACCTGAGAGTCGTGCCGGGCCAGGCTCTTGACCTGGCCGGCGGGCACTGGGGGCACTACCTGCAGACCGTCGCCGACCGCCTGTTCCACAACTTCGGTCCCCTGGCCCCCGTCGACATCACCATTGACTCGAACCTGCCCCTGGCCAGTGGCATGAGCAGCAGTTCGGCGCTGGTGGTGGCGCTGGCGCTCAGCCTGGCCGAGTACAACGGCTTCACCGGCACCGAGCGCTGGCGCCGCCACATCGCCGCCCCCGCCGACCTGGCCGGCTACCTGGCCTGCATCGAGAACGGGATGAGCTTCGGCCAGTTGGCCGGGCATCGTGGGGTGGGCACCTTCGGCGGCTCCGAGGACCACACCGCGATGATCTGCTGCGAGCCCGACCACCTGGGCCTGTTCGGGTTCAACCCGATCCGTCGCGAGCTCAGCATCCCCATGCCCGACGACCTGACGTTCGTGGTGGCGGTCAGCGGGGTCGCGGCCGAGAAGACCGGCCCGGCGCGCGAGTTGTACAACCGAGCGGCCCTGGGCGTCGGGGACATCCTGGCCCGCTGGAACGCCGACCCCGACCTGCCGGACCGACGGAGCCTGGCCGAGGCGGTGCGCTCCTCGGACGACGCGGTGACGCGGCTGCGCGCCCTGGTGTCCGACGACGACTACTTGCAGCGACGCCTGGAGCACTTCCTCGCCGAGTCCGAGGTCATCATTCCCGAGGCCGCCGAGGCGCTCGTCACCGGCGACCTGGACCGCTTCGGTGAGGCCGTCGAGGCGTCCCAGCAGCAGGCGTCGTCCGCGCTGGGCAACCAGGTGCCCGAGACGGAGTTCCTGGCCGGCCAGGCGCGGAAACTGGGCGCGATCGCCGCCACCAGTTTCGGGGCCGGGTTCGGGGGCAGCGTATGGGCGATGGTGCCCAGCAGTGACGCCGAGGCCTTCGCCGAGGACTGGCTGCAGCGCTACACCGTCCAGTACCCGATGGTCGCGACGATGGCGTCGGTGCTCATCGCCCGCCCCGGGGGCCCGGTGCGTCCAGTCGTCTGAGCGCCGACCAGCGCTCAGACCTCGATGTCCTCGTAGCTGCGGGGGTCCTCGATGGGCTCCAGGTGGATCAGCACCCGCAGTTCGGGCATCACCTCGTGCAGGGCGTCGGTGATGTCCTCGATCGCGTCGTGGCCCTGCTGCACCGTCCACTCCCCCGGCACCAGCATGTGGCATTCCATGAACCGGCGGTGGCCGGACTCCCGGGTGCGGTAGGCGTGGAAGTCGATCTCCTCGCTGCGGAAGCGGTCGAGGGTGTCCCGCAGCAGGGCGTTCTGCTCCTTGGGCAGCGAGATGTCCATCAGGCCCTCGGTCGAGTCACGCAGCAACTTCCAGCCGGTGAACAGGATGTTGATGGCCACCGCAAAGGCGACGATCGCGTCCAGCCGGTCCCACTTGGTGACCCACACGAGTCCGACGCCGATGATCACCCCGATCGAGGTGACCACATCGGTCCACAGGTGCTTGCCGTCGGCGACCAGGGTCATTGAGCGATGGGCCCGACCCACCCGGATCAGGACCATCCCGACCAGTCCGTTGATGACCGAGGCGACCACCGAGATCAGCAGGCCGACGCCAACCTGCTCCAGGGGCTGCGGCGCCAGGAAGCGCTGCACCGAACTGACAATGATGACACCGGCCGCGACGATGATCATCAGGCCCTCGGTGCCGGCCGAGAAGTACTCCGCCTTCGAATGGCCGAAGTGGTGGTTCTTGTCCGGCGGACGCATCGCCACCGTGAGTGCGATCAGCGCGACCACGGCGGCGACCAGGTTCACCAGCGACTCGGCGGCGTCCGAGAGGAGTCCCACCGACCCGGTGATCTGCCAGGCGGCGCCCTTGAGGAAGATGGTGGCCAGCGCCGCCGCGATCGACAACCACGCGTACTTGCGCAGGTCCACCGGGGCGGCCACCCTGGTGGCGGCCTTGGTCTCGGGGGCTACATGGGTCACATGTTCCATTCTCGCAGGTGGCCACCCGGGCCCACGACCACGGCCCACCCACCAACTAGGCTGGCCGCATGGCACGTCGACTGTGGAGCGGTTTCCCCTCACTGTCCTGGGTCAACCGGCTCGCCCCCGACAGGGACGAGGTCGAGGGACTCGTGCTCAGCGGCGGCGGTTCGCGGGCCAGTTTCCAGACCGGTGCCCTGCGCTACCTGTACGACCGCGCGAACATCTCCCCCAGCGTCATGGTGGGCACCTCGGCCGGCTCGGTGCTGGCAGCGGCCCTGTCCCAGTCGCTGGACCGCCAGGGACAGATCGAGGTGCTGGACCGCATCGAGGAGCTGTGGCTGTCGATGACCCACAGCGACCAGATGTTCGCCCCCCGCCCGTGGTTCCAGCGTCTGCAGGATCGTGGCGGTGAGTGGATGGCACTGATCCAGCAGGAGAGCCAGCGCCCGCCCCCGTCCTTCACGCTGCCCAAGATCACGCTGCCGCACCTGCGCACACCGTCGGTCCCCGAACCGTCGGTCGACGAACAGGCGGTCGACCCCGCTGAGTTGAGCGGCGCCGAACTCACCCTGCACATCGCCATGAGCGAGCCCAGGCCGACCGGTCAGGCACTGGGCCCGGGGGCGGTGCTGCCGCTGCTGTCAATGCTGCCGCGGCTGCGCACCGCCGGGGGGGACCTGTCGCTGATCCTGCGCGGCGCCGACGCCTCGCGCTCGATGTTCCACCCGGGAGAGATCCTGATGCGGTTGCTCGACGGCGAGATCTTCCGCTCCGACCGCACCCGCGACTCGGGGGTGACGGTGCGCATCTCGATGGTGGCCCTGGAGTCGGGGGAACTGCGCTTCATGACCGAGGACGGCACCATGGTCGACCGCGAGAACAACCCGCTGCCCGACATCCCTGCCGCCGACCTCAGCCTGGGGGCGCTGGCCTCGTGCGCCATCCCGGGGGTCTTCGCCCCCGTGCGGATCGGGGACGAGTGGTACGTCGATGGCGGCACCCGGGAGGCGACACCCGCCGAAATGGCCCTCGGACCGCTGGACGTCGACCGCTGCTACGTCGTGGTCTCCTCGCCGGTGGAGAACCCGCGCGCCGAGTCGTTCGCCTCCAAGTCGATGCTGCACATCCTGATGCGCTCGGCCGAGATCCTCACCGACGAGGCCGAACGGGACGAGGTGGCAATGGCGCGCAGCAGCGGCGCCCTGGTGATCGAACCGGACCTGTTCGTCCACGACGCCATCACCGTCGACCCGGGACTGCTGCGGATCAATCGTGACTACGGCTGGTTGCGCGCCGCCGAGGCACACCTGGGGCTGCCGGTGAGCGTGGCCGACGTCCACCGCAAGGTGATCGAGTTGCGTCTTGAGGCCCTGTCCCTGGAGCGGCGGGTGCTGGCCGACCCCACCGTCGAGGCCGACCTGCTGGACCTGGCCAGGCTGAAGTGGTCAATCCGCGACCAGGTCGACTTGTTGGACGCCAATCGGCTGCCCGCCGGGTCGCAGCGGTGGTGGGCCGACTGGGAATCCCACCCCGAGCCGGTGACGCTGCCACCCACCTGGCGCAGCGTGCCGTGACTCCTCAGATGAGGGAGTGGAGTTCGGCCACCGATTCCAGCACCAGGTCTGGACGGTAGGGGTAGCGCTCGATGTCCTTGCGGCTGGTGATACCGGTCAGCACGAGGATGGTGAACAGCCCGGCCTCCATGCCGGCGATGATGTCGGTGTCCATCCGGTCGCCGATCATCGCCGTGGTCTCGGAATGCGCCTCGATCTTGTTCAACGCCGAGCGGAACATCATCGGGTTCGGCTTGCCGACGATGTAGGGGCGTCGACCGGTCGCCGCGGTGATCATGGCGGAGACGGCACCGGTCGCCGGCAGCAGTCCGTCGGCGCTGGGCCCGGTGACGTCCGGGTTGGTGGCGATGAACTTGGCGCCCCGGTCAATGTGGCGAATGGCGTTGGTGATCGCTTCGAAGGAGTAGGTGCGGGTTTCGCCCAGCACCACGTAGTCCGGGTCGGTGTCGGTCATGATGAACCCCGCCGCGTGCAGCGCCGTGGTCAGGCCGGCCTCGCCGATCACCGACAGCTTGGCGCCGTGCTGCTGGTTCGCCAGGAAGTCGGCCGTGGCCATCGCCGAGGTCCACAAGTTCTCCTCGGGCACCGTGATGCCCGACGATTCGAGCCGTGCCGACAGGTCACGGGGGGTGAAGATCGAGTTGTTGGTCAGGACCAGGAACCGGTGGGAGGTGTCCACCCAGCGGTTGAGCAGCTCTGTGGCTCCGGGCAGCGCGCTGCTCTCGTGGACGAGGACGCCATCCATGTCGGTGAGCCAGCATTCGATATCACGTGGGGTACGCACGTGCCCAGACTATGTCCCCTGCCACGGGTGCGGGGCATCGGGGGTCGACGTGCAGGCGCGCAGCGACTGTCGGCACAGGTGTGCACCCCGCTAGGATGTGGCCCGCCCCCATAGCTCAGTCGGCAGAGCAAGGGACTTTTAATCCTTGGGTCGCGGGTTCGAGCCCCGCTGGGGGCACCGACCAATCTGCTGGTTCCTCTGGACAAACCGGCCCGTGGTGTGGGTACGGTGGCTGTGGTTTCGCCAACCGAACAGACCAGCTGAGGGGCAAGGACTGTGGAACGAACACCAGGACGTCTGCGGGTACGCGCCGCCCTGATGTCCTGCCTGCTCGTCCTGGGCGGCGTCCTGCTGCCGGCACCCCCGGCCCGCGCGGTCGAGCGCGCCCCATGCCTGGAGGCCGGCAATGTCTGGGTGGTCGTCCAGCCCGACCAGGATTCCTCGTGGACGGGCTGCGCCACCGAGTTCTCCACCGGACTGGCGGCACTGACCAGCGCCGGCTTCAGCACCGACGGCGAGCCGGTGTTCACCAGGATCAATGGCCACCCGGCCACCGCCGACGGCTTGCACTACTGGTCCTACTGGCATGCCACTCCCGACGCCCGGGGCACGTTCACCGGGTTCGTCTACTCCCAGGACAATCCCAGCGTGTCGCGTCCCGAGCCGGGCAGCATCCAGGTGTGGACCTACGCCAGCCTCGAGGCGTCGGCGACCGACGCGATGCCGACGGTCACCCTGCCGAGCCCCCGACCGCCGACGACCTTCGGTGACCAGGACGGCAACGGGCAGGCCGACCTGATGGCGATGACCAGGTCGGGGGCGTTGCTGCAGTACGGCGTCCGCGGGGGTCACCTGTCGGAGCCCTTCACCGCCGGCCGGGGCTGGCAGGACTACGACTGGGTCGCCAACGTTCCCGACCTGGACGGGGACGACGTCACCGAACTCGCCGGACGCCGCAAGGACGGCTCCCTGTGGTTGCTGCGTGGTCTGACCGGCGGCGCCTATGCCGCGGCGGTGCAGGTCGGTGCCGGCTGGGACGACCTGTCACTGCTGACCGTGCTCGACGACATCACCGGCGACGGACTGCCCGAACTGGTGGCCCGCGACAGCGACGGTGAACTGATCCGCTACTCCTTCACCGCCGACAGTCTTGGGGGCCGATACCTGGTGGGTGCGGCCGTGATCGGCAGGAACTGGACGGGCATCCGGATGGCCGCGACCGTCGGTGACTGCAGCGGCGACCAGGTGCCCGACCTGCTCGCCGTCGACCAGCACGGCGCCCTGCCGCGCTACAGCATTGCCGGTGGCCGGATCGTCGCGGTCCACCGGGTCGGACGCAACTGGCAGGGCATGGGCATCCTGACCTCGCCCGGTGACCTGACCCGGGACGGCCGCCGCGACCTGGTCGCGCTGCGCAGCGACGGCACCGTGTGGGCCTACCCGCACCAGGGGAATGCCAGGTGGGGCGCGATCCGGCAACTCGGCGTCGGCCTGACCGACGTCGTCGGGCTCGCCTGAGCCACGTGGCAGGCTGGTGTCATGGACGGCACACTCGGGGTGGTCATCATCTTGGTCGTCGGCATCACCCTGCTGGTGGTCGCGGCCCTGGCGGACTGGCGCTCCCGGCGACGGCTGGACGCCGCCCTGCAGCAGGCTCCCGACCGTGGCCCCGCCATGGCCGATGCGCCCGTCCCGCGCTACCTGCCCGAACCCAGCCCCGATGAGCGGCCCCGCCTTCATCCGCTGACCAGCCAGGAGCAGGCCGACCTCAACGCCGAGCTGGCCACCGACCAGTTGCGCACCGTGGCGGCCACCCTGGCCGATGCTCGGCTCGCCACCACCACCGACCCCCAGCGCGCGATCATCCGCGGCCCCCTGGTGATGGTCTGCCCCGAGGGCGTCGGCAGCCTGCGCGAAGTCCTCGACACGCTGAATCGCGCCTCCCAGCAGAAGTCGGGAATCGTCCTGGTCGCCCCCAGCTTCGACGCCGAGGTACTGGACGTGATGAGCATCAACGTCGACCGGGGCATCCTGGAGGCGCTGCCGCTGCGCGCCGACGAGGACACCTGCGCCCAGATCGCCGGATTGACCGGCGCCACCGGGGTGCCGCGGGCCGACCTGCAGGCCGGCTACCTGCCGCACTCCGTCTACGGACGGGCCCTGCTGGTGGTCGCCGGGCTGGACCAGACCGTCCTGGTCGCACCCCCCGCCTGAGTGCGCAACTGTGAATGCGCACCTGAACTGTCAAGTGAGGGTTCAGGGCTGGCGCACACATTCTGAGAAGGCCTGCTCAGGAATGCCACGTCGCCTGCTTGGTGGCGTGCGACCCAGTGGCTTGTGAAGCCACTCACATCACTGTTTTGGCTTGTCACGGCCGGTTCCACGAAGGCTCGACACTACTCAATGGCATCCACGTAATTTCACCCATGGCATTTTCGGAAATGCTTGGCAAACCCGGTCGTCGCCCAGTCACTGGTCTTGAAGCGGTTCCCGGACGCGCCTAGATTCCCCACGTCGGCGGACTGCCGCGCAGGCGTGGGGGCAACCCCGGGGAAGACGCCTGGCGGTCCGCCCGACACATCCATCCATGTGTGGGGCCCGGGAAGGCCCCCAACCCGGGAGAAGCTGTGAAATTCACCAGGAGGATGCAAGTAGGTGCTGCCGCCGTCGCGGTCACCAGCTCGCTGGCCATCGGTACCATCGCGTTGAGCCCCTCGGCCATCGCCAACTACGGGGCGGTGACCGCCACCACCGCCGTGAACATCCGCACGTCACCGAACACCGGGTCATCGATCCTCGGCGTCCTGCACAAGGGCCAGCGCCTGACCCAGGTCGGTGCCATGAAGTACGGCTTCGTCCCGGTGAAATTTGGTTCGACCACCGCCTACGTCTCGGCCAATTACCTGGCTGGCGCCAAGGCCAGCGACGCCAGCACTGGTACCGCCCCGGGGGCCAAGGGCGACGTGTTCACCTCCGAGCCGCTGAACGTCCGTAGCGGCCCGGGCATCAAGTACTCCATCCACGCCACCCTGGCCAAGGGCTCAAAGGTCGAGCGCACCGGCCTGGTCTCGGGCGGGTTCACCCAGATCTTCTTCTCCACCGGACGCGCCTGGGTCTCCACGACCTACCTGAGCGCCGCGCAGCCCTCGACCAAGACCATCGCCACCACGGGTTCGGTCAAGTCCAGTGCCAGCCTGATGGTGCGCAACCAGACCGGGCGAGGCATCGCCAGCATGGGTGACATCCCGCCCGGCAGCGTGCTGCCCAGCACCGGCAACAAGGCCGGCTACCTGACCGAGGTCGTCTGGCGTGGACAGCGCGTGTGGGTGACCACCGCCTACATCCACAAGGTCGGGCAGGTCCCGACCGCAGAGCCCGAGGCCCTGCCCCAGGAGATCGGCACCCGGTACGCCACCGAGACCGTCAACGTCCGCTCTGGCCCCGGAACCTCGTACTCGACGGTCGCCAGCTTGGCCAAGGACTCCGCCGTGCGGATCACCGGCACCATCACCAGCGGGTTCGCCCAGATCAACTTCAACGGCGCCACCCGCTGGGTCTCGGCCGCCTACCTGTCCAGCACCCAGGGCGGCGCGGACACCGGTGGCGGCAGCACCGGTGGTGGGAACACCGGCGGCAGCGGACCCATTGACCTGACCGGCTCCATCGGGCTGAACGGGCTCAACGCGTCGACCCGCAACATCGTCAACGTGGTGGCCTCGCGCTTTGGAGTGACCACCTTCTACGGTGTGCGCCCCGACTCACTGCCCGACCACCCGAGCGGCCACGCCGTCGACATCATGCTGCCGAAGTGGAACACCGCCGCCGGCAAGGCCAGGGGCTGGGACATCGCCAACTACCTTCGGGCCAACGCCTCCTCGCTGAACATCCAGTACCTGATCTTCGACCAGAAGATCTGGAACGTGTCCCGCGACAAGGAGGGGTGGCGGGCGATGGCTGACCGCGGCAACTCCACGGCCAACCACAAGGACCACGTCCACGTCACCACCAAGGGGCTGTGACCTGGCCTGGTGGCACCAGGGGCGCAATGTCCGGTCGCCGCGACGGTTCGAGCGCACATCGTGGCGCTGCGGGCACAATGTCCGGTCGCCGCGACGTTTCGAGCGCACATCCTGGCGCTGCGGGCAGAATGTCCGGTCGGTCGGCGGTTCGCGAGGTACTTCGTGACGCTGCGGGCACAATGTCCGGTCGGCCGGCGTTTTGGGGGGCGGGCCGGATGTCCACTATGCTTCTGCAGTCGCGTCCCCATCGTTTAGCGGCCTAGGACACCGCCCTTTCAAGGCGGCAGCGCGGGTTCGAATCCCGTTGGGGATACCACGGCAACTGCCGGAACCAGTCACTGGTTCCGGCAGTTCTGCCTCTCGGGCAGGACGGTCGCCACTCACCTTCCAAACCGGGTGCGACAAGGCATTACACCGGGTCGATGGGCTCGATTTCACAACCACGGGCAATGTCGGTATAGTTTCTCAAGCTGCCTCACAGAGACAGCAAGCCTCTGGGCCCACAAGGCCCCGTAGCGCAGTTGGTTAGCGCGCCGCCCTGTCACGGCGGAGGTCGCGGGTTCGAGTCCCGTCGGGGTCGCTGAAGCGGTGATGGTCACATCACCGCTTTTGTGTTGGATCATCCAACACAGCAGCACGGCCAGGTAGCTCAGTTGGTAGTAGCGTTCGCCTGAAAAGTGAAAGGTCGCCGGTTCGAGCCCGGCCCTGGCCACAGGCAGCAGCCCCGGTTCGCCGGGGCTGTTTCGCGTTCTGCCCCGGTTCGCCGGGGCTGTTTCGCGTTCTGCCCCGGTTCGCCGGGGCTGTTTCGCGTTCTGCCCCGGTTCGCCGGGGGCTCTTTCGCGTTCTGCCCCGGGTCTCGACGGGCCTGCCGGTGCCGTACGCTGACGAGGCCCGCCGGTGCCGTACGCTGACGAGGCCCGTCCGCGCACGTGAGGAGCACCCATGTCCCAGAACATGAACGACCAGTGGGGCCAGCAGCCCGGCCCGTGGCAGCAGCAGCCTGCTCCGTGGGGCCAGCAGCCCGTGGGCCAGCCACAGGCCCAGTCGGCTCCCACGGCCGCGCCAGCTGCCCGCAACGACCTGATCAAGTCGCTGGTCATTGGTCTGGCGATGATTGTCTTCGCCGTGGTGATGCTGGTCTGGTTCGACCGACTCTTCTACGTGCTGCCGATCTTCGGCGTGGTCATCATCATCCAGGGGCTGGTGAAGTTCCTCAAGGCGCGCAAGGACCCGGCGCCGGGCCTGGCCGCCTGGGGGGCCCAGCAGTCCTACCCCC
Source organism: Tessaracoccus sp. SD287 (assembly GCF_017355265.1). Lineage (GTDB taxonomy): Bacteria > Actinomycetota > Actinomycetes > Propionibacteriales > Propionibacteriaceae > Aestuariimicrobium. The sequence goes on from NZ_JADIJQ010000009.1 coordinate 49,716, forward strand.
ACCAGTCGGGTCAGCAGCAGTCCCCTGCCCAGTCGGGCCAGCAGCAGTCCGGGGGCCAGGCGTGGCAGCAGCAGCCGGCCGCCCAGCCCTGGCAGCCGCCGTCCGCCGGTCAGCCCTGGCAGCCGCCGTCAGCTGGCCAGGCGTGGCAGCAGCAGCCGGCCGCCCAGCCCCAGTCAGCGGACCAGCCCTGGCAGCCGCCGTCCGCCGGCCAGCCCTGGCAGCCCCAGCACCAGCAGCCCCAGCCACCCCAGCAGTGGAACTGACCGGCTGACCCCGTACACAGCGCAGCCGCCCAGACCACGATGGTCTGGGCGGCTGTGTGCTTCTGCGCCTCGAGGAGGGCCTGGGTCAGTCGGCGTCGGCCTCGTCGGCCTGGATGGCGGTGCGCCCCCCGCTGCGGGCCAGCATGGCAGGCGAATCGGTGACGTCGCCCTGAATACCGGTCGCCGACTTGGGCCAGGTCAGGTACCGGAAGCCCATGTTGATCATGGCCTGAAGACGGTTGCGTCCGCCCAGCAGGCTGCGCAGGTGGACGACCACCCAGGTCAGCCAGCCGATGAAGCCGGTGATCTTCAGTTCGGGCAGCGGCCCCATGGGGGCGAGTTGGACCACGGCCGCATTGCGGGCGATGGTGGCCATGGTGCCCTGGTCAAAGTAGGCGAACGGCTCGGTGGGCTCGCCGTTGCGCACGTGGGCAATCTGCTTGGCCACGTGCTCGCCCTGCTGCAGCGCGGGCTGGGCCAGCTGCGGCAGCGGGTTCTTCTCGATCAAGGCTGCGTCGCCAATGGCGAAGACGTCGGTGAACCCCTGGACGCGCAGGTCCTCGTCCACCAGGATGCGGCCGCCGCGACCCTGGGGCATGCCCCAGTCGGCGACGATGGGGTGGGCCCCCACCCCGGCCGCCCAGATGACCAGGTCGACGTCCATGGTGCCACCGCCCTTGAAGGTGACCTTGTCGGGTTCGACCCTCTCGATGGCGGTGCTCAGCCGCACGTCCACCCCGCGCAGGCGCAGTTCGTCAATGGTGTAGTCGCGCAGCTTCGCGTCAAAGGGTGCCAGCAGCGTGTCGCCCATTTCGACCATGACCACCCGGAAGGCGTCAATGTGCAGCTCGGGGTACAACACGGGAAGTCCCTCGGACTTCATCTCGGCCAGGGCACCGGCCATCTCGACGCCCGTCGGGCCGCCGCCGACGATGGCCACCGTGAAGCGGCGGTCGGGGTCCTTGGCGCTGGCCAGGTGCTCCAGCCCGCTGAAGATGATGTCGCGCACCTCGATCGCGGCGGCGCGGGTGTAGATGGATCGGGTGTGCTCGGCCGCCCCCTCGATGCCGAAGTACCCGGCGCCCACGCCCTGGGACAGCACCAGGTAGTCGTAGGGCAGGTCATCGCCGCGGCTGACCTGGACGGTCTTGTTCTGGGTGTCGATCCCGGTCACGGTGCCACGGCGGAAGTGTCCGAGGTGGTGCTTCTTGTTGCTGACGAACCTGCGCAGGGCGTAGGTGATGTCGCCGGGGTTCAGACCCCCGGTGGCCACCTGGTACAGCAATGGCTGGAAGGTCGTGTACGGGTGCCGGTCCACGAGGGTGACGTGGAATCCGGCATCGGTCAGCTTCGTCGTCGCGCTCAGGCCGGCGAAACCGCCCCCGACCACGACAACGCGTCCCAAATTGTTCGGCATGAGTGAATTATCTCACGGCGAGCCGGGTGGAGGCTGATCGCGCAACCATGCGGCCATCCAACGGGTCATCGTGTCCCAGACGACGTCGCGCACGTCAGCGCGGGACAGCACCAGGTCGTGCAGCCCGTCGTTGATGCGCACGATCGTCACGTGGGGGCCCAATTGGTGCCCTCTGCGGGCGACCTTGTCGACGTCGAGCACCGTGTCGGCAGTCATCTGGCCGGGTGCCAGGTGCGCTTGAAGTCGGAACGACGGCTGATCATGGTCAGGACGGGGGTATCGATCGCCAGGCCGGCCCGCACCCGCTCGTGGCCGGTGGCGATGGCCGTCAGCCAGCCGGCCCGCAGCATGAACGACGGGTGGCGCTTCAGGCCCAGGTCGAAGTTCCACTCACCGTCCAGGGAGTCATGGATCGAGCGCAGGTAGGTGTCGGAATCGCGCTGCGGAATGGTCCGGGCCGCCCGGTGGGCGTCCTTGCCGACGTTCTTGGCCAGCAGGGCGACCCCGGAGCGGATCAGCGGGGAGCCCTGGAAGTCGAGCCATGGCGAGTTCAGGATCAGCCCGTGGGCCCGGCCGGGGCGGTCATGGGCCCACAGCGTGGCCACCAGCCCGCCCGTCGAGTGGCCCATCAGGGTCACGCTGTCATGGTCGAGCCCGAGCACGTCGAAGGCCGCATCCAGTTCCTGGTAGTAGTCGGACAGGTCGGTCGTGAAACCGCCCAGTTGGCCCTCGGCCAGGTTGCGCCCGTAGCGGCGCAGTTCGAGGGCGTAGAAGTCATAGCCCTGCGCGTCGAAGTAGTCGGCCAACCAGGTCTGGAAGAAGTAGTCGCTCCAGCCATGCAGGTAGAGCACCGCACGCTGGTGCGTCGGGGTGTTGCGACGCACCAGACCTGCGGTGATGAGCGTGTCCTCGGGCTCGCCGGCGGCCGGGGCCGGTTCGGCGAGGTCGAGGGTCGCGTACTGGTACCCGGGCAGGATTCGATCGGGCGACCACTGCAGACTGCCGGACCCGTTCATGGGCTCGACAGTATCCTGCGTGGTCCTACCTACCAGCCAGGGTGGGACAGAGCGGAGGGCGGATGCCCGTCACCGCTCAGCGAGGATCATCCTCGTCGTCATCGACGACGTCGGCGGACTGACTTCCGTAGACCTCTGCGAGGCCGTTGTAGTCCGGTTCGTCGTAGAAGCCACTTGATGCGGCAGACGATTCACTGTTGCGGAGCTCTCGCTCCAAGGAAGCAAAGTCCGTGTCGACAGTTCGATACTTGAGATCTCGTGCGACTTTGGTCTGCTTCGCCTTTGCACGGCCGCGCCCCATTGGGTCGACCCCCTCGCTGTGTCATCGCGGTAAACGCGGAATTGGTAGTCCTATTCGTGAGTGCAAGGGTACTAGAGCCGAGCCGCGCAGCCAAAGCTGACCCGTCAGGCGATATGACGGTGTTCGCCACCGGCGCAGACTGCTCAGTGGTGGTCGCCGACCAGCTGCACGTGCTGCTCGCCACGGGCATGCACCCGACCACAGACCCATGAGGCCAACCCGTCGGCCCGCAGCGAGGCCTGGGCAGCGTCCGCGCTGGCCTCGGGCAGGACCACGGCCATCCCGACACCCTGGTTCAGGGTCGCCTCGACATCGGCCCGGGACAGGCCGCCCACCTGCGCCACCAGCTCGAAAATGGCCGGCGGACTCCAACTGGCGCGCTCGATCGTGACCGAGTACTGCTCGGGAATGACGCGGGCCAGGTTGTTGGCGAAGCCGCCGCCGGTGATGTGGCTCATGGTGTGCACGCCCGCGGGGCCGCCGACGGCCTGGATCATGGACAGGATCGCCTTGGCGTAGATCTGGGTGGGCACCAGCAGCGCCTCACCGAGGGTGGTGCCGAGCTCGGCCACGTCACGGTCCAGCGCCCAGCCGGCGTCGTTCAGCAGCACCTTGCGCACCAGCGAGTAGCCGTTGGAGTGCAGACCTGAACTCGCGACGGCCAGCACGACCTCGTCGCCCTGCACCAGATGAGCACCCAGGATCTGGTCCTTCTCGACGACGCCGGTGGTGGCACCGGCGATGTCGTACTCGTCGGGCTCGAGCAACCCCGGGTGCTCGGCCGTCTCGCCACCGAGCAGCGCCGCTCCGGCCGCTTGGCAGCCGGCCGCGATACCCTTGACGATGTCGGCGATGCGTTCGGGGACGACCTTGCCGGTGGCGATGTAGTCGGTGACGAACAGGGGTTCGGCGCCACTGACGACCAAGTCGTCGACGAGCATGCCGATCAGGTCGATGCCGATGGTGTCGTGGACGTCCATCGCCTGCGCGATGGCGACCTTGGTGCCGACCCCGTCGGTGGAGGTGGCCAGCACCGGGTGGCGGTAGCCCTGCAACGCCTGGGCGTCGAAGAAGCCGGCGAAGCCGCCCAGTCCCCCCATCACCTCGGGGCGTCGGGTCCTGGTGACGTGCTGTTTCATCAGCTCGACGGCGCGGTCACCCGCGTCGATGTCGACTCCGGCGGCGGCGTAGGCGGACTGCTCGGTCATTCGGTCGGCTCCTGGGTCGGGGTCAGGCCAAGTTCGGTGGCACCTGCCGGCACCTGGACGGGGTAGACGCCATCGAAGCAGGCGCGGCACAGGTTGTCCTTGGGGACGTGGGTGGCGCGGATGAGGCCGTCGAGGCTGATGTAGCCCAACGAGTCGGCGCCGATGGAGCGACAGATCTCGTCGTTCTCGAGACCGGCGGCGATCAGCTCCGCGCGAGTGGAGAAGTCGATGCCGTAGAAGCAGGGCCACTCGACCGGGGGCGACGAGATGCGCACGTGCACCTCGGCCGCGCCGGCCTCGCGCAGCATGGCGATCAGTTGGCGCTGGGTGTTGCCGCGGACGATCGAGTCGTCGACCACCACCAGCCGCTTGCCCTTGATCACGTCGCGCAGCGGGTTCAGCTTCAACCGGATGCCCATCTTGCGCATGGTGTCCGACGGCTGGATGAAGGTGCGTCCGACGTAGTTGTTCTTGACCAGCCCCTGGCCGAAAGGGATGCCGGACTCGGCGGCGTAGCCGATCGCGGCGGGGGTTCCCGACTCGGGCACGGGGATGACCAGGTCGGCCTCGACGGGGGCCTCCTCGGCGAGGATCTTGCCGACCTTCACCCGCACGTTGTGGATGCGGCGTCCGGCGATGATGGTGTCGGGGCGGGCCAGGTAGACGTACTCGAACAGGCAGCCCTTGGGCCGGGCCTGCGCGAATCGCTCGGACCGCAGCCCGGCGGCGTCGACCACGACCATCTCGCCGGGTTCGATCTCGCGGATGAAGCTGGCACCGACGATGTCGAGCGCCGCGGTCTCGCTGGCCACCACCCAGCCCTGCTCGAGGCGTCCGAGCACCAGCGGACGGATGCCTTGCGGGTCGCGGGCCGCGACCAGGGTGTGCTCGTTCATCATCACCAGGCAGAAGGCCCCCTTGAGTCGCGGCAACACCTCGCGGGCCGCATCCTCCAGCGGGGCGTCGTAGGTCGACAGCAGGGCGGTCACCAGGGAGGTGTCGTTGGTGGAGTCCATGCTGACCTTGTGCGGCACGTCGGCGATGCCGCGCTCGGCCAGCATCTGCTCGAGTTCGTGGGTGTTGGTCAGGTTGCCGTTGTGGCCCAGGGCGATGCCACCGCGCGGGCCAGAACGAAAGGTCGGCTGGGCGTTGTTCCACACCGACGCCCCAGTGGTGGAGTAACGGGTGTGCCCGATCGCCAGGTGGCCCTTGAGCGAACTCAGCGTGCCCTCGTCAAAGACCTGGCTGACCAGACCCATGTCCTTGAAGACCATGATGCGCTTGCCATTGCTGACCGCGATGCCGGCGGACTCCTGGCCGCGGTGCTGCAGTGCGTACATGCCGAAGAAGCTGAGCCGGGCGGCCTCCTCCCCGGGGGCGTAGACACCGAAGACGCCGCAGGCATCCTGGGGACCCTGGTCCTGGGGGTCCAGTTCCTGGGTCAGACGGCCGTCACCTGGGCGAGAGGAGCTGAAAAGCACCCCGCCAGACTACTCCCGCGGTGCCGGCGAGCCCGCCACTGTTCAGCGGCGGGCCGGTGCGGACGCAGCGGTCCCCGCAGCCGGGGGCACCGGCTGCGGGGACCGCGGTGTGGTGTGGGTCAGGAACGGACAGCGGCGACCTTGCGGGTGGCCACCACCGCACCCACGGCTGCGATGACGCCCAGCACGCCCAGGCCGAGCGGCAGGGTGAGGTCGGAGTCGGCAGTGGCGACGCCGGTGTCCGGCATGCCCTTGCCGCCGAGCGCGACCTGCTGGACAGCGAGCTTCAGGTTGTTGCCCTCGGCAGAGCCCCAGGCGTAGACGATGGTGTTCATGTTCTGGGTCAGGGTGACGTCGGCGGGGCCGATCGCCACGGTGTCGGTGTCGGCCAGGACGACGTCAGCCGAAACCTTGCCGGGAGCGAGGTCCAGCTTGGCCTCCTTGGGGTTGGTCAGTCCGGGGACCACGACCGTGCCACCGGCGCGGATGTCGACAGCAGGAGCCGCGGCGAGGTGGCGCACGGTCAACCGCGAGCCCTTGGCCGAGGCGGAGGTGTCATTGGCGAAGGCGGCCAGGGCCGGCTTGCCAGCGGCGTCCAGGTGGGCCGCCAGGGTCAGGTTGGCGCCGGCGGGGACCTTGAGGCCCTTGGCCTCGATGACGGCGGCACCATCGGCCCCGTCGCCGGCCTTGACGATCTTGATGTCGTAGGAACCGGCCGGCAGCATCTGGGGTTCGGTCAGGGTGCCGGGGGCGAAGTTGGTCAACAGCGGCTTGCCGTTGGCCCAGACGTCGACGGTGGCGTCAGGCACCGCGTGCAGGATGCTGACGGCCGAAGTGTGGTTGTCGGCCTGGGCGGCGGGAGCCGAGAGGCCCACCACGGTGAGCAGGGCTGCGGACATCACTGCCGCAGCGCGTCGGATCGTGAACATGGTTGCTCCTTCACTGGTGGCGAGGGTCCGAGGAGTTCGGTCCCGGTGCCGGGGGATGTCTCCATGGTGCGGATATCTAGACAGTCCGTCGAGATAACTGGACAGTTTGTATAGGTTTTTGTGAAGATCGACCCGTAGGCGGTTCCGGACGAGGAAGGGATCCACCATGGCTGAGGCACCTCATTCCATTGGCGACGTGTCGCGGCTGACTGGTCTGGGCATTGCCACGCTGCGCGCCTGGGAGACCCGGTACGAAGTGGTCAGCCCGCACCGCAGCGGCAATGGCATCCGCCGCTATGACGACGACCAGGTCGCCCGACTGACGCGCATGCGTGAACTGGTGGAGGCCGGCATCCCGCCGCGCCGGGCCGCCGCCATGGTCGACTCCTCCAGGCAGAATGAGAACGTGTCACCGCTCCACGACCATGAGGCGCTGCTGCGTGCCCGCACCGAGCGTGGGCAGGTCGAGTCGTTGCTGTCCGAAACGTTCGCCCTGGCGTCCCTGGAAACGGTCATCGACCAGTGGTTGATGCCCTCCTTGCACCGGGTCGGTGAGGCCTGGTCCACCGGCCAGATCGACGTGGCCGAGGAGCACCTGATCAGTGCTGCGGTAATGCACCGTCTGGCCGCCACCTTCACCGCTGGTCGGGCCAGCGGCCCCCGGGTGGTGGTGGGCCTGCCGGCAGGGTCGCGCCATGAGCTGCCCGCGCTCGCGCTGGCCGTCTGCCTGCGTCGCCAGAACGTGGACGTGGTCTACCTGGGCGCCGACGTCCCGGCGACCAGCTGGCCGGTGGTGCTGCACCGGTTCCGTCCGCCGGCGGCCGTGGTGGGCGTGACAACCCGCGCCGACGTCGGCGCCGCCCAGGCCGCGGTGCGCTCCTGCGTCGGGGCCGGGACCCCGCACGTGTTCGTCGGCGGCCGCGCCGCCGGCGAGGTCAGCGGCGCGGTGGTGCTGCCCGGCACGCTGTCGGGGGCAGCCGCGGTGGTGGCCGCCGCCGTCGGCGCCGGCCGACGATGACCCCGCGTGCTCAGCCCTGGGACCACCCGGCCGGGACGTGCGGACAGGTGGGGTCGGAGGCCAACGGGTCACCGGTCAGCGCATAGGCGTGGGACCGGGACCCGCCGCACACGGTGTTGAACTCACACGACCCGCACTTCCCGCCGAACTGGTCGGGGCGCCGCAGCTTCTTCATGAGGTCGGCGTCGCGGTAGATCTGCCGGAAGGATTCGCGGGTCACGTTGCCGCACACGAAGGGCAGGAACCCGCTGGGATAGACGTCACCGATGTGGTCGATGAAGGCGAACCCATTGCCGGAGTTCACCGCCATGGGTGCCCGCGGCACCCTGGGCCGCTGCGCGGCGGCGCCGAGCAGCCCGGTGGTCTGCTCGGTCAGCCAGTGCCACAGCTCGCCGCGCTCGGGCAGCGGCTCACCGGCCTGCCGCAGGGCGTCACGCTGCAGGGCCACCCGGCGGTACTGGGGTGCCTCGGTGGTCTTGATGGCGATCCGGTCGGAGACGTCGTGCAACCAGTGCAGGACGTCCTCCTTGTCGTGGGGCGACAGCGACTGCAACTGGGCCCCGCGGCCGGTCGGGACCAGGAAGAACAGGTACCACATCTTGGCGCCCATGCCGATGACGTCTGCCAGCAGCAGTGGCAGTTCGCGCACGTTGCCGCGGGTGATGGTGGTGTTGACCTGCAGCCGGAACCCCTCGTCAGTGATCATCCGCGCCGCATTGACGGTGCTGGCGAAGGTGCCCTCGATGCCGCGGAAGGCGTCGTGGGTGGTGGCGACCGCGCCGTCAAGGGAGACCGACATGGCCTTGCCCCCGGCCTCGTGCAGGGCGGCGACCCGGTCACGGGTGAGTCGGGGGGTCACCGACGGCGACAGCGACATGGCCAGCCCCGCCCGGCTGCCGTGGCGGACCAGGTCGTCCAGGTCGGACCGTTCGAACGGGTCCCCTCCGGTGAGGACGACGATGGGCTGGGGCCGCCCGAAGGCGGCGATCTCGTCCAGCAGGGCCTTGCCCTGGGCCGTGGTCAGCTGGTCGGGGTGCGCACGGTGCTGGGCGTCGGCCCGGCAGTGCCGGCAGACCAGGGCGCAGGCGCGGGTGACCTCCCAGATCACGATGAACGGCCGGTCATGGGGGTCGTGGTGACCCATCCGGACGACAGGTCCGCGGTGGGCGGCGGTGGCATGGCTGGTAGTCATCTTTCCTCGTCCATGGTGTTGAGTTCGTGGGCTCGGGCCTCGGCGGAGGCAATGGTCGAGCCCACGCCGATTCCGTCGTAGGGGGCCCCGACCAGCACCACCGGGGGCAGCCCGGCCAGGCCGGCGCGCACCCGGCCGATGCGTTCGCCGTGGCCAACCTCCAGTTGCGGCATGGCCCCGGGCCAGCGCACCACGCGGCTGTCGGTCACCCCCGCGGGCAGTCCGGCCAGCTCGTGCAGTTCAGCGACCACCTGGCGCACGACCTCGGCGTCGGTGAGCCGGGCCAGCTCGTCGTGACCGGCGCGCCCCACCGACGCCCGGACGAGGTGGAGGTCGGGGTGACCCACCTGGGGCCACTTGCGTGACAGGTTGGTGAACGCCTTGGTCAGGTGGCCGGATCGGGAATGCAGCAGCAACCCGTTGTGTGACTGGAGCACTCCGCCGACCGGCTTCGGGTAGGCCAGCACGACGGTGGCGACGTCGGCGGTGCGTCCGGCAGCCAACTGCTCGCCGATCCCGGCACGCAGCGGCTCCAGCAGCGCCCCGGCAACCCCGGCCGGACAGGCCAGCGCCACCGCGTCGACCCTGTCAACGCCTGCCCGGGTGCGCACCAGCCAGCCGTCGGCCTCGGGGGCCAGTGCCAGCACCGGGGAGTCCAGGCGCAGGTCCAGACCGAGGACGAGCGCGGCAATGAACTCCTCGAGCCCACAGGGCAACGACCCAAACTGGGCGCCGGCGACCCGGTGGGGTCGTCTGGTCAGCGGGTTGGGCAGCAGTGAGCGTCCATCCCGGGCCCGGGGCACCAGTTGGCGGGCGGTCGAGCGCAGGGACAGGGAGTCGATGTCGCCCGAGTGCAGGTTGCCGAGCAGCGGGTCGACGAACTGGTCGGCCACCTCGTCGCCGAACCGGCTGCGGATGAAGGCACCCACGGAGATGTCCTGGTCCACCCGGCGGCGGGCGAGGATCGGCTCCAGACCGGCGCGGGCCAGCCCACGGACACTCAGGATTCCCGACGAGAGGACGGGGCCGATCCGGGTGGGCCCGACGGGCCCGACCCCCGCGGGCAGCGGCTGCAGTCCCCTGCGGGTGACCAGCAACGACGCCCCCGGCGAGGCGTGGACGAGGCGCCCGGTGAGTCCGAGGTCGTCCAGCAGGCGACTGACCGACGGTGTGCCCAGGTGCAGCGCCTCGGCGCCCACGTCGACGGGGCATCCCCACAGCGACAGGGTGCGGACCTGCCCGCCCGGCCGGGACGACGACTCCCACACGGTGGTCGCGTGTCCGTCGGCCTGCAGCCTTCGGGCCAGCACCAGACCGGCGATGCCGGCACCCACCACCCCCACGCGCACGACGCCCTCCACTGTTCACCGGCCACGGGCGTGCCGGCTAGGAGACGAGCGTAGGACTGCTGCTGGTCGATGATTTCGGGGGGCAGACCGCTCAGGTCTCGACGCGATGCGCTAGCAGGTGACGGCGACGGAGCGCTCGGCATCCTCGATGACCCGCAACAGATCGGCGGTGAACCGGGAGGGCTGGGTCAGGTTCACCAGATGGGTGCCGTAGGGCAGGGTCACGACCCGTCCGCGGGGGGCGGCACGGGCGAATGACCTGGTCTGCAGTCGCAACTGGTCGAAGCGCCCGTTCAGCAGGGTCACCGGCGCGGGAATCCGGGCCAGGTCGGCGCGCAGGTCGAGGCCGGCCACCGCCCGCATGGCGGGTTCGACGACTTGGACCCCGGCCCGCCCGCCCCCCAGGTAGGCCGCGGCACCTTCGGCACCCAGCAGGTGGTCGAACATCCGGCGGGTGCGGGTGGGGGTGGCACCGGGAAGGTGGTCGACCAGCACCATGGCCCGGCCGTAGAGCCGGGCGGTGGTGGCGGTGGGCTGCACCGACCCGCCGCAGACCACCAGGGAGGCCAGCAGATCGGGATGCTCGGCCGCGGCGCGGATCGACAGCATGGCGCCCAGCGACGAGCCGACCAGGTGCGCTCTGCCCTCACCCATCGCCGCGGCACGGGCCAAGGCGTCGGCGATCGTGCGCAGCGCCCCGGCCAGGGTGAACGGCTCGTCGCGTCGGGTGCCGTGCCCGGGCAGGTCGGGGGTGACCCAACCGCGCCCGGCCGCCTGCAGCAGCGGCAGTTGCTGGTTCCACTGGCTGTGCGAGGTGCGGGTGCCGTGCACCAGGACGAGCGGCACGGCCATCAGCGGGCCAGGTTCACCAGCAGCAGCGCCTCGGCGAGCGCGGCACGTCCCACTTCGGCCAGGTCGACCGACTCGTCGGTGCCATGCATGGCCGAGTCGGGATCGGTGACGGCGCTGACCAGCACGGTCGCCTCGGGGAAGGCCCGCTGGAAGTCGGCGACCATGGGAATGGACCCGCCAATGCCGACCAGCACCGGGGCGGTGCCCCATGCCTCGGTCCAGGCCCGGCGCGCGACCTCGGCGACGGGCCCCTCGAAGGCCACCACCCCCGGCTGACCAGTGGTCTCTGCCCCGAAACTCACCTGGGCACCGTAGGGGGCGTGGCTGCTCAGGTGGGCCTTGAGTGCCGCCAGCGCGGAGGCGGCGTCGTCCCCGGGAGCGACCCGCAGGCTGACCTTGGCCCGAGCCGTGGGCAGCAGCACGTTGGATGCCTGCGACACCGACGGGGCGTCGATGGCGAGCACGGTGACCGCGGGCTGGGTCCACATCCGGTCGACCAGCGGCCCGGTGCCGACGAAGTCCACCCCGTCGAGCATCCCCGCCTCGGCGCGCAGGCGGTCCTCGGGGTAGCTGAGGTCGCCGGCGCTGCCGCGGTGCAATCCCGTGACGGCGCAGCTTCCGTCCTGGTCGGTGAGCGAGTCGAGCATCCGGATGAGCGCCCCCAGCGCATCGGGCACGGTGCCGCCGAACTGGCCCGAGTGCAGCGGCTGCCGGGCGGTCGAGACCTCGACGACAACGTCGGCGATGCCACGCAGCGTGGTGCTGAAGGCGGGTTGGCCGACGGCCCAGTTCACCGAGTCGGCGATCACGTAGACGTCGGCCCGCAGCAGGTCGGCGTGGCGTTCCAGCATGGCGGCCAGGGTCGGCGAACCGATCTCCTCCTCACCCTCGATGAACAGGGTGACGCCCACCGGCGGGGCGCCGTCCAGGGCGCGCAGCGCAGCCAGGTGGGCAGCGAAACCGCCCTTGTCGTCGGCGCTGCCCCGGGCGTACATCCGGTGGTCGCGCACCTGCGGCTGGAAGGGGTCGCTGGCCCAGGCCTCGGCGTTGCCGGGGGGCTGCACGTCGTGGTGCGCGTACAGGCAGACCGTCGGCTGCCCGGGGGGCGCCGGGTAGCGGGCGATGACCGCCGGCGCGCCGCCCTCGGCGACGATCCGCACATCGGGACAGTGCGCCTCACGCAGCAGCTGGGCGACCGCCTCGGCGCTGGCAAGCACCTGGTCGGCATGGTCGGGCCAGGCGCTCACCGACGGGATCCTCACCAGCCGGGCCAGGTCCTCGACGGTCTGCGGACGCACGGCGTCCACCCGCTCACGCAGGTCAGCAACCGAGGGGATGTTCACGACGTTGTCCATGGCTCCCACCCTAGACGTGGAGCGGTAGCCTCACCGGAATGACCCCAGCGTCCCCTGCCGTCGCGATGTCACCGCGGCCTCGCCCAGCGGGCCCTGGATTCGCGACACAATTCGGGCGGCGCTCATCCCCGTGAGGAGTGGTCGGTTGGAGGCCCGGGCGGGTTAGGCTGACGCCGACGATCGGAGCACCGCCATGAACTTTCCCCTGATTCACAACTGGTTGGTGCTCCCGAGCGTCCTGGCGATCCTGGCGCCCGTCTGGGGTTCAGTCCCGATCGGTCTGCCGCCCTCGCCAGTGCCTCCGGTGGTGGCTGCAACACCGTCGGTGACCGCTGGTCCCACGCAGCCGGCGAGCCCACCTGTTCCAGCGAGGCCGAACCCGGCCACCAGCCCGGCCGCGTCGCCGGTGCCGCAGCCATCGTCGGCCGCGTCCACCGCTGGGACGCCCACGGCGTCCGCGCCGCGGGCCGCGGTGATCGTCCGCTTCACCTCGCACGACGCCGCCGTGCGTCTGCAGGTGCTGGGCGAGGCTGCTGCGGTCGCGGGGGTGACCGATCCGCGGGTGGTGCGGGAACTGGCCACCGGCGCGCTGCTGGTCCATGCCACGGGTGGAACCCAGGCGTACCTGGCCGCCCTGCGCGCCCAACCGGGCGTGGTGGCCGCCAGCCCGAACAGCACCGTGACCCGGGCCGCGACCGCCACGGACCCGTACTTCAGCAGCCAATGGGCCCTGCAGCCCAGCGGCGGCGGGGCCGGCTTCACCAGCGTCTGGGATCGCACCCGCGGGACCGGTGCCCGGGTCGCGGTGATCGACACCGGCAAGACCAATCATCCGGACCTGACCGGCCAATGGCTGGGTGGCTACGACTTCGTCAGTGATCCGACGGCTGGCGGTGACGGCAACGGCCGCGACGGGGATGCCAGCGACACCGGCGACTACTGCGACCCCGACCTCTCGTCGTGGCACGGCACCCACGTGGCCGGCATCATTGCCGCCAGGCGCAACAATGGCCGCGGCATCGCCGGCGCGGCACCGGACGCCAAGGTCGTGCCGGTGCGGGTGCTGGCCCGTTGCGGTGGCGAGATGGCCGACCTCATCGACGCCATCGTCTGGTCGGCCGGCGGCAAGGTGCCGGGCATGGCCGCCAATCCGTACCCGGTGCGGGTGATCAACATGTCGCTGAGCTCGAGGGAATCGTGTTCCCGCGAACTGCAGACCGCCCTGTCGATGGCCCGCCGCCTGGGTGCCGTCTCGGTGGTCGCCGCCGGAAATGACTACGGCCAGCCTGCTTCGGAGTATGCCCCCGGCAACTGCTCCGGGGTGGTGACCGTGGCCGCCAGCACGGCGGCGCGCACCCTGGCGTCCTACTCGAACTCCGGTGCCGGGGTGAACCTGGCGGCCCCCGGCGGGGACGGCACCGCGGGCACCGCCATCCTCAGCACCCTGCTGACCGACTCGGCGACCAACGCCGGCGGGTACTCCTACGGCTGGATGGCGGGCACGTCAATGGCGGCCCCGCACGTGGCTGCCACGGCCGCACTGCTGCTGTCGCTGAAGCCGACCCTGACCGTGCGCCAGGTCGAGCAAATCCTGACCAGCACCGCCGTCAGTTCCAGCGGCTGCGCCGGGTGCGGGGCCGGCATCCTGGATGCCGCCGCGGCGATCGCCCAAGTGCCTGTCCTGGATGCTGCCTCCGTCAGCGGACGCCAGCTCACGGTGACCGGTTCAGGCTTCAGCCGGGCCACCCGTGTGGGGGTGGGCACCCACACCCTGACCTTCACCCGCAGCGGCGACGGCACCATCACCGCGACGATCCCATCGGGCGTGGCGGTCGGCACCCACGCGGTCACGGTCTTCACCGATGACATCAGTTCAGCCAGCAGGCTCGTCACCGTGCGCTGATGGGGTCCCGCGGAGCATGCCCCGACCCTCCCCCGCCCTCCGCAGCTGCAGTAGTTAGCAGCTGATGCACGGCTTAAACCGCGGCAACAGCATCCAACTGCCGCAGCTGGCGAAGACTTCGGGCGCGTCGGGGCCCCACCACCTCAGATGGCGGACCCGTCGGCTGACGGCGCCACATCGGGGCGGGCGCGGTGATCAGCCCAGCACGTTCGGCAGGACGCCGGACCACACCTCGCGGACCCGGGCCAGCGGCAGGCTGAACATTGACTGGATCTCGATCTGGTCGTCGCCGGTGACCTCGCCGATGCGCTGCAGCGGCACCCCGTGCTCGGCGCACAGGGCCTCGAAGTCGGCCAGCGAACCGCCGGGCAGGGTGACCAGCGCCCGGGCCGCGGACTCACTGAACAGGGCCAGCGTCGGGTCGACGTCGTCCAGGTCGAGGGTGAGCGAGACGCCCATGTCGTGGCGCAGGCTGGCCTCCACCAGTCCCATCAGCAGGCCGCCGTCGGCCAGGTCGTGGGCTGAACTGACCAGTCCCCGCTTCGAGGCGGCGATCATCACCCGCGCCAGGGCCTGCTCGGCGGGCAGGTCGACCTGCGGCGGCATGCCACCCAGGTGACCGTCGTGGACGGCATCGGCCCACACCGAGCCGCCCAGGTCGGCACCGGTGGTTCCGAGCAGCACCAGCGCGTCCCCGGGGTGCTTGAAGCCCATCGGGATGCGCTGGGTGACGTCGTCGATCACGCCCAGCATGCCCACCGTCGGGGTCGGCAGGATCGGGGTCTCGCCGGTCTGGTTGTAGAAGCTGACATTGCCGCCGGTGACCGGGGTGCCGAGTTCGCGGCAGCCGTCGACCAGCCCCTTGATGGCCTCCAGGAACTGCCACATCACCTCCGGGTCCTCCGGGCTGCCGAAGTTGAGGCAGTCGGTGATGGCGACCGGTTCGGCGCCGGTGACCGCGACGTTCCGGTAGCTCTCGGCCAGCGCCAACTGGGCACCCAGGTAGGGGTTCAGGAAGGCGTAGCGGCCGTTGCCGTCCAGGCTCAGGGCAATGCCGAGCCCGGTCTGCTCGTCGATGCGCAGCATGCCCGAGTCCTCGGGCTGGGCGAGCACCGAGTTGCCGCGCACGTAGCGGTCGTACTGGTTGGTGACCCACGACTTGTCGGCCGACAGCGGCGAGCCGATCACCGTCCACGCCTGCTGCTCCAGGGCGGCGACCTCAGCGGAGCGCGGCAGGTCGTTGGCGGCGTCAGCGGTGACCCTGTCGATCCATTCCGGACGCGCGATCGGGCGCTCGTAGACGGGTCCCTCGTGGGCGACGGTCTTCGGGTCGACGTCGACGATGGTCTGGCCATGCCAGTCAATGATCAGCCGGTCGCCCTCGGTGACCTCACCGACGACGGTGGCCAGGACGTCCCACTTGGCGCAGATCTGCATGAACCGCTCGACCTTCGCCGGTTCGACCACGGCCATCATGCGTTCCTGCGACTCGCTCATCAGGATCTCTTCGGGTGCCAGGCTGGGGTCTCGCAGCGGGACGACGTCCAGGTCGACGTGCATGCCGCCGTCACCGGCGCTGGCCAGTTCGGAGGTGGCGCAGGAGATGCCGGCGGCACCGAAGTCCTGGATGCCGCTGATCAGGTTCTCGGCGAACAGTTCCAGGGTGCACTCGATCAGCAGCTTCTCCATGAACGGGTCGCCGACCTGCACGCTGGGCCGCTTGCTGGGCTTGGTGTCGTCGAAGGACTCCGAGGCCAGGATGGACGCGCCACCAATGCCGTCGCCGCCGGTGGCCGCGCCATACAGGATGACCTTGTTGCCGGTGCCCGAGGCGAACGCGCGGTGCAGGTCCTCGTGCCTCAGCAGCCCCACGCACAGGGCGTTGACCAGCGGGTTGCCGTAGTAGGAGTCGTGGAAACCGACCTCACCGCCAATGTTCGGCAGGCCCAGGCAGTTGCCGTAGCCGCCCACACCGGACACGATGCCCGGCAGCACCCGGGCGGTGTCGGGGGCGTCCAGCGGGCCGAAACGCAACGAGTCCATCACGCCGATCGGGCGGGCACCCATGGCCAGGATGTCGCGGACGATGCCACCGACGCCGGTGGCCGCGCCCTGGTAGGGCTCGACGTAGGACGGATGGTTGTGGGACTCGGCCTTGAAGGTCACCGCGTAGCCCTGGCCGATGTCGACGACCCCGGCGTTCTCACCGATTCCGGCCAGCAACGGCCCACGCGGGGTCGTCTGGTCGAGGGCGCCGAAGCGCTTCAGGTGCACCTTGGAGCTCTTGTAGGAGCAGTGCTCCGACCACATCACCGAGTACATCGCCAGTTCGGCGCCGGTGGGGCGCCGTCCGAGGATGTCGAGGATGCGCTGGTACTCGTCCTGCTTCAGGCCGAGCTCTGCCCAGGGCAGCTCGACGTCCGGCGTGTTGCGGGCATTGTCAACGGTATCGACCACGACACCAATCTAGCGGGAAGGGGCGGGGGTGGCTCCTCCCGGGACGCCGCCGCGGACGGGGACGCCGACGTGCGGTGGGGGACGTGCAGTCGACAGTGGCGAATCGTCCACCGCAGTCGGGTGGGCGATTCGCCACGGTCGCTCGGGTCAGCCGACGAATTGCACGCTCTCCCGTTCCACGGCGCTGGCCGCGACGTCAGGCAGCCGCGGCGTGGCGGCCACCTCATGGTGGGCGCGCAGGCGCAACAGCCGCATGGCGTTGCCAATGACCAGCAGCACCGAGGCCTCGTGCACCAGCATGCCAATGCTCATCGTCACTCCCCCGGCGAAGACGCCGGCCAGCAGCAGCGCGACGGTGACCAACGCCACGCCAATGTTCTGGCGCATCACCGACACGGTCGAGCGCGCCAGGACCACGGCGTGGGCGACGCGGTCGAGACGGTCGGTCATCAGGGCGATGTCGGCGGTCTCGACGGCCAGGCCGCTGCCGGCGGCGCCCATCGCGATGCCCGTGTCCGCGGTGGCCAGGGCCGGTGCGTCGTTGACGCCGTCACCGACCATGGCGACGGTGGCCCCACCCGACTGCAGGTCGGCGATCGCCTGCAGTTTGTCCTCGGGCAGCAGTCCCGCACGGACGTCGGTGATGCCGACCTGGGCGGCGACGGCCCGGGCGACCGCATCACGGTCACCGGTCAGCATGACGACCTGCGTGACACCGGCGGCCCTCAGCGCGGCGACGGCTTCTGCAGCGCCGGGACGCAGCGTGTCGGCGACCGCGACGAGTCCCAGCACGTGTCCGTCGGCGGCCACCACCATGGCGGTGCGTCCCTGCCGACCCAGGTCGTCGACGCCACGTCGGGCGTCCTCGACGTCGATGCCGGGGAAGGTCTGGGCGGCCAGTTCCGGCTTGCCGACCACGACCCGGCGCCCGGACACGGTGGCCACGATGCCGTGGCCGACGACCGGGGTGAACTCGTCGTCCGCCCCGTCCAGGTCCAGGCCGAGGGCGCGGGCGGCCTCCACGATGGGGCGGGCCAAGGGATGCTGGCTGCCGAGTTCTGCCCTGGCGGCCAGTCCCAGCAGCTCGTCGCGACCCAGGCCGGGGTCCAGGACCACCACGTCGGTCAGCACAGGACGTCCCTGGGTGAGGGTGCCGGTCTTGTCGAAGGCGACGGTGTCGATCCTGGCGGCACGCTCCAGGTGCTCGCCGCCCTTGATCAGCACCCCGTCGCGGGCGCCACGACCGATGCCGGCGACGATCGAGACCGGAATGGAGATGACCAGGGCACCGGGGCAGCCGATCACCAGCAGGGTCAGCGCGAGTTCGAGGTTCCCGCTGACCAGCCCCGAGACGATGGCCAGCACGATGATGGCCGGGGTGTACCACTTCGAGAACCGGTCCATGAAGGCCTGGGTGCGGGCCTTCGCGTCCTGGGCGTCCTCGACGCGGCGGATGATGCGGGCCAGGGTGGTTTCCGAGCCGATGGCCGAGGTGCGCACCCGCAGGTAGCCGTCGGTGGCGACGGTGCCGGCGTAGACCGCGTCACCGGGCCCCTTGGCGGCGGGAATCGACTCACCGGTAATGCTTGCCTCGTTGATGGCGGCCTCGCCGCGATCAACCTGGCCGTCGACGGGGACCACGGCGCCGGCCTTGACGACGACGATCTCACCGACGGTGACCTGGCTGGCGGCCACCTCGGTCTCGACGCCGTCGCGCAGGACGATCGCGACGTCGGGGGCGGTCTCGACCAGGTCGGACAGGGCGGCGCGGGTGCGGGCCAGGGTGACCTGCTCCAGGGCGTGGCCGATGGCGAACAGGGTGGTGACGGCGGCGGCCTCCCAGTAGTTGCCCAGGAAGATCGCGCCAATGGCAGCCACGCTGACGAGCAGGTCGATGCCAATGGTGCGCACCCTCAGCGCGCCGACGGCGCTGATCAGGATGCGGGCACCGGCGACGATGGCTGCTGCCAGCATGAAGGCATTGCCGATGCCCGACCCGCCGCGCCCCCCGGTCGCCCAGGAGGCGACGATCAGGGCGCCGGCAAGCAGCGGCACCGTCCACTTCGACGTACGGAGGCGACCGGGCAGGGTGGTCATGGTTCCACTTCTCTCGTGTCAGTTCTCGTGTGAGGGATGGGTGCGGGTCAGAAGGCCGACGGCGCGGAGGCGTACCCGGCCCTGGCAACGGCGGCGACCAGGTCGTCGACGCTGGAGACGGCTGCGTCGTGGTCGACCTCGACCCTGGAACTGGCGAACTTGACCTCGACCCGGGAGACGCCGGGCAGCGCGCCGACCTGCTTTTCGATCTTGGCCACGCAGGAGGGGCAGGAGAATCCCTGGGCGCGAAGGACGGTGTGGGTGGTGGTGGCAGTCATGGGAGTTGCCTCTCGTGTCGTGGTCCCAGCACGTGTTGCCGGGGCCGATGACACGAAGCTACGGGGACTGCCACCAGGGCGCCTTGACCCACGTCAAGGAATGAAAGGCCTAGTCATCGCCGGGTCAGGGAATTGACGCAGATCAAGCCGGTGGGGGTGTTCGGGGCGTTGCCGGGGCAGAATGGACCCATGTCGACCGTGCCTGACTCCTGCGTCACCCGGGTGCCCATCTTCGCGACCCTGGACGACGGGGCCCAACTCGAGGTGGCCCGTTTCGCCACCCCGCGGCGGCTGGCCAAGGGCGAGGTGTTGTACCGCCAGGGCGAGTCGGTGGCGCAGCTGTTCGTGATGCACACGGGCTCGGCGAAACTGATCCACCTGCGGGCCGACGGCCAGGAGCAGGTGGTGCGCACCGTGGGTCCGGGCGGGGTCGTCGGTGAGCATGCCTTCCTGACCGGGTCACGGCCCGACCACACCGTGGTGGCGCTGGAGGCGCTGGAGGCCTGCGTCTTCGACCATCGCGACCTGGCCCGGCTCACGGCGACCCACCCCGAGATCGCCGTCCAACTGCTGCGCCGGATGAGCCACCTGCTGGCCGAGACCGAGGAGCGGCTGCGGGCGGTCAGCGCCACCGACGTGACGGCGCGGCTGGCCGACTACCTGGTGAACCTTCCCACCACCGTGCCCGGCCAGTTCGTGGTGGTGCTGCCCATGGCCAAGCGCGACGTCGCGTCCTACCTGGGCACCACGCCGGAGTCCTTGAGCCGGGCGTTCGCCCGGTTGGAGGCCGACCACCTGGTCGAGGTCGACGGACGACGGATTCGGCTGCTGGACGTGTCGGCGCTGGATGAGGCCGCTGCCGGTTGAGCAGTCCCCCACCGTCCCCCACGTGCCCGGGCCGTCCTCAGACCAGGTACTCCAGGTTGACCTCGGAGGCCGGGTCGAAGAAGTACGACTCGCCGTGCCGGGGACGAGCCCGCAGCACCTCCCCGATCTCGACCTTGTGGCGCTTGTCGGCGCGCAGGACGACCCGGCCGCCGCGAATCGAGACCGTGCTCTCGGGGGTCAGCTGCGGCTCGCAGTACAGGTAGGCCTCCGAACCCAGGTGTTCGACCAGCATCACCTTGAGCGGCACGGTGTCCACGCGGTCCTCGGCGCTGACGATCTCCCAGGCCTCGGGACGGATGCCGGCGATCACCCGACCACCTTCGGCGCGGGCCGCCTGCTCGGGCAGGATGCCCAGGTCGACGGTATGACCCTCGCCCATCACGGCGCGGCCGTCCTCGATGGCGACGCCCTCCATCAGACTGATGGCCGGCGAGCCGATGAAGCCGGCCACGAAGGTGTTGGCAGGGTGCTCGTAGAGGTGGGTGGGGTCGTCCACCTGCTGCACGACGCCGTCCTTGAGGACGCAGACCCGGTCACCCATGGTCATGGCCTCGGTCTGGTCGTGGGTGACGTAGACGGTGGTGACGCCGAGTTCCCGCTGCAGCGCCGAGATCTGCGCCCGGGTCGCCACCCGCAGCTTGGCGTCCAGGTTGGACAGCGGCTCGTCCATGCAGAAGACCTTGGGGTCGCGCACGATGGCCCGACCCATGGCGACGCGTTGGCGCTGGCCACCCGACATGGAGCCCGGCTTGATGTCGAGCAGCGGCTCCAGTTCGAGCATCCGGGCGGCGCGGGCCACCTTCTGGGCGATCTCGGGCTTGGACATCTTGACGTTCTCGAGGGCGAAGGCCATGTTCTGGCGCGCCGTCATGTTCGGGTACAGGGCGTAGCTCTGGAACACCATGGCCGTGTCGCGGTGACGCGCAGGCACCTCGCTGACGTCGGCGCCGTCAATGAAGATCTGGCCCTCATCGACGGGTTCGAGGCCGGCCAGCATCCGCAGGGTGGTGGACTTGCCACACCCGGAGGGGCCGACCAGCACCAGGAACTCCCCATCCTCGATGGTGAGATTGATGCGGTTGACCGCCGGCGGACGGCTCGCGTCATAGATGCGCGATGCCTGGCGAAACTCGACACTGGCCATGGTGTTCCTTTCAGGGATTCAACAAAGAGTGGACGCGGCAGCTCAGAGCAGCGGCTTGATGTCGCGCTCGTAGACCTTGGTGGTCTCTTCGGCGAGCTCGCCGAACACCTTGGTCACGTCCTCCTTGCCGATGGTGATGCGGTCGAGCCCGGCACCGATGCGGTTGCCGCCACCGGGCACCAGGACGCGGGCGAAGTCCTGCGGCGCGGTGTTCTCGTTGAGCTGCTTGATCGCGGTCATCGCGTTGGGGTTCTTCTCCAGGAACGCCTTCTCGGCCGGGTCGTTGACGGCCTCCTTGCGCACGGGCATGTAGCCGGTGGCCTGGGTGAAGGTGATCGTGTTCTCCACGTTGGTCATGAAGTCGATGAACTTCACGGCGTTCGTCTTGCGCTCGTCGGAGATGCCGTTGGGAATGGCCAAGCCGGCACCGCCGGTGGCTGCGCCGGGGGCGGGCCCGGGCAGGTAGGTGGTGACGAACTTGAACTTGGCGCTCTTGGTCAGGCCGCCGAGCACACCGGTCGACTGCAGCAGGCCGGCGGCGTCGCCGATGCCGAAGGTGTTCGAGGCGTCCTTGGTGATGCCGATGTGGCCCAGGTTGAACTGTTCCTGCAGGAACTTGCCCGCCTCGATCGACTCGGCCTTGGTGAAGGTCGGTTCCCACTCCTCGGAGTAGGCGCCACCAAAGGTCCAGATCATGCCCTGGAAGTACCAGTCCAGGTAGTTGGTGCCGTCGGGGACGATCAGCGCCGGCTTGCCGCCCATGGCCGTCTTGAGCTTGGGAGCCATCTCGGCGAACTCAGCCCAGGTCTTGGGACCGGCGGCGGGGTCGAAGCCGGCCTTCTCGAGCACCTCGCTGTTGAAGTACATGAGCGTGGTCGAGCGGGCGTAGGGCATCCCGTAGTGCTTGCCCTCAAAGGCGTAGTCCTCGCGCAGGGTGTCGACGTAGGTGCCGGCGTCGATGCTGTTGGACGACCACAGGTCGTCCAGCGGGGTGGTGGCCTCGTTGAGGGCGAAGTTGAACCAGGTCACGTCGGAGGCGACGATGACGTCGGGCAGGTCGCCGCCGGCCAGGGCCGCGTTGAACTTCTGGCCGAGTTCCTCGTAGTTGGCGCCACCGTCGACCAGGTTGGCCGGGGTGTCAGGGTTGGCGGCATTCCACGCGTCGATGATCTTCTGCTCGACCTCCTTGGAGGTTCCGGGGTGGTTCGACCAGAACTGGATCGTGCCGCTGCCCTCCTGGCCGGAGTCACTGCCACAGCCGGCCAGGCCGCCGAGCGCCATGGCGGCGGCTCCTGCGCCAGCGGCGCCGAGCACCTTGCGACGATTGATCATTTCTTGCCTTTCTTCGTGGCCCGAGCCGGGCCGGTGTGTCGTCCGGGCATCCGGACACAGCGGGTGGGCGGTCAGCCCTTGACGGCCCCAGCGGTGAGGCCCTTGATCATCTGCTTCTGGAGGACGATGAAGACGATCAGGATCGGGATGGTGGTCAGGACGGTGCCTGCCATGACGGGACCCCAGTTGGTCAGGCCCTCGTTCTGCTGCAACTGGGTCAGGCCGATGGGCAGCGGCGCCACCGAGGCGTCACTGGCGATCAGGAAGGGCCACAGGTACTGGTTCCACTCGGTCACGATGGTGATCAGCGCGAAGGCCACGACCGTTGGCCACGACATCGGCAGCACCACCCGGAACAGGGTGCGAATGAAGCTGGTGCCGTCCAGTCGGGCGGCCTCCATGATCTCGCTGGGAAGCCCCATGAAGTGGTTGCGCATCAGGAACGTGCCGAAGGCGACACCGGCCAGCGGGATGATGATGCCCTGGAAGGTGTTGCGCCAGCCCAGACCGGCGACCAGGGCGTAGTTGCTGATGATGGTGATCTGGTTGGGCACCATCAGGGCCGCGATCACCAGGATGAACAGGGCGTTGCGTCCCGGGAAGCGGAGGAAGGCGAACGCGTAGGCGCTCAGCACCCCCAGCGTCACCTCGACCACGGTCAGGATGCTGGTGATGATCAGCGAGTTGCGCAGGTACTGGCCGAAGCTCATCGCGTCCATCACGTAGGCGTAGTTGCCCGGCTCCCACGGGTTGGGCCACCACGAGATGGGGTTGGAGTAGATGTCGCCGTGCTGCTTGAACGAGGTGATGGCGATGAAGTACAGCGGCACCGCGATCAGCGCCACTGTCAGCGCGATGGCGCCGTAGCCGACGACCTTCGCGCCAGTGCTGGACTCGCCGGGGTCGCGGCGGCGTCCGGTGGGGGCGTCAAGCTCGTCGCCGCCGAGGGTCACCTCGGCGGGTGGCAGTGCAGTCATCAGTGGGCTCCCTTGTCCTGGATCCGCACCTGGATCACGGTGATGATGAGCACGACGGTGAACATGATGGTGGCCACCGCGGCGCCGTAGCCGGCCCGGTTGTTGACGAAGGTCTCCTGGTAGATCTGGAAGATCATCGTGGTGGTGCCGTTGCCGAGCGGACCGCCACCGGTCATCACGTTGATGATGTCGAAGACCTGGAAGGAGCTCAACAGCACCGTGATCAGCAGGAAGAAGGTGGTCGAGCGCAGCTGGGGCAGGGTCACCCGCCACAGCCGACGCCAGGCAGACGTGCCGTCGATCTCGGCGGCCTCGTCCAGGTCCTTGCGGCGGCCCTGGAGTGCGGCCAGGTAGATGACGAAGACGTAGCCGAGGTTCTTCCAGACGTAGGTGGCGGTGATCATGAACAGCGCCCACCCGGGCACCTGGTAGAACTGCGGGCTGTCCACCCCCATGCGGCGCAACAGGTCCTGGACCAGACCGAAGCCCGGGTCGAAGACGAACTGGAAGGCCACCCCGATGGCGGCGCCGCTGATCACGTAGGGGGCGAAGACCAGCGAGCGGACGAACCCGCGGCCCCGCAGTTTCTGGTCGAGCAGCAGGGCCAGGGCCAGGCCGAGGACCATCGACCCGGCGACGGCGACGACGGTGAACACCACGGTGTTCCACACGATGGTGCCGGTGTCGCGGGCGGTGAACCACTCGACGTAGTTGTCGAAGCCGATGAAGCGTTTGCGGGGCGAGGAGATGTTCCAGTGGTAGAAGGACAACCGGATGTTGTCGACCAGGGGCCGGTAGGTGAAGATGCCCAGCAGGACCAGGTTCGGCAGGATCAGCGCAGCTGCCAGCCCTACCTCTTTCCATGAGGTCTTGCGTTTGTGCTTGGGTGGTTCGACCGACGGATCGGCCACCACGACGCCAGGGATTCCGGTGCTCGTCACCCGCTGCACGCTATAGACCCCCGGTTGACTAAGCACGCACAACGCGCAAACTTTGCACAGTTGTTGTCTGACCATTCGCTGACATCGTGGCGTCCGGGACCCGATTCGCCCCCGGGGATGCCTCGCTCCCCAGCTCAGTACCTCACGCGTGCTGCGCGGTTCCCACGGCGGTACCCATCTGGTTGGCGACGCCGAAGCGGTGGTTGGTCACGCTGACGGCCTGCTCTGCGACGAAGGCCAGGGGTTCGAGCCGACCCGACTCGGTCACCGGCTGGGCATGGAGGGCGACGTCGCGGCGTGCACCCAGTGCGCGGGCGAGGGCGTCGCGGCCGGTGCCCAGCAGGCGGATGCGCGGGGCCGTCAGCCGGTCCAGCCAGTCGCCGTCCCCGACGCGGACCACCAGGCCGAGGCCGGCCAGCGCGGTGACGACCCCGCTGCCCGGGTCGGTGGCGCAGGAGATCTCGGGTCGGGCCCCCACCGACAGGGCTGCACCCACGACCCGCAGCAGGTCGACGACCCGCGCGTCGGCCTCGACCCTGACCAAGGTTTGGACAGGGCGGTAGCGCAGCAGGTTCGTCTCGGCCAGCAGTCCGCTCGGGTCGTGCCACCCGGTGAACTCGGCCCGGGCGAGGGCGTCGCTGTGCAGGGATCGCTCCAAGAAGGACAGGTCGCCGACGCCCAGACCGGCCGTCCGGGCCGCCGCGAGCAGCGCCCCAGCCTCGGGTGACAGGTGTTCGTCGCTGCCGGCAGGCCCATCGGCGGCAGGCCCATCGGCGGCGGGGGCGCTGGTCCAGTCGCTGAGCGCGATCAGGTAGTTCGGTCCCCCGGCCTTGGCGCCGGCCCCCACCGCCGACCGCTTCCAGCCGCCAAAGGGTTGGCGCCCGACGATGGCCCCGGTGATGCCCCGGTTGACGTACAGGTTGCCGGCCTGGACCTGGTCGACCCACCGGCGGACCTCGTCACGGTCGAGGCTGTGCAGCCCGGCGGTCAGTCCGTACTGGGGCTGGTTCTGCCAGGCGATGGCCTGGTCCAGGTCATCGGCCACCATCACCCCGAGCACCGGGCCGAAGTACTCGACTAGGTGGAACTGGTCACCCGGACGCACCCCGCCGCGCACCCCGGGGCTCCACAGCCGTCCGGACCGATCGAGCCGACGGGGCTCGACCCACCACTGCTGTCCGGGTTCGAGGCGGGTCAGAGCGTCGAGGAGTTTGCCCTGGGCCGGGCCGATCAGGGGTCCCATCTGGGTGCCGGGGTCCTCGGGCCAGCCGACCCGCAGCGACTCGACGGCGTCGACGAGCTGGGAACGGAAGCGTCGGGAGCGTCCCACCGCGCCGACCAGGATGACCAGGGAGGCTGCCGAGCACTTCTGCCCGGCGTGCCCGAAGGCCGAGGCCACCACGTCCCGGACGGCCAGGTCAATGTCGGCGCTGGGCGTCACGATGATGGCGTTCTTGCCGCTGGTCTCGGCCAGCAATCCCACTTCCGGGCGCCAGCCGGCGAACATCTCGGCGGTCTCGTAGGCCCCGGTGAGGATCACCCGGTCGACGCGCGGGTCGGTGACCAGCGCCCGGCCCACCTCCCCCTCGTCGGTGAGGGCGACCTGCAGCACCTGCCGGGGAACACCTGCGGCCCACAGCGCCTCGGCCACTGCCAGCCCGCAGCGCTCGGCCTGGGGTGCAGGCTTCAGCACCACCGCGGCACCGGCGGCCAGCGCCGCCAGTGTTGACCCGGCCGGGATCGCCACCGGGAAGTTCCAGGGCGGGGTGACCACGACCAGGTGCGGCGGCCGCTGCACGGCGCCGTCGATGCGCTCGAGGTCCTCGGCACGGTCGGCGTAGTAGGCGGCGAAGTCGACGGCCTCGCTGACCTCGGGGTCGGCCTCGGCGATGGTCTTGCCGCATTCACCGGCCATCACCACGAGCAGGTCGGCCCGCCGGCGCTGCAGTTCGGTCGCGGCCGCACGCAGCACCCGGGCGCGACCGGCGGCCCCCCGCTGCTGCCATCCGGGCGCGGCCGCGGTGGCGGTGGCCAGCACCTGCTCCAGGGCGTCCGCATCGGAGACGCGCGGCCAGTCCAGCGGCGCCACCTCGCCGCCCGGGGCGACCCGGTCGAGCAGTTCGGCTGCCCAGGCCAGGTTGGCGGGCAGCGCCGGGTCGGTGTCGGCGGTGTTCACGAAGGCCCCGGGGACCGGCGGGGCCAGCGTCCCGGCATGCTCCACCCTCCGGTCCTGGGTTCTGCGGGGCCGCGGCACCGCCTCGTCCAGTGCCTCCAGCGACGCGTGGAAGCGGGCGGCCTCGCGGTCGAACATGGCCGGGTCGTCGGCCAGGTCGAACAGGGCCGACATGAAGTTCTGCGGCGCCGCACCCTCCTCCAGACGCCGGATCAGGTAGGCGATAGCCACGTCGAAGTGGGCCGGGTGCACGACCGGGGTGTACAGCACCAGCGAGCCGACGGTGCGGCGCACCGCCTCGGCCTGGGCCGGCGCCATGCCCAACAGCATCTCGACGTCGACCGCCTCAGCGACGCCCCGCTGTTCGGCCAGCTGCCAGGCCCAGGCAATGTCGAACAGGTTGTGCCCCGCCACCCCCAGGCGGATGGCGTCGGCACGTTCGGGTCTCAGCGCCCAGTCCAGGACACGTTTGTAGTTGGTGTCGGTCTGCTGCTTGGTCGGCCAGGTGGCCGGCGGCCAGCCGCGCAGTTCGGCCTCGACCGACTCCATTGGCAGGTTCGCGCCCTTGACCAGCCGCACCTTGACGGCAGCCCCTCCCCGCGCCCGCCGCGCGGCGGCCCACCGCTGCAGCGACTGCATGGCTGCCAGCGCATCGGGCAGGTAGGCCTGCAGCACGATGCCGGCGTCCATGGCGGCGAACTCGGGCGCGTCCAGCAGTCCCGTGAACACGGCCATGGTCAGTGCCAGGTCGCGGTACTCCTCCATGTCCAGGTTGAGGAACGTGCCGGTACTCTGCGCCGCCCGGTACAGCGGCACCAGCCGGCTGATGGTCTGCGCGACGGTCTGGTCGAAGGCCCACGGGGAATGCGGTCCGATCACCGCCGACACCTTGACCGAGACGTAGTCGACGTCGTCGCGGCCCACCAGGGCGATCAGGTCGGCCAGCCTCCGGTTGGCCTCGGCGCGGCCCAGCACCGCCTCACCCAGCAGGTTGATGTTGAGCCTGGTGCCGGGGCGACGGAGCCGGGCGAGGTTGCGGCCCAGTGCCCGGTCGCTGGCGTCGACGACCAGATGGCCGACCAGTGACCGCAGCGCCCGGCCGACGATGGGCGTCACCACCCCCGGGGCGATGCCGGACCCGAAGGCCGCCAGCCGCAGCCCCGCCCGCAGATGGGGCGGGATGGAGCGCGGGACGTCACCGGCGAGCGCCCGCAGGGTGGCGGCGGCGACGTGCGGATCCTCCGGCCGGACCACCCCGTCGACGAACCCGACGGCGAAGTCCAGCCCGGCCGGGTCCCGCAACAAGCGGGCCAGCTGCTGGGGGCCACCGCCGACCGGCACGCCGCGGGCATCGTCCAGCCACTCACGCACCAGGTCCGCGGCGTCCATCGCTCAGCCGTTCGCGGCCTGGGCGCGCAGCGCGCGTTCGGCACGGTCGGTCTGCTCGACGACCAGCCGGCGCAGCGCCGTCGGGGCGTCGGGGTGGCCCTCGAGCCAGGCCTGGGCGGCGGCCACCACGGACGCGCTGGGCTCGGGGTAGAGACCGGTGACCAGTCGCTGGGCCATCTCGATGGAGTGGTCGCGCCACAGGCCGGGCAGACGCTCGAAGTACCGGGCGTCCTGGTCGGCCAGCAGGTGGCGCGACAGGGGCAGGACCAGACCCACCAGGACGGCGTCGACCTGGGCGTTGGAGTAGCCGCCCGGGGTCAGCGCCTCGTCCAGCAGCTGTGGTTTCAGGGACGCGTCGGGCAGTGCGGCCCGGGCCGACAGCAGTTCCAGTCGCCCGTCCATGGTGTCGTCGGCGGCGAGCGCGGCCTGCAGGTCATCGGCGTCCAGCGCGCCGGTCGCGGCACCGGCACGCACCACCGACCAGCGCAGGTCGGGCCCGATCTCGAGTCCTGCGGGCGGGGTGTTCGTCAACCGGTCGACCAGGTCGTGGGAGTCGGGGACGACGGCCGCCTGCTGGGCCACGGCCCGGGCCAGGAGGAGTTGCGCGTCGGAGCCGGCGTCGGCTTCGGCGAGCAGGCGGTCCAGGGCAGCCAGCTGCCGCTGCCGGACGGCGGGACGAGCAGACTCGGGCAGGTAGGCCTCGATGGCGGCGTGCGCATTGCCCAGCAGGGTGGTCAGGGTGGCGGCGTCGGTCTCGGCGGGGGCGTGGCGTTGGACGGCTGCGACGTAGTCCTCGACCCGCAGCCGGGCGTCGCGGACCATCATCCACAGCTGGCTCCACAGCAGCGCCCGGGCCAGCGGGTCGGCCAGCCCGGACAGGTGCGCCAGGGTGGTGGCCAGCGAGCGGGGGTCCAGGACGACCTTGGCGTAGGTCCAGTCGGCGTCGTTGACCAGCAGCAGGTCGGGTGCGAGCTGCCCGGCCAGGTCGAGGTCGGCGCCGGCGCCGGTCAGGTCGCTGGTGATCTGCTGACGCAGCGTCAGCAGGTCACCAGTGAGGTCGTAGAGGCCCACCGCCAGGGTGTGCGGGCGCCCGACGGGCTCGCCGGTGAGGGCGTCGACCGAATGCTGCTCGACCGCGGCCCGGGTGATGGTGCCCTTCTCGTCGACCTCCAGCACACCGGTCAGGGTGTCGGGTCCCGAGGTCTCCAACCAGGCGTGGGTCCAGGCGGACAGGTCGCGTCCCGAGGCCGCCTCCAGTGCGCCGAGCAGGTCGGCGAACTGGGTCGACCCGAAGGCGTGGGTGCGGAAGTACTGTCGGGAGCCCTCGAAGAAGGCCTCGACGCCGACGTGGTGCACCAATTGCTTGAGCACCGAGGCGCCCTTGGCGTAGGTGATCCCGTCGAAGTTCTGCTTGGCGGCCTCGATGTCGGGGATGTCGGCGGCAATCGGATGGGTGGTGGGCAGTTCGTCCTGGGCGTAGGCCCACGCCTTGCGTCGCCCCGCGAACCCGACCCAGGCCTCGGGGAAGCCGGCCGCCTCGACATTGGCGTGGCTGCCCATGAACTCGGCGAAGGACTCCTTCAACCACAACTCGTCCCACCAGCGCGGGGTGACCAGGCCGCCGAACCACATGTGCGACATCTCGTGCTGGATGGTGTTGGAGCGACCGGCGTACTGGGCGCGGGTCGCCGCCGACCGGAACAGGTACTGCTCTGTGAAGGTCACGCAGCCCGGGTTCTCCATGGCGCCGAGGTTGTACTCGGGGACGAAGACCTGGTCGTACTTCCCCCACGGGTAGGGGTAGGCGAAGTTCTCGTCGAAGAAGTCCAGGCCTGCCTTGGTGACCCGGAACAGTTCGTCGGCGTCGAGGGTCTCGGCCCGCGAGGCGCGGCACCACACGCCGAGCGGGATGCTCCGCGACCCGTCGGCGCTGGTCCAGGTGTCGGTGACCCCGTGGTAGGGGCCGGCGACAATGACGGTGATGTAGGTCGACAGCGGCGGCGTCTCGGCGAAGTCATGGTGGGTGCCGGTGACGGTCGCCGGCTGGTTGGACAGCACCGTCCAGCCCTCGGGGGCGGCGACGTGGAAGGTGTGCCGGGCCTTCAGGTCGGGCTGGTCGAACTGGGCGTAGACCCGACGGGAGTCGGTGGGCTCGTACTGGGTGTAGCAGAACGTCTGCCCGTCAGCCGGGTCGGTGAACCGGTGCAGGCCCTGGCCCGAGCGGGAGTAGCGGGCGCGTCCCTCGACGGTGACCTCGTTGGGCTGGCCGTCGGTACGCAGCCCGCTGACGGTGACGGTGGCGCCGTCGTAGCCCACGGCCTGGGTCTGGCCGTTGACGGTGACCCGGTCGACGTCCCCGTCGAGGAAGTCAATGCCGATCGTCTCGACACTCGAGGTGAAGCGCAGCGTCGAGCGGCTGCCGAACAGCTGCTGGTCGGGGTCGACGGCGTCGGTGATGTCGAGCCATACCTCGATGGTCTCCAGGCCGATCGTCTGGCTGCGGTGGCGCGCCGTCTCGCGGGTCAGGTTGGCCGTCATGGGTGCCACCCTATGACCGACGGGCTCACCCGGGCAGCGGTGGGGTGGTCTGCCGCAGCACCAGATCGCCCTCGACCACGATGCGCTGCGGCGCGGGGCGGTCGTCCCGGTCGAGCAGCACCTGCACTGCCCGCGAGATCGCCTCACTGATCCGCAACGAGATGGTGGACAACCGAGGATGGGTCTGGATCGGCAGCGCGTCGTCGCAGCCGAGCAGGCTGACGTCACTCGGCACCCGGATGCCGAGCAGCAGCAGTCCGTCGAGCACCCCGTGGGCGATGATGTCGTCGAAGGCCACCACGGCGTCGGCGCCGGTGGCGGCCACACCGGCGGCCAGTTCGCGTGCCTCCGCATAGGTGCCGGAATCACCGTGCAGGAAGCTGGCCTGCATGCCCAGTTCTGCGCAGACCCGTTCGACGGTGCCCCGGCGTTCGGACTGGGCCCAGGACCGGCGCGGACCGCCCACGTAGCAGACCCGTTGGGTGCCGCACGCGGCCAGGTGCTCCAGTCCCTGGCGCAGCGCCCGGGCCGAACTGGTCAGCACCCGGTCGACCCCGTCGGTGTCGGTGTTGACCAGCACCACCCGTCCGTTATGGGCGACGTGGCGGATCTCGTCGGCGGTCAACCGGCTGGAGGCAATCACCAGGCCCTCGGTCTGCGGGGTCATGGTGGCGATCTGGCGGCGCTCCTGGGCAGGGTCGGAGTGGGTCTCGGCGACGAACATGCTCAGGTCGTGGTCCTGGGCCGCGCGCTGGGCGGCGCGCACCAGTTTCGGGAAGAACGGGTTGATGATGTCGGGCAGCACCAGTCCGATGGCCCCGGTGCGTCCGGTGGTCAGGGCCTGGGCGTGTCGGTTGGGGATGTAGCCGAGTTCCTCGGCAGCGTCCTTGACGCGCTGGACGGTGTCGGGCAGCAGCCGCTGGGGATGGTTGAAGGCCCGCGAGACGGTGGACGGGGCCACGCCGAGGTAGCGGGCGACGTCGACCAGCGAGGCTCGTCCTGCCATGTCTCAACTGCCCGTCGGGCAGGGCGGAGTGGGCATGCCCGGACTGTACCGCGCCGCCGGGGTCTGGCGGCGCAAAAGGGCGGGTCGTCGGCTGTGCCCCGCCACAAGTCCATCCGGCACCCTTGGACGCGGCGTAGAGTCGGCCGCCCGTGCCCATCCACACCGGAGGTGCCCTCGTGTCCACCGATCCACGCCACCACAAGGAAGACCCCTCGGCTGCCCCCGACCCCGAGGACGAGCGCAAGCCGGATTCCCCCAGCGACATCACGGGCCCGTCGTGGCGCTACGCGCTGCGGACGACGCTGCGGCAGTTCTCGGCGGACGGCTGCACGGACCTGGCGGCGGGGCTGACCTACCGCAGCGTGCTGTCCCTGTTCCCCACCCTCATTGCCCTGGTGTCCATCCTCAGCATCTTCGGCCAGAGCGGCCAGACCCTGCAGACCGTCCTGGACCAGGTCCGCGGCATCGTCCCGGCCACCACCTGGGACACCATCAGCCCGGTCCTGGAATCCCTGTTGACCACGCCCGCTCCCGGGATTGGGCTCGTCGTGGGACTCGCGGCGGCCATGTGGGCGGCGTCGGGCTACGTCAAGGCCTTCGGACGGGCCATGAACACGATCTATGACGTCCCCGAGGGTCGCGGCCTGGTCAAGCTGACCGCCCAGATGGTGGGGCTGACCGCGCTCATCCTGGTGTTCGGTGCCGCAGCCATCATGATCGTCGTCCTGTCGGGCCCCGTCGCCGAAGCGGTGGGCCGGGCGATCGGGCTGGGGTCGGTCGCCATCGCCGTCTGGGGCATCGCGAAGTGGTTCCTGCTGGGCCTGATCGTGGTGGTGGTCGTGGCACTCCTCTACTACGCGACCCCCAATGTGAAGCAGCCCACGTTCCGCTGGGTCAGCCTGGGCGCGTTCATCGCCATCGTGGTCTCGGTGCTGGCCTCCCTGGGCTTCTTCTTCTACGTGTCGAACTTCGGCAACTACGACGCCACCTACGGGGCGCTGGCCGGCGTCATCGTCCTGCTGCTGTGGATGTACATCATCAACGCCATCCTGCTCTTCGGCGCCGAGGTGGACAGCGAACTCGAACGCGCCCGACAACTGCAAGGTGGGATCAAGGCCGAGCAGGAACTGCAGCTGCCCGCCCGTGACACCAAGGCAAGCGACAAAAAGGCCAAGAAGTTCCAGGAGGACGTCGAGCAGGGCAGGAACCTGCGACTCACCGAAGGGGAGAGCCTCGAGGGCCCCCCGGCTCACCCAGATGACCGCAGCGACGTGGACGCGGGGAAGCGCTGATGTTGGCCTACGAGTACCAGAGCGACGGCGTGCTGCGCCTGGTCGAACGCGCCGACCCGGTGGCGGCCGCGGGCGAGGTGGTGGTCCAGGTGGCGGCCTCGGGCATCTGCGGCACCGACCTGAAGATCGCCCGCGGCCAGCACCGCCTGTACCCCGCCGGAACGGTGCGGATCCCGGGACACGAGGCGGTCGGGGTCATCACCCAGAACCGCAGCGGACAGGACCTGTTCGCCCCGGGCACCCGGGTGGCCATTGCCCCCAACATTGCCTGCACCAGGTGTCGGCCGTGCCGTCGCGGACTCGGCAACCTCTGCGAGAACTACCAGTCGGTGGGGCTCACCTTCGACGGCGGCTTTGCCGAGCAGGTACTCATCCCGGCCGCGGGCGTGGCCGCCGGCAATGTCATGGTCGTGCCCGACGGCCTGGACATGGCCGTGGCGTCCCTGGTCGAGCCGATCGCCGCGGTGGTGCGTGGGCTGCGCCCCCTGACCCTGGGCAGCGATGACACCCTGCTGGTCTGCGGTGCCGGCCCCATCGGGCTGATTGCGCTGCTGGTCGCCCGGCACCGCGGCGTCGGCAGGGTGATCGTCAGCCAGACCTCGCCGCACCGCAGAGGCATCGCCGAACACCTGGGGGCCGATGCCACCCTTGACCCGCGCGAGGGTGACCTGGCGCACCAGGTGAGGGACCTCACCGACGGCGCCGGGGCCGACGCCATCGTCGTGGCCACCCCCGTGGCCCAGGTCTTCGCCGACGCGGTCCGTTCGGCCGCGAAGGGTGGCCGGATCAACTTCTTCGCGGGGTTGCCCACCGGCCAGGGGGTGGTGGGGCTGGACGCCAACCTGGTGCATTACGGCGAGCTGGTGCTCACCGGCTCGACGGCGAACACCAACGCCGACTGCCGCGAGGCCCTGGACCTGCTGACCGAGGTGCCCGAGGTGTTCGCGCCGCTGATCTCGGCGCGCTTCCCGTTGGAGCAGGCCGACCAGGCCTTCGCAGCCGCGACGTCCGGGGACAACCTGAAGGTGCTGGTCACACCCCGGACGCCGCTGCCGGCCTAGGCCCGCTCGATGCCGTCGGCGATTGTCTGCAGCAGGATGACCACCGACATGGAGCCGGGGTCACGGTGACCCCGGGCCCGCTCCCCCAGCGACTTCGCCCGACCGAAGGCGGCGACCATGTCGATCGTCGACTCCGATCCCTTCTCGGCGGCCTCTGCTGCCGCACGGGCAGCAGCAGCCAGACCATCGCCGGCCGCGGCCCGGGCGGCCTCGGCGGCCGGCACCAGGGCATCCAGCATCGTCTTGTCACCCACCTTGGCCTTGCCGCGGGTCCCGATCTGCTCGGCGGCGGCCGCCAGGGCGGCCGCGTAGCCCTCGGCATCCAGGACGTCGCCGGTCAGCACCTTGGCCGGGGCCCGGAACATGGTGCCGAAGATGACACCCGAGGCACCACCACTGGTGGCCAGCACCGCGCTGCCCACGGTCTTGAAGGCGGCACCCACGCTCGGCAACTCGGCCGTCTCGAGGGCAGTCATGCCGGCCCCGAAACCGTTCGACATGCCCTGCCCGTGGTCGCCGTCGCCAATGGCCCGGTCCGCCTCGCCCAGTTCCTCCTTGGCGTCGATGATGGCCTGGCAGGCCGCCAGCAGGATCGTGCGGACCTGTTCTGCATCCAGTGTTGATGCCATGGCTCAGGCCTGGGTGAAGGGGACCGACTCGCACGGCGCGTCGAGCAGTTCGACGATCTCGTCGGTCAGCTTCAGCAGGGTCAGCGAGAAACCGGCCATGTCCTGGGAGGTGAAGGGTGCGCCGATGTCGGTGCGCTCGACGGTGATGCCCTTCTCCTCCAGCAGCTGGGCGAGCCTGCGGTAGACGATGAGCAGTTCCATCTGGGTGGTGGCGCCCAGGTTGTTCAGCAGCACCGCGACCCGGTCACCGGACTCGAAGGGCAGGTCGACCAGAATGCGGTTCAGCATCTTCTCGGCGATCTCGTCGGCGGGCACCAGCTTGGTGCGCTCGACCCCGACCTCACCGTGGACACCCAGGCCGATCTCGATCTCGTCGTCGCCCAGTTCGAAGGTCCGCTTGCCAGTGTCGGGCAGCACACCGGCGCGCAGCGCGATGCCAATGGTGCGGGTGTTGAACTCGACGCGTTCGGTGACCGCGGCGGCCTCCTCCAGCGACAGACCCTTGGCGCACGCGGCGCCGGCGGCCTTGACGACGTAGAAGGCGCCACCGATGCCGCGGCGTCCCTCACGGTCCTCGGTGGCCACGTCGTCACGCACCAGGACGGTCTTGGAGACCACGCCGTTGTCGGCGGCGTCCTCGGCGCCCAGGTCGAAGTTCAGGATGTCCCCGGCGTAGTTGCCGTAGACGACCAGGACACCGGCACCGGCGTCGGCCGCCTCGATGGCCTCCTGGACGTGCTGGGGTGCGGGTGCGGCGAAGATGTTGCCCGAGACGCTGGCGTTGGCCAGGCCCGGGCCGACGAAGGCGCCGTACATGGGCTCGTGGCCCGACCCGCCGCCCACCACCAGGCCCACCTTGCCCTGCTCGATCCGGGTACTGCGGACCACCCGTGAACCCGGGTCGCGGGCCAGCAGGCCACGCGAGATGGCCACCAGCCCGTCCAGGGTTTCGTCCACCAGGTCCTCGGGAGCGTTCATGATTTTCTTGACTTGAGCCATGACTACCTCATCGTTGTCAGGAGCGCCGTCGACGGGCGGCACTGTCGTGCACGCATCCTTGCGTGTCCCGCCCACGCTACCGCCCCCGGTGGCAGCCCGGTAGGGGGCTCAGGGGTCCAGCAGGCCAGCGGCCACGTCCACCAGAGCTTCCAGCGAACCCCTGCTGAACCCGGCCGGCATCCCGTAGTAGCGGTGCGCGTCGACGACCTCGTAGCCACCCAGGGGGTACTCGTGGGCCGACGGCAGGTAGCCGGGCACCCCGTCGCAGTAGCCCAGCACCAGCACTGGCCCGTCGTGTCGGGCGGACAGGGTCTCGGCGGCGGCCAGGAAGGGTTCACCGGGCAGGGTGACCAGCGACAGACTCCCCCAGGACACCGTGCACGTGCGCCCTGCCCAGCTGGTGGCGGGGTCGGCGGGAAGGTTCTCGGCCCAGGCGAGCCAGGCCTGCAGCAGCGCGGCCCGCGGGGAGTCGTGGGCGACTTCGTGGCGCCATTCGGCGGCCTGCCGGGCGACCAGGTCACGGTCAAGGGGGTCAAGGGCCAGGTGCACACCGGCGCTGCGGACGCTGGCCGGTCCGGCGCCAGTCACCGGCGCCAGGTCGGCGGCGATGGCGGCGTCAGCCAGCAGTCCCCCGACCCGTGCCGCCTCGGCGAAGGTGCGCTGACCGGCCCCGGCGACGGTGTAGGAGGCTTCGGCGCTGTGTCCGGTGTTCACGTCGCCGGCGGCGCCGGTCAGGAACACGCAGGTGCCACCGTGGCGGGCCTCGACCAGGTCGCGCAGCGGGCCGATGTAGTCGGCGCTGACCAGCGTGTTCGACCCGTCCAGCACCACCGGATGGCACGGGTAGCTGAGCATGGTCGCCACCCGATGGCCGTCGGCGTCGTCGAAGGCGACCACGTGCAGCGGCGGGTCGATGACCGACTCGAGGTGGCGCCGGTTCCTGGCGATTCCCAGGCCGCGCACCTCGGCGTGGCCGGTGGTGCAGGCGACCGCTGCCGCGGCTGCCCGGGACAGTGCCCCGACCGCGGCCGCCATCGCGGCTCGGCGCAGTGAGGGCACGTCGCCGCCCACCCGGTCCAGTCCGATGCACGGCCCGGCGTGGGTGTGGGTGGCCGCCACCACCACCTCGTCCAGGGGTGCGGCGGCCAGTGCCCGCGCCCGGATCTCGGCGCAGGTGTCCTCGTGCAGGACGCAGCAGTCGATCGACACCAGGGCGGTGCGGTCGACGACCAGCGCGCGCACCGTCATAGGGTCGTGGGTGCCGGTGGCCGGTGTGGTGCGGGCGGCGAAACCGGCCAGGGGGGTGCCCACCGGCACCAGCACCTCGGCGGTGGCGGCGCCGACCCTCGGCTGCCAGGTCATGGGGCGCGGCGTCCGCCGGCGACCACGTCGACGACGGCGCCGCGGTCGTCCAGCAGGCACAGGTCGGCGCGTCCGCCGGGCTGCAACCGTCCCGGACGGATGGTGCCGCCAGTCAGGTCGGCCACGACCCGGCCCGGGGTGGTGGCGGCCAGGTCGATCACCTCGGCCAGCGAGAACGGGGTGTTGGCCAGCGCCCAGACCACGCAGTCCGCCAGGCTCACGGCCGCACCGGCCAGCAGGTCAGTGCCGACGTAGGACAGCCGCCCGTCGGGGCTCAGTTCGACCTCACCGCCGACCGGTGTCCGGTACCGGCCGGGGGCCGAGCCGGCCAGTTCGACGGCGTCGGAGACCAGGAAGGCGCGCCCCGGACCCAGCGCCCGCACCATGGCGGTGAAGGTTTCGGCGGGCAGGTGGTGGCCGTCGCCGATCAGTCCGCAGGTCAGCCGGTCGTCGGCGAGTTGGGTCCAGATCGGGTTGGGGTGCCGGGCCAGGGTGGCGAAGATGCCATTGCCCAGGTGGGTCGACAGGGTGGCGCCGGCGTCGACGGCGCCCTGCAGTTGCTGGGTGGTGGCGTGGGTGTGGCCGAGTGCGACAGCGATCCCGCCGCGGACGATGGCCGCCACCTGGTCGCTCGCCGAGGCAGTGTGGGGAGAGACGGTGAGGTAGCCGACGGGGCCGTGCTGTGCCCACCGCTGCACCTCGGCGGCGTCGATCGGGCGAATGTGGGCGCGGTCGTGGACGCCGCGCGGGCCGTCCTGGTCGGAGATGAAGGGTCCCTCGACGTGGGCGAACGGGATCGCGGCTGCGGTGTCGGGGTCGCGGCGGGCCTCGGCGATCGCCGACAGCCGGGCCGTGATCTGGTCCTCCGATCCGGTGATGACCGTCGGCACCCAGGTGGTCACCCCCCGCTCACGCAGGGCCGCGGTGATCCGATGGAGGTGGTCGGCGCTGGGCTGCTCGGCGTTGACGTCCAGCCCGGCGAAGCCGTTGACCTGCAGGTCGACCAGTCCGGGCACCAGCCAGGGCAGGTCGGCGTGGCTGCGTCCGGGGCGTTCGATGCGTTCGACCAGGTCGCCGGCCACGTGGACCCGCAGGACGTCCCCGGTGCTGGGGTCGCGCCCCTCGACCACGGTCACAGCCACTTCACCCGCCCCCGGAAGCGGTCAATGAAGCGAGCATTGGCCTCGTCACCACCGGGCGCGTTGCCCGAGCGCCACATCGGCACCTCCACGTCGTCCGCGGCGAGCAATTCCAGGGTCTGCAACACCAGCCAGTTCAGCGCGAAGGC
Source organism: Tessaracoccus sp. SD287 (assembly GCF_017355265.1). Lineage (GTDB taxonomy): Bacteria > Actinomycetota > Actinomycetes > Propionibacteriales > Propionibacteriaceae > Aestuariimicrobium. The sequence continues at coordinate 87,851 of NZ_JADIJQ010000009.1, forward strand.
GTTGGCGAAGGTCGAGGTGGCCCCCGACTTCTCCACTGCTCCGGGCACCTGGACCACGGCGTCGCCGATCGGCACCCGGGTGTCGATGTGCACGTCGACCAGGTCGTGCAGGTTGGCCCTGCTGGGATGGCGCGCCGGATGCTCCGGTGCGGTGTCCTCGGCGTGCTGGCGCGAGGAGACGCCGACCAGGGTGGCGCCAAGTTCCCGGGCCCGCAGCGCGGCATCGACCAGGGCGGCGTTGATGCCGTAGGCGTTGACCAGCACCAGCAGGTCGCCGGCCCCGACCCCGGCATTGTCGATGACGATGCGTCCGTAGCCGGGGGTGCGTTCGATGGCCATCGATCGCAGCGCGCCACCGGACAGCAGGGTGCCCTCGTCCAGGATGGCCGAGACGTGCATCAGCCCACCGGCGCGGAAGAAGATCTCCTGACTGGCCAGGTTGGAGTGGCCGCCGGGTCCGTAGACGTGCACCAGCCGGTCCTGCCTGATCTGCTCGGCCATCAATCGGGCGGCCGCCAGCACGGCCTGGCCCTGGCTGTCGCGGATGCCGGCCATCAGGGTGGTGACGGCCTCGAAGTAGTTGGCGCCAATGCTCGAAACCTGGCTCGGGTCCTCACTCATCGTCGGTCTCCGGTGCGGACTCGGCGTCGACGAACAGGTGCACGTCGGGGTGCGTCTTGAGCGCCGTGCCCGGGTGCATCGGGTCGAGGGCGCCGACCACGGTCTGGGTCACGGCGTCACGCTTCTCGGCGCCGGGCACCGAGCAGATGACGTGGCGGGCGTTGAGCAGCCGGGGAATGGTGACGGTGACCGCGTGGCTCGGGACGGCGTCGAGGTCGGGGAAGTGCCCCTCGTCGACCTGCTGCTGGCGTGAGACCTGGTCGAGTTCGACCACTCGTGCCCCGCTGGGGTCGTCGAATCGGGCGGGCGGGTCGTTGAAGGCGAGGTGGCCGTTGACGCCCAGCCCGCACAGGGTGACGTCGAAGGGTTCGGTGCCCATCAGGTCGTCGTAGCGCTGGGCCGCGGCCTGGTGGTCACCGCCCTGGACCTCCATCCGGTGAAAGGTGCCGGGGGCGTCGAGCAGGTCGATGAAGTGGGTCTGCAGCCAGTTGCCGAAGCCCTGGGGGGCGTCGGGCGACAGGCCCAGGTAGTCGTCCATGTGGAAGAACTCGACGCGGCTGAAGTCCAGTCCGGACGCGGCCAGCACCGTCAGGGTCGCCTGCTGGGACGGTGCCGCGGCCAGCATGACGCGGGCGCTGCCGCGTTCGGCCAGGGCCTCACCCAGCAGGTCGGCTGCCCGGCGACCCGCGTGATCACCCAGGTCGGCGCGGTCGGCGCAGCGGTGCAGGTGCAAGTCGTACAGCGTCATGGGTGGGGGCTCCTTGCCGGTTCGGTGGTGGCGTGCAGTCGGTTGAGCAGCAGCAGTGTGCGGATGATGTGGAAGGGGTCCTTGACGGGCAGTGCGACCACCTCGTCCAGGGGTGACCCGTCGCGGCGACGGATCTGCAACCACTCCCGACCGCCGGGGTCGGGGAAGGTGGTCATGGTGTAGTCCTCGATGACCTGCGCCCACTCGGCCAGGCGGGGGTCGCCGGTGCGCTGGGCCAACAGGTGGGTGGCGTACATGGCCTCGGCATGCACCCACCACAGTTTGGTGTCCCAGGTCGAGGCCACCAGTGTCTCGTAGGGTGAGGCGGTCTCGGCGACGGTGGGACCCACGGGTTGGCCGCCGTGGCGCTCGACGTAGCGCAGGATCCCGCCGTAGGTTTCGTCCCAGCCGACCTGGCACGCCGCCAGCGCCAGACCGGTCAGGGTGGCCGGGTCCAGGTCGCCGCCCACCTCGAGACGGTCGGCCTGCTGGTCGGCGCTGTGCACGAGCATCCACAGCAGTTCCAGCAGGTGCCCGGGGGTGCGGTGGCTGGCCAGCATGGTGTCGGTGGCGGCCGCGGTGAGCGGCTGGAACTCCCACCAGGTCTGCTGGTCGGGCGCCAGGAATCCGTCCCTGCCGAGCAGTCGCTCACGCGCCCGGTCACGGACCCCGCGGACGGCCGCGCTGTCGTGGGCACGCAGCAGTTCGGAGGCAACGTGCACCAGGGTCATCGGGCCGGCCAGGTCGGCGTAGCCCGCAGGGACCGGGTAGGGCTCGCTGGGGGCGGTGCGGGCGGCGATGGCGCCGTCAGCGGCCAGCAGCACCCGGACGGCCTGCCGGTGCCAGGCGTCACGACGGTCGTCGTCAGCGTCCATCACCCGCAGCGCGCCGGCGATGCCGAGCACGACGAACAGGTCGGCGAAGACGCTGGTGGACAGCTCGCCGTCCGGTCCGCTGGCGATCGGGTCGCCGGCGTCCGAGAGCCGGAAGCTGGTGGTGGCGTCGTCCAGCACGGCCCGCTCGATCAGCAACGCGGCGGTGCTGGTCGAGCGCTGGTCCCAGACGTCCGGGTCGAGATCGAGTCGCCCGGCGCGGGCCTCGTCGGCCAGTTCGGCGGCCAACCAGGCCCAGCGTCCCTGCGACCAGGTGTACAGCTCGGTGCTGGTGCGGCGCCCGTCGTTGCTGTAGCAGGTGTGGACGCCGCCCTCGGCGCGCACGGCCTGCTCCCACCAGGGCAGGACCACCTGTTCCAGGTGGTCCTGCCAGCGTCGCGGGTCAGGATGCGACGACATGCGCCTCGCGCTCCTCGACGGTCATGTCGGTGTTCAACGAGTCGACCAGGGCGTCGGTCTCGGGGGTGTTCTCGGGCTTGATGAAGCCGATCACGATGAACGAGACCAGGGAGGCCAGCACCGGGGTGGCGACGGTCCAGGCCGACGCCGTGTCGCCCAGTCCCTTGACCCAGTCGGACCACACCCACCGGTTGAGGCTGAACATGATCAGGCCCAGGGCGGTCGAGATGAGCGCAGCCGACGGCCCGGAGCGACGGAACGGCGACAGCATGCCCAGCAGCATCGGCACGGCCACCGGGCCGACCAGTGCCCCGAACCAGAGGATGAGCAGGCCCAGCACGCCGCCGAAGGAGTCGCTGGTCAGGGCGATGGCCATTGACCCGGCAATGAACAGGAAGGTCACGAAACGACCCATCCACAGTTCGGTCTTCTCGGGCAGGAAGCCGCGACCCTTGCGGAACACGGGGATGATGTCGCGCACCACGACCGAGGCGATGGCGTTGGAGTCCGAGGAGGTCATCGCCATGGTGTGGCTGAACATGCCGGCCAGCACCAGGCCGATCAGACCGGCGGGCAGCAGGTTCTGGGTCATCAGCGCGTAGGACTGGCTGGGGTTGGCCAGGTCCGGAACGATCAGCGGGGCCGCCCACATCGGGAAGAACAGCACCAGCGGCCAGAACAGGTACAGGGCGCCGGAGAAGAGCATCGAGCGCTTCGCCTCCTTGCCGTTGGGGGTGGCGATCATGCGCATCGCCAGGTTCCAGGTGCCGCCGTTGTAGGACAGGGTGGCGATGATGACGTAGGCCAGGAAGAAGGGGACGGTGAGGGTGCCGGCGAACGGGTCGGAATGCCCCTCGGGCAACTTGTCCCACATCGTCCAGATGGTCGAGAAGCCGTCGAGCCTGCCCATCACGGCGATGGCCAGCGCCACGGCGGCCACCAACTGGATGACGAACTGGCCGAAGTCGGTCAGCACGTCGGCCCAGACCCCGCCGATGGTCGAGTACACCATGGTGACGCCACCGACCAGCAGGATGCCCCACCCGATCGGGACGCCCGCGAAGACCTGCAGCAGGATGGCCGAGGCACTCCACTTGGCGGCCACGTCGAAGACCTTCAGCAGGGCGCCGGACCATGCCAGCACCTGTTCGGTGGCGACGTTGAAGCGCTTGGCGACGTATTCCAGCGGCGAGATGATGCCCAGCCGCTGCCGCAGCCGCGGCCAGCGGGGGGCAAACAGGAACATGCCGATGGCGCAGGCGATGGTGATGCTCAGCGCCCACCAGACGTAGACGGCGAACCCGACGGTGTAAGCCAGGGCGGCGTAGCCGACGAAGACGGCGGCCGAGTACCCGGACATGTGGTGCGAGATGCCGGTCAGCCACCACGGAATCTTGCCGCCGGCCACGAAGAAGTCGGCGGCATCCTTGATCTTGGACTTGGCATAGAACCCGATGCCGACCATGACGAAGAAGTACAGGACGATGACGATCCAGTCGAGAACACCCATCGCGAACCTCCCAGGGGTTGTGCTGCTGCGTTGCAGCCGTGGCCCGGGCCACGCTGACCCGGATGCGGCCAGACCCTTGCATGCAAACGTTTGCACACCACCCCTACCGGGGTTCTGTTACCTATTCGTGACCTTTCAGACCCGTGCCAGGAAGTGCTGCACCGAGCTGAAGAACGCCAGCCCGTCCACGCTGGGGCTGGTCAGTTCTTCGACGTTGTGCTCGGGGTGGGGCATCAGGCCGACGACATTGCCCCGCTCATTGGTGATGCCGGCGATGTCGTTGGCCGACCCGTTGGGGTTGCCGAGGTAGCGGAAGACGACCTGGTTGTTGTCCTCCAGACGCTTGAGGGTCTCGGGGTCGGCCACGTAGTTGCCCTCACCGTTCTTCAGGACGATGGTGATCTCCTGGTCCTGCTCGAAGTCGCATGTCCAGGTGGTGTCGATCGATTCGACCCGCAGGCGCTGGTCACGGCAGATGAACTGCTGGGACGCGTTGCGGATCATGGCGCCGGGCAGCAGGTGCGACTCGCACAGCACTTGGAAGCCGTTGCAGATGCCCAGCACCGGCATGCCGCGGTGGGCGGCGTCGATGACCGAGTCCATGACGGGACTGAACCGGCTGATCGCTCCGCAGCGCAGGTAGTCGCCGTAGGAGAACCCACCGGGCAGGATGACGGCGTCGACCCCGCCCAGGTCGTCGGAGGCGTGCCACAACGGCACCGCCTCGGCGCCTGACAGCTGCACGGCGCGCAGGGCGTCGTGGTCGTCCAGCGAGCCGGGGAAGGTGACCACACCGACGCGGGTCACTGCTGCTGCTCCTCGACGCGGACGACGAACTGCTCGATGACGGTGTTCGCCAACAACTTCTCGGCCGCCTCAGCGACCTGGGCGAGCACCTGCTCGGTGACCTCGCCGTCGACCTGCACCTCGAACCGCTTGCCCTGGCGGACGGTCAGGCCCTCGAACCCCAACCGGGCCAGGGCGCTGGTGACGGCCTTGCCCTGGGGGTCGAGGATCTCGGGCTTGGGCATGACATCGACGACGACACGGTGCTGGGGGGTGGCCATGGGGGTGATCCTATCGGTGTGCTGCGTGGCGGTGAACGGTTCGCCGACCAGTCGGGCGTAGGCGTCCAGGTAGCGGTCGCGGGTGGCTGCCACGACGTGGCCCGGCAGCGGCGGCGGCGGCACGTCGGAGTCCTTGTCCCAACCCGATTCGCGGACCAGCCAGTCGCGCAGGAACTGCTTGTCGAAACTGTCCAGCCGCTGCCCGGGTTGCCAGGTCGCGGCGTCCCAGAAACGCGACGAGTCGGGGGTGAGCACCTCGTCGGCCAGCACGATGGTGCCGTCGGGGCGGCGTCCGAACTCGACCTTGGTGTCGGCCAGGATGATGCCGCGCTCACGGGCCACCTGCTCGGCGCGGCGATAAATCGCCAGCGTCAGGTCACGCAATTGCTCGCCGAGCTCGACCCCGGTGGTCTGCAGCATCTGCTCGTAGCTGATGTTCTCGTCGTGCTCCCCCTGCGCGGCCTTGGTGGCGGGGGTGAAGATGGGCTCGGGCAGTCGGTCGCCATCGACCAGTCCGTCGGGCAGCGGGATGCCGCAGACGGTACGGGTCTGCTGGTATTCGGCCCAGCCCGACCCGGTCAGGTAGCCGCGGGCGACGCACTCGACCGGCACCATGGCCAGCTTCTCCACCACGACCGCGCGGCCTGTCAGCGAGGACGGGATGCCGTCGGGCAGCTCGGTGGACAGGACGTGGTGGGGCACGACGTCGACGAGCTGGTCGAACCACCATTGCGACAGCTGGGTCAGGATCGCGCCCTTGTCGTCAATGCCGGGGCTCAGCACGAAGTCGTAGGCCGAGACGGCGTCGGTGGCGACCATGAGCATGCGCTCGGCACCGGTGTCAGGGTCGGCGGGAAGCTCGTAGAGCTCACGCACCTTGCCGGCATGGATCAGGGGCAGGTCAAGCAGGGGCACGGACCAAGATTAGTCGTTCGTGGCCGCGGCACCCCCGCCGTCCGCGTCAGCGGTGTTGACTGGTGGCATGGAATATCGCTTTCTCGGTTCATCCGGCATGCAGGTCACCGAAATCACCTACGGCAACTGGCTCACCCACGGCTCCCAGGTCGAGAACGACACGGCGACGGCCTGCGTCCACGCGGCCCTGGACGCTGGCATCACCAGCTTCGACACCGCCGACGTCTACGCCAACACCGTCGCCGAGACCGTGCTCGGTGAGGCCCTGAAGGGCCAGCGCCGCGAGTCGCTGGAGATCTTCACCAAGGTCCACGGGGCCATCGGACCCAAGGGACCCAACGACCGGGGGCTCAGCCGCAAGCACATCAGCGAGGCCATCAATGGTTCCCTGACCCGTCTGCAGACCGACTACGTCGACCTCTACCAGGCCCATCGCTACGACCACTCGACGCCGCTGGAGGAGACGATCCAGGCATTCGCCGACGTGGTGCGTCAGGGCAAGGCCATCTACATCGGCGTCAGCGAATGGACCGCGGAGCAGTTGCGTGCCGGCCAGGAACTGGCCAAGCAGGCCGGGTTCGCCATCGTCTCGAACCAGCCCGAGTACAACATGATCCAGCGCATCATCGAGACCGAGGTCGTCCCGGCGTCGAAGGAACTCGGCATCGGCCAGATCGTGTGGTCACCCATCGCCCAGGGCACGCTGACCGGCAAGTACCTGCCGGGCCAGCCCGCGCCGCAGGGCTCGCGGGCGACCGACGAGAAGGGCGGCAACCGGATGGTCGAGTCGTGGTTGAAGAATGAGGCGCTGCTGGTGGCGGTGCAGAACCTGAAGCCGATCGCCGAGGAGCTGGGCCTGACGATGGCGCAGCTGGCCATTGCCTGGGTGCTGAACAACAAGAACGTCTCCAGCGCCCTGGTCGGGGCCAGCCGACCCGAGCAGATCACCGACAATGCGTTGGCCTCGGGCGTGCAGATCCCCGACGAGTTGCTGACCCGCATCGACGAGGTGCTGGCCGATCACATCATCACCGACGCCTCACTGACCGCGCCCCGCAGCCCCGAGAGTCTGCGCAAGTGGTGAGCTGACCGCTCACGGGTCAGCGCTCGTTCTTGCCCTCGTCGTCCTCGTCGTCCTCGTCGTCCCAGCCCTGGCCCTCGGTGGTGCTGGTGCTGGAGTCGGCGTGGTCGGCGGCGGCGCGCAGTTCCTCACCGATGTCCTGATGGCTGTCGACCGGTGCCCCCGGTTCCGGGGCATCCTTCTCGGTCGCGTCCTGCGTGGCCGCAAGCTCTGTCGCCGCCTCGGTGGGCCGTGGCCGGGTCGGTGGCACCCAGCCCTGGGCTGGCTTCCAGCGAACGGCCTGGCGGGCCCCAATGCCCTCCTCCTCGTCCTGGGGATGGGTGAAGCCCGCCTCTTCCAGGTCGTCACCGAGTTCGTCGACCAACGCCCGGTCGGCGTCCCACAGGCCCAGGCGGTAGGCGGTGCGCGAGACCATGTGCGCCGACACCGGCGCTGTCAGAATCTGGAAGGCGACGATCAGCGTGGCCAGCAGGGTCGTCTTCCAGTCCCACATGCGCAGGGCCACCCCGGTCAGGATCAGGATCAGACCGAAGACCTGCGGTTTGGTGGCGGCATGCAGTCGGGTGATCACGTCGGGGAAGCGAACGATGCCGACCGCGGCGGACAGGCAGAAGAAGGTGCCGCACAGCACCAGGAAGGCCGACGCCAGGTGAATGAGGTCAGTCACTTCTTGTCCTCGGCTTCCCAGGCGTCGGCCTCGTCGTGCACGGGGTCGTCATGATGACGTTGCTCGCGCAGGGTACGGACGTGGTCGGACCGGTTCGAGATCAATCGCGCCATGCCGACCGCCGCGGTGAACCCCAACATCGACAGCACCAGCAGCACCGGAATGCCCATCTCGTTGCCCGACGTGACGGTGTACAGACCGGTACCGGCGATCAGGATGGCGATCATCACGTCGGAGGCGACGGATCGGTCCAGGCTGGTGGGCCCCACCGCCATCCGGTACAGCACGAAACCGGCGGCGGCCAGCAGCAGCACGACCGACGCCCCGTGCAGGAGGTCAATGGCAAGGTTCATTCGGCACTCATCTCGGGGGCCGGGCCGGCCTCTCGCCTCTCGGCGGCGGCGCGGCGCTCGATTTTGGAGCCGAAGGCGCCCAGGATCAGTCGCTCCTCGCGCAGCGCATGGCGCTTGTCGAGCTCGATGTGGTCAGGGCTGGTGTCGAACAGGTGCAGGTACAAGGTGCGGGTCTTGCGGCGCGCATCGACCACCACCGATCCGGGCACGATGGACAGGATGCTGCCGGTGCCCACCTGGTAGAGGTCGCTGTTGGAATTGAGCCGGACGGCAATGATGGCGCTGTGCACGGTGGGCCGCCTACTGAAGGCGTAGCGCGACAGCTTCACCGAGGCGCTGGCCAGTTCCCACAGCACGATGCCCACCAGTCGCAGGAATCCGAACGGGTTGATCCGTCCTCCCCACTCGATGCTGGGCAGGGGGAAGACGATGGAGATCAGCAGCGCGATCAGCACGCCGGTGGCCACCGTCAGCAGCGACGCCTCGCCGTTGAGCATCACCCAGACCAGGGTCAACAGCGCCAGGCTGGTCCACTGGCCGCGGATGCGGAACCGGCGGCGAACCTCGGGGGTCTTCTCGGGACTCATCGGCCCTCCAGAACAGCTCGGGCATAGTCGCCGTCGGTGAGCGCGATGGCGGCTTGTTGGCAGTAGTCGTACAACGGACCGGCGGCCAGGGTCAGCAGCACGGTGAGCGCGATCATGCCGATGGCGGCTCCGACCATGACCGGTGGCAACCTGCCGGGCACCAGGTCGTCACCGTCCTGCTCCGGGGTGACCAGCTCTGGTTCACCCCAGAAGGCACGGTTCCAGGCCTTGGCGATGGCATACAGGGTCAGCAGGCTGGTCAGCATCGCCACCGCGACGAGCGTCCAACCCCACACTCCCCCGTACTCCAGGGACGCCTGCACCAGCCCGATCTTGCCGATGAAACCGCTGAACGGGGGAATGCCGGACAGGTTCATGGCGGGGATGAAGAACAACGTCGCCAGCAGGGGTGAAACCGCCACCAGACCGGAGACCCGCTCCAGTGACGTCGAACCGGCCACCCGGCCGACCAGCGCCACCACCAGGAACAGGGTGGTCTGGATGGTGATGTGGTGGCTGGTGTAGTAGATCGTGGCGGCCAGTCCGTCGACGCTGCCCAGGGCGATGCCCAACAGCATGTAGCCAATATGGCTGACCAGGGTGAACGACAGCATACGTTTCATCTCGGACTGGGCGATGGCACCAAAGATGCCGACGAGCATGCTGAGCGCCGCCAGCACCAGCAGCACCTCGGTCAACGGACGGTGCGGGAACAGCAGCGTCTGGGTGCGCAGGATCGCGTAGATGCCGACCTTGGTCAGCAGCCCCGCGAACACGGCCGTGACCGGGGCCGGGGCGGTCGGGTAGGAGTCGGGCAGCCAGGCCTGCAGCGGGAAGATGGCGGCCTTGAGCCCGAAGATGGTCAGCATCAACGCCTGCAGCATCACCTGGGTGTCGTCCGGCAGGTCCGGGATGCGCTGGCTGAGCTGGGCCAGGTTCACGGTGCCGGTCGCCGAGTAGACGGTCGCCAGCAGGATCAGGAACAGCGCCGAGGAGACCAGGTTGACCACCACGTAGATCGACGCCGCCCGGATGCGGGGTCGGGTGGCACCCATGGTGAGCAGCACGTAGGACGCGAACAGCAGGATCTCGAAGCCGACGAACAGGTTGAACAGGTCACCGGCCAGGAACGCGTTGGACACCCCCGAGCACAGCAGCAGGAACGTCGGGTGGAAGATCGATACCGGGGTCTCCTGGCGGATCTCCTCCTCGTCCTGGCCCCCGGAGAAGATCAGCACCCCGAGGGTGACCAGGGCCGCGACCAGCAGCATCAGCGCCGAGAGCCGATCGGCGACCAGAGCAATCCCCACGGTCCCCTGCCAGGCGCCGAACCACAGCGTCTGGGCACCTTCGCGGTGGGCCGTCAGCGCCAGTCCGGCGACGACCACCACCACCGCCACCAGCACCGTGATCGAGATCAGGCGCTGCAGCCGAGGACGTCGACCAACAATGAGGGTGAGCGCGGCCCCGAACATGGGCAGCAGCACCGGCAGCGGCAGCAGGTTGTTCATTCGCTCACCATGTCTTCGCCGGTGTCCTGGAAGCGGGCTTCCTCGAAGGTCGTGGAGACCTGGTCCTTTTCGGCCAGCGCGCGAATGCGTGCGTCCTCTCGGTCGTCCTGCACCTCGTCGTGGCCGAAGAGCTGGAAGCTGCGGTAGGCCATCGTCATGACGAAGGCGGCGACGGCCATGTTGATGACGATGGCGGTCAACACCATGGCCTGGGGAAGCGGGTCGATCTGGTCCTCGGGGTTGCCGCGGCCCACGAACGACGGGTTGCCGGCGGGGCCGGCGGCCACCAGGAAGAGCATGTTGACGCCGTTGCCCATCACGATGACACCCATCAGGATGCGCGACAATGAGCGTTCAGTGAGCAGGTAGACGCCGCAGGCCACCAGCATGCCGGCGACCAGGCACAGGGCCAGGTTCGGGCTCATCGCAGCTCACCTGCCCTCAGCGTGACGGTCGAACGAGGACGAGGGACCGGGGCGCGATGCTCGCTGGCCTGGACGTCGATGCCGGAACCGAGGCTGCGGGCGTAGTCGAGCAGGACGCCCACCACGATCAGGAACACGCCGATGTCGAAGACGACCGACGAGACCAGGTGGATCTCGCCCATGAACGGGATCGTGCCCAGCGGGGTGGTCAGCACCTCGGGGCCTAGGTTGAGGTACATGTCATAGGACTGCAGCACGCTGCCGCCGAAGAAGACGGGCGCCATCGCCGAGATGGTCGAGACGGCCAGGCCACCGCCGAGCAGGTACCCCGCCTCGAACGGAGCCGCCTCGGCCAGTTCCTCGCGCCCCCCGGCCAGGTAGCGCAGCACCAGCGCCATACCGACGACCAGACCACCCGCGAAACCGCCGCCGGGCTGGTTGTGGCCGCGCAGCAGCACCCACACCCCGACCATGACGGCAACGCCGAAGACGAGCCGGGTGACCACCTCGAAGATGAGGCTGCGGGCGGCCGGATCCAAACTGGTGGACCCACGCAGCCAGGACCGCTCGTGGGAGGCACCGGTGGGGCGCGCCCGTCGGCGGATGCTCTGGGCGCGGGACTGCAGGAAGATCAGGCTGGCGACGCCGGTGGCGGCAATGACCAGCACCGACACCTCGCCCAGGGTGTCCCAGGCCCGGGTGTCGACCAGGATCACGTTGACGATGTTGGAGCCGTAGCCGTACTCCTTGGCCAGGGTCCGCAGCGGTTCGGAGGAGGGCACGTCGGTGCGTACGCCGGCGGCGGCCAGAGCCAGCATCACGGTGACGGTGCCGACGGCCAGGGCCAGCAGCACCCGCCACCAGCGGCTGGCGGCCAGCGGCCGGTTGGTGAAGTAGCGCGGCATCCGTCGCAGCAGCAGCAGGAACACCAGCACGGTCACCGTCTCGACCAGCACCTGGGTCAGGGCCAGGTCGGGGGCCCCGTGCAGCATGAACATCAGCGAGGTGCCGTAGCCGGTGACCCCGACCAGCAGCACCGCACGGATGCGTCCACGCGACATGGTGGCCAGCAGGGCGGCGACCACCATCACCGCACCCACGGCCACCTGGCCGTAGTTGTCGAACAGGATGATCGCGTCGGGCCAGGTCGAGGTGAGCAACAGCGGGGTGCCGACACCCAGCACGAAGACCACGAAGATGCTGGAGAGGTAGACGATCAGTGAACCCTGCTGGGCACGCGAGGTGACCTCGACGCCGGCCTGGTCGACCAGGCGCATGATCTGCAGGTAGCGGTCGTGGGCGGTGGTCGTGGTGGGGAAGGTCTCCTGAAGCCTGGCCACCCGGTCACGCTGCCAGAACAGGATGGCGCCGCCGGCGATGGCGAGCGCCGACAGCCCCAGGGGCAGCGTGAAACCATGCCACAGCGCCAGTCCGTGGGGGTGCAGGCCGACTGCCATCGACTCGGCGTAGGGGGTGAAGAGCCGGGTCAGCAGTGGGCCGCAGAAGCCGCCGACCAGCGAGGCCAGGCCCAGCAGGGCCGGGGCAATGGTCATCCCCCACGACTGCTTGCGCACCTCGCAGACGGGGATGCCCTTCTTCTGGCCGAAGGCGCCCCAGATGAAGCGCAGCGAGTAGGCCAGGGTGAGCATGGAGCCGACGACCACCGCGACGGTCAGCATGACCGACAGCCCCGGCGACATGCTGGTCCCGTCGCCGGCGCGCGTCAAGTTGACCAGGCCCTCGAGGGCGGCCTCCTTGGCGGTGAATCCGAGCATCGGGGGCAGGCCCGCCATGGAGGCGGCGGCGATGCTGGCGAAGATGGCCAGCCACGGCAGTTGTCGTCCGACCCCGGACAGGATGGTCAGGTCACGGGTGCCGGTGGACTTGTCGACGATGCCGACGGTCAGGAACAGGGTGGCCTTGAACAGGGCGTGGGTGACGACCATGGCCAGCCCGGCCAGGGCCATCGACTGGGTGCCCATGCCGGTCAGCAGCACCAGGAAGCCGAGCTGGCTGACGGTGCCGTAGGCGAGCAGCAGCTTGATGTCGTCCTGGCGCAGGGCCCGCCAACCGCCGAGAAGCATGGTGACGGCCCCGAGGATCGAGATGGTGACGCGCCACCCGGGGATGTCGGCGAAGGCGGGTGCGAAGACCGCGATCAGGTAGACGCCGGCCTTGACCATGGCGGCGGCGTGCAGATAGGCCGAGATGGGGGTGGCGGCGGCCATCGCTCCCGGCAGCCAGAAATGGAACGGGAACAGGGCCGACTTGCTCAGGGCGCCGACCAGAACCAGCAGCACCCCGGCGACGGCGATGGGGCCGCTCGGCTGCCGCTCGAGGATGACGGCCAGGCTGAAGGTGTCGGCGGTCACGCCCAGCGCGACGATGCCCGACAGCATCGCCAGGCCACCGAAGGTGGTGACGATCAGGGCGGTCAGGGCGGCGCCACGATTGGCCTTGCGGGTGAAGTCGTTGCCGATCAGCAGGTAGCTGAAGATGGTGGTGACTTCCCAGAAGGTGTACAGCAGGATCAGGTTGTCGCTGCTGACCAGGCCCAGCATGGCACCCGCGAAGGCGGTCAGCAGGCCCAGGCATCGGGTGGCGGTGCCGGAGGCGCCGAAGTACCAGCGGCAGTAGAACAGCACCAGGGCACCGATGCCGGTGACCACCAGACCCAGCACCCACTGCACCAGCCCCATCTGGAAGGTGATGTCGATGTCGAGCACACCGATCCAGCGGTAGCTCTCGCGGATGACATTGCCGGCGGTGATCGTCGGGGTCTGCCACAGCAGCCAGCCGAAGGAGACCAGCGGTACCAGCGCGGCGACGTAGAAGGCGCGTCGACCCAGCCAGCGGCTGAGCAAGGGCGCAACTGCCCCCATGGCGAAGTGGGCCATGATGAGGGCAATCAGCACAGGAGTCGTCCTATCGTCCGAGAACTCGGTATCGGTGGGGCGGTTGCTTTACCCTACCGGACGGCTCGGTGACGCAACTTCCGGTGCCGCATCACAGACGGCCACCGCGGTGCCCCTTACCGCAACGGCAGGTACACCAGTCGGTCGTCGCCGGCGCGTGCCGAGGACCGTCCGTCAGTGTTCGAGGTGCCGAAGACGATGCCGTCACGGTGGGCCACCACCGCCCGCAGCCGTCCGTACTGGTCGGCGAAGTGGGCCACCGGGGTGCCTGCCTCGGTGCCGTTGATCGGCACCTGGAACAGGGTCGAACCGATCAGGGAGGCCACCCAGACATTGCCCTGGGCGAAGGCCAGGCTGGACGGTGAACTGCTGGCGGTCGGTTCCCAGGTGGCCTTGGGCGCGAGGAACGGGGCCCGCTGGCCCTGGTTGCCCTCGACCTCGGGCCAGCCGTAGTTGCCGCCCTTGGTGATCAGGTTGAGCTCGTCGGCCGACTTGTCGCCGAACTCGGCCGACCACAGGGCGCCGTCGGGGGCGAAGGTCAGCCCCTGGACGTTGCGGTGGCCCAGGCTCCAGACCGGGTTGCCGAACGGATTGTCGCTGGGCACCGACCCGTCGACGGCGATCCGCAGCACCTTCCCGGCCAGGGAGTTGCGGTCCTGGGCCGACTGGCGCCTGGAGGCGTCGCCGGTGGAGATGTAGAGGTGCCCGTCCGGCCCCATCACCAGCTGGCCGCCGTTGTGGAAACCGGCGGCGGGAATGCCCTTGAGCAGCACCCTGGGGTCGCTGAAGGACGAGCCGGTGAAGTCGTAGCGCAGCACCCGGTTGTCCTGCGAGGTGGACAGGTAGACGAACAGCGCCCTCTTGTCGGTGCTCAGTTCGATGCCGAGCAGACCGGCCTCGCCGCTGGCCCGGACGCCTTGGACTTCGCCGATCTGGGTGGCCAAGCCGTCGCGGACCACCTTGATGGCCCCGGTGTCACGCTCACTCACCAGCAGGGTGTCCTCGTCGATGGCCCGCAGGCCCCAGGGGGTGGTGAGCCCGGTGACGAGGTCGGTGGGCGTCCCGATGGAGAGGGCGGTCGGGCCCGGACTGGACGCGATGGTGGTGGACGGCGTGGTGCTGGCCGGCGCCGAGGTGGCGGGGCTGCCGCCGGGTGTCTGGGAGGTCGGGGCGGAGGCGGTCTCGCTCGACCCCTGACTGGTGCAGGCGGCCAGTCCCGCCAGGGACAGTCCGCCGAGCAGGACGGTGCGTCGAGTGGTCATGGTGGCTCCCTCCGGTGGTCACCAACCTACGCGGCGATGACCATTGGCACCGGCGTCTGGCCGCAGAGGTGTACCTGCACCTGCGGTTCCTCTTGCACCTGCACCCAACGCATGCCCTTGCCCCTGCTTCGAAGCAGGGGCAAGTGCGGCTATTGGGGGCAAGTGGCGCCAACTTGGGTATGGCGTCGGTGACAGGCAGGCGTGACCATCACAGGCAGCTGCGTCAGTGCCAGGAAGTAGCAAGTGGCGGCGGCTCAGAGCACCGCGCCCGGACGATATGCCGCCGCCTCGGGCTGGGCGGCCGCCAACTCCCCCACCCTGGCGGCCAGGCGCGCCACCTGGCTGCGGGCCGATCCGGACAACTCCAGCGGCTCACTCACCAGGGCGTCCAACTCGTCGCGGGACAGGCCGAGGCGTGGGTCACCGGCCAGGCGCTCGACCAGGTCGTTCGCGGCGCCCGACTCGCGCATGGCCAGCGCCACCGCCACGGCGTGCTCCTTGATGGCCTCGTGGGCGACCTCTCGTCCGACGCCCTTGCGCACCGCGGCCATCAGCACCTTGGTGGTGGTCAGGAACGGCAGGTAGCGGGCCAGTTCGGCCTCGATCACGGCCGGGAAGGCCCCGAAGTCGCCGAGCACCGTCAGGAACGTCTCGAACAACCCGTCAATGGCGAAGAAGGCGTCGGGCAGCGCCACCCGACGCACCACTGAGCACGAGACGTCGCCCTCGTTCCACTGGTCGCCGGCGAGTTCACCGACCATCGACACGTAGCCGCGCACGATCACCGCCAGCCCGTTGACCCGCTCGCAGGATCGGGTGTTCATCTTGTGCGGCATTGCCGACGAGCCGACCTGACCCGGCTTGAAGCCCTCGGTGACCAGTTCGTGGCCGGCCATGAGCCGAATCGAGGTGGCCACATTGGACGGCGCTGCCGCGACCTGGGCCAATGCGCTGACCACGTCGTAGTCGAGGGAGCGCGGGTAGACCTGCCCGGTCGAGGTGAGGACCTGGGCGAACCCCAGATGGGCGGCGATCCGGTCCTCGAGGTCGGTCAGGCGGTCCTCGTCACCGCCGAGCAGGTCGAGCATGTCCTGGCTGGTGCCCACCGGACCCTTGATGCCGCGGGCCGGGTAGCGGTTGATCAGTTCGTCGATCCGCTGGTGGGCGACCAGCAGTTCGTCGGCGGCGGTGGCGAAACGCTTGCCAAGGGTGGTGATCTGGGCCGCCACGTTGTGCGAGCGGCCGGCGATCGGCTGGTCGCTGTACCGCACGGCGATCTCCGACAGCATCACCAGCGCCGCGACAATCCGGTCGCGCACCAGTCGCAGCGAGCTCAGCACCTGCAACTGCTCGACGTTCTCGGTCAGGTCACGGCTGGTCATGCCCTTGTGGACGTGCTCGTGGCCGGCCAGCGCATTGAACTCCTCGATGCGTGCCTTCACGTCGTGCCGGGTGACCCGCTCGCGGGCATTGATGGAGTCCAGGTCGACCTGGTCGATGACGGCTCGGTAGTCGGCCAGCACCTGGTCGGGGTCGTCGCCGCCGAAGTCCACGCCGAGGTCACGCTGGGCCTCGACGACGGCCAGCCACAGGTGGCGTTCGGCGACGATCTTGTTCTCGGGGCTCCAGATGCCGCGCATGCCCACCGAGGCGTAGCGGTTGGCCAGGACATTGGGGACGCTCATCGCGAACCCTCCTCGATCTGTTGGATGGCGGCGGCCTCGGCAATGTCGTAGCGGTGGAAGCCGGTGGGGAAGTCGATGCTGACCAGGTGTTCGTAGACCGCGCCGCGGGCCGAGCGCAGGTCGGGTCCGCGTCCGACCACGGCGAGCACGCGCCCGCCGGCGGCGACCAATGCCTCGCCCCGGGTCGCGGTGCCGGCCTGGATCGTCCAGGCGTTCTCGGTGTCGGGGGGCAGGGTGATGGATCCCCCGGTCTCGGGCTCGTCGGGGTAACCGTCGGCCGCCATCACCACGGTGACGGCGAAGTCGTCGCGCCACGTCAGCCCGCCGACCTCGGCCAGCGTGCCGGTGGCTGCCGCGTACAGCACCTGGCCCATCGGGGAATCGACGAGACCCATCAGCGCCTGGGTCTCGGGGTCGCCGAAGCGGGTGTTGAACTCGACCACCCGCAGTCCCTTCGAGGTCAGCGCCAGTCCGCAGTAGAGCAGCCCCTGGAACGGGGTGCCGCGGCGCGCCATCTCGGCGATCGTGGGCAGCGCGACCTGGTCGAGCACCTGCTGCTGCAGGTCTGCCGGGGCCCATGGCAGCGGTGAGTAGGAGCCCATGCCGCCGGTGTTGGGCCCGGTGTCGTCGTCGCCGACCCGTTTGAAGTCCTGGGCGGGTTGCATGGCCAGCGCCGTGGTGCCGTCGGTGATGACGAACAGGCTGACCTCGGGGCCGTCCAGGAATTCCTCGATGACCACGGCCTCGCAGGCTTCGGCGTGAGCCTGGGCCAGATCGAGGTCGTCGGTGACGATGACCCCCTTGCCGGCGGCCAGTCCGTCGTCCTTGACCACGTACGGGGCACCGAACTCCTCCAGTGCCGCGGCGGCCTGGTCGGCAGTGGTGCAGTAACGGCTGGCGGCGGTCGGAACCCCTGCCGCGGCCATGACCTGCTTGGCGAAGGCCTTGGACCCCTCGAGTTGGGCGGCGTCCTTGCTCGGGCCGAAGCAGGCGATGCCGGCGGCCCGGACGGCGTCGGCGACCCCGGCGACCAGTGGGGCCTCGGGGCCGACGACGACCAGGTTCACGTCGAGTTCTTCTGCCAGGGCGGCGACGGCGGCGGGGTCGTTGGCCGCGACCGGGTGGTTGGTGGCGACGGTGGCGGTGCCCGGGTTGCCGGGTGCGACGTGCACCTCGGTCACGGCAGGGTCGGCGGCAATGGCCCGGGCCAGGGCGTGTTCGCGCCCGCCGGAGCCGATGACGAGGACGCGCAGGGACGGAACAGTCGGGGGGTGGGTCACGGCTCCAGCCTAATGGTCCGGGGCGGCCTCACCGGTGGGCTGCCTGCCCGTGGTCAACCGCGCATGACCCTGGCGATCACCGCGTCCAGGTCGGGTGGTGCGCTACCACCCAGTGCCTTCACCACCGCGGCGCGCACCACCGACTCGACCGGTGCGCTCGGCGCCGGGCTCGGGGAACCGACGTCGCCGCGGACCAGCCGGACTCCCCTGCTCTCGGCCAGTTCGCGGGCGGCGTCGGTAATGATGGCGTCGGGGTCGACCCGCAGCTCGGTCTGGTTCTCGGCGAGCGTCTGGTGGATGGTGTCGCCGGTGATGATCTGTCGCGCCATGACCGGGCCCCTATCGTCCGCTGACCGACTCGATGGCCGCGATGGCCGCGTCCCGGGCCGCCCGCACCGAGGACTCCGAGCCCGACATCCACAGGCGCCCGAAGACGCCCACCGACGAGAAGTGGTTCAGGCTGACCGGTGCGGCCTTCTCGGCCTCGTTGGCCGCCAGGGTGATGTAGGCGGCTGGTTCGACCTCGAGCACCAGCAGCGTCTCGCCCGCCACCAGCATGGTCCCCCGGTTGAGCCGGTTCAGCAGCTGGGCCTGGTAGGGATCAACGTTGGTGATCACCTGTTCGGAGGCCACCTTCGGTCGCATCCTGTCGTCGACGGTGACGCCGAGTTCGGACAGGACGATCTCGCCGGCGCGCTGGACGTCGGCCTGCGACGCCGAGTGCACCTCGAACATGCCGAACTGACGCTCGACGATCTGGGTGCCGGGGCGCACGTCGGTGCTCTTCACGACCCGGTCGACCATCTTGAAGACCCAGTTGCCGGGTGCCATCTCGACGGCCAGGCTGGCCATCCCCTCGACGGGCGGGTCACCCTGGGTGATGGTGCCGATGAAGGCCGCGAACTGCGGTTGCATCCGGTCGATGTGGCAGAAGGCGCGCAGCTGGAAATCGTCGGTGCTCATGAGATCTTCCTCAGTTGGGTGTGCGGGTGCGCCCAGTGGGCGACCCCGAGTGGGGTGACGAGCATGGGTTCGGGCGCCAGGGCGCAGGGCAGGCCGGTGACCTCGTTCATGACCTCGCCGAACCCACGGAAGGCGCTCGTCCCGCCGACCAGATGGATCTGCTCGACGTGGTGGGGTTCGACCATGCGGGCCACGATGGTCGACATCTTCTGCATCACCGGCAGCACCAGACCGAAGAGCCGCTCATGGTTGGCCGGGTCGCGCTTCATCAGTTCCGCCTCTTCGAGGGGGATGCCGAGGGCCCCGGCGACCACCAGTGACAGGTGGGTGCCGCCGGTGGGTTCGTCGTAGCTGGCCACCACCTCGCCGTCGGTGATGATGGCCACCCCGGTGGTGCCGCCGCCCACGTCGACGACGGCGCCGTGGCGGACCCCGAGCACGGCGTTGGCGGCGGTGGGTTCGTCCACGACGTCGGTGCAGGTGATGCCGGCGCCCTCGAGGACGAAGCGGTGCGCCCGGTGGTCGGAGTTGTTGACCGCCGGCGGCACCGTGACAGTGCCGCTGCTGACCAGTCGTCCGGTGCGCTGGTGGAGTTCGTCACGCAGGCGGGCAATGACCGCCTGGGCGCCGCTGAAGTCCCAGACGATGCCGTCGCGGACCACGTCGGCGAACTCGGTGGCACCGGCCAGCGGACGGTCCTCGGCATCGGTGATCATGATCACCGAGAACGCAGTGCCCAGGTCGACGCCGACCTTGATGGCGACGTCGTCGGGGATCGTGGCCGAGGACTCCATGGCCTGGCGGGCCAGTTGCATGGTGCGTGCTGCGTCGATGGTGCTCACCCCTGCCAGTCTGCCGGGAAAGTGACGTAGGCGAAACGGGTCCACGAAGGTGTTCCAAAGGTGATGTGGGATCCCTTGGGGACATACAGGATGTCCCCGGGTCGTCCCACCTTGACCCCGTCGAGGGTGCCGATGTGCAGTTCGCCCTCGAGCACGATCTGGACCTCGTCGTAGTCCAGGCTCCAGGGGAACGTGCCGCAGGTCAGCGTCATGTAGCCGGCGGTCATGGGTGAACCGTCGGCGGAGGTCACCACGTCGGCGGTGCGCACGTCGGGGTCGGCCGACGCGCCGGGGCGGGCGAGCGGTTGGCCCCGCTCGTCGCCGGAGCGGACGTGCTTGACCGGCGGTGGTGGCTCAGCGCCGTGCCCGTCGGGAGTGGGGATGCCGACGGCGCCCCCACCCCCAGCCAGCACGGCGAGCGCCGCGGACAGCAGCTCCGGGGCGGGTTCCCCCGACGCCGCGCTGGGGGCAGGGACGAGCGTGACGCCTCGTTCTCGCGCGAAGTCGCGCGCCAACGGCGTGATGATCGCGCCCGCGGGCACGGCCAGCTCACCGCCGACGGCGTCCTCGACATCCCGAGCCGAAACGACAACGCGCTTCACACTGCCTCCTGTCCGTGGTGCTCAGCGACGGTCACACTGCCTGGCTGTTACCCGGCAGGATCACTTCCACGTCCCCATGGGGACGCGGGATGACGTGGACGCTGACCAGTTCACCGACGCGGCTGGCGGCAGCGGCGCCGGCGTCGGTCGCGGCCTTCACGGCGCCGACGTCTCCGCGCACCATGACGGTCACCAGGCCAGCGCCGATCTGTTCCTTGCCGATCAGCTTGACGTTGGCCGCCTTCACCATTGCGTCGGCGGCCTCGATGGCGCCGATCAGGCCCTTGGTCTCGACCATTCCGAGAGCGATCATCTGTACATCAGCCATGGAAGTACTCCTTCTGTTGGTGGGTGCTGGCTGTTCGGGAGTGGGGGCCGGGCTGGCCCCCCGGTCAGGAGTCGGCAAGGACGTGGTCTCGG